>NZ_JBEXNC010000004.1:0-520368 GCF_040610935.1 Lentzea sp. NPDC003310
AAGGCCTCGCAAGGGCCCCGAAGTCAAGCCCCAATCGCGATCGTCGCGAAGCGGCGATGTCCGGCACCGGCTCGGTACAGACGCAAGGTGACCACGACGCAAGGCGACAGGTCGCACGGCCAAAGGCGACCACCCTCGCAGGGCGATGGGACGCACGGCAGCCGCCCACCCCGCTGGAACAGGCACCGGCCCACGCAAGCCGACCCGCCCGCGCCGTCAGGCCAACCCAGCCGCAGCCCGCAGCCCACACAGGTGCACAGGGTCGTCCAACAGCCGAACGGCCAGATCCGGCAACGCCCCCGCCACCCGATGCCCACCAGCCGCCGCGTCCACCACGGCCAACGCGGTGGCCAAACACTCAGCATGGGCATCAGGAGAGGACGCGATCAGACAGACCAGACCACCCAGGTGGTCGTACCCGAGCGTGCGCAGGGCCCACGCCGCCGCCCGCCGCGCATGCGGGGTCGGCGGCCACACGCTGAGGACCTCCGGGCCGGCGGGGACGAAGAAGGCGTGCACGGGGGAGGCCGTGGCGGCGCCTATCGGACCGGTGTCGGACATCTCGGCCATCGGTCACGCTCCCAGGGCTCGTCGTCGGACCAGTCCACCACGCGGAGCACCGCGTCCTAGGCAGTCGCAGCGGCAGCCAGGAGGCGAGACGACATCCCGCCGAACACCCCGACGCCTCCCCAGCCGACCCCGACCGGTCCAGCAGGCCCCCCGGCTCACGGCGTCGGCGGCGCGGCCGCCAGCACCGAGCGGATCAGCGGGGACACCGTGAAGCTGCGCCCGGTCTCCGTCTCCACCGGCCGCACCAGCCCCCGCTGCAGAAGATCACGCAGCAGGCGCCCGGTCTCAGCCGACGGCCCGAAACGCAACGGCAGGTTCTCCAAGACCCGCCGGTACGGCGCGGCCGCACCGGCCAAAGCGCGCAGCAGGGTGTCGTCGAGCAGGCAGGCCGGGTCGGTCGCGACCAGGTCGGGCAGCGGGTAGACCGACAGCCACGAGCCGACGGCGGCCAGTGCGGCGGGCACGCCGTCGAGGGCGCGGCACAGGCCGTCCACCTCGGCCGGGTCCGCCTCGCCGGGGTGGTCGGCGAGCAGGAGGCGGGCCGCGTCCGCGGGGTCCAGGCCCGAGAGCAGGAAGACCCGTTCGCCGGCGAGGCCGCACGGCGCGGGCGCGGTGATCAGCACCCGCACGCCGGGGCAGTCGGCCAGCAGGCGCAGCACGGCGTCCGCGCAGAGCGGTCCATCCACACCGTCGAGCACGACCAGCGCGGCACGGGCGCCGATCACCTCGGCGAGGTCGTCGCTGGCCCTCCCGCCCGTCCGCACGGCGTCGGACCACGCCGTCACCAGGCCGGCGAGCCTCGGGTCGCGCAACGGTGTGCTGTCCGGGCCGGCCCACAGCACGGGCATCCGGGCGTGCACCACGCCGGCCACGGCCGCCGCGAACCGCGTCTTGCCCACGCCGGGCAGGCCCACGACGGTCGCGAGACGGCACCCGCCGGTCAGTTCCGCGGCCAGCGAGCCGGTCTCGAGGTCACGACCCACCTGCGCGGTCAGGGCGGTGGGCGGTACGGCGGCCGCCGAGTCGACCTCGGCGCGCCGGTCCGGGTCCGCTGCCACCTCCAGGTCGTGTCGCGCACGGCTGCCCAGGCGCAACCCCTCGGCGATCAGCCGCACGGTGTCCGGCCGCGGCCGCAGCGCCCGCCCCTGTTCCAGGTCCCGGATGGCCCGCACGCTCACCGTCGACAGGTCGGCGAGCTCCCGCTGCGTCAGGCCGACGCGGCTGCGGTGCCGGCGCAGCAGCTGGGCGAAGGGCGGGAGTCCGGGGTCCAAGGCGGGCGGAGTGGCCATCTCGGCATCCTCTTTTCACGCGGCGATTTTGTCCCACCAATCGTCAGCACCCCCGCTATCACGCGGCCATCCCCGCGTATATCCCGCCGCAAAACAGCGCCGCTATCCCGCATATCTGCAGTTCAGGGCATGTTCTAACGTGCTATCGCCATCGTGATAGCGCCGGGATAAACCGCGCGATAGTGCCGGGATTAGCGGGCCTCATAACGTTTGTCTCGTCGCCGGAACAAACGAAAACGAGGAGCCCCCAAATGATCCGCACCGCCATCGCCAAGATCGTCGCCGTCGCCTTCGCCGTCGCGGCCCTGACCACCCTCGCCGCCACCACCGCCCACGCCGTGAGCGACGCGACGCCCGTCACCGTCTCCGGCAGCAACCCGTGGGAGTGAAGGCTGCTGACCTCGGACGACGGCGGGTTGTCACGGTGGGTAGCAGAGCGCTCACCAGCAGAGATGTGACCATGAACACCCGCCTGTGACGTCCTCGTGCTCATTTCGTAATATGGCCCGCCGTGTGAGCATGCCCCTGTCCCCGACGCAAGGTGTTCCCGAATGCCGGGCCGACATAGAACGCAAGAGAAACCCAGCAAGAAGCTGCCCATCGCGGTCGCCTCCACCCTCACGGTGGGCCTGGTCGCGACGTTCTGGGTGGTCCGCGCCACCGACCAGCAGGTCGACCCCACCGGCGCCGCCGCGAACCTGGCCGCGCCCACGACCTCGGTCAGCCAGGAGTCCGTCACCGCCTCCACGAGCGCACCGTCGTCCTCTCCTCTCCCGACGACCACCACCGCGCCCCCGGTGACCACGACGACGCCCCAGACCACCACGCCACCCCCGCCTCCCCCTCCGCCGCCGTGCCCGACCGCGCTGGACGGCGTCAAGCCGCACGTCGCGCAGGTGGGCCACCACATCGCCGGCAAGTTCGGCGTCGAGGACATCGGCGGCGCGGCCGGCCGCGGCGGCTCGGGCGACCACCCGACCGGCCTGGCGCTCGACTTCATGGTCGACACCGCCACCGGCAACCCGCTGGCCGAGTACGTGCTGGCCAACCGAAAGGCGTTCGGGGTCACCTACGTGATCTGGCGCCAGCGCTACAACGACGGCAGCGGCTGGTCGGTGATGGAGGACCGGGGCAGCCCCACGGCCAACCACATGGACCACGTGCACGTGTCGTTCGCGGCGAACGCGAAGGTCACCGTCACCTGCTGACCCGGTCAGGCGTCGCGCCGCTCCAGCGCGTCCAGACCGTCGTGCCACCGCCGGCGCCGCTCGGCCGGTGTCTGCTCCCACCACGGGGTGCCGCGCTCGCCGAGGGCGACCTTGGCGAGGTGGACCCGGGAGCGGGCATCGCGCTCGGCGTCGGCGTCGTCGGCACGACGGGCGGCGCCGACGTCCCGGCGTGCCGCCATCAGCAGGCGGCGCAGCCGTGCCGCGGGCTCGGAGGGGATCTCCGGGTCGGTGGCGCGCCAGCGTCGCCCGTCGATCACGACGAAGTGCCCGTCGGGCGTGTGCTCCGGCTCGGCCATCGCGCCAGTTTGGCACCGATCTCCGGTCGGTACCCTCTGACCGCCTGAGGGGGAGGACACCGGGTGGGCGACGCGTCGAAGGTCGGTAGGCAGGCTCGTGCGGTGCTGGCCGCCGCGGAGGCGTTCCGCGCGGAGGTCGCCGGGGTGCGCGCGGAACCGGACCGGCTGCTGGCGCTCGCCGCCGCGCGGTACGAGGCCGTCCGCGACGCGCTGGTGGCCGAGAAGCTCCAGGCCATGCCGGTGGAGAAACTCCGGGACACGCAACCGAACCTGCGGCTCAGCACGCTCAAGGACGCCGGGTACCGGACCGTCGCCGACGTCGCCCGCGCACGCCCGGAGCAGCTCGACGGGGTGGCCGGGGTCGGCAGGCAGTCCGCCGAGCAGATCGCACGGGTCGTCCGCGCCGTCGTCGAGGGCGTCACGCGCGACACGACCGTCCGGCTGAACCCCGACCGGGCCGGCGGTGCCCAGACCGAGCTGCTGCAGCTGCTGTCCAAGCTGCGCCGGGCGAACCAGCTCGTCGGCCCGCTGAGCGGGGCGCTCGGGGACGTGCTGGGCAGGGTCGACGCCGACGTGCGGGCCGCGTCCCGCGCGTGGAGCCGGCTGCGGATGTTCTTCTCGTCGCGCAAGAAGCGGCAGGCCGCCCTCGACTCGCTCGGCCGGCTCGAGACGTTGCTGGCCAGTCGTGACGTGGCGGCGTTGCGCGCGGTCGGGGCTCAGCTGCGCGTGCCGGACCTGGACCACCGCTCGCTGTGGCGTGACTACGAGCTCGACGCGGCCGCGTACAACACTTTGCTCGCCGATCTCGCCGGTGAAGGTCCGACGCCGGATCGCAGTGCCGCCAAGGGCTTCGTCCCCACCGAGATCGAGCACGAGGTCGACGCGACCCCGCTCGACACCAGCCTGCTGAAGGTGTCGCTGCGCGGGTACCAGGTGTTCGGGGCGAAGTTCGCGCTGGCCCGCAAGCGCGTGATCATCGGCGACGAGATGGGACTGGGCAAGACGATCGAGGCCATCGCGGCGATGGCGAGCCTCGCCGCCGGGGGACGGCGCGGGTTCCTGGTGGTGTGCCCGGCGAGCGTCGTCGTCAACTGGGTCACCGAGATCGGCCGGCACAGCGACCTGGTGCCGCACCGGGTGCACGGCGCGGGGCGTGACGCCGCGCTCGGGAAGTGGCTGGCGCAGGGCGGTGTCGGCGTCACGACGTTCGGCACGTTGCCGAAACTGGTGCTGCCGAAGAAGTTCCGGCCGACGATGGTCGTGGTCGACGAGGCGCACTACGTCAAGAACCCCGACACGCAACGGTCTCGAGCGGTCGACGCGGTCGTACAACGCGCGGAACGGGCGGTGCTGCTCACCGGCACGCCGATGGAGAACCGCGTCGAGGAGTTCCGCAACCTCGTCGCCTACCTCCAGCCCGGCGTCGCGGCCCGCACCGGCTCGATCGACGCCGTGGTGGGGGCCAAGGCCTTCCGCCGCGTCGTCGCGCCGGTGTACCTGCGGCGCAACCAGGAGGACGTGCTGGGGGAGCTGCCGGAACTGCTGGAGGTCGAGGACTGGGTCGAGTTCGGCCGGCAGGACCGGGGCGCCTACCTCGACGCGGTGCGTCAGGGGAACCTGATGGCGATGCGCCGCGCCGCCTACACGCCCGGCACACCGCGCGGCTCGGCGAAGCTGGAGCGGTTGCTGGAGATCGTCGAGGAGTCGCGGGACAACGGCTGGAAGGTCGTGGTGTTCTCGTACTTCCACGACGTGCTGGACGCGGTGGCGCAGCACGTCGACGTCTTCGGCCCGCTGACCGGCGCGACCTCGGCGCAGGGCCGTCAGCAACTGGTCGACGAGTTCACGGCCCGCGAGGGGCACGCGGTGCTGGTGGCCCAGATCGAGGCGGGCGGGGTGGGGCTCAACATCCAGGCCGCGTCCGTGGTGATCATCGCCGAGCCGCAGTGGAAGCCGAGCACCGAGGACCAGGCGATCGCCCGCTGCCACCGGATGGGGCAGGTCCGCAAGGTCCACGTGCACCGGTTGCTGGTCAAGGACAGCGTGGACGCGCGGGTGCGGGAGATCCGCGACCACAAGACCCTGCTGTTCGACCACTACGCGCGGGAGAGCGACACGAAGCACTCGCACGCGAGCGCGCTGGACTCCGCGGTGTCGGTGGAACAGCGGGTCGTGCTGGCCGAACAGCAGCGCCTCGGTCTCTAGAGCACAGCGGCGAAGTGGGGTTCCGCCGCCTCCAGCCGCGGCGCGGGCACACCGAGCCGCCGCGCCTCGGCGAGGACGTCGCGGCAGAGCTCCCGGGGCTCGGTGGCGCCCGGATCGTCGTGCGCCGCGAAGGACGCCCTCGCCGGGGCGAAGTGGGCGATCAGCCAGGTCATCACGGAGGCCACCGGCCGGGCGGGCAGGCGCAGGTGCCGCGTGGAACCGCGGTGCCGCCGCAGGTCCAGCCCGCGCGCTTCGAGCAGTGGCAACAACTCCCGCCCGGCCAGCAGGGCCTCCCGCAGCGCGGGCGCCCTCCCGATCAACGCGGCGATGGAGCCCGCCGGAAGCGCCTGCGAGTACAGCCCGGCGTCGGACACGACGTGGATCCACAGCCAGGCGCGGAAGTCCGACCGCTCGCGCACCCGCAGCCCGGCCCGGCGGAACAGCTCGCGCACCGCCCGTTCCCGTTCGGTCGGAGGCCGTTCCAGCGTCCCGAAGACGGCCGACGGCATGATCACGCCCCGGAGCACGCCGTTCGCGCCGAAGCCGCCGCCGGCCTGCGGGAACCCCCACGCGACCCGGTCGAGGGGCAGTGGTGCCACCGCCGCGGCCGGATCGGCCCAGACGTTGCCGAACACCAGCACCGTCGCGTCGCCGAGCCGCGGCGCCAGGAAGGCCGCGGCCTCCGCGACGCGGTGGTGCGACACGCTCACCAGGACCAGGTCGAAGTCGTGGTCGGCGGGCAGGTCCTCGCGCAGGCGCACCGGCCACCGCTGCTCGACCCGCCGCCCCCACACCCGCCGCCGCGCGTCGACCACGTCGAGCTCCACCACGTCCCCGTACGCCGCCGCACGGCCGGGCCGGACGTAGAACTCGACCTCGTGCCCGGCCTGCTCCAGGGCCCAGCCGTACAGGGTCGCGATCACGCCGCGCCCGAACAGGAGGATCTTCACGCCGCACCTCGTGGGGTAGGGTTCAACCGGAGATTGTCTCCACTTCGACGATATGGAGACAATCTCCACTTGTCAACGGAGGTGCTGGATGGACGCGGCCAAGCCGCTGCGGGCGGACGCCCGGCGCAAGCGGGAGGCGATCGTGGCCTGCGCCCGCGAGAGGTTCGCCGAGGGCACGTTCTCCGACCTGCGGTTCGACGACTTCGCGGGCCTGGCCGGCGTGGGCGTCGGGACGCTGTACCGCCACTTCCCGACGCGCGAGGCGTTGGCCGAGGCGGTGTTCCACGGCGAGGTCGTCGCCCTGCTGGCCCGCGCCCGGGAACTGCGGGACACGCTGCCCGCCGCGGAGGCGCTGGCCTCGTTCCTGCGCGACATGGTCGACTACCTCGACGTCCACCGCGGTCTCGCCCAGACGCTCGCCGCGCTGATGGCCACGCGCGCGAGCACGCTGGCCGAGGGCAGTCAGGAACTGGAGCGCGCCGTCCTGGAGATGGTGGACACCGCGACGGAGGACGGCGCCATCCGTCGAGATGTGGACGGTGGCGCCGTCATGATGGCGCTGCACGGGATCGGCGCGGCGCACGACCGCCCGAACTGGCGAGCCGAGGCCGACGGCCTGATCACCCTTCTGATCGCCGGACTGGCCGTGCGCTGAGCTCGGGTCAGGAGTGGACCGGACCCACGGACGCGGTGGACTTGTCCGCGGCCGAGCACGCCTTCTGCTCGGTGGGGAGGAACATCGCGGCGGTCTCGCCGGGCGGGTAGATCCGCAGACCCCGCACGTCCGCCGGCCCGCACTCGGCCGGGTCGTAGACGCCGACGTTGGTGATCGTCACGTCGCTGACCGCGCCCACACCCGGTTGCAGCGTCACGGCGGCCGGCGCGGCTTCGTCCTTCCTGGTCGCCGGGGCACCGACCTGCGTGCCGTTGTCACCGGTCACGAAGGACACCCCGGGAAATCCCTGCAGCGTGCAGGGAGCAGCGCCCTTGTTCGTGAACGCGAGCTTGTACTGCATCTTGTTCATGCCCCCGCCGCCCTCGTCCGCGGTGAGCGCGAGACCGAGATCGGCCGACCTGCACGCGCTCGGCCCGCCGGCCGCGGCCTGCTGGGTCGGTTGCGCCGCGGCGGAACCGGGGTCGGCCGCGCTCGGAGCGGGCGAGGTCGTGGGGGACGGTGCGGGACTGCCGCTCTGGCCGGCACATCCGCCGAGCAGGGCGGCGGCCGAGACCGCGGCGATCAGTGAGAAGGTGCGCACACTGGACTCCTTTGCACGTCGGCAGTGGCTCTCTCGTCGCAGGCATGCCCGGCGGTCGATCACCGCACACCCCCTTTGAACCTCGTCACAGAATGCCGCCCGTCATTTGCTCCAAAGCGATCGAAAACGGGCGTGAAGCATCTCGATTGGGCGCTGTCGAAGGCGTTCGCTCCTTGCGTTCGCCTTTGTTCGACAGCACGCTCCGAAGGCATGGTCAGGACCCTGCTCCACCTCCTGAGCGCGATCGCGGTCGTGTCGGGCCTGCTCGCACCGGCCCCCGCGCACGCGGCCCCCGGCGTGACCCTCGTCGCGGACACGCTGCTCGACGCGTCGGCGCTCTACTTCGTCTCCTACGACGGCGTGGTGAACAACAACTCGTTCCAGCAGGACGCGGTCCTGACCTACCAGGGCCGCCAGTACGCCACCTGGTACACCGCGAGCCGCAACGCGGTGATCGCCCGGCGGGCCACCGGCGGTACGCGCTGGGAAGCGGTGGTCCTGCCGCACCGGCTCACCGCAGACGACTCGCACAACGTGATCTCGCTCGGGATCTCCCTGCAGGACAACACGATCCACGTCGCGCTGGACACGCACAACACACGCCTGTTCTACCTGCGTTCCAAGCCCGGCCTCGCGATCGGCGCCGAGCCGTGGACGGCCGCGTCGTTCGGTGACGTGCGGCGGACGCTCGGCGGCGTCGAGCTGGGCGCGATGACCTACCCGCGGTTCGTGGTGACACCGGAGGGCAGGCTGCAGTTCAGCTACCGCACCGGAGGTTCCGGCAACGGCGTCACCGAACTGGCCGAGTACTCCGGCGGCACGTGGCGCCGGCTGGGGGCGTGGACGTCCGCGACCGGGTCCTACACCGGACCGAACGGTGTCGTCTCCACCACCCGCAACCTGTACCTGCACGGCCTGACGTACGACCGAAGTGGACGGTTGCACGCCGCGTTCACCTGGCGCGAGGGCAACCCCGGAGTGCTGTGCCACGCGGGCGGCCTCACCAACCACGACACCGGCTACGTCCACAGCGACGACCGCGGCCGCACCTGGCGCAACGGCGCGGGAACCGTCGTCGGCACGACCGGGGGCACGCCAGTCTCCGTCACCTCGCCCGGACTGGTGGTCGACCCGCTCGACCCGAACCACGGCCTGATGAACCAGGAGAGCCAGGCGGTGGACTCGGGCGGCCGCCCGCACGTGGTGATCAGCTACGTGCCCGGCCGGTTCACCCAGTGCGTCTCGAACTACGCCCAGCAACGAGCCCAGTACGGCCGCACGTTCCACGTCTTCCGGAAGGCGGACGGCAGCTGGTCCAAAGTGGAGGTTCCGGTGCCGCCGGGCCACACGCAGCGCACGAAGATCGTGCTCGACCGCGCCGACAACGTCTACCTCGTCATGCCGCGCGGGAAGATCGTGACCGCGAGCAGGGCGTCCGGCTGGACCGACTGGACCACGGTGTTCGACCGCCCGTCGCTGCGCGCCTTCGGGGAGGTCAACGTGGACACCTCCCGCGTCGCCGCCGACGGGGTTCTTTCGGTGCAGTACCAGCAGACCTCGAGCGGCACCACGCCCTCGCCGATCCGCGTCGCCGACTTCCGCCTCGGCACGACCTGACGTCCAGCAGCTCAGAGGAGGCCGGCATGACCCGGTTCTGGAAAGGATTCGTGAGCACCGTCTTCGCGGCGGTGATGGCGGCGGGCGCGGCGGCTCCGGCGAGAGCGGACACGTGGAACCCGCCCGCGAACCTCGTGACCCCGCTCAACCAGGTGTGGCAACACGTGGAGAGCACGTACGGCGACCTGTACGGGTTCCGCAACTACGGCTGGGACCAGGTGTTCGCGAACGGCGGCTACCTGAACTTCTGCGTGCGCTGGGACTCGCCGCAGCCGGTGACCGCGCAGCAGCGCGACGCGGTGCACGCCCAACTCGCGCGCCAGTACGGGAAGTGGATGGGCGTGATGGCGGGGCACAACGGCTTCCCGTACGCGTCCGTGCCGATCAAGGTGGTCGGCTGGGCGGTGCGCGACCGCAACCAGCTCCAGTGGACGGACAACTCCGTCGACATCTACGTCGGCGACATCCGCGAGAACGCGCCGCAGTGCTCCGAGGGCTGCGGGAGGTTCTTCAACCGCAACGGCACCTACCCGCGCTGCCCCGGTGGTGTGGCCCGGCACTACGACCAGTCGCTCTGGCTGACGGCGGGCATGGGCGGCGGCGCGGGCGGCGACTGGGGCCAGCGGATCGGCAGCGAGTACTTCATGGGCAACCTGAACTCGTCCGACGTGCACATCCTGCTGCACGAGATCGGGCACACGTTCGGCCTCGACGACTTCTACGACTGGACGCCCAGCGGGGTCGGCGGCTTCCTGATGAAGGCGGGCAGCGCCAGCGTGATCACCGAGTTCGACAAGTGGATGTTCCGCGACTGGTGGCGCCACCTCAAGAGCCGCTACGGCTTCTGAGGCGGGGCGGTGCTGGCCCGGTCGGTGAGCCGCGGCTGGAGCAGGCGCACCTCCGGCGGGAGATCCCCGGCGATGCGGGCCAGCACCATCTCGACCGCGATCGCGCCCAGCTCCCGCGCGGGCACGGAGATCGAGGTGAGCGGGAACGGCAGCGCCGCCGCCACGTCGTCCGGGCACAGCGCGATCACCGACAGGTCGGACGGCACGTCGAGCCCGCGCCGCCGCAGCTCCAGCAGCAGCGGGCCGAGCACGGCCTCGTTGTGCACGACGAGGCCGGTGACGTCACCGGCCTCCAGCACGGCGTCCAGGCAGGCGGAGACCGCGTCGTAGCCGGGCGCGCACGCGTGGGTGGTGGCCGAGGTCCCCCGTCGCGCGGTCTCGGCCCGGAAGCCGGCCAGCAGCCGCTCCGCGTAGCTGGTGCCGCGCTCGTACACGGCCGGCGGGGAGCCGATCAGCGCGACGGACCGGTGCCCCAGGTCGGCGAGGTGGCCCGCCATCCGCCTGCCCGCCGCGGTGAAGTCGAGGTCGACGCAGCTCAGGCCCTCGTGGTCGTCGGGCAGCCCGAGCAGGACGACGGGCGCGTCGAGGTCGCGCAGTCCGGCGAGGCGCGGGTCGGCGCTCTCCACGTCCATCACGACGATCGCGTCCGCCATCGATCTCGCGACGACCCGGTGCGCCTCGCCCGGACCGGCCTCGTCGGTCAGCAGCAGCACGTCGTAGTCCCGGTCGCGGGCCGCGCCCACGATGGACGAGACGAACTGCATCACGACCGGCACGTTCTGGTCGGTGTGCAGCGGCACGATCAGCCCGAGCACCTGCGACCGGCTCGACGCGAGCGCCCGCGCGCCGGCGTTCGGGTGGTACCCGAGGGCGGCGATGCTCCGCTCCACGCGGCGCCGGGTCTCCTCGGAGATCGTGCGCTTGCCGCTCAGGACGTAGGAGACGGTGCTCATCGACACGCCGGCGTGACGGGCGACCTCCTTGATAGTGATCATGCCCGTCCTCCGGTCGCTGGTGGCGATCATCGTAGTGCCGGGTGCCCGTCGAACGCGGCGCGGCGGGTCGCGGTCGAACGCGTCGAACGCGCGGCGCGTCCTTGACGTGCGTGTTTCCGCTGTGTCAGATTCGGATGACCAATCGAAGCGTTTCGATTCGCCGCCGGGCCGGAGGGGTCGCGTGGTCACCATCCTGGACGTGGCGAAGCACGCGGGGGTCGCTCCCAGCACCGTGTCGTACGTGCTGACGGGCAAGCGCGCGGTCTCCGCCGGCACCCGCGTCCGCGTCCGGCAGAGCATGGAGCTCCTCGGCTACCGCCCGTGCGTCACGTCCGCGCACAGCCGGACGAACGTGCTGGCGCTGGTGCTGCCCCTGCGCGAGGGCGTGCACCTGCCGGTGGTCATGCGGTTCGTCACCGCCGTGGTCACCGCCGCCCGCGAGCACGGCATGGACGTGCGGCTCGTGACCGCCGACGGCGGCGCGGCCGGGCTGCGCGGGCTCGCGAACGGCGGCCGGGCCGACGCCTTCCTCGTGATGGACGTGGAGCTCGACGACGAACGGGTCCCGGTGCTGCGCGAGATGGGGCGACCCGCCGTCCTGATCGGCCACCCGGCCGCGGTGACCGGGCTGACCTGCATCGACCTCGACTTCGAGGCGGCCGGCGCGCGCTGCGTCGACCACCTCGCCGACCTCGGCCACCACACCATCGGCTTCCTCGGCGCGCCGAGCGTCGTCTACGCGCGCAACACCGGGTTCGCCCGCCGGACCCTCGCGGGGTTCCGCGCCGCGGCCGTGCGCCGGGGTCTCACCTCCACCGCGCTGCCCACCGAGGCCGGCGGTGGGGCGGCGGACGCCGGCGTCGGCGCGTTGCTGGCCGAGCTGCCGGAGGTGTCGGCCCTGGTCGTGCAGAACGAGGCGGTGCTCGGGCGGGTGGTCGAGTGCCTGCGCGCCGAGGGCCGCAGGGTGCCCGACGACGTCACCGTGATGGCGATCTGCCCGGACGAGCTCGCCGGGCGGTTGCGGCTCACGTCGATCCAGCTGCCGGTCGACGTGCTCGCGCGGCGCGCGGTCGAGCTGGTGATGGCCAAGCTGGACGGGCGGCAGCCGCCCGCGCTGACGCTGCTGCCGCCGAAGCTGTCGCCGCGGTCGTCCTTCAGGCGCTGAAGCGCACCGCGGCGAGCCGGACACCGCCGTGCAGCACCACTTCCACGTCGTGCACACCGTCCACTCGCGACACGAGCGGCACGGACTCGCGCACCCACGAGTACCGGTCACCGGTCCCGGCGAAGGACAGGTCGGCGAGCAGCTCCCCGCCGGCCCGGAGCCGCACGCGTCCGGCCGTCCCCGCCACCTCCAGCTCGACCGCCACCGCGCCGCAGAGGTCGACGGCGCGGAACCACACCGTCGCGGGCGTGGCGGGATCGGTGGCGGTGACGGCGTCCCCACTGGCACGGGTGGCGTCGACGATCGTGACGCCGTCGTGGTCGTCGAAGTCGGTCGCGGCCAGCGGTCCGAGCCCGGCACGGGGGTGCGGCGGCGGGCCGACCACCGTCAGCGGGGCGGTGAGCAGGACGTCCTCGGCGGACCGGCCGACGAGCACCTCGTAGCGCCCGGGATCGACGACGAACGCCCCGGTGCCCACGTCCCAGTGCGCGAGGTCGCCCGCGCCCAGGCGGAACGTGAGCACGCGGCTCTCGCCGGGGTCGAGCGAGACCTTCCGGAAGTCCGCGAGTCGCAGCCGGGGCGCTTCGTAGCGGGCGTCGAGCGCGCGGACGTAGAGCTGGACGACCTCGGCGCCGGTCCGCCGCCCGGTGTTGTCGAGCGCCACCGAGACGTCGACCGCCGCGTTCGGCGTGATCGTGCCGGACGACAGGAACAGGTCGCGCCAGGCGAACTCGGTGTAGGACAGGCCGAAGCCGAACGGGTAGAGCGGTGCCGCCCGGTGGTACTGGTAGGTCCAGCCCGCCTTGATCACGTCGTAGTCGAGCGGGTCCGGCAGCGGGTCGCCTCCCCGGTACCACGTCTGCGGCAGCCGTCCCGCCGGTTCGGCGTGGCCGAGCAGCACGGCGGCCACGGCGCGGCCGACCTCCTGCCCGCCGTGCGACGTCCACAGGATCGCGGGGACGTTCTCGTCGGCCCAGTCGAGGGCGTACGGGTAGCTGCTCATCACGACCAGCACGGTGTCCTCGCGGACCTCGCGGACCCTGCGCAGCAACGCTTCCTGCGCGGCGGGCAACGCGATGCCGACGCGGTCCTCGGTCTCGCGGCCGTGGATCAGCGGGTGGTTGCCGAGCACGACCACGGCGACGTTCGCGGACATCGCCGCCTCGATCGCCCGTGTCGTGCCGTCGTGCAGGACCTCCTTCTCCCACCACTCGGCGTCGTCCCGGCTCGCAGCGGTGACCGTCACGCGTCCGTCGAGCGGGTCCACGACCGCGTAGAGCCCGGTGTGCACGTTCTGCAACAGCACCGAGTCCTCCGCGGGCACCAGCCGGAACGTCTCGCGGACCTCCCAGCTCTTGATCTCGTCGCGGTCCGCGACCGGCGTCGAGTCCGTGAGCCCCAGGTAGCGGCCGGTCTCCGCGGACCGCAGCGTCAGCACGCCGTCGCCCCAGTCGACGACGTCGAACGCGGTCTTGCCCAGCAGTTCGCCGCTCGTGCGCGAGCGCAGCGCCACCCGGTCCGCGCCCTCCGCCACGACCACCGGCCCGTCGTGCACCGCTTCGAGTCCACTCGCGACGGTCATCCGGTAGGGGAGCGTGCCGCTGTACCAGTCCTCGAACACCACGTCCGCCAGCGGCCCGATCACCGCGATCCGCGGGGCGGTGAGCGGCAGCAGGCCGGTGTTGCGCAGCAGGACGACCGACTCGGTGGCGGCGCGCAGGGCCAGCGCGCGGTGCGCCGGGCAGTCGACGACGTCCGGGCCGGTGCCGGCGTACGGGTCGTGCTCCGGGTCGAACTCGCCCAGGCGGAACCGGAGCTCGAGCTGCCGCCGCACCGCGCGGTCGACGTCGGCCTGGTCGATCAGGCCGCGCTCGAGCGCTTTCCGCAACCGGCCCACGGGCGTCGCGCTGTCCTCGCCGTGGTCGGTGAAGCTGTCGATGCCCGCCCGCAGCGCGGCCGCGTGCGCTTCGGCGTGGTCGTCGAAGTAGTGCTCCGGGTCGACCAGGTTGGACGGCGCCTCGGCGTCGCTCACGACGAACAGCTCGCGCCCGCTCCAGCCGCGCAGCACGCCGAGCAGCGGGCTGACGTGGCACGGGCGGCCGTTGACGAGGTTGTAGGCGGCCATCACGCCGGTCGCGAAGCCCGAGGCGATCACGGGCCGGAACGCGGCCAGGTCGTACTCGTGCAGCACCCGCGGGCGCACGCCGGACGACGTGACGCAGCGGTCGTCCTCGTTGTTGTAGGCCAGGAAGTGCTTGAGCACCGGGGCCGTGCGCAGGAACCGGGGGTGCTCGCCCGCGAGCCCCCGGCAGAACGCGGTGCCGAGCCGGGCGGTGAGCACCGGGTCCTCGGAGTAGCCCTCCTCGTTGCGGCCCCAGCGCGGGTCGCGCAGCAGGTTCAGCACCGGTGCCCACGCCTGCAGGCTGTGCGGTCCCGTGCCGGACGCGGGGGTGCGGTGGTGGTGGAACGCGCGCAGCTCGACGGACGTGGCCTCGGCGACGCGCCGCACGAGCTCGGGGTCCCAGGTCGCGCCCAGTCCGACTGCCTGCGGGAAGACGGTGGCGGTGCCGAGCCAGGCGACGCCGTGCAGCGCCTCCGTGCCGGTGCGGAACGCGCCGAGGCCGAGCCGGGGCACGGCCGGCGAGTACTGGTGCAGCATCGCGATCCGCTCCTCGGGTGTCAGCCGGTGGAGCAGGTCGTCGACGCGCTCGCGCCGGGAGAGCGCCCGGTCGCGGAACGGCAGCGGGCCGGGCACGGGCTCGGACACCACGGGGCAACCCCTTAGCTAACGCAGTCACGTGGTTGGCGAAGCGTTTCGACGTTGGCATGCAGGGGATTCTGCTGTCAATGGCCTTGTTTCACGCGACCTGCGTCACTAGCCTCGCCGTCATCTGTTTAAGCGCTTCGACACTTCGACGACGAAGGATCGGGTCCGCCATGAACATCGAGCTGAACCGCAGGAACTTCCTCAACGCCGCCGTCGCGGCCGCCGGTCTCGCCGCGGTGGGCCCGCTGCTGTCGGCCTGCGGGGGTGGTGGCGCGCAGCGCGCGGGGGTCAACTCCGGGGAGGCGCTGCGGGCCGTCCTGCCGGCCCACGTGCCGCACTCGTCGTTCAGGCCGGACATCCCGTCGGTGGCGGGCGGTCCGGACGTCCTGACGGACCCCGGTTTCCTCAGCTACCCCGCGAACCGCGTCGCCACCGTCTCCGGCACACCGGGCAGAGGCGGCCGGTATTCGTCGGTCACACCGCTGTGGGGGACGATCCCCCCGGCGGGCAACGGGTTCTACCAGGCGATGAACAAGGCGCTGGGCGTCGAGCTCGAGATGCGGCCCGCGGACGGCAACAACTACAACACCATCGTCCCGACGATGACCGCCGCGAAGAGGCTGCCGGACTGGATCCAGCTGCCCGCCTGGTGGAACCCCAACTTCAACACCGGCGGCCTCGCCGGCACCCAGCTCGCGGACCTGACCCCGTTCCTGTCCGGCGACAACGTCAAGAAGTACCCGAACCTCGCGGCCATCCCGACCGCGGCGTGGCGCGCGGGTGCCTGGGGCGACAAGCTGTATGGCATCCCGTCGTTCGCGTCCGGCTTCCAGATCGCGGGCGCGCTGTTCCACCGCCGGGACCTGCTGGACGCCAAGGGGATCAGTGCCGGCGAGGTGAAGTCCGCCGACGACCTGATGAACCTCGGCAAGGAGCTCACCGACGCCAAAGCGGGCGTCTGGGCGTTCGACGACATCTACACCTACTTCTACACGGCGTTCGGCGCGCCGCTGAAGTGGAAGGTGGACAACGGCAAGCTCGTCCACCTGTACGAGACGCAGGAGTTCCTCGACGGACTCGAGTGGCACCGCAAGCTCGCCGCCGCCGGGTACGTCCACCCGGACGCGCTGGCCGGGGACAACGCCGGCGGCTCCACCCGGTTCTACGGCGGCAAGGTCGTGATCACCGGAGGCGGCACGGGCGCGTGGAACCTCGCCGACGACCAGTCGGGCAAGGCCGCGAACCCGGCCTACCGCCGGGGCGCGTTCGACTTCTTCGCCGCCGACGGCAAGGGCGCGCCGCGCGTCGACATGGGTCCGGCGACGACGATGGTCAGCTACCTCAACGCGAACCTGAAGCCCGAGCAGATCGAGGAGCTGCTGGCCGTCGCCAACTACCTGGCCGCGCCGTTCGGCTCCGCCGAGTACACGATGGTCAACTTCGGCACCGAGGGCACGCACTTCACCATGGCGGGCGGCGTGCCGACGCCCACCGACGCGGGCCGCAAGGAGGTGCAGGCGCAGACCTACCCGTTCCTCGCCGCGCCCGCCAACGTGATCAGCAACCAGACCGCGCAGTCCGTCACGCGCGACGTCGCCGCCTGGCAGGCCGCCAACGCCAAGGCCCTCGCCAAGCCGGTCTTCTGGAGCATGAACATCAGCATGCCGCAGGCCCAGGCCACCGCCGAGGCCGCGCAGTCCGTCTACGACACGGTGAAGGACTGCTACCACGGCAAGAAGTCGGTCGCCGAGGTGAAGGAGGTCGTCGCCTCCTGGAAGACCAGCGGCGGCGGTGACCGGCTCATCGCGTGGATGAACGACAACGTGCTGCAGAAGTTCGGCACCGGGCAGTGACCACCGTCCGCCCGGGGCTCTCCTTTCGGGCACGGCTGCGGCGGGACCGGTCGCTGCTGCTGATGACGCTGCCCGCCGTCGTGCTGCTGCTGGTGTTCAACTACGTGCCGCTGTTCGGTCTCGTCACGGCGTTCCAGGAGTACGACCCGCTGGCCGGGGTGTGGCAGAGCCCGTGGGCGGGCCTGTACCAGTTCGAACGGCTCTTCGGCGACCCGCTGTTCTGGGGCGCGCTGCGCAACACGCTCTACCTCAGCTTCGTCCAGCTGGTGCTGTTCTTCCCGATCCCGATCGCGCTGGCCCTGCTGCTCAACTCCGTGCTGTCGCAGCGGATCCGCAACTTCATCCAGTCCGTCGTGTACCTGCCGCACTTCTTCTCGTGGGTGCTCGCGATCACGATCTTCCAGCAGATGCTCGGCGGCGCGGGCGCGCTCAACCAGTTCCTGCGCTCGCACGACCTGGGCACGTGGGACGTCATGACGAACCCGGACACCTTCGCGCTGCTGGTGACCGCGCAGGTGATCTGGAAGGAGGCGGGCTGGGGGATCATCGTGTTCCTCGCCGCGCTCGCCACCATCAACACCGACCTCTACGAGGCCGCGGCGGCCGACGGCGCCGGGCGGTGGCGCCGGCTCTGGCACATCACGCTGCCCGGTCTGCGCGGCGTCATCGTGCTGATGCTGGTGCTGCGCCTGGGGAACGCGCTGACCGTCGGGTTCGAGCAGTTCCTGATCCAGCGGTACGCGGTCGGCCACGACACGGCGGACGTGCTCGACACGTTCTCGTTCTACTTCGGCATCGCGACCGGCGACTACAGCTACGGCGCGGCGGCGGGACTGTTCAAGAGCGTGATCTCGCTGCTGCTGATCTGGGGAGCCAACAGGATGGCGCACGCCTTCGGACAGGACGGGTTGTACCGCCGATGACGCTGACCGCGACCCGCCGCCGTGCGGAGGACACCGCCCCGCCACGACCGGTCCGTCCGAAGAGGAGGAACGGGCGCCCGGCCTGGGAGGAACCGCCCACCGCCGCCGGCGAGGCCGCCAAGGGCGTCACCCTCGGCGGCGTGCTGCTCGCGATGCTGGTGCCGTTGTGGATCGTCGTGCTGACGAGCCTGTCGACGCGGGGCTCGGTCAACCGCGCGGGCGGGCTCGTGCTCTGGCCGGACGAGCTGACGTTCGAGGCGTACCGGGTGATGCTGTCGGACTCGACGGTCCGCAGCGCACTGCTGGTGAGCTTCGGCATCACCGCGGTCGGCACGGCGGTGTCGATGGCCGTGTCGGTGATGTGTGCCTACGGGCTGTCGCGGTCGCGCTCGCCCGGCCACCGGTTCCTGCTGGGGCTGCTGATCGTCACGATGTTCGTCAACGGCGGCCTGATCCCGACGTTCCTCGTCGTCGTGGGCCTCGGCGGGTACGGGCAGTGGTGGGCGCTGATCCTGCCGAGCGCGGTGTCGGTGTTCAACATCCTGATCCTGCGGGCGTTCTACGCGAGCACGTCGGCGGACCTGATCGAGGCCGCGCGGATCGACGGCGCGGGGGACTGGCGGATCCTGTGGTCGATCGTGCTGCCGACCTCGCGCGCGGTGACGGCGGTGATGGCGCTGTTCTACGGCGTCGGCTACTGGAACTCCTTCTTCAACGTGATGCTCTACATGCCGACGGAGAGCGAGAAGTGGCCGTTGCAGTACGTGCTCTTCACCTACGTCAACCGGGGCAACGGGATGCCGGGCTCGCTCAACGGCGGCTTCGGCGACCAGTTCTCCCAGACCGCGCCGCTGTCGCTGCAGATGGCCGTGGTGGTGCTGACGCTCGTGCCGTTGCTCGTCGTGTACCCGTTCGTGCAGAAGCACTTCCGCACGGGCGTGCTGACCGGCGCGATCAAGGGCTGAGCGCGTGGTGACCATCGCCGACGTCGCGCGGCACGCGGGCGTGTCGTCCAGCACGGTGAGCTACGTCCTGAGCGGCAAGCGCGCGATCTCGGAGGAGACCCGGCGCCGGGTGCAGACCTCGGTGCGCGAGCTCGGCTACCACCCGCACGCGGGCGCGCGGTCGCTCGCGGCCCGGCGGTCGCACGTCATCGCGCTGATGGTGCCGTTGCGGTCGGACGTCTACGTGCCGGTCATGATGGAGATCGCCATCGCGGTGACCACCACGGCCCGCCGGCACGGCTACGACGTCCTGCTGATCACCAACGACGAGGGCGCGGACGGGGTCCGCCGGATCGCCGCGAGCGGCCTGGCGGACGGCCTGCTGCTGATGGACGTCGAGCTCGACGACGCGCGCATCCCGGTGCTGCGCGAGCGCGACACCCAGGCGTCGCTCATCGGGCTCGCGGACGACGTGCGAGGACTGTCCTGCGTGGACCACGACTTCGCCGCCGCCGGGGCGTTGTGCGCGGACCACCTCGCGGACCTCGGGCACCGCGAGGTCGCGTTCGTCGGCTACGGGTCCGGCGTCTACCACCGGCACGCGGGCTACGCCGAGCGCACGCTCGCCGGGTTCCGCGACCGGGCCGCCGGGCGCGGGCTGCGGTTCGTGCACCGCACCTGCGAGGGTACGTACGAGAGCACGGCCGGGACGCTCGCCCGCGTGCTCGCCGACCGTCCCGGCACCACGGCGTTCGTCGTGCAGAACGAGGGCGCGATCGGGCCGTTGCTCAGCCTGCTGCGCACCAGCGGGCGGACCGTGCCCGAGGACGTCTCGGTGCTGGCGCTGTGCCAGGACCAGCTCGCCGAGCAGTTCGCCCCGAGACTCACCGCGGTCACCGGCTCGGCTCACGAACTGGGCCGCGTCGCCGTGGAGCAGCTCATGAGCAGGCTCGCCGCGGTGCGCGACGGCGGCCGTCCCGCCGACGACCGGGTCCTGCTCACCCCCGTCCTGACCGTGCGCGAGAGCACGGGACCCGCGCCCGTCCGCACCCCCTGACGCGAGGAGCTCCCGCATGTCCCCGTACTTCCGCGACCTCGGCACCGCCCTCGAGTGGCGGGCCAGGGGCGAAACCCTGCGCGTCGAGGCGTGGGGCCCCGACTCGGTCCGCGTCCGCGCCACGCCCGGCGGCCCGTTGCTCGACGACCTGCCCGGCGCCCTGCTCGACGCACCTCCGCCCGCCGAGGTGGAGATCAAGATCGCCGACGACCACGCGACGCTGGTCGTGGGCGCGCTGACCGTGCGGATCGACGGGCGGCCCGCGGGCGAGCTGCAACCCGACCTGTCGTCGTCGGCGGGCCTGCTCACGTTCCGCCGCACCGAGGACGGCGCGGAGCTGCTCGCCGAGGAGCCCGCGCACTTCTGGTGGCCGGGTCCGCGTCTCGCCACCGCGACCGGCAACGGCTACCACCGCCTCGAACAGCGCTTCCGCGCCTACCCCGGCGAGCGGCTGCACGGTCTCGGCCAGCACACGCACGGCCTGTTCGACCAGAAGGGCGCCGTCATCGACCTCGTGCAGCGCAACGCCGAGGTCACCATCCCGCTGCTGATCTCCGACCGCGGCTACGGCCTGCTGTGGAACTCGCCCGCGATCGGCCGGGTCGAGCTGGCCGAGACCGGCACCCGCTGGGTCGCCGACAGCGCCCGCCAGATCGACTACTGGGTCACCGCGGGACGACCGGCCGACGTGCTGCGCCGCTACGCCGACGTGACGGGGCATGCGCCCGTGCTCCCGGAGTGGGCGTCCGGGTTCTGGCAGTGCAAGCTGCGCTACCGCACCCAGGACGAGCTGCTGGAGGTCGCCCGCGAGTACCGGCGGCGCGGCCTGCCGCTGTCCGTGATCGTGTGCGACTTCTTCCACTGGACGCACCTCGGCGAGTGGCGCTTCGACCCCGCCGAGTGGCCCGACCCGGCCGCGATGGTCCGCGAGCTGGACGAAATGGGCGTCAAGCTGATGGTGTCGGTCTGGCCGTCGGTGAGCCCGGCCAGCGAGAACTACCACCCGATGCTGAACCGGGGGCTGTTCGTCGGCACCGAGTTCGGGCCCGTGGCGCACGCGGACTGGCCGGACAAGGGACTCGGCGCGTACTCCGCCCAGGTCGCCTTCTACGACGCCACCAACCCGGACGCCCGCGAGTTCCTCTGGGAGCGGCTCCGGCGCGGCTACCACGACCTCGGCGTCACGGTGTTCTGGCTGGACGCCTGCGAACCCGAGCTGAAGCCCGGCCACCAGTACAACCTGCGCTACCACGCGGGACCCGGCCTGGAGGTCGGCAACCTGTACCCGCGCGAGAACGCCCGCACCGTCCACGACGGACTCGCGGCCCTCGGCGAGACCGAGATCATCTCGCTCAACCGCTCGTCGTGGGCGGGCGCCCAGCGCTACGGCGCCGCGCTGTGGTCCGGCGACATCGGCACGGACTTCGCCACCCTGCGCGCCCAGATCAAGGCGGGCCTGAACGTGATGCTGTCCGGCATCCCCTGGTGGACCACGGACATCGGCGGCTTCCACGGCGGTGACCCCGCCGACCCGGCCTACCGCGAGGTGCTGGTCCGCTGGTTCCAGTACGGCACCTTCTGCCCGCTGTTCCGCCTGCACGGCAACCGCGGCGCCGGGCACGGCCTGGAACCCGGGATGACCGGGCTGCCCAACGAGGTCTGGTCCTACGGCGAGGAGGCCTACGAGATCCTCGCCGCCCACCTGCGGCTGCGGGAACGCCTGCGCCCGTACGTGATGGAGCAGATGCGCACGACCGCCGAGACCGGACTGCCGCCGATGCGGCCGGTGTTCCTCGAGTTCCCGGACGACCCGGCGGCGTGGCGGGTCGACGACGCGTTCCTGCTGGGGCCGGACCTCCTGGTCGCACCCGTCACCGAGGCGGGTGCCCGCGAACGCGAGGTGTACCTGCCCGCCGGTGCGAGGTGGACCGATGCGTGGACGGGACAGGAGCACGACGGCGGCCGGACCGTCGTGGTCGCCGCTCCTCTGGAGCGCGTCCCGCTGTTCCTGCGCGACGGCGCCCTGCTGCCCGTGCGGGAGGACAGATGATCGAGTTCGGCGGCGACTACAACCCCGAGCAGTGGGACGAGGAGGTGTGGAAGGAGGACGACCAGCTGATGCGGGAGGCGGGCGTCACCCTCGTCACGGTCGGCGTCTTCTCCTGGGCGCTGCTCGAACCGGAGGAGGGCCGGTTCGACTTCGCGTGGCTCGACGCGCACCTGGACCGCCTGCACGCCAACGGGGTGCGCGTCGACCTGGCCACCCCGACGGCGTCACCGCCGCCGTGGTTCTCCCTCGCGCACCCGGACGCCCTGCCCGTGACCGCCGACGGAACCAGGCTGGTGCACGGCAGCCGCGACACCTACTGCCTCACCGCACCCGCGTACCGGTCGGCGGCGCTGCGCGTGGCCACGGCGCTCGCGGAACGTTACGGCGACCACCCGGCACTCGCGCTGTGGCACGTCCACAACGAGTACGGGACGGTGTGCTGGTGCGACCACACCGCTGCGGCGTTCCGCACCTGGTTGCAGGCCCGGTACGGCTCGCTGGACGCCCTGAACGAGTCGTGGGGGACGGCGTTCTGGAGCCAGCGCTACGGCGACTGGGACCAGGTGCTGCCGCCGCGCGCCACCCAGTGGCACCGCAACCCCGGGCAGTCGCTGGACTTCCGCCGGTTCTTCTCCGACGAGGTGGTCGGCGCCTACCGCGAGCAGCGCGACGCGATCCGCGCGCACAGCGACCGCCCGGTGACGACGAACCTGATGCTGCCGGGCTACCAGAACGTCGACCTGTGGGCGCTCGGCCGGGAGGTGGACGTCGTGGCGATCGACCACTACCCGGACGCGCCGGGCCTCGACGCGGCCGCCGACGTCGCGTTCGCCGCAGACCGCGCCCGCTCGTTCGCGGCCGGCCAGCCGTGGCTGCTGATGGAGCAGTCCACGAACACCGCGTACCAGGGCGATCGCGTGCTGCCGAAGGAACCGGGCGAGATCCTGCGGCACTCGCTCGGGCACGTCGCGCGCGGAGCGGACGGGGTGCTGTTCTTCCAGTGGCGCCAGTCGAAGGCGGGTGCCGAGCAGTGGCACTCGGCGATGGTGCCGCACACCGGTCCGGACAGCCGGATCTTCCGCGAGGTCCGGGAGACCGGGGCGGCCGTCGCCCGGCTCGCCCCGCTGGCCGGGTCCACCGTCACGGCCCAGGTCGCCGTAATGCACGACTCCGAGGCGTGGTGGGCGCTGGACTCCGACGGCCTGCCGTCCCCCGACCTCGGCTACCACCAGGCCCTGCGCGCGGCCCACCGGGCGTTGTGGGACAACGGGGTCGTGGCCGACTTCGCGCACCCGGAGGCGGACCTGACCCGCTACCGGTTCGTGCTCGCCCCAGCGCTGTACCTGCTCTCCGACGAAGGCGCGGAGAACCTCGCCCGGTACGCCGCGGACGGGGGAACGTTGCTGGTGCAGCACTTCTGCGGGGTCGTCGACCGCCGGCTGCACGCCCACCTCGGCGGCTACCCGGCCGCACCGCTGCGGGAGGCGCTGGGCATCCGCGTCGAGGAGCACCGGCCGTTGCCGGCGGGGGAGCGGATCACGCTGTCCGACGGTTCGCACGCCACGGCCTGGAGCGAGTGGATCCGACTGCAGGGCGCCGAGTCCGTCGTCTCCCACACCAGCGGCGCGCTGGCCGGATCGCCCGCGCTGACCCGCAGGCGCACCGCCTGGTACCTCTCCACCCGCCTCGACCGCGTCGACTACACCGCGCTCGTCGCCGAACTGCTGGACCTGTCCGACGTCGCGCGGGTGCTGCCGGGCCTGCCGTCCGGTGTCGAGGCCGTCACGCGCGAGGCAGGCGACCGGCGCTGGCACGTCGTGCTGAACCACCGCGCGGACTCCGTGCCGCTGCCGGGACCGGTGCACGACCTGCTCGCCGGAGGCCTCGTGGCGGAACTGCCCGCCGGTGGATGTGCCGTGCTGCGAGAAGGAGGGCGGCGGTGATCCCGGTCATCGCGGGCATGCACCCCGACCCGAGCGTGTGCCGCGTCGGCGACGACTACTACCTGGTGTGCTCCAGCTTCGAGTACTTCCCGGGCGTTCCGGTGTTCCACAGCACGGACCTGGTGCGGTGGAAGCAGATCGGCAATGCGTTGGACCGGCCGTCGCAGCTGGCCCTGAGCGCGGCCACGCCGTCGTCGGCCGGGATCTACGCGCCGACGCTGCGCCATCACGACGGCCGGTTCTGGCTGGTCGTCACGAACGTGAGCGACGGCGGCGGAAACGTGGTCCTCACCGCGACCGACCCGGCGGGGCCGTGGTCCGACCCGGTCCCGTTGCCCGGTGTCGAGGGCATCGACCCGGACCTCGCCTGGGACTCCGACGGGAACTGCTGGTGCACGGTGGCGGGGGTGGCGCAGTACCGCGTCGACCCCGCGACGGGGGAGGCGTCCGGCCCTCCCACCCGGCTCTGGTCGGGCACGCCCGGTTCGAAGGCCCCGGAAGCGCCGCACCTGTACCAGATCGGTGACTTTTGGTACCTGCTGATCGCCGAGGGTGGTACCGAACGCGGTCACGCCGTCTCGATCGCCCGTTCCGCCGCGCCCACCGGCCCGTTCGAGCCCTGCCCGGACAACCCGGTCCTGTCGCACCGAGGCACCGACGATCCCGTGCAGAACACCGGTCACGCCGATCTGGTGCAGGCACCGGACGGCGCCTGGTGGATGGTGTTCCTCGGCGTGCGGCCGGGTGGCGGCACCCCCGGCTGGCACGTGCTCGGCCGCGAGACGTTCCTGGCGCCGGTGACCTGGGTCGACGGCTGGCCCGTCGTCGGGGAGATCGTGCCCGGCGCCGAGTCCCTGAGCGTCGAACGGGACGAGTTCGACTCCCCGCGACTCGACCCGTCGTGGATCTCGCTGCGCGACCGTTCCGAGCAGCACTGCGCCACCGGTGAAACGCCGGGCTGGCTCACGTTGCGCGCCCGCGGGTCCGGAATGGACGATCCCGCCGTCGTGTTCGCGGGCCGGCGCCAGCGGCACCTGTCGTGCGCGGCCCGGACTCTCGTGGACGCCGCGGACGGCAGCGGTGGCCTTGTGGTCCGGCTGGACGAGGACCACCACTACGAGGTCGAGGCCGCGGCCGGGCAGGTGCGGGTGCTCGCCCGGATCGGCCCGCTGCACGCCGTCGTCGCGACGCTGGCCGTGCCGGACGGGCCGGTCGTCCTGGAGGTGCGGGTGCGACCGCGGCCGCCCCAGGACTCCCGGTCCGGTCCGGACGTGCTGACGTTCTGCGTCGAGACCATCGAACTCGCCTCGCTCGACGGGAAGTACCTGTCGACCGAGGTCGCCGGCGGGTTCACCGGGCGGGTGATCGGCCTCTACGCCGCGACGGGCACCGTGCGGTTCGACTGGTTCGAGTACGACCCGCTCGGCTGACCCCGTCAGGCGCAGACGTTCGACGAGCTGTTGTTCAGCGTGAGGTTGCGGAAAGTCGTGTTCGTCCCGCAGGGGCTCTCCCGGACGGCCGAGTTCGTCACCGTCAGGTTCTGCACGGTGATGTCGCGGTTGTTCGGGAACTCCGAGCGCGCGGCCAGCCGGATCTCGCCGCCGCCGCTCACCGTGCCGCTCTGCGTCGCGAGGACCACGTTGGTGCAGTTCTCGATCAGCACGGCGTTGTTGCCGGTGTTCGCGAGGTCGATCCGGTCGATGCTCAGCCCGCCGCTCTCCGACACGCAGAACACGCCCCGGCCGCCACCGCGCGCCCGGACCGTGCCGACCCGGATGTTCGTGGGGTAGGACGAGCCGATGCGGCCGTTGCGGTTGGCGGTGCGGAACGCGGCGTACCCGGTGCCGGTGCCCGCGTTCTCCGCGTCGACCGTGCCGACGGTCGCGTTGATCGTGTCGTTGAGCAGCAGGCCGGACTCGCCGACGTTGCGGGCGGTCACCGTGCCGATCGTGAGGCCGTCCACGCCGTAGGTCTCGACGGCGTGGCTGCTCGCACCGGACGCGTAGACGTTGTCGATCCGGATGTTCCGGCTGCGCACGCTGGTGTCGCCGCGGTTGTCGATCCGGACGCCGAGCCCTCCGGACAGGCGCAGGTCGATCTGGCCGAGCACGACGTTGTCGACGTTGCGCAGGAAGATCCCGTACAGCGGGCGCCCGGTGACGCTGAGGTGGCCCACCTCGACGTCGCGGGTGCCCCGGGAGTAGATCGGGGCCTGGTCGCCGGAGCCGCTGCCGGTGACGTTGATCGTGCCGCAGACGTCAATGCCCGTGTAGCTGGGCAACGAGATCCGCGCGCCCGCGCTGATCGCACCGCTGCCGCGCACGACGACCCACTGCTTCGAGGTGCGCCCGCTCGTGAGGCTGCCGACCGCGGCCTGGACCGCGGCCCGCAGGTCGGTGCCGGTGTAGACGGTCCGCCCGGCGTTGCGCGAGGTCCACGTGCTGCCGCTGAGCACCGCCTCGGCGTTGTACGTGCGGTCGCCGCAGGCCATCGCCTGCGGCGCCGCGGTCGCGGGGGCGAGCCCGCCGAGCACGGTCACCGCCGCGAGGGCCGCGCCGATCCTGGTCGGGAACATGCTGGTTCTCCTTCCGTTGGGGCGGCGGCGGTGTGGTCTCACGCGGCGGGCTCGCCGGAGGGCGCGGTGAGCTGGACGCCCTGCGGTGCGGGCGTGCCGAAGTTCGGTGTGCCGTCGGCGTTCCAGGTGAACTTCTGGGCGCGGGTGGACCGTTCCATGCCGCACCCGGCCGAGGCGCTGGTGTTGCCGTGGTAGACGATCCAGTCCTCGGTGCCGTCGGGCGACTTGAAGAACCCGTTGTGCCCCGGCCCGAACACGCCGTGCTCGTCGCTGCGCTGGAACACCGGGTTCGCGGACTTGGTCCAGTGCGCCCGGTTCAGCGGGTCGGTGCCGGTGAGGGTGAGCAGGCCGAGCTTGTAGTCCGGGCCCCAGCAGGCGCTCGCCGAGTACACGATCATGGTGCGCCCGTTGCGGTACAACGGTTCCGCGCCCTCGTTGACCGGCGCGGTCTGCCTCTCCCACGCCAGGGTGGGCTGCGAGATGGTGCGCCGCGCGCCGCTGATCGTGTACGGGTTGGCCAGCGGCGTGATCGTCAGGCTCTGCGTGCCGTCCATCGCGCTGCCCATCAGGTACAGCTTCCCGTTGTGCTGCAGGATGCTCGGGTCGAGCTCCCACGTGCTGCCCAGGTCCGCCTTGAACGAGTACGGCCCCATGGGGTCGGAGCCCGCGCTCTCCAGCACGTGCAGCCGTTGGGTGGGGTTGTAGTCCGGCACGTTCTGGCCGGCCACGTAGTAGAGGTACCAGCGGCCGTTGAGGAGGTGGAACTCCGGTGCCCACATGTTGCAGCACCCGTTGGGACGGCCGGACAGGCTGAACACCACGGTGTCCGCCGCGCTCGACAGGCCCGCCAGCGTGCGGGAGCGTCGCATGGTGATCGTCGAGTTCCACGTCGTGGTGGCGAGGTAGTAGTAGCCGTTGTGGAACTGCAGCCACGGGTCGGGACCGTTGCTCTTGACCGGGTTCTTGAAGTTGCCGGGCGCGCCGAGCTTCACCAGCTGCCACTGCTGGTTCGTGCCACCGGTGTCGGGCCACTGGATCAGCTGGGCGGCGTTGGCGGTGGAGAAGTCGAGGACGTCGACCGCCTTGCCGCTCGCCCGGCTGATCAGCCGCACGTGCCCGTCCGGGGAGTCGGCGAGCCGGAACTGCTGGCCGGTGCGGCCGGCGTCGGTCGTCTGCACGAGCCCGGCCCGGTCCGCGGTCGACGGGAAGTCGAGGACCTTCCCACTGTGCCGGGACCTCAGCCGGTAGTAGCCGCCGCCGGAGTCGACGAACTGCCACTGCTGCCAGGCACCGTCGTTGCGGGCGTACTGCGAGATCCGGGCGCCGTCGGCGGTGGACAGGTCGTAGACGTCCAACGCCTTGCCGCTGTGGCGGTTGACCAACGCGTAGGACGCGCTGGTGTCCACCACGGCGGCGTGCGCCACTGCGGGCACGGCGAGGCCGCCCACCACCAGGAGGGCCGCGGCGGCCAGCTTGCTGATCGAGGTCACGGTCTTCTCCTCAGCGCAGGAACGGCCAGCCGGCCGAGTCGTAGGCCAGCAGGTTGATGCCGAGCCGCGACGCGCCGCTGTCGGTGTAGTAGTGGTAGACGAGGACGTCGCCGTCGACGTCGGCGAGCACGTCCTGGTGCCCCGGCCCGTGCACGCTGCCCTGGCCCGCGAGGATCTCCGTGCCGCCACCCGAGGTGAGGGCGGTGCCGTCGCGGGCGACGTACGGGCCGGTGACGCTGGTGGAACGGCCCGCCACCACCCGGTACGTGCTGGCCGCGCCCCGGCAGCAGTAGTCGAACGAGACGAACTGGTAGTAGTAGGCGCCGCGCTTGACGATGGTCGGCGCCTCGATCGGACCGCCGCCGCGGCCCGCGATCGAGCGCAGCGTCGAATCCGCCCGCAACCCCGTGGACGGGACGAGCGCGATCATCTTGATGCCGGACCAGAACGAGCCGAAGCTCAGCCACCAGCGGCCCTGCTCGTCCACGACGAGGTCGGGGTCGATGGCGTTGAAGTCGTCGGACGTCCGCGACTCGACGACCAGGCCGCGGTGCGTCCAGGTGCCGGGATCACCGCTCGGGCTGGTGGCGAGGAAGATCGCCGACCGGTTCGAGCCGAACGTCGAGGCCGAGTAGTACAGCCAGTACCGTCCGTCGCGATAGGACAGATCCGGTGCCCAGAGCGTGCGGTCGCCGTTGGTGTACGCGGTGGTCCACGGCGCGCCGCCGGGGAACGCCGACCCCACGTTGCGGAACGCGATCCGGTCGGTCGAGGTCTTGAGCGCGATGTTCGCGCCCGTGTGGGCCACCAGGTAACTGCCGTCGGCGCGCCTGACCGCGGTCGGGTCGTGCACGCTCACGTCACCGGTGACCCGGCCTGGCAGGGGATAGGCCGAGGCCGGCGGTGCGGTCGCCAGGAAGATCAGGACGATCGTGGAGAGCAACGCTGCTGTCCTCATCTCCGCTCACTCCAGCACGAACGTCGCGTCGGTGCGTGCCTGCGCGTCGCCGGCGGCCTGGAGGTTCAGCAGGCCGCCGGTGTTCCGCAGGTAGAGGCCGGGGAAGTTGACCGACTCGAACGACACCGCCGAGCTCGCCGCGAGCCCCGCCCGCTGCGTGAAGCTGGCGTCGTTGCGGAACAACGTGCTGCCGTCGTTGCGCTCGACCCACAGCTCGTTGTTGCGGTGACGCAGGAAGTAGCCGGGGAAGTTCGTCGACTCGAGCGACACCGCGCCGGACCCCGCGAGGCCCGTGACGACCTTGAACTGCGAGTCGGCCAGCGGCGACACGCCCGCCTCCACGCGGGCGCGGTACTCCCAGTGCCGGACGAAGCGGTCGGGCGAGGAGTAAGTCCGGAGCCGCACCGGGGTGGGGCCGTCGGGGACGGGGACGCCGAAGTCCGGTGTGCCGTCGACGCGGTAGTAGACCTTCTGCACGCGGGTGCGGCGGTTCGGGTCGTTGAGCGGGTCGCCGCTGATGTCGCGGTAGTTGCGGTCGTGGTAGACCAGCACGTCGCTGGTGCCGTCCTCCGACACCGTGAACGAGTTGTGGCCCGGCCCGTACTGGCCGGTGGCGGCGTTGGTGGCGAACACGGGGCTGGGGCTCTTGCTCCACGACGCCGGGTTCAGCAGGTCCGCCGACGCGGACGCGGTCAGCAGCCCGAGGCAGTAGTTCGCGTCCGTGGCGCTGGCGGAGTAGGTGAGGAAGATCCTCCCGTTGCGCTGCAACACCGACGGCCCCTCGGCCACCTTGTACCCGCGGGTCTCCCAGGCGAGCGTCGGCACGGTCAGCCGCGTCACCGCGCCGGTGATCGTCCACGGCGTCGAGCCCATGCGGGCCAGGTAGACGTTGGAATTCGTGGCGATGCCGGGTTCCTGCTGGGCCCAGGTCAGGTAGCGGGTGCCGTTGTGCACGAACGTGGACGCGTCCAGGGAGAAGGTGTCCCAAGGGGTCGTGATGCGGCCGCGTTCGGTCCACGTCCCGCTCAGCGGGTTGGCGCTGGAGCTCTCCAGCACGTACATCCGGATGCGCCAGATGTCGTCGCTGCGGCCCGCGGCGAAGTAGACGTACCACCTGCCGTTGACGAAGTGGATCTCCGGTGCCCAGATGTGCGCGGCCATCTCGCCGCTGGAGTGCTTGCGCCAGATGACCGTCTCCGGTGCGGACGCGAGGCCCTGGATCGTGGTCGCGCGGCGCAGGACGATCCGGTCGTACTCGGGCACCGTCGCCGTGAAGTAGTAGAAGCCGTCGGTGTGCTTGAAGATGTGCGGGTCGGCCCGCCGTTCGGCGATCGGGTTGGTGTAGCGCACCGCCGGTGCCGCAGCGGCCTGCGGCACGGGGAGCCCCGCCGCGACGACGAGCACCAGCAGGGCCAGGCGCAGGAACGTTGTCTTCATCGACTGTCCTTTCAGGCCAGTGGCGCGGTGACGGTGAACGAGGCGTCGCCCGCGAACACCGCGTCGGAGGTGCGCCAGTCGACCCGCAGCTCGTGGTTCTGGTGACGCAGGAACCGGCCGGGGTGGGAGTAGGACTCGAACGACATGCCGCCGGCGAGCCCGGCCCTGGCGCAGAACGTGGCGTCGCGGGCGAAGGCCGCGTCACCGGTGCCGGTGTCCAGCCGCACGCGGAAGGCGTAGTGCCGCAGGTAGCGGTCCGGGAAGTTCACCGACCGCAGCGAGACGCACGCCGCGTTCGCCAGACCGGGCACGACCGTGAACGTCGCGTCCCGGCGCGCCTGCAGATCGCCGACCGGCTCGACGTACCCGAGGTTGTCGCGGTGGCGAACGTGGCGGTCGGGGAGGTTCACCGACCGCAGTGACCGGGCACCCGTCGGCACCGCCGTGCCGTCGCCGGAGTCCTCGCGCAGCACGGTGAAGTGCCGCGCGGTGCCGGAAAGGCCGCTCAGTTCGGTCTTCGCGCCGAAGCTGCTCAGGTTCGCGCTGTCGGCGTAGAAGTAGCGCCGCTGCCCGTACTGGTCGAAGTAGATCCGCCAGCGGCCGTCCGGCAGCCGCACGAGCGCGGGTCCTTCGAGCCCGGCACCCCAGCCCGCCCAGTCACCCGTGCCGACGAACGTCCACGGGCCGCTCAACGACGTGGCGGTCGCGTGCTCGATGTACTTCGTGGTCTCGTTCTTGAGGAAGTTGTGGTAGGTGCCGCCGACCTTGACCAGGAAGCTGTCGATGAAGTTGGCCGGGATGCCGAGCGCGACCGGGCTGCTCCACGTCGACAGGTCCGCGCTGGTCGCGGTGATCCGGTACGGGCGGAACTGGCCCGCCGTGCCGGTGGTGGACGCCGAGAAGACCACGTGCACGCTGCCGTCGCTGTCCCGGAACCACTCCGGTGCCCACGTGCTGCCGGTGGCACCGTTCAGCCCGACCCGGACGGTGCGCAGGAACGTCCAGTTCACGTAGTCCGCGCTGCGGGCGAAGCCGATCGTGTCGCCCGTCCAGTTCGTGGTGTGGACGATGTAGTAGTAGCCGTCGGTGTGCCGCAGCACGCTGGGATCGCGGATCAGTCCCGACGGCGGCGTGTAGGCGTTGGCCCGCACCTGGCTGAACGTCGTCGCGTTCGCCGAGTCGTAGACGTGCATGTTGGACTCGCTGCTGTTCGTGAACGCGGTCATCACGTAGTGCGGCACCGGTCCGGCGGCGGAGGCCACCGGACTGGAGGACAGGACGGCCAGGGTGGCGATGAGCAGCGCGAGCCTGCGCGCCGGACGAACGGCGCGCGGCAGGGGATGACGCATGGACCGGCTCCTCGTGCAGGGGAAGGCTCCGGGATGTGAGCGTTAACACTATGCATGGCCGTGGCGGTCGAATAGGCGTTCGACGTCGTGTTCGACGCCCGGTTCGACAACTCGTGCCGCAGGCCGGGCCGGCGCGGCTGACGCACCGACCCGGCCTGTCCGGGTGGCGACGGTGGTCAGAAGGTGACGGTCTTCCCGCCGAGGGTGACGACGAGCCTGCCGTCGGAGGCGAACGACCAGCCGAGGGCTCCGGTGTGGTTCGCGCACCGGGACCCGTTGGAGCCGGACCAGAACTGGTTGGAGGAGTCGGAGTTGCCGACGACCTTGTCGTTGCTCCCGCTGCCGCTGCGGCAGGACGTGTTGCTGCGGAACACCGAGCTGCCCGCGTCGAAGGTGAAGTTGCGCTCGCCGTTGTCGATGCTCAGGTTGCTCGACACGGTCATGGAGCCGGGGTTGCGGTTGTAGGTGAAGCCGTGCTTGCCGTTGTCGTAGGCGATCGTGCGGGTGATCGTGTGGTTGACGCCGATGTCCTCGCCGCCGAGCTTGAACCCGTTGCGGTCGCCGTTGCCCGCCTGGCCGCCGTTGCTCAGGGTGCCGTTCTCGTAGGCCAGCGAGTCCTCGATGGCGACGGCGCCGATCGCACCGGTGTCCGACTTGGTGTAGAGGTCCCAGCCGTCGTCGATGTTGTTGTGCGCCACGGAGTAGCGGAACACGTTGCCGGGCCCGGAGGTGAGCTTGGCGGCGAACCCGTCGGCGTCCTCGCCGTCGGAGTCCGCGTTGTCGTGCGACTCGGCGCCGAGGATCAGGTTGTACGACGGCCACTGGTCCTTCGGCGTGCTGGACAGCGTGCGGGAGAGCTGCAGGCCGGTGTCGCGGTTGAACCGCGTGACCGTGCGCTCGAAGATGTTGTGGCTGCCGCCGACGAAGATGCCGTTGTCCCCGGCCCGTTCGACGATGACGCCCTGGACGTGCCAGTAGGAACCGGTCACGGCGAGACCCCGGTTGGCCGGGTCCTCGGACTGCGCCGAGAAGTTCAGCACCGGCTTCTCGCCCTGGTAGGCGGCGAGCTTCTTGCGGGCCGACGCCGTGCCGTTGTTGGTGGGCGGGATGGTCACCGTCTGCGCGAAGCTGTAGGTGCCGCCGCGCAGGAAGATCGTGCCGCCCGCGGCCACGCGCGGCAGGGCCGAGGTCAGCGTGGTGGGGTCGGAGATCGTCCCGCTCGCACCGTCGCGGCCGGACGGTGACACGTACAGCGCGTTCGCGGGCGGCGTGCTGGTGGTGGTCGTCGGGTCGGTGGTGGTCGTGGTCGTCGTGGTGGTGGTCGTCGTGCTGGTCGGGCCGCCGCCGGGCGGGGTGAGCGTCCACTGCTTGGTGGCGGCGCTGTCGCACGAGTTCGTCTGGATCAACGCCCCGGCGGTCGTGGCGTTGTCCTTGACGTTGAGGCACTTGCCGCCGTTGGCGTTGACGAGGCGGTGGTTCCCGCCGCTGGCCGTCAGGGCCCACACCTGGCTCGTCGCACCGGTGCACGTCTCCAACTGGACCGGCTTGCCCGCGCTGGTCGACGCGTCCCGCACGCCGACGCACAGGCCGCCCGCGGTGATCCGGACCCCGCCGCTGACGTCGGTCAGCACCCACTCCTGCCCGGCACAGGCCTGCTGCCGCAGCTGCGTCCCGGCCGCCGGGCTCGTGCCCGCGTCGAGGCACTGGCCGCTGCCGGCGTTCTTGAGCACGTAGGTGCCCGCGGCGTTGGCGGTCGCGGCGAGGCCGGGCCACGCCGCGAGCACGGTGACCAGTGCGACGACGGCACCGCCCGATGCCACTCCGGCGCGGACGCGGCGTCGTCGCGCCAGGTGCGCGGGCTGTTCCGAAATGCCCATGGAGACTCCACTCGACGTTGAGAGAAAAGGTTTCCCGGTCGGGAGCGCGGCGGGTTTCGGACGGGATGCTAGGAGCGTTCTCGACGCGAGGTCAACGGCGAGAATTCGCGGTCCGCGTCGATTTTCGGTGTTCGAATCAATCGAATGAGCAGGTCGTCGCACGTCGAACAGATCTGCGTCGTGAGCAGAAAAAACCGGCTCGGTCACACTCGTGAACGGATTGGATTTCGGTTCGGTTCATCACCGTGAATCCGCAGTCCGTCGTGTCGACGGATTTCGGTGGGTCCGGTGATCGGGAGACGGCCAAAAGGGAGGTGACCATGAGAAAACGGATCGCCGACACGGCGCTCGCCTCGGCCTCCACAGCGGCGTTTGCATCTCAACCCACTTGAGATCCCATAGTGGACCTCATGGACAGGGACGAGCTGTACGGCATCGGAGACGTGGCCAGGCGGACCGGCCTGAGCGTGAGTGCCGTCCGGTACTACGCGGACGCCGGTGTCGTCACGCCCGCCGCGACCACCGGGGCGGGCCACCGCCTCTACGACGTGTCCGCGATCGCCCGGCTGGAGCTGGTCAGGACGCTGCGCGAGCTCGACGCGGGCCTGGAGGAGATCAAGCGGGTGCTGGCCGGCGAGGCGACGTTGCGCGAGCTGGCGACCACGCACATGGCCCTGCTGGCGCAGCAGGAGGCACGGCTGCGCACGCGCCGCGCGGTGCTGTCGGTCATCCTGCGGCAGGACTCGACGGCCGAGCAGGTCACGTTGATGCACAGGCTGGTGGGCATGTCGGACGACGAGCGCGACCGGCTGATCGACGAGTTCTGGACCGAGGTCACCACCGGCTGGGACGCGCCGGAACGCATGGTCGAGTGGTGGCGGGCCGCGCGCCCGGTGCTGCCCGACCACCCGAGCGCGGCCCAACTGGAGGCGTGGATCGCACTGGCCGAGCTGCTCAGCGACGGCGAGGTCCGCCAAGCCGTGCGCCGGGAGCTGCACGAGGTGTGCACCACCGGGGCCGGTCCGATGATGTCGTCGTCGCCGATGCTGGACGCGTTTGCGGAGGCCGAGCCCATCGGCCAGGCGGCGATGGACGCGGCCCGCGAGCAGGTGCCACCCGACTCGCCGCGGGCGCGGGAGATCGCCGACCGGTGGATCGGCTGGCTGAGCGGCCTGCTCTCCACAGTGGACGGACCGGCGATCCCGGACCTGCGGGAGTTCCGCCTCCAGACGGCCGACCACATGCTGGCCGGCGCCGAGTGGGAGGCCACGCCGCCGAACCCGGAGAGCCCGTACGACCGGTACATGGAGCTCGTCACCGCCGTGAACGGCACCGCGCTCGACCGGTTCCCGTTCGTGTGGCTGGCCGACGCCCTGCGCGCGTCCGCGCTACCGCAGAGCTGAGTCCCTCGGCTCGCGGCCGGCCCACCAGCCGGTCGCGACGACCAGGACCGCGGACACCCCCGCGAGGGCCAGGCCGATCGGTCCCGCGGGCTCGCGGGCGGCCGGCACGCCCAGCGTCCAGCCGAGGAAGGGCACGAGGTACGCGAGTCCGGTCAGCACGGCGACGGCACCGACCACCGCCGCACGGGACCGCGGCACCGCTCGCTGAGCCATCGCGAGACCGAACCCGGCGCCGGTCAGGGGCAGCGCGAGCACCAGCCCCGAGGCGGTCGAGTTGGTGAGCTCGGAGATGACCAACCCCGCCACGCCGATGATCGGGAAGGCCGCCAGGAGGAGGAAGCCGAGCGGCAGCACCACGACGAGGATGTGCTCGAGCCGGGTGCGCCGGACCGCGACCGACATCCCGAGCAGCAGGGCGGCCAGCGCGACCAGCGCGGCGTCGAGCACGTCGCCCCCGATCACCTGGCCGAACCCGGTGAGCGGAGCGGGACGGATGTTCAGGTTGGTCGCCGGGACGACGAACGGCAGCTGCCGCCACGTGCCCCCGGCGTCGCGCACGGTGAGGCCCTCGGCGCTGTTGGCCACGAACACCTCGTGCCCACCGGGGACGGCGCGGACCGCGATGTCCACGCTCGCCACCTCGGACAACCGGCCCGAACTGACGGCGGAGCGGTGCTGCCGGGCGACGAACGGCCACCGGGCGGCGGGCACCTCCCAAGCGGTGCGCCAGGTCCGTCCACCGTCGGTCGTCTCGTCGACGCCGAGCAGCCGGCCGCCGTGGGGCAGCGGTCCCTGGAAGTCGAGTTCGCCGACGCCGTGCACCCGGTAGCAGTGCGTGGCGTCGTCGGGCGCGCAGGCTTCGGCCTGCCGTTGTTCGCGCAGATTCCCGGGCGGCTCCTCCGGCAGCAGCGTCCACTCACCGGTACCGGATCCGGAGCTGTAGTACTGCCGGTAAGCCGCGATGACCACCTGGTCACCCGAGATGTCGATGGCGTCCACCGACGGGATCGTGTCGCCGGGCGCGGAGGTCGCGGCGACGGCCAGCACCGCGAACGGCACCGCGAGCACCACGCGCGCCCGGTGGACGAGGTGGTCCGGCGGGGTCGGGGCGGCCGCCGCCCGCCGCCAGGCGAACCAGGCGAGGCCCAGAGCGGGCAGCGCGACCAGGTCGGTCGGGTCGGCGAGGACGACCGACGGTCCGTTGACGACGGACCACGCCGCCGACGCCACGTCCGCTCCGGTGGCGGTGAGCTTCACCCACGTGAAGCCGGCGCCCGTCAGCAGCACCGCCACCGCGGCGCCGCCGCGGACCACGCCGAGCAGCAACCCCAGCAGCGCCGGGGCCACCACCAGCCCGGCGACGTCGCTGAGCTTGCCGGTGACGAAGCCCGGCCACGCCTGCTTGAACACGTGGTCGTTGAGCAGCAGGACGGCGGTCGCCGCCACGGTCAGCGGATGCGCCACCCAGCGCAGGAGAACCCCAGCTCGCATCAGGTCAGCCTGCGGTGCCGCGGTCACGGCGACGACTCGGCCCGGGCACGATCTTCCGTACGCTGGAGTCGTGACCACGACCTCCGCCCCCGCGACCATGAAGATCGGCGAGCTGGCCCGCCACACCGGGGTCAGCGCCCGCTCGCTGCGGTACTACGAGCAGCAGGGGCTGCTGCACAGCACGCGGTCGACCGGCGGGCAGCGCCACTACGGGTCGGCGGAGCTCGCGCGGGTCGAGATGATCCGGCGGCTGTTCGAGGCCGGGCTGAGCAGCAAGGTGATCGCCCGGCTGCTGCCCTGCGTCGACGACGGCGACACCGAGGTCGCGGTGGACGCGTTCACCACGATGGTCCGGGAACGCGACCGGCTGACCGCCGACATCGACCGGCTCGTCGAGGCCAGGTCCTCCCTCGACGAGCCGGTCGAGATCAACACGCGGTACCGGCGCCGCATCGGCGCCGCCTGACCGTTTCTCAGAGGCCCAGGTCGAGCACGACCTTGCCGGAGGCGTGACCGGACTCGACGAGTGCCAGCGCCTCGTCCGCCCGTGCGAGCGGGTAGGTCGCCGTGACGTGCGGGTCCAGGTGACCGGCGGCCATCAGCTCGGCGACGCGCGCGAGGTTCGCCCGGTCCAGCCGCCGCCGCACCATCTCGCCACCCAGCCCGGTCACGTCCGGGTCCCCGACGGAGACGACCGCGCCCGGCGTCGCGGCCAGCGCGGCGACCGCTCGCAGCGACTCCCCGCCGACGGTGTCGGCCACCGCCGCGAAGCCCGACGGGGCGAGCGCGCGGAGCCGGCCCACCACGTCGCCGCCCGTGTAGTCGACGAACGTCGCGCCGGTCGCCGTCACCAGCTCCCGCTTGGCGGGACCCGCCGTGCCGGTCACCTCCAGCCCCCGGTGCCGCGCCAGCTGGGCCAGCGCGATGCCCACCCCGCCGCCGATGCCGTTCACCAGCAGCGACGCGCCGGCCGGCAGGTCGAGCTGGTCGAGCACGTCCAGCGCGGTCGTCCCGGCGACAGGGATGGTCGCCGCCCAGACCTCCGGCAGCGCGTCCGGGATGCGCGCGGTGGACTCGCCGAGCAGCAGCGTGGTCTCCGCGTACGTGCCCGCGCCGGTCAGGGCGAACCCGGTGACCCGGTCGCCGACGGCCAGTCCGGTGACGTCGGCGCCGACGGCCAGCACTGTGCCGGCTGCCTCCATGCCGAGGACCTGGGGGAACGGCAGGTGGCCGTTCAACGCGGTGCCGTGACCGGACCGCAGCTTGTGGTCGAGCGGGTTGACCCCGGCGGCCGCGACGCGCACGAGCACCTCGGACGGACCGGGCACGGGGTCCGGCCGCTCGAAGAACTCCTGCACCTCGACGCCGCCAAACGCCTTGTACCCCAACACTTTGCCCATGATCGTCCGTTCTTCCGCCGTCGGTTCCGGGCTCGAAGCTATTCGATGACACCGGTGTCAACTTCCACCCGTTGTGACGGGGGTAACGCGAAAACCCGGTCCGCGCGTCGGCGGCGACCTGGGCTGCCCGGCGGGGGATTCTGCGATGTAATCCCACGGCGTGCCGGGTGCGGTGTCCCGGCTGGCCCGCCGTGGGAAAGGGGATCCGTGCCATGATCGCGAAAGACACGCGGTCGCCCAGGCCGGAAGCGAGCAGACCGTCGCTCAACCGGCTCTGCCCGGCCCCATCAGCACGGCAGGGGTTCGTTCGCTGCTTCGCGGAGGCGGCCATGATCTTTCAGGCGGCGGCGTGCGCTGGGCCCGTGCGATCGCCACGACGAAGGGTTGGTTGTCAGTGAGAACCCTGTGACCGGCTCTGACATCCCGAGCAAGCTCCGCACCAGCTCGACCAGGTCAGCGACAGTGCTGACGAGCGGATCGGCTACGGCGGTCGATCGCCGCCGCACTCGTCGCCGACGCCCGGGCGGCCGCGCCGTTGTCAGGTGCCCCAGTTCGCGCAGCTCAGCTTCTGGTTCTCCCAGAAGTGCACTGCTCTGACGACCTGTTCAGGTGGGGTGCGCTGGGCGAAGGGGTCCGGCAGGCCGTTGATCCGGAAGTACCCGCCTCCGGGTTGCCCCTTCCGAGCGCCTACGACGTGCACGACCAGCGCGTCCAGCGGCGGCAGACCGCGCCCGACACACCGGTGGTGGAACGCCTCCATGAACTTGCTGACCACGTGGGAGTCACCGCCGTTGTGCAGCTCCTGCGGCGCAGCGAGACCAGCGGCGGCGAACACCAGACTGTAAGTAGTGGTCGACCCGTTGTTGCAGGCGCCGTTCTGGATCACGTAGTCGATTGCTTCGTCGACCTGTTCCGAGGTGAATCCGGTTTCATCCATGTGATTCCTCTCGTTGCCACAGCCTCTGCATCATCGCCATCGGTCGGATCGACCTGCTCAGCGTGTCGGGGTCAAAGCCCTGGCCAGGTAGTCTTCGAGCTCCTTGTGTCGGAATTGATAGACGCGCCCGGATTTTCGGAGCAGGCCTGCGGTCTCCGCCCAGTTCAGAAACCGGTAGACCCGCAAGGGTGACTTGCCTGAGCTCCACGCGCCCAGCACGCTGACAGCATGTCGAATCACGGCGGTGTGGCCGGCGATGAAGGCAGAGAGGAACAACGTCACAGCGAATGTGGAAACGAGAAGGGGATGCCACGTGTTCAGCAGAGGAAGTAGGAATGCGGCGATGAAGAGGCCTTTTCCGATGCTGTTCCTGGTGACTCTCGGAATCCAGTTCGACTGGCTTTGCGAGGTCAACCAGGAGATGCTCGTCCCGCTCCACGCCGAGAGGACGATCACAGGCGTGGCAATGTTGATGAAATTCGTGAATATTAGATAGTCTGATCCGATGTGATCGCGAATGGCCATGCTGACGGAACAAAAGATGAACCCAGCCAAGATTCCGATCAGCGCCGTGGGTATTATAGCGGGAAAGGGATGCCAGGTCGGTGTCGCGTACGTCACAGGAAATGCAACGAAGGCAAATGCGATGAATCCGTAGGTGAACTCGGGGAATGTTGTCGAGAGGAATAATCCGATGGATTCGGAGAACAGTAGAAGGGCTAAAAGTCCTCCGAATCCGCGTGCCAGCAGGTTGGCGGCCATGGCACACTGAAAGCCAGCGGTGACGAAGCACATTCCAATCGTCGCCAGTAGTTCTGGCCTGGCTTGTGGTAGTACTTGGACTGCTCCCAGCGTGGTCAACGATGCTACGAACAGGCCAATGGGTAGTTGACTGCCGAGCTTTCCTTTCCTGCTACGCCTTCCTGGCCACAGGGCCATGGTGAACACGCCGACCAACACGATCGAAAGAAAGATCAGGGCCAGCAGGTAGAGGGAATCTCCCTCTTTGCTCGCAATTCTCCACAGCGGCGTCCCGAGATAGCCTTCTATTAGTCCGCTCGACGCCATCAGACCTGTTGTGGCAATCGCTGCAAATATTCCGAAGAAGTATCGGTTGAATCGTGAGCTGAAAATCCACCACCGGTGGACGTCGATTTCGGTTTCCGTGCCCTCGTCGCGCAGTTCGTGCAGCTCGGCCGCGATTTCCGAGAGCCATTTCCTCGCGTTCTGCTCGGAATACCTGGAGTCTCCGCGGAGGCGCGTCGCGGCGAGTACGAATCGGGAGAGCAGCAGGTCGCCCAGGTAGCTTCTCGGGTCGCTCGCCGTGAAGCCACGTCTCCAGTCCTCGAGCGCTCGTCCCATGAGCTCTGCTGGATTGGCGCCGTCCCTGCAGGCCGTGACGGCCAGGGTGAGCCGCCAAGGCGTGCTGAGCCCGCTGACGATGGCGTCGAACACCACGGCTCCTCGCCACGTCGACAACGCGTCGAGCACGGGTCGCCAGGCGTCGCGATCTTGCTGGGTGTGCAGCTGTGCCATCAGATACGCGTGAATCTGGGGTGCCTCAAGAGGTTTGATCTTCACGTGAGTTGCGTCGATCAGTGTCGTCGGAAGTATCGAGTACCTCTCTTCCCGGCAGGTCAGGACGCAGCCCGAGAGTTCGCCGCCGTCAATCAGCGAGTTGAGTCGCTCGATGAGGATCGCGCCGCGTCCGGAACTCGTGTTGGCGTTGTCCAGCTCGTCGAGGCCGTCCAGGACCGGCAGTACCATTCGGTCTCGAACCAGGCGCTTCGCATCCTCCCCGGAGATGGAGCAGAGGTTGACCAGTTCTTCTGCCATCCACACGTCGAGCGGCTTGTCGAAGTTGATCGCCGTGCAGTTGAACATCACGGGAACTGGTGCGGTGGGAACCTCAAGTGCGCGCTCCAGGAGTTGCACCGCGAGATGAGTCGAAAGGACCGTCTTTCCTGAGCCGGCCTCGCCCTGGATCACCAGTCTCGCTGGCTTGAGCTCCGAGTAGTACCTTTCGATGGATTCGAGAGTGCCGACGTCATCGCCGCCTGCGTGCCGGAAGTGAACCATGTCGCGGAAATAGCCCAGGTCGATCGAACGGGTGTCCGGCCGGTCGATTCCGAGCAGTCGTGCTCGTTGAAGTCGGCCCCGTTCCAGGACGACTGCGGCCACCTCGCGGCGAGCGTCCATCAGACGTTGGGTGCTGAATCGTGCGTTCTGCTGCGCGCTGTCGACGACGCTGATCACGACGCCGAGTGAACTCACTGCGAGGGCGAAGACGTTCGCCCAGCCGACCGTCCGGCTGAACTCGGTGTCGCTTCCGGAGAAGGCGGCGTTCCAGATGAGAACGAAGGACACGGCCAGCGCGCCGAGAACAGCGAGCACTTTCGAGACGTGCTGAGCGGTCCATCCTCTGCCGGGCTCTCGAGGCAGGCCGTTCGAGGCCACGACGACTGCGACCGCGATTGCGGCCACAGCAAGCGCGAGGACGTTCGCCCATCCAGCAAACGTCTGAAAATTCTTCTCGCTCTTCGCTGAATGCGCGCCCCAGATGACCACTCCCGAGACGATGGTCAGTGTGGTGGCCAGAACAACACCGGTTGTCCTGCGACTCCGCACCATCTTGGCGAGCAGTTCGCGCATGGATCAGCCACCATCCACCAAATCCAGAAGAGTTGAATCCGTTCAGTTCACATCGCGGTACCCGTGCGCGCCGTTACCTGTGGTGTGACGAGAATTCATGCCACGCGACCTGGACTCCCAGCTGGGCGACACGAGATGTGTGCGCGCCAGCCGACTTCCTTGATCATCAACTGGCCCGACCTGGAAGGCTCCGCTGGTCGCGAACCGATGCGGCGGATTCGTCGGCCCATGTGCTGGTGGCCAGCAACGTACCTTGCCGCGCGCAGGGAGTGCTCGACTCGGTCGCCGATGCTCCGGCGGCGATGGGCTGTTCGAGGCACTGGGTTGTATCGGCGGCATCCTCGCTGTCGGGCGGCGGTTGCGTGGGATGCTCGTTCGATCATTGCGCAATGATTCGATAGCGGGTGCTCGTGCGCTGGCCTCTTGCGTACCTAAATGCTTCTTGTTGTGTGGACGGTGAAATTGCGGAAGCGGAGTTTCTTGAGTCTCGCGAGAAACCGTGTTGACAGGCGCTTTGTGCGTGGTGGCCTGCATCCCGGGTTGGAGGGGTGCGAAGGGCGAGCGGCTTGAACAGCGGCATGCGTTCGTGCAGGACCTTTTCGTCACATGGCCGTGGCAGTCGATTACGGGGCGCCGGAAGTGGTCGCTCGGCTGGGGGCCACGGTTGCCCAACGGCGGGCTCGTCGCGCAGGTGCTGGGCGAGTTCAGGCGCGGAAGTCCACGCCAGCGGGCAGCGGTCGTGTGCTTCGAAGCGTCACCCCGTCCTGCTTCTGGCAACCGAGAACCCTTCGCGGGGACGTCGACGCAGCCAGGGTGAACTCGCGTTCCTGGCATCGCGATCGCCGTCTCGATCGAGGGAGATCGTCAAGGCCGCCGGCGTCGGTTCTGGTCCCATCCCAGAACCGCCACCTGGTCGACTCCTGTCAAAGCCAGCAGGCGTGTGCGCATCCCTGGTGTCACCGCACACCCAGGCTTCTGCGGCTGCTTCTGCGCTTCATGTGGATCGCAGGGCCTGGTCTGGAGGCACGCCTGCCTGCGGCTCGTGCTGCACGACTACTGGGGGCACCACGAGCACCGGACCTGTCGATCACTCGCCGCGATATGCTGCGACCAGGAATTTCCGGACGATTTGGAATACTTCCGTAACGAATTGACCGCGTGTGTCCGTCTGTGAGCAGCACGTTGCTCGTGCGTCACCCGTACGGCCTCAAGTCGCACCGGTCGGTAACACGCCTTCAATGGCGTTCGATGAGCGCCGTAGAAATGCCAAGGCATTGGTGAGTGCGCTCCGAAGTCGTGCTCCGCGGCAAATGGCGTCGCGGTGCGGTGAAGCGCGCCCTAATGCGGCTGCGCGGAGGGTGTAGATGTCAGAATCAGCCACGCCAGACGATGATATCGACTACCTCCCTGGCGTTGTGCGGGCAACGGAGGCCGCGGAAGAGGACTGGCCAGAAGATGATGACCTAGAAGAAACGCCACTGCCGGCTGGTCGAGCGAGGCCTGTGCCGGCTGGCTCCAGTCCTCCGGCGCCGACCTGGCCGAGCGCGCCGAAAACGGATCCTGCGCGGGCTGCGCTGGGGGTGGTGCCAACGCCTGCCGCGCCCGAACCCGATGTGCGAATCGGGCTCTGGGGAGCGCCGCGTTCGGGAAAGACGACCTATCTCAGCGCACTGAGCATCGCGACGAAGGAGCCGGTGATGGGTCACCGGTGGAGCATTTCCGGCACTGACCGGGCATCATCGGTCTTCCTCGACGAGAGCGTCAAGAGGTTTGTGCGGGACAAGGACTTTCCCAAACCCACCCGTGGGTACGGGACCTTGTCCTGGAAGTTCGAGGGAACTCGCCACCGCGACCACAGCGGCAAGCTCGGCAAGCTCGGGCGAATTCTGTCGGGCAACAGCAGCGACATCGATCTCGAGTTCGTGCTGGAGATGCAGGACGCCGCCGGTGAGATTTTCGGAGAGCGTGCCGCTGAGGAGTACCACGAGGGCGTGATGAGGCACCTCATGAAAGCCGATGCGATCGTGTACGTGTTCGATCCGCTGCTGAACGAGGAAGCCGACACGAAAACCTTCGACTTCTTCTTCGAGACCTTGTCGCGCCTCAAGCGGGGGATGCGTGAGTCGGGCCGGTTGTCAGGAAGCCGGTTGCCGCACTTCGTCGCCGTCTGCGTGACGAAGTTCGACGACCCCAAGGTCTTCCACGCCGCGATGGAGGAAGGGATCGTCAGCCAGGAGCATGAGGACTCAATGCCCGTGGTGCCCGCGAGCATTGCTGGGGAGTTCCTGCGCAAGCTCTGCCACGACGACGGCTCCAACTACGTCTGCGACCTGCTCGAGCAGGAGTTCGTTCCTGGTCGGGTGCAGTACTTCGCCACGTCATCGGTCGGTTTTCGGCTGAAGAACGGCCGGTTCGACCCCCAGGACTTTTCGAACGTCACCTCCGACGGCCTGCACTTCCGCAGCGCGGCCCAGCCGATCAACGTGCTCGAACCGGTCATCTCCTTGCACCGCCGGGTTCGCGGCAACTCGGGCGTCGTATGAGCACTTCACGTGGGCTTGAGGCGACCTGGGCGATCTCGAGCAAGACGCCGGGCCGGGCCCAGGGAAATCTGGTGATGTCCGCACCTGAGCACGCCCAGATCGCCGGCCGCCTGTTCGCGAAGACCGAAGGCATGGGCACCCCGCAAGGAAAGCGCGCCGGGTACTCGGACGAACTGCCGTGGTTCACCTTCACCGGCGGTGGTTCGCTGAACGACGCCATGATCGCGCTCACGTCGATGGAGTGGTCGGAAGAACGGGATGGCACCAGACAACCGATCCTTCCCGCTCGCGCGATCTGGTTGCCGTGGAAGGAGGCCACCGAGGCCGGAGCGGACTACCACTCGATGTGGAGTGCGGCTTCGTCTCTCCGCTGGCCGAACGTTGACGGCGGTCCAGCAGGCGCTGATGGCTTCCTCACGCCGATAGCAGTGCGGCGGCCGGCTCCGCACCGGGCTGCTGCCGAGATCATCCGGAACGACTTCGACTTCACCGCACGAATCGCTGCGCACGTGATCGAAGGCAGTCGGGTCGCGATCGTCCTCCAGCGCAGCGACTCGGTGACCACCTTGGAACGGGTGTGCTTTCTGGACGCCGTGCTCGCGCTCCTGCCGTTCGGAGCGCGGAACTGCGTCACGGCCGCGACCTGGGCGAGCTACCGAACAGCCCAGCACGCGGTCCTCGCGTTCTCCGACGGCGTACAACCCGGCCAGCTCCTCGCGTCCTGGCACGACGGCCACGTGCCGGAACCGCAGAGCGTCCGCGGACAGGACTACCTGAGCGAGCTCAGGACGATCGTAGGCGAGGGACACACCATCACGAAGGTCGTCGATCACCTCGCAACCAAGACACAACCCTTGCGGCACATCGACGAGGTGTCCGTCGACTCACTCCGGGACATCCGGTTCGCATCAGCGGTGTACGACGAGATCATGGGTGGCGGCGGGAACGTGGCCGACGTCCGCCGTGCGCTCCGCGAGCCGGGTGTCAAGGAAGACCAGACGAGAGCCTTCGTGCAGTTCCTCGCGAACAGCGCCTGTTCTGCGGACCGCACGGAGGCGGACTCGGCGCGCAAGGCCATCGTGGCCGAATGGGACCCGATGTTCGCAGCGGTGCTGGGCGAGCAGTGCAGGAACGGCCGGCTCATCGCTGATCAGGAGATCAGGTTGCTGCGGCTGAGCAGGGAAGCCGGCAAGAAGCACGAGGGAGCTGCGCTGGCGTTCATCGAACACGCGCTGGCACCTCCTGTCGTGCGGTCTTCATCGGTTCTGGTCAACTTGACCGCCCACTTCCTGTTGGTGACGAAACCTGTTGGCCCGAAAGCGCACCGGGTCCTCGTCGAGCAGCCCCACGTGTTGATCCAGGCGTTGTCCGCGCTGCTCGGGCCAGACGGCAAGACAGGCGCGCGGAGCAAGGCGAGGACTCTCGCAGCTCGATTCAAACCCAACCTCAACGCGTGGTTGAACATGCTGAGGCGCGAGGGCGAAACGCCCATGTGGCTGAGGCCTGTCCTGTTCGCTCCGCACGCACGCGTGGGCAGCATCCGTCCGGCTGAGGTGGAAGCGCTGGCGGAGCTGGGATGCCAGGCGCTCTCCTGCTTCCTCGACCTGCTGGACACGAGGCTCGGCGCACACGACGTCATCGAACTCTGCTGGCCCGCCGTCGTCTGCCTGCTCAGCGGCGCCAAAGCCGAGGACGCACGCGAGCTCGGGCGGAGGGTGTTGTCCGTGCCGAGCAGGAAGCGCGACGAACCGTCCGCGTCCCAACACGCACGGGCGGACGTGCTCAGCCTGTTGTGCCGCGTGCAGCCACGGCAGGAACTGCTGGAAACGATGTCCCCCGATTACCTCGCCGAGCTGCGGCTCACGTTGTCGACGCTGAGCTGCGACCTCAGGGCGGAGGTGACCAGGAACCTCGTGGATCACCTGCACAGCAGGTTCGGTGAAGTGCGGCCCGAGGTGGTGCGGAGACTCGACGCGGAACTGGGCATCGGGATCACGGACCAGTACCTCGACACACTGGCTCGGCGTCTGGACGAGGGAGAAGTGCAGAAGGTGCACGCACTCGACCTGCCTGCGGAGTGGCGCCGGGATCTGGGGACTCGGCCGGGACTCGAGTGGTACCTGTCGTTGCTGGAGCTGCAACGGATCGCTGCCGACAACGGCGACGTGTTCGAACACGTCGCCGGTGCCCTCCACGAGCCCTCGGCGGCAACCGAGGTCGTGAGGATCTTGTGCGGGTACACCGAACGTATCACCCCCGTGGTCACGGAGAACTTGCTGTGGAGAATTCGCCACCAAGGTCGGCACGGTGAGCACGTCGCGTCGAAGGTGCGCGACCACCTGCTCGCCGACGCCGGCACGGCCGCTGAAGCCTTCGTCAGGCACATGAACGAACAGCTCGCGCGCTACACGTGGCTCAGCCGCGGTGAAACGGATTCGGAGGAGAACCGATGACTCGGCTCGTGACAACAGCGGTGGCGGCACTGTTCGTGGCGCTGTCGTCCTCACCTGCGGCGGCGCAGGCCGACGAGCCGAGTCGAGTGGAGATCCTCGCTGCGCTCGGCTCGGGCGTGGTGCCTGCCGACTACGTGGTGCTGCTCGACACCTCGGGTTCCATGGCACAGGGGAACCGTTATGCCACAGCGGTTGCGGCTCTCGGCGGGTTGTTCGAGGCGTTGTCGGCGGAGGACCGGGTGGCTCTCTACACGTTCGACAGTGCGCCGAATCCGGAGTACCAGGGGCCGAGCCGGCCCGCAGCGGAGATCCTCGGCAAGTTGCCGGCCACGCCCGATCTCGGCGGAGCGACCGATCTTGGCAAGGCGCTTGCCGTGGCTTTGCAGGAGCTGCAGCGAGATGGTGCAGCGAAGGTGGCGAACGTCGTGGTCGTCACCGATGGTGCCCACGATCCCGCGCCCGGCTCGCCCTACACCGGTGATGCTGCATGGGAAGGGTTGCGACAGCAGGCGAAGCAGAAGGCCGAGTCGACGCTGCTGTCCGTCTACGCGGTACCGCTCGGTGACGGTTCATCCGGTGCGGCCACGGTGAAGTCGGTGTTCGACGGCACGATCGTGTTGGCGCCCGGCGACGTGCAGAACCTGCGCGAGTACCTCAACCGGTCGAAGGCGCGCGTGGAGGTGGAAAAGGCGCGCACGGTCCTCAGCGGAGACATCGGCAGAACACTCGAGTCCACGTGGAAGGTGACGCCGACCGACAACGGCGCGCAGGTCGTGGTGACGTTGACCTCGACGACGAAACACGTGCCGCTCGACGTGTCGGACATCCGGTTGAGCGCCGGTGCGATGCGAGTGACGGTGCAAGGGGGACACCACCGGATCGATCCCGGCAAGTCCGTCGACGTCGTGGGTGCGATCGAGCTCGAGCCGAAGAACGATCTGTTCGTCCGGCGCACAGTCGCTGAACAGGCGACGGTCAACTTGAGCGCCACAGTGCGGTCGAGCTGGACCGCGGCCCTGAAGCCAGAAATCGACCTCGCCGTCGACCGGGAGCTCACGATCCGGTCAGCGCCGGTCGTGCTCCAGCGGACCGCGGGTTCGTTGTTGTTCCTCCCCCTGCTCGGAATTCTCCTGCTCGTGCTGGGCGCGCTGGGCTGGTTCGTGCGAGGACGGCGGAGGGACGTGCTGGACGGCACGCTGATCGTCAGCAGGGGGGTTGAGCCTGTGGAGCTCGGTCGATTCGTGCTGAACGGCCACCGGACCGTGCTCGGCGGCTTACCGGGAGAGGGCACCGTCACCTCGAACCGGCTGCCATGGGAGGAGCGCGGCGGCATGAGGATCACGTATACGAAGTCCCCCGGAACGCGGCCGTCTGTCGTCGGGCGGTGCCGCAGCGGTGGGTCGTTGATTCTCGGAGGGCTCTACTTCTCGCACATCAGGAATGGAGACTAGGCATGCTCGAATTCGTACGAGGGCTGCTCACCTACGCGGTCGTGCCCGGCGTCATGGCGGTGATGCTCCTGGTCGGGGTCGCGATCGCGATCTGGGCCGACTCGGCGCACCGCATCTCCGCCTACGCCGGAGTCGGCATCGGGATCATGACGTTCATCATCTACTTCATGATGTCCGGTGACATGGGAGTCCTGCAGCGCGCCGGACTGACCAGCTTGAGCGTCGCGTGGCTGCCGATCGTGCTGGGGTTGCTCGTCGGGTTCACCGTGCTGCTCGCGGTGGAACGGGCGACCCAGCTGCGGACCGGCATCCAGGGACTCATCACGATGTTCCTGACCGCGACGAGCTCGACCGCGCTGTTCGGCTACTTCTACGACGCGCCCATGCGCAACTTCACGGTGCTGTTCGCCGCGAGCGCGACCGTCGGGATTCTCATGTACTTCGTGTTCTTCTCGCATCGGGTGCGAGAACTGCTGCGCAAGACCGCCCGCGTCAAGTGAGGAGACAGCTGTGTCGTCGTTCCTTCCGGATCTGCCGGAGAAACTCGTCCGGTACGTGTTCAATCTCGACCAGGGCGAGCACCTCGACAGGCCCTGCCGCACCTGCGACGCGGTCACCGACCAGGTCGCCGTGAGCTACAGCGAGATGCCGGGCCTGAGGGGCAACGAGCTGGAGCGGCTGATAGGCCGGGTGTTCGACATCGTTCCGCTCGCCCCCGTGGTCGGCGGCAAACCGACTGTGTGCTCGTGCGGGACGGTGAACCGCTGACGTGTGCTCGACTGGCGACGACCCCATGGACTTCGCCTGACTGACGTACGAGCCCGCTAGAGCAGAGTACGGCCGGTGGCGTCGTTGTACCCGGTGATGGTGGGACACCTGCATCCGGCACCCAGGCGCTTGCGCCGTTCTGATGGCAGCGTTGGCCGAACTCGTGAGTTGACCAAACGTGCTGTGGTCTTGGACAACGCGGATGTTTCCCAGCAACCGCATGAGCGTGTGGCGCCGCGGGCACAACTGCTAGCACTGGTCGATGCGGTCGCCGGCGGAGTCCGTTGCCGTCCGGTGTCCTGCCGATCTGGCATCGATCGCCGCTGCGGGCAGAAACGGCGCCACGGCGGGCACCTACGCCCGTCAACGAAAGGCATCGCCGAGGCGGTAGGACAGTGCGACGCCCGCCGGCCATCCTGCGACCACGAAGGCGTTCAGGACCGAGTGAACCGCAGTGAGCAACTCGCTTTAGACACCACGAACTCGCGGAACTCAGCGAGGTATCGCTCGACGAGCGCGATGACCGCGTTCGCTGCGAGTGAGTCGTAGGTGTAGGCGTCTCCGGTTTTGATGAAGGCGTGGACGAGGAGGAATGCTCTGGTCGGATCAACGGGTGACAGATGAGCGAGGACTCTCACCGCGTGGTGAACGATCGCGGGGTTCTGAACTCCGTCAGCAGGGCGAGGGTTTCGAATGCTTCCTCGGCGAACCCGGAGGTTGCTTCGTGAGCGAGATTCGTGGTGCTCGTGTGTGCGCCGGACGCGTAGTAGATGTCAGCCACGATGGAACCGGTTCGCCGATGGACGTGGCGGAACGAGCTCTGCTCCGGGTCGGTGGCGCGGAGTTCGTTCCGCACCAGCGCCGCCAATCTGGTCAACGCGAACGCACGGGCTCGCTCATCCGCACGTTCGTCAGGAAGAGCCAGCCACGGCCGTATCGCGGAGATCGCGTGCGAGGCGGCATCCGAGTCGATCGGATGGCGGAACCAGTCTGCGACCAGGGCGGTCGCGACGGGTGTTCGCCAGCGAATCGCGATGTACAACGCGAGTTCCGCGACTGCTGCGACGGCGTGTGCGCGGGTTCCGTCCGACTTCGTCTGGACGAGCGCCGTCCAGTGGTTCGACGCGACGATCTCGCCGAGGACGTCGTCGATCTTGGCGTGATAGGAGTTGCGGAACCTGAAGAGTTGACGGGCGAGCACGGCGGCGACGTCCGGTTGCCGTTCGGCGAGCAATCTGCCTTTGATCAGCTCGATGGAGGATTCGGCTTCGCCGCCCAGCAACGGTGCGGCCTCGGCGGCGAAGAAGCGGGTAGCCGCGTCGTCGTCGGTCAGCGCGACCATCAGGGCGCCGGAGATCTCGCTGGCGTGCTGCGAAGATCGCCACTCGGGATCGTCCCACAACCGGGCGAGGCAGGACACGGCTCGGCTGCGCGCCGTCGATGACAAGGCGGTCATCGTTCGTCCTGCTCTTCGGCTACGGGCGGACGCGGAGCTGCTTCGAGCAGGAGAGACGTGATCAGTGCCCCGAGCGTGGGGCGAGGAGCAGCGCGGCCGGCAGATGTTCGACCGCACCAGGAGATTCGGGTTCGCGATGACGGACCCCGACGCCGCGGACTGCTTCGCCTACCGCGCCGTGCGCAGCGTCGTGGACCAGGTCGCCACAGACAGGATCGCCTGCGAACCGGGTACGCCACCGCCGTGGCCCACCCAGGATCCGAACGCCAGGGACGACCCTCGCACCGACGTCGTCGAAGGCACGACGACGCCCGTCCCCACGTCATGAAGCCGAGACCGACCGAGCCGGCGGCGCCGTCCGAGACGGTGCGGCGGATCGGCGAGGTGCTGGCGAACGTCTCCGTCGTCACCGGTCTGCTGTTCTTCTCCGGCTGGAAGCGCAGTGACACGCAGGCGGCGGAGCTCGGGATCGACGGCAACGTCCTCGGCATGTCCACAAAGGACTACGTGCTGCGCAGTGCGGGGTCGGTGTTCCAGCCGCTCGCGTTCGTGTTCCTGGCCGGACTCGTCTGCTTGTGGCTCGACCCGCGGATCCGGGCGCGGCGGCGCACACCCGCGTGGCGTGGTGTACTGCTGGTAACCACGTTCTCCTGGTTGCTGCTGCCCGCGCTGACGGCGGTGCTCGGCTACCTGTGGCCCACGTCGAGCTTCTACCTGTTCCCGGTGTCGATCGGCGGCGGGATCCTGCTGTCGCTCTACGCCTTGAAGCTGCGCGGCACGCACTCGTGGAACCAGGGTGTTCGGGTTCGGGGCCGCGGTGCTGAACCTGTTCTGGACCACGATGAACCTCGCCGCGGTCGAGGGCTACCAGCTCGCGGACCGGTTCGCTGAGAACGTGCGGGGGATCGGTCGGGGTCGTGGTGCACGGCAAGGCGCGGTTGCACATCGACGTTCCCGGTGTGCGCGAGGAGGCGTTGCCGCCGGAGGACTCCGCCTACCGCTACGCCGGGCTGCGGCTGCTGGAGAGCACCGGCGGGAAGTTCTTCCTGGTGTCGGACGAGTGGACGCGGGAGCGGGGGATCGTCATCGCGCTGCGCGACGACAACACCGTTCGGCTGGAGTTCGTCAGACCGTGACGACCGGTCGGGGTAGAGTGTTGAATTGAAGAATTCTTCAATTCGACAGGTTGTGGTTCCGTGGACGAGTTCGAGGTGAGCCTGCGCCGCCGGGTCGGCGAGGCGCGGGAGGCCGTGCGGCTGGCGGCCGAGCGGCAGGACGACTACGCCGTCGAGGTGCACGGCGCGGACCTGGCCAACCTGCGGCGGCTGGCCGCGGAGCACGGTGTCGTGGTCGACGCGCCCGAAGAGGAGGGCTGAGCGGTGCCCGTTCCGCTCTACCAGGCCAAGGCCGAGTTCTTCCGGATGCTCGGACACCCCGTGCGGATCAGGGTGCTGGAGCTGTTGCAGGACGGGCCGAAGGCGGTGCGCGAGCTGCTGGCCGAGATCGAGGTCGAGGCGTCCAACCTCTCCGCGCAGCTGGCGGTGCTGCGCCGGTCGGGCATCGTGACGGCGACCCGCGAGGGGTCGACCGTGGTCTACGCGCTCGCGGGGGCGGACGTGGCCGACCTGCTCAAGGCCGCCCGGAAGATCCTCACGGAGCTGCTGGTCGGGCAGAACGAGCTGCTCGCGCAGCTGCGCGAGGACTCCGCGTGAGAACGTTCCTGCCGGCCAAGGCGGACTGGGCGACCGCGACACCCCGGGACCTGCTGGCGGGTCTCACGGTCGCCGTCGTCGCGCTGCCGCTGGCGCTGGGGTTCGGCGTGGCGTCCGGGCTCGGCGCCGCCGCGGGGCTCGCGACCGCGATCGTCGCCGGGGCGCTCGCGGCGGTCTTCGGCGGGTCGAGCCTGCAGGTGTCCGGGCCCACCGGCGCGATGACCGTGGTGCTGGTGCCGATCGTCGCGACGTTCGGGCCGGGCGGCGTGCTGACCGTCGGACTGCTCGCGGGCGTGCTGCTGCTCGTCCTCGCCGTGGCGAGGGCGGGACGGTACATGCGGTACGTGCCCGCGCCGGTGATCGAGGGCTTCACCATCGGCATCGCGGCGGTCATCGCGCTGCAGCAGGTGCCGGCGGCGCTCGGCGTGCCCACTCCGGACGGCCACAACGTGGTGATGAACGCCCTGCGCGCGTTCGGTGCCGGACCGGCTCTGCCGGCGGTCGCGCTGGCGGGCGGCGTCGCCGTGGTGATGCTGCTCGGCGCACGGTGGAGGCCCGCCGTCCCGTTCTCGCTGCTGGCCGTCGTGGCGGGCACGGTGGCGGCGGAGCTCTGGTCGCTGCCGGTGCCGCGCATCGGCTCGTTGCCCGCGTTGCTGCCCGCGCCGTCGTTGTCCTTCCTGGACCTGAACGCGCTGGGGTCGCTCCTGCCGTCCGCGGTCGCCGTGGCCGCGCTCGCCGCACTGGAGAGCCTGCTGTCCGCAACGGTCGCCGACGGCATGAGCGTGAACCAGCGGCACGACCCGGACCGCGAACTCTTCGGGCAGGGCGTCGCGAACGTCGTCACCCCGCTGTTCGGTGGCGTGCCCGCGACCGCGGCGATCGCCAGGACCGCGGTCAACGTCCGCTCCGGCGCGGGCTCACGGCTCGCCGCACTGGTGCACGCCGCGACGCTCGCCGTGATCATGCTGGCCGCGGCCCCCGTGGTCGGCCGCGTCCCGCTGGCCGTGCTGGCCGGCGTGCTGCTCGCCACCGCGGTCCGGATGGTCGAGGTGGGATCGGTGCGGGTCCTGCTGCGCGCCGACCGGTCCGACGCACTGGTGCTCGCGCTCACCGCGGTCGCGACGCTGGCGCTGGACCTGGTGACCGCCGTGATCATCGGACTCGTCGTGGCGGGAGCGCTCGCCCTGCGCGCCGTCGCCCGGTCGGCGCGGATCGACGAGGAACCGCTCGAACCCGGTGACCACACCCTCGAGGAACACGAGCTGCTCGCCCAGCACATCGTCGCCTACCGCCTCGACGGACCGCTCTTCTTCGCGGCCGCCCACCGGTTCCTGCTGGAGCTCACCGAGATCGCCGCCGTCTCCGTGGTCGTCCTGCGCATGTCGCGGGTGTCCACGATGGACGGAACCGGGGCGCTGGTGCTGCGCGACGTCGTGGACCGGCTGGAGCGCAGGGGAGTGACCGTGCTGCTGTCCGGCGTGCGCGAGGAGCACCGCCGCCAGCTGGAGACCCGCGGGGTGCGGACGTTCGCCGGCACCCCCGAAGCCATCGAGCACGCCCGGGAGCTGCTGCGCCGCAACGGCACCCTGCCCTGACACCCCGCGGCTGTGAACGTTCACAGCTGCGCTCTTCCCAGTGGCGCCACCAGCCACTACGGTGGCCGACCATCGGCTTCCACGCAGGCTGGGGGTTCTGATGGGAGTGGACGAACTCGGCGACGCGCTGAGGTACGGACCGTTCCACCGCGCGCTGCGGGTGGCGATCGACCGCCGGGGCCTGTCGTTGTCCCGCCTGCGGGCGCACCTCGCGCGCAGGGACCTGGCCGTCGCGGAGTCGACGCTGAGCTACTGGCAGCGGGGACTGCGCCGCCCGGAGGGACCGCGCGCGCTCGCGCTGGTCCGCGGGCTCGAGGCCGTGCTGGAGCTCGCACCCGACTCGCTGACGACCCTGGTGGGGCCTCGGGAGCACCCCGGCAGGGTGCCGACGACCTCGTTCATCGAGCTGTCGCCGCTCGGGCCCACCACGACGGAGCTGCTCGCGAGCCTGCTCGACGACCCGTCCCGCTGCAACGCGGGTCTGGAGGTCGCGCTCACCCAGGAGCGGGTCGTCCTCGGCGGACTCGGCCAGCAGCAGGACGTGACCACGCGGATCGTCCTCACCGCCGACCGGCCGGGCGTCACCCGGTACCTCGCGATCTACCACGGCGACAAGGACTGCGACATCGACCTCGCGAGCGTGGTCGCGGGCGACGGCTGCCGGGTGGGGCGGGTGCGCCGGGCCGACCGCTCGATGGTGTTCGAGCTGCTGTTCGACCGCAGTCTCGACGCGGGGGAGACCGCCGTGCTCAGCTACACGGTCAACGACCGCTCGGGCACGCCCTGCCCCGGCTACACGCGGATGTTCCGCGACGGCGCCGGGCCGTACCTGCTGCAGGTGGCGATGACCGCGGACGCGTTGCCCAGCAGGTGTTGCCGCGTGCTCGGGACGCGCGAGCACCAGCCGCCGGTGGAGGCCACCGACCTGATCTGCGACCGCGCGCTCGTCGCGAGCGCGTTCTTCCCGGTGACCCACCGCGGGATCGCCGGCATCGCACTGGAGTGGTGCTAGGGGGTTCGCCGGCCGAACGCCCGGGCCGTTGCCGGAAATGTTCACCGGCGGCCACCTCCGCCGCACGTGTCCGCTGTGAACGGTCGCGAGCCCGCGGCGCCGATCTTGTGCGGCCGGCTCTCGCGTGGCCATCGTTCGGCTGTGCCCGGGACTCACCGGGACACGCCTTCGACGCCACGAAAGGAGGGCCCGTGAGCACCCTGCGTTCACGAGCTCTTGCCGCGGCCGCGGTGGTGGCGGCGGGATGGCTGCTCGTGCAGCCGGCCGCCACTGCCGCGCCCGACGTCTCCGCCACCGGCCGCCTCGCCTTCACCATGCAGGCCCAGGAGCAGACCCAGTGGTGCTGGGCCGCCGCCGGCACCAGCATCGCCCGCTACCACGGCACTTCGGTCACGCAGACGCGGTTCTGCCAGCTCGCCCACGACGAGTCGGGCACGGGCTGCCGCAACAACCAGGGCCACCTCGGCGAGGTCCGCGAGGCGTTCTACGACCTCGGCTACTCCTCACCGGGCAGCTACCTGTCGAGCACGATCACGTTCACCTCGATCCGCGACCAGATCGACCGCGAGCAGCCGATCGAGACCCGCATCCTGTGGTCCTCGGGCGGCGGTCACATGCACGCGATCTACGGCTACGAGGTCGACAGCGCGAACCGGCAGTGGGTGAACTGGGCCGACCCGTGGGGCAGCAACACCCGCTACAACCGCTCCACCTACACCGCGTACCGCTCCAACTCCTCGTTCAGCTGGACCCACACGCTGACGGGCATCAACCGATGAGGACGGCCATGATCACTCGTACCCTCACGGCCGCCGCGGCGGTGTCGGCCGTCGTGCTCCTGGCCGCCACGCCGTCGGCGCTGGCCGACGACACCGTGTCCGCGGCGGACCTCCGGGAGGCGCGTGCCGCCGCCACCGCGCCGTCCACTGTGGACGCCGTCACGGACTTCATGGGCGACCTGCGCGAGGGCCACTCGCTCGGTGCGGCGACGGTCGCCGTGCGGGACGGCGTGGTGCCGGTCTACACGCTGTCGCCGGAGTTCGTGGCGGGCGTGCGGGGCGCGCGGCCCGGCAGGCTCGCGTACCTCGCGGTGCCGGCCTCGTCCAGCGACGGCCAGACCTCGACCATCCAGACGGTCCGCGGCGAGGACGGCCGGTGGACGGTGGGCAACCTCGCCTCCGGCGACCAGGAGACGCGGCTGGCCGCGACGCTGCCCGCCGGTGCCGTGCTGCTGCACGAACCGCAGGTCAACGCCTGGTACGCCAGCAAGGGCGCCCAGTTGACCGTCCTCGACCCCGGTGCGAGTGGGCGCGGGCCGGGGTCGAGGCTCGCGGTCGCCGACTACCAGCGGGCCGTGGCGAAGGCCTACGGGGACAAGCGCGGCGGGTCCGAGTACGCCGCGCAGGGCATGGCCGGGGGCTTCGGGCCGGAGTCCGGCGAGAGCGGATCGGTGCTGCCGCTGGTGGGGCTGGGCGCGGCCGCCCTGCTGGGCACGGGCGCGTTCGCGCTGCGGACCGCACGACGACAGCAGTAGGCGCGGGGAACCCCGGCGCGCTCGGCCCGGCGTCCCGGGCCGGGCGCGCCGGTCACGCGGCGGCGCGTTCCCGCAGCACCGCGAGGGCCTCGTCGGCGTGGACGGTGAAGTTCAGCTCGCTCCTGATCACGGAGATGACCTCGTGATCGGTGTCGATGACGAAGGTGCGCCGCTTCGCGTGCAGCGGGCTGAACCGCCGCCAGACCCCGAACTGCCTCGCGACCTCACCCTCCACATCGGACAGCAGCGGGTAGTCGAAGCCGTTCGCGGCCGAGAACGCGCGCTGCTTGCTCACGCGGTCGGGGCTGATCCCGATCCGGTGTGCGCCCACCGCGCCGAACTCCGCCGCCAGGTCCCGGAAGTGGCAGCTCTCGGCGGTGCAGCCTCCGGTCATCGCGGACGGGTAGAAGAACAGCACGACCGGGCCGGTGGCCAGGAACTCGGACAGGGTGCGGGGATCGCCGTTGTCGTCGGGCAGGGTGAAGTCGGGGGCGCGGTCTCCTCGTCTCATGCCCGGTGTTCGGACCCGCGGACACCCCGGATTGCTCCGAGCTCTCGATCATCCACTGTGGACCTCCAGGTATCGCCGCTGGTCAGGCGGGATTCGCGGATCTGTTGGTAACGGGTCGATAACCAGACCCATCCGCTTCCAGAGGGGCGGCGAATCACGAGTAGCAACTGCTCGATCACCCATTGGAGATGTCTCGTCATGAACAAGACCGTCCGCAACACCGTTCTCGCCCTCGGCGCCGCCTCGCTCGCCCTGTTCGGCGCAGCGTGCGGCTCGGGTGACATGGCCAGCACCGGCACCTCGTCGAGCGCCGCCCCCACCTCGACCGCGTCCTCGTCCTCGGCGATGGCCGACCCGGCCGCGAACCTCGTCGGCCCCGGTTGTGCCGACTACGCCAAGCAGGTCCCGTCCGGCGCCGGTTCCGTCGCGGGCATGGCCGCCGACCCGGTCGCCGTCGCCGCGAGCAACAACCCGCTGCTCACGACGCTGGTCAGCGCCGTGTCCGGCAAGCTCAACCCGAAGGTCAACCTGGTCTCGACCCTCAACGGCGCCGAGTTCACCGTGTTCGCGCCGGTCGACTCCGCGTTCGCCAAGATCGACCCGGCGACGATCGAGACGCTCAAGACCGACGACGCGCTGCTGACCAAGATCCTGACCTACCACGTCGTCCCCGGCCAGATCGCGCCCGACAAGATCGCCGGCGACCAGAAGACCGTGCAGACCGGCACCGTCAAGGTCACCGGCTCGGGCAACGCCATCAAGGTCAACGACGCCAACGTGATCTGCGGCGGCGTGAAGACCGCCAACGCGACCGTCTACCTCATCGACTCGGTCCTGATGCCCGCCTGACATCTCCAGGGCAGCAGTACCGGGACTCCGGGAACCGCGCGGTACTGGCGGTTCCCGGAGTTTGTCACGTCTGATCGCCGGGTCGTCCCATGTGGACGGTGACCGTCCCGTCGGACTCGAAGATCGTGTGGTTCTCGGCCTCGCGGATGATCGCCACGATCACGGTGTCGGGGTTCAGCGGCCGCACCGCCCTGGTGATCAGGAAGGCGTTGAGGTCGTCCGGAACGGAGACGATCACCCGGTCGGCGGCCTCGACGGCCGCGTCGTACAGCGCACACGTGTCGCGGCCGTCGCCGACGACCGCGACGGCGCCGTTGGCCGTCGCCTCCGCGACGGCCAGGTAGTCGGTGTCCAGCACGAGCACGCGCGCGTCCGGCTGCGTCGCCAGCACCGAGTTGACCGCGTGGCGGCCGGTGGCTCCGTAGCCGATGACGAGGATGTGGTCGGTCACGACCGGGGTTCGGAGCCCTGCGCCGCCCGGATTGCGTCCGATCCGGCGACAACGGCGCGAAACCCGTCGCCGACACGATCACCTCATCGAGTGGATCCCGGTCCGAGAGCGAACCGCAACGCGTGTCGGCCACGGATGTACAGCGCGCGGATCCGCCAGATGCGGTTCAGCCGGCTCGGGACGGCGCCACGCACGTCCCTGTGCGTCCGGTGAAGAGCGGGACGCACAGGGACGCGGCGTCACCGCGCTCGTTCGGGAAGGCGGTGGGCGATCCCGGAGAGTTCCAGCACCCGCGCCGGCGCCCCGCTCGCCTCGGCCACCAGCGTCAGGACCCGCCCGCGTTCCTCGGCGCGCCGGAAGGCCTGCAGCAGCAACGCGACGCCGGAGCTGCTCAGGTAGCCGACGCCGGTGAGGTCGAGCTCGACCGGCCGCTCGTCCGGGGTGTCGATCCGCTCCAGCAGGGCCGGCCGTAACTCGTCCACAGTGGACAGGTCGAGGTCGGTCGTGATCAGGATCGCCTGCACCCGCTGGTCGTCCCCGTCGGCCAGGCCCCTGGAGGAGCGCACCGGCCGCGCGGGAGGGGGCGAGGTGCGCGCGTCCGGCGTCGCCGGCACGTGGAACCGGATCGTCGTGCCGTTCTCGTCCGGCCGGAGCTCGTACTCGTCGGCGATGGCGCGGATCATGTCCAGCCCGCGCCCGCGGTGCCCCTTGTCCGCGGGCGGCGGCCGCCACCGGCCCGCGTCGCGGACGGACACCCGCACGCCCCGGCCGGTGCTCTCGAACGTCGACTCGAACGTGCCGTCCCCCTCCGGGTACGCGTGGTCCACCACGTTCGCGGCGGCCTCCCCGACCGCGAGCTCCAGGTCGTAGGCGGCGTCGTCGGACAGGCCCGCCAGACGGGCCCAGTCCGCGGCGGCGCGGCGCAGCCCGGAGAGCTGCTCGGGCGAGGCGGGCAGCCGCAGGTGCGCCGGCGGCGGCAGGTGCCGGGCGACGACGACCGCCACGTCGTCGGACTGCCCGTCCGGCAGCAGCGCGTCGAGGACGCGCCGGACCAGCGACGCGGGGTCGAAGGAGGCCGCGCCGTCCACGGCGGCGACCAGCCGGTCGAGGCCCGCGTCGAGGACCTCGCGACGACGCTCGACCAGGCCGTCGGTGTAGAGCACGACCGACGCGCCCGGCGGCAGTGCGGCCGCGTGCTGCGTGGGCAGCGCCTGGCCGCCCGCACCCAGCACCGGGCTCGGACGCGCCTTCAGCAGGCGGGCGCCGGACTCGTCGACGACCACCGGCGGCGGGTGCCCCGCGGACGCCCAGCACAGCTCGCCGGCGCTCCAGTCGAGGACCATGCAGGTGCACGTGCTGCCCGCCGCGCCGGCCACCCTCGTCGCGAAGGAGTCCAGCCGCAGCAACGACTCGGCGGGGGAGTGGCCGTCGAGCAGGTAGCCGGTGAGGGCGCTGCGCAGCTGGCCCATCACGGCGGCGACCGTCGGGCCCTTGCCGACCACGTCGCCGACGGTGAGGGCGACGCGGGTCGGGCCGATCCGCACGACCTCGTACCAGTCGCCGCCGATCTGGGAGTGCGCCGTGGCCGGGAGGTACCGGGCGGCGGTGGCGAGGCGCGGCAGGCTCGGCAGCTCGCGGGGCAGCAGGCTCTCCTGCAACGCGGCCGCGATCTCGTGCTCGCGTTGCAGCAGCAGCTCGCGCTCGGCCTCGGCACGCCGGCGTTCGGTGACGTCCCTGCCGATCGCCTGCAGGCCGGTGGGGGTGGACTGGACGCTGAGCTCCAGCGCGATCTCCGTGCCGTCGGCCCTGCGCAGCGCGAGCACCTGCGACACCGACAGGTCGTCGGGCAGGCCGTCCACCAGCAGGTCCTCGACGGGCGTGCCGACCAGTTCCTCCGGCTGGTAGCCGAGCAGGTCGCCGGTCGCCGGGTTCGCCTGGACGAAGCGCAGGTCGCGGTCCAGCATCCAGATCACGTCCGTGGCCCGTTCGACGAGCAGGCGCAGCCGCCGTTCGCTGTCGCGCAGCGCCCGGTCGGCGTGCGCGCGTTGCATCGACTCCCAGCACCGGTTGACCACGATGGACACCAGGTCGATCTCGTCGCGCGTCCACTGCCGCGCGGTGGCCTGGTGGACCGCCATGGCCGCCACGAACCGCCCGCCGCGCAGCAGCGGGAGGCAGATCACCGCGCGGATCCCGGTCACCCGGTACGCGGCCAGGTCCTCGGCGTCCAGCCGTTCGTCGTTCAGCGCGTCGTGCACGACCCACGGCTCGCCCGCGCGCATGGCCCGCAACGCGCCGTTGCCGAACTCCCGCATGGCGAACCTGCCGGGCAGCGGCGGCAGTCCCGTCGCGTGGTCGCCGCTCATGACGAAGTGGTCCTCGTCGGCCTCGGTGCGGGCGTAGGCGCACCGGTCGACGCCCAGGTGCTCCCCGAGCAGCCTCGTCGCGAGCGCCATGAGCTGCTCCGCGTCGTCGAGCCGCTGGGACGCGCGGTCGAACCCGTCGAGGAACCGCTCGCGGTCGTCGCGCGCGTGCCTCGCGGTCACGTCGACCAGCACCCCGCTGAGCGACGTGCCGTCCACCCGCGCCTGTTCGAGCAGCCAGACCAGCTCACCACCGGCCGTGCGGACGCGGTAGACCACCTCGTAGCCGGCACCGGACTCCCAGCGCAGCCGTTCGCACTCCCCGCGGTCGTCGGGGTGGGTGATCTCCCGCCAGAAACCCGGTTCGCCGGTCCAGCGGTGCGGCGGATGTCCGAGGGCGCGCTCGACCGCGGCCGACATGAAGGTGACGGTGCGGCTGCGCGGCTCTCCTCGCCAGACGACCACGGGCAGCTCGTCCACGAGCGCACGGAGCCCGGTGTCCGGTTCACTCATGCCGCAGCGCCCCTTTTTTGCCGTCAAAGCGGAATTCCCGGCGCCGGCTGCTTGACGCCCTACCACCCGGATCCTACGGCTGCCGGCGTACCGGTGTGCGCGAGCGTTCCCTGACCAGCGACGTGGTGAAATGTGCCGCCTGGATTCAAATCATTGGCAATACCCGCGCCGCCGTCACATCAAACGCATTCTTCGACCGGAACGCGAATCGGTGCTCGGTCGCGACGTTTTTCAGCCCAACAGCCCACGGGCGGCGAGGTTCCGCATCAGCGCGGTGATCCCGAACGTCCAGTCCTCCGCGTCCTCGGCCGTGTTCACGACGTTCGTCAACGCGCCCAGCCGCGGCGACGAGATGCGCACGACGTCCCCGACCCGGTGGGTGAACCCGTCGCCGGGCCGGTCCCTGTCCTCGGTGGGGGCGAACATCGTGCCGGTGAACAGCGCGAAGCCGTCGGGGTAGCGGTGGTGGGCGCCGAAGGCGTGGGACACGAGGTCCTCGAGCTCCCGGCTGATCTCGGACACGGGGTTCACGCCGTGCAGCACGAAACCGTCCGGTCCGGTGACGTCCAGGGTGATCTCGGTGGCCTTGGCGTCGGCGAGTGTGAACCCGTCGTCGAACAGCCGCAGGAACGGCCCGATCGCACAGGAGGCGTTGTTGTCCTTGGCCTCGGTGAGCAGGAGGGCGCTGCGGCCCTCGAAGTCGCGCAGGTTGACGTCGTTGCCGAGCGTCGCGCCGACCGGGTTGCCCCGCGAGTCCACCACGAGGACCAGTTCGGGCTCGGGGTTGTTCCAGGCCGAGCGGGCGAGCACGCCGACGTCGGCCCCGAGCCCCACCGCCGAGAGCACCGGCGCCTTCGTGAAGATCTCCGGGTCGGGGCCGATGCCGACCTCGAGGTACTGCGACCACAGCCCCTCGGCCTGCAGCACCCTCTTCACCTCCGCGGCCTGCGCGGATCCGGGCTTCAGGTGGGAGATGTGGCCCTGCACGACCGCGCCGAGCTTCTCACGCACCTCCCGCGCCCGCGTGGGATCGCCGTCCGCGCGCTCCTCGATGACCCGCTCGAGCATGCTGCGGACGAACGTCACGCCGGCGGCCTTGAGCACCTGCAGGTCGACCGGCGCCAGGAACCGGGGAACGTCGCCGGCCGGGTCCGTCGTGGCGGCCAGGACGTCCGCGAGCGGCCACGACCTGCCGGAGTGGTTCCGGACGACCTCCACCACGTCGGGTCGCTCCAGCAGCGACGACATGGTCGGTGCGTGCCGCGAGAGGTCGACGACCTCCTCGCCGCGGATCGTCACGACCGACGGGCCGCCCTCCGCCGGGTCGAAGACGCGCCCGACGAGCGCGGCCTCCGCCGCGTCCACGGGGAGGACATCGGCGGCGTCGAGCGAGATCCCCATGGAGGTCCTTCCTGCGCAGGTGTCCTCTTCGAACCGTACTAGCGATCTCTGCCACGGAATCGGCCGTTTGCCCGCCGCCGCGCAACGCCGCGTATACGGTCCGGGCATGAGCCAGCCGATCCCCTTCACTGACACCAACTTCAAGCTCGCCGTCGTCAACGAGCTGATGTACAACCAGGACCTCCTGCCGAGGTTCGACCTGCGCGAGTACGCCGCCGAACAGGGCTTCACCTACGACAGCGGCAGCTTCGAGGCGGTACCGGAGGCGCTGGCCTACTTCGAGGCGCTCGAGGTGCCCGTCGAGCTCGCGGAGAAGGTCACCGAGGTCTACATGGACGGCGGCAACGGGATCTACCTCGAGATCGCGCCGAACTGGGACGGCGAGGACGGGATCTTCGACGTCGACGACTTCGCCGACGTGCGGCACTTCCCCAACCTCAAGTCGATGACGCTGTTCTACACGGGCAACGAGCAGGCGCTGGAGTCCCTGCGCGCCCAGGGGATCGAGGCCGACTGGCTCTGAGCCGGCCCGGTCGCTGAGCGACCACCTCGTCCGGCACGGGTGGTCGCGCCCGGCCGAACCACCCCCGCCGCATGAACCGGCGCGCCCGACCTCGGCAGCAGCGTGGTGCTGTCCGGAGACACGAGAGGCGGGCGACGTGGTCGGTGCGGAGAAGAAGAGGTTGCAGGAGGCCGGGCCGTGGCGGAGGTGGGGCCCCTACCTGAGCGAACGGCAGTGGGGCACCGTCCGGGAGGGCGGTGGCGCGAACGACGCGTGGACGTCGTTCACCCACGACCAGGCGCGGTACCGGGCGTACCGGTGGGGTGAGGACGGGATCGCCGGGTTCAGCGACGACAAGCAGCGGATCTGCCTGTCGCTCGCGTTGTGGAACGGCGCCGACCCGATCCTCAAGGAACGGTTGTTCGGCCTGACCAACGGCGAGGGCAACCACGGCGAGGACGTCAAGGAGTGCTACTACTACCTCGACGCCACGCCGACGTCCTCGTACCAGCGGATGCTCTACAAGTACCCGCAGGCGAAGTTCCCGTACGAGGACCTGGTCGCCACGAACGCCGCGCGCACCCGGAACGACCCCGAGTACGAGCTGCTCGACACCGGGGTGTTCGACGACGACCGCTACTTCGACGTCGAGGTCGAGTACACCAAGGCGGGTCCCGAGGACGTCCTGGTGCGGATCACGGCCCACAACCGCGGGCCCGAGGACGCGACGCTGCACCTGTTGCCCACGCTGTGGTTCCGGCACACGTGGTCGTGGGCGGGCGACGTCCGCCTGCCCACGCTGCACGTCTGCGAGCCGGGCACGGTGCGCGCCGAGCACCCGGACCTCGGGGTCCGCTGGTGGTACGTCGCACCGCCCGCGCCGATCCTCGTGACGGAGAACGAGACCGACAACGAGCGCGTGTTCGGTTCTCCCAACGTCACCCCGCACGTGAAGGACGGCGTCGAACGCGCCGTGGTGCACGGCGATCACACCGCCGTCGCGGCGGACGGCGTCGGCACGAAGGCCGCCGCCCACCATGAGCTCCGCATCCCGGCGGGGCGCACGGCCACGGTCCGCGCCCGGCTCTCCGACGCGAGCCTCGACGACCCGTTCCTCGACTTCGACGCCGTCGTGAGCACCCGTCGCGACGAGGCCGACGACTTCTACGACGAGGTGCTCGGGGGTGATCCCCGCGGTGACGAACGGCTGGTGTGCCGGCAGGCGCTCGCGGGACTGCTGTGGTCGCGCCAGTACTACTCGTTCGACGTGGAGCGCTGGCTCACCGAGCGGGGTGCGGATCCGCTCGGTGCCGACCAGAACTGGCGGCACCTCGTCGCCGACGACGTGATCGTCATGCCGGACAAGTGGGAGTACCCGTGGTTCGCGGCGTGGGACCTCGCGTTCCACGCGGTGCCGTTGGTCGTCGTCGACCCGGAGCTCGCGAAGCACCAGGTGGAGCTGCTGCTCGGCCGCCGCTACCAGCACCCGAACGGCCAGATCCCGGCCTACGAGTGGAACTTCGGCGACGTGAACCCGCCGGTGCACGCCTGGGCGGCGTGGTTCGTCTACCAGTACGACGGCGACAAGGAGTTCCTCGCCCGCGTCTTCCCGCCGCTGCTCAAGGCGTTCACGTGGTGGCTCAACCGCAAGGACGCCGACGGCCGCAACCTCTTCCAGGGCGGATTTCTCGGGCTCGACAACATCGGGGTGTTCGACCGCAGCGCGCCGCTGCCCACCGGCGGGCACCTCGACCAGGCCGACGGCACCGCGTGGATGGCGTTGTGCTGCCAGAACCTCGTCCAGATGGCGCTGGAGCTCGGCGAGATCGACGAGGCGGCGGCCCTGCTGGAGAACCTCGCGTGGATCGCTGCGGCCGCCGGTCACGCCGGCAACGGGTTGTGGGACGAGGAGGACGGCTTCTTCCACGACGTCCTGCGCCACCCCGACGGCACGTCGACCCCGCTGAAGGTGCGGTCGGCGGTGGGGCTGCTGCCGCTCGCCGCCGCGACCGTGATCAGCGCGGACGTCCGGCGCGAGCACCCCGGCCTCGTCGACGGCATGCGCGACTTCCTCGACCGGCACCCGGCCGTGCGGGACGGGTTGTGGGGGCACGGCGCGCAGGCCGACGCGACCGGGCCGGTGCTGTTCGCGCTGTTCGACGAGAGCCGCCTGCGCCGCATCCTCGCGCGGGTGCTCGACCCGGAGGAGTTCCTGTCACCGCACGGGATCCGGTCGCTCTCGAGGTGGCACGCCGAGCACCCGTACACGTTCACCGTCGACGGGGTCGAGCACCGCGTCGCCTACCTGCCGGCCGAGTCGGACAGCGGCATGTTCGGCGGCAACTCCAACTGGCGCGGGCCGGTGTGGCTGCCGATCAACGTGCTGGTGATCCGCGCGCTGCGGCACCTGCACGAGTACTACGGCGACGACTTCACCGTCGAGTGCCCGACCGGTTCGGGCCGGCAGCGCACCCTCCGCCAGGTGGCGCAGGACATCGCGGACCGCCTGCTCGACGCGTTCCTGTCCGGGGTGGACGGACGGCCGGTCCACGGTGGACAGACGCGGTACCGGGACGGGCACTGGCGCGACCTCCCGTTGTTCTACGAGTACCTGCACGGGGACAACGGCGCCGGCATCGGCGCGAGCCACCAGACCGGCTGGACCGCGCTGGTCGCCCTGCTGCCGCGGGAGGTGGCGCGATGAGCTGGCCGGAGCAGCCGGTGATCTACGAGCTCAACACGGCCGTGTGGCTGGGCGAGCTGTCCCGCGCGGCGGGCCGACCGGTCACCCTCGGCGACGTCCCCGCGGCGGCCTGGCGCGAGGTCACGCCGACCGGCGTGGACGCGGTGTGGCTGATGGGCGTGTGGGAGCGCAGTCCGCGGGGGCTCGCGATGGCAGGTGCCGATCCGGTGCTGCGGGCGTCGTTCCAGGAGGCGCTGCCGGACCTGCGGACCGAGGACGTCCTGGGGTCGCCCTACTGCGTCCGGCGCTACGTCGTGGCGGAGGAGTTCGGAGGTGACGACGGACTCGCGCGGGCGCGAGCCGAACTGGCCGCGCGAGGGGTGCGGCTCGTGCTGGACTTCGTGCCGAACCACGTCGCGCCGGACCACCCGTGGGTGACCGCGCACCCGGAGTTCTTCGTCCGCGACGAGCACGGCGACATCGAGCTCGGCCGGGACCCGTTCTTCCCCGCCTGGCCGGACGTCCTGCAGCTCGACGCGTTCTCCCCGGCGTTCCGCGCGGCCGCGGCGGAGACGCTCGCCTCGGTCGCCGCGCGGTGCGACGGCATCCGGTGCGACATGGCCATGCTCGTCACGAACGACGTGTTCGCACGGACGTGGCACCGCACCCCTCCGGAAGAGGAGTTCTGGCCGGAGGTCATCGGCGCGCTGCGGGAGGACCACCCGCGGACCGTGCTGATCGCCGAGGCCTACTGGGACACGGAATGGGCGTTGCAGCAGCAGGGTTTCGACTTCTGCTACGACAAGCGCCTGTACGACCGGCTGGTCGGCGGCGGGGACGTGCGGGGCCACCTGCGCGCCGAGCCCGGCTACCAGGCGGGGCTGCTGCGGTTCCTGGAGAACCAGGACGAGCCCCGGATCGCGGGGGAGCTGAGCCGGGACGCGGCGAAGGCCGCCGCCGTGGTCGTCGCGACGCTGCCCGGCGCGACCCTGTGGCACGAGGGGCAGTTCGAGGGCCGCCGCGTCCGGCCACCGGTGTTCCTCTCCCGGCGGCCGGACGAGCAGCCCGACCTCGGCCTGGCCGCCTGGTACCACGAGCTCCTCGCCCTCGCGGGGGAGGTGCGCCGCGGTGAGTGGCGGCCGGTCGAGGCCGGGGGCTGGCCGGACAACCAGTCGTGCCGTCGGCTGCTCGCCTGGTCGTGGGCGTCAGCCGGGGGCATCCGGCACGTCGTGGTCGTGAACTTCTCCGACCAGCCTGCTCAGGGTCTGCTCCCGCTGGAGCTGGGGCGCTGCACCGACCTGCTCGACGGCACGGTCTACGAGCAGGACCTCAAGCCCCTGTACGTGGCTCTGGAGCCGTGGGGTTGTCACCTGTTCGCGGTGGCCTGAGCAGGGCCGCCGCCCACCCCGCCGCCGGGTCGATGTCGACCAGCAGCACCTTCACCAGCACGGTGAGCGGCACCGCCAGCAACGCGCCGAGCGGACCGAGCACCCAGGCCCAGAACACCAGGGCCAGGAACGTGACGGTGGTCGACAGCCCGGCGGCGTCCCCGGTGAAGCGGGGCTGGACCAGCGACTGCACCACGAAGTTCAGCACCCCGTAGAGCACCAGCACGGCCAGCGCCCGGCGCGGGCCGTGCTGCAGCAGTGCCAGCACCGCGGGCGGCGCCACGCCCAGGAGGAACCCGATGTTGGGGATGTAGTTGGTGACGAACGACAACACACCCCACAACAACGCCAGCGGAATGCCGAGCACCGCGAGCGCCACGGTGTCCAGGACGGCGACGATGAACCCGAACACCGTGGTGACGAGGACGTAGCGGCGGGTCCGGCGGGCGAACTCCGTCAACGCCTCGCGCAGCCACGGCCGGTCCAGGGCGATCTCGGCGAGCCGCGAGTGCGCCCAGCCCACCTCGACGCCCAGGAACAGCAGCAGCGCCAACAGGAACACGAGACTCGTGGTGAGGCTCGTCAGCTCCGCCAACAGCCCGCCGATCGCGTCGAAAAGCTGGCCCCGGTCGAGGCCGTCGAGCGCTCGTTCCGCCCGCAGCACCAGCTCGTCGCGGGCGAACTCGGGCAGCATCGACGCGAGCCGCGCCCCGGAGATCGCGACCGTCACCGCGACGACCGCCAGCACCCCGTAGACGAGCACGACGACCGTCAGCGTCGCGAGCCACGGCGGCGCGCCGCGGCCGCGCAGCCACCGGTGCGCGGGACTGATCGCGATCACGACCAGCAGCGCCAGCATCGCCGGCGCCACCAGCCACGCGACCGCCCGCACACCGGCGACCACGACGACCGCGGCCGCGCCACCGAGCAGGATCGTGAGTGCGCGAGGCATCAATGGTGCTGTGACGACTCGTACTGCCCTGGTGCCGCGACGACCGCTTCCTGCCCGTGCACCACCACGGCCCAGATCACCGTCACGCACAGGGCGATGACGATCGTCGACCACACCGGGTGCACGGACACGAACGCCAGTTGCGCCACCGCGTTCACGACGGCGAGCACCACGGCGACCACCCTGGCCCACGCGGCACCCGAGAGCAGCGCACCGCCCGCGAGCGCCACCAGGACCCCGATCAGGAGGGTGATCCAGCCCCACATGCTGATGTCGAAGAGGAGCACCTGGTCCTCGGTCACGACGTAGTAGTCGTCGCGGAACAACGCCACCAGTCCCTCGATGGCGTTGAACGAGCCCATGACGATCATCATGATGCCCGCGAACCAGATCCAGCCCAGCCAGCCTGTCTCCCGCATCGTGCCTCCGTTGTCTCGGACGGGATTGCCCGACCAACGTCGCACCGGCGCGTGGCGCGGATCTTCACCCGTGGCGCGCGAGAGGCAGGGCGGTGCTCGGTCCGCGCGGGTGAAGACCTCGCCCGGCCCCGCGCGAAGTCTCGGTCGCATGACCACACCACCCCAGTACCCGCTGATCGCCGACCACGGCCTCATCGGCGACCTGCAGACGACCGCGCTCGTGGCCACCGACGGCACCGTCGACTGGTTCTGCAGCCCGCGCGCCGACTCGGCCTCGGTGTTCGCCTCGCTGCTCGACCGCCACCGCGGCGGCTTCTGCCGCATCCGGCCCGCCGGCCACACCGGGCCGGGACGCCAGCTCTACTTCCCCGACTCCGCCGTGCTGATCACCCGGTTCATGACGGAGGAGGGCACCGGCGAGGTCGTGGACTTCATGCCCCCGCTGCCGGACGAGGACGCCACCGACCGGCACCGCCTGGTCCGGATCGTGCGGTGCGTGCGCGGGCGGATGACGTTCGAGCTCGACGTGGCCCCGCGGTTCGACTACGGCAGGCGGGCGCACCGGGCCCGGGCCACCGAGGACGGGGTGGTCTTCGACTGCGGCTCCCTGAGCCTGGTGGTGCACGCCGTGCGCGAACCGGGCGACCCCCGCCTGGCGGCCGGCGGGCTCACCTCCACCCAGGACCTGCACGCGACGGTGCCGCTCGCCGAGGGTGAGGCCCGCGGCGTCGTGCTGGAGACCGGCGCCGCGGGCCCGCCCCGGGCCGTCACGCCGTTCCAGGCGCGCGAGCTGTTCGAGGCCACGGTCGGGTTCTGGCACGGCTGGCTCGCCCAGTCGACCTACACCGGCCGCTGGCGCGAGGCCGTCGACCGGTCCGCGATCACGTTGAAGCTGCTGACCTACGCGCCGTCCGGGGCGTTGCTCGCGGCACCGACCGCCGGTCTGCCCGAGCAGCTCGGCGGCGAGCGCAACTGGGACTACCGGTACACGTGGATCCGCGACGCCTCGTTCGCCGTGTCGTCGTTGCTGCGCCTGGGGTTCACGTCCGAGGCGACGGCGTTCGGACGCTGGCTGACGGCGCGCTGCGAGGAGGGCGGGCCGCTCGAGGTGATGTACGCGGTGGACGGGTCCGCGGACCTCGGCGAGCAGGTGCTCGAGCACTTCGAGGGCTACCGGGGTTCGTTCCCCGTCCGCGTGGGCAACGGCGCCGCGGGGCAGCTCCAGCTCGACATCCACGGCGAGCTCCTCGACAGCGTGTACGCCGCGCACCTGGCCGGCGTGCGGATCTCGCACCGGGGATGGCACGCGGTGGTGGAACAGCTGGAGTGGCTGGCGCACAACTGGGACCAGCCCGAGGAGGGCATCTGGGAGACGCGGTCGGGCCGCGCCGACTTCACCTACGGCCGGGTGATGAGCTGGGTCGCGTTCGACCGCGCGATCCGCATCGCCGCGGCGGAAGGACGTCCGGGACCGGTGGAGCGCTGGCGTTCGGTGCGCGACCGGATCTACGGGCAGGTGTGGGAACGCGGCTGGGACCGGAAGACCGGCGCGTTCGTGCAGCGGTACGGCTCGTCGGCGCTGGACGCGTCGTTGCTGCGGCTGCCGCAGGTCGGGTTCGTGGCACCGCACGACCCGGTGTGGCTCGACGCGCTGGCCGCGATGGAACCGCTCGTGCGCGACAGCCTCGTGCTGCGCTACGACACCGAGGCGGCGCCGGACGGGCTGCGCGGTTCGGAGGGCACCTTCTCGTTGTGCACCTTCGACTACGTCACCGCGCTGGCCCTGTCCGGACGGGCGGGGGAGGCGCGGCTGGTGTTCGAGAAGATGCTGACCTACGGCAACCACCTCGGGCTCTTCGCCGAGGAGATGGCACTGACGGGGGAGCAGCTCGGCAACTTCCCGCAGGCGTTCACGCACCTCGCCCTCGTGAACGCCGCCGTCACCCTCGACGCCCGGCTCACCCCTCGTGGGTGAGGACTCGCGGCCGACCTCTCTCGCACAGTGTCGGCCATGGCCACTTTGACCGTGTGGAAGTTCGACTCCTCCGACGGAGCGCGTCAGGCGCTCGACCTGCTGCGGAAACTCCAGGACCAGCAGCTGATCACCATCCGCGACACCGCCTACGTCTACTGGGAGGCCGATGCGAAACGACCGAAGACCAAGGAGCTCGGCAAGCTCACCGGCGCGGGAGCACTCGGCGGGGCGTTCTGGGGCCTGCTCTTCGGGCTGATCTTCTTCGTCCCGGTGCTGGGCGCGGCGATCGGCGCCGGCGTCGGGGCGCTGGCCGGGTCGTTGTCCAGGGTGGGCATCGACGACGACTTCATCGACGACGTCCGGGAGAGCGTCACGCCGGGCACGTCGGCGTTGTTCGTGATGTCCGAGCACGCGGTCGTCGACCGCGTGGCGGAGCAGTTCAAGCAGACCGGGGCCGAGCTGCTCACGACGAACCTGTCGGTCGAGCAGGAGAAGGTGCTCAAGGAGACGTTCACCTCTTGAGCCGCGGGGTGACGTGGGCGGTGGTGCGACCGGTGGCGACTGTCGGGGTGATGGTGCTGGTCTACTACCGCTTGCCGATGGACCAGCCGGAGGACGGGTACACCGTCCTCCGGCTGGTCTCCGCCGTCGTGCTGGTGGCGCTGGTCCTCTGGTGGCAGGTCCGGGCGATCGGACGTGCCGCGCACCCCGGCTGGCAGGGCGTGCAGGCGCTCGCCCTCGTGGTGCCGCTGTTCCTGCTGGTGTTCGCCCAGGCGGTCTTCCTGCTCGCCCGGCACCAGCCGGGCGGCTTCACCTCGGCGCTGAGCCGCACCGACGCGCTGTACTTCGTCGTCACGGTGTTCTCGACGGTCGGGTTCGGCGACATCGTGCCGGTCTCCACCGCGGCCCGCGTGCTGGTCACCGTGCAGATGATCGGCAACCTGCTGCTGGTGGGCGTGGCGCTGCAGGTCATCCTCGCCGCGGTTCGCCGTCGCGCCGGATGAACAACGCGAAACCCAGCCCCGCGACCGAGAACAGCACCAGCAGCGTGAGCGCCGCGCGGTAGGGGTGCCCCGCGCCGGTCAGGACCGACCCGACGAGCGCGGTGCCGAGCGAGGACCCCAGGTTCGACACCGCGCGCGACACCCCGGACACGTCGGCCTGGTCGGCGTCGGGCCACCGCGACTGCACGACGTTCACCGACGCCGTCAGCATGATCCCGATGCCGGCGCCCAGCAGCACCAGCCCGACCGGCTGCTGGAGCGTGCCGGCGATGGTCAGCAGGAAGCCCACGCGGATCAGCGTGCGTTGCGAGTGCCTCTTCGCGAACCGCCCGGCGAGAGCCGAGGTGATGAGCATGCCGACCGTGGCAGGCAGCAAAGCGAGACCCGTCTCGATCGCGGTGAGGTGCTGCTCCTGTTGCAGGTGAACGGAAAGCACGAAGAACGTGCCCTGCAGCACCAGCCACTGCACGAGTTGGGTGCCGAGCCCGAGATTGGACGTGCGGTCGCGGAACAACTTGGGCTCGCACAACGGGTTCTTCGCCCGGTGGATGTGCCACACGAACAGCGCGAGCACCACGACGCCGGACCCGATGAGCACCCATGTGCTCGTCTGCCAGCCGTTGACGTTGGTGCGCAACACGCCCATCACCACCAGCATCAGGCCGGTGCCCGAGAGCACCGCGCCGAGCAGGTCGAACCGGCCGCCCTCCGGCTCGGTCCTCGGCAGGTTCCGCGCGAGGACGATGATCACCGCCACCACCAGCGCCTGCAGCAGGAACGACGCCCGCCAGCCGAAGGTGCTGGTGATCAGGCCGCCCAGCAGCGGTCCCGCCGCCGCGCCCAGCCCACCCGCGCCGGACACCGCGCCGAACCCCTTGGCGCGCTGCGCCGCGTCGGTGGCGAGCGCGGTGACGAGGATGTAGATCGGCGGGATCATCAACGCCGAGCCGACGCCCTCCAGCAGGGCGTAGCCGACGAGCAGCAGGCCGGGGCCGGGGGCGAGTGCCGCGAGCAGCGCACCGGTGCCGTAGATCGTGAGACCCAGCACGAAGCACCGCCGGCGGCCCCACAGGTCGGTGAGCTTGCTGCCGGGCACCATCAACGCCGCCATCACGAGGGTGAAGAGGGTGATGGTGGTCTGGACGCCGGTGATCGTGGTGTCCAGGTCGTCGGCGATCGTGCTGATGGCCACGTTCATGTTGGTGGCCGCGTAGCTGGCGATGAACTGCGCCAGTGCCAGGGGGAGGACCTTCATCGCCGCGCCCGCCGTCACACGGTCCCCCTCGTCCGCAGGTGCTCGGCGGCGTCCCCCAGCAACGAGTGCACCGTCCGCAGCACGTCCGCCACCCGGTCGCGGTGCTCGCGCAGCACCTCCACCTGTCGTCGCGCCTCGCGCACCACCTGCTCGGCCCGCTGCCGCGCGGCCTCCTCCACCTGCCGCGCCTCGCACAGGGCTTCCTTGCGCCGCAACGCGAGCGCCATCTCGAAGTCCTCGGCCACCTTCGCCCGCTGCCGTGCCGCTGCCTCGTCCAGCGCGCGGCGCCGGGCCTCGCCCTCCTGGACGAGGCGCGCCATCCGCTCGCGCGTCGTCGCGAGGAGGTCGAGGTGCTCGGCGTGGGTCTGCTGGGCGCACGCGAGGACGTGGCCCTCGACGGCGTTGGCCCGTTCGGTGATCGCGGCGGCCTCCGCGAGCGCGGTGTCGACGGCGTGCCGGAGCCGCTCGCCCACGGCCTCCGGCGACAGCGGGTGCTTGCAGAGGCGGTCGATCCGGTCGCGCAGCGCGCGGTTCTCCTCCCGGACGGCCTCCACGGTGCGGGCGAGGGAGACCGCCCTGGCCTCCGCGGCGTCGCGGTCGGCGCAGAGCAGGTCGAAGTCGCGTTCGGTCTCGCCGACGAAGTGCCGGACCTGGTCGCGGCGGTACCCCAGCCAGGCGACGTCGAAGCCGGTGCGCAGCGGCACCAGTTCGGCGGTCACGAGCGCACCAGCGACAGCGGCACGCGGCACAGTCCGCCGATGCCCTCGAACGGGGCGGACGGGGTCGCGGCGTGCACGACGTGCACCCGCGTCCCGCTGAGCAGGGCGGCGCGGATCGCCACGTCCGCGAGCAGGCCGCAGCGGCGCGACGGCGACCAGCAGCGCGAGACGTCCGTGGGCGCGGCGCCGAACCAGGCGGTGGCCTTGACGTCCTCGGGGTGGGCGATCAGGAGGTCGTCCAGCCGGCCCGCGGCGAGCGCGGCGAGCGTGTCGTCGTTGCCCTCGACGGCGAGGCCCTGCGCACGGCCCCGGTCGTTGAAGTCCGCCAGCACGCCCTCGGCCCGCGACCGGGCGGCCGCGCGGATCTCGGCGGCGATCCGGTTCGGCGTGAGGTCGCGGCCCGTCCAGCGGACGACGACGTCGCGGCGGACGGGGGTGGGCAGCGCCTCCCACAACGCGCCCACCACCTCGTCCTCCCCGGCGACCACCAGCAGCCCGATCTCCCCGCGCAGCACCATCTCCGCGCACGCCGCGGCGGCGGAGCGCACGCCCTGCCGCCAGTCCTGCGCCGGGTAGCTCAACGACACGCGCTCGTCCCCGGACATCAGTTCGGCGCTGCGCCGACCGGCCGTCACCGCGACGCGCGGCGGGCGGTCCTGCACCCAGGCGAGCAGCGGCAGGACGTGCGCCGGTGAGCTGAACCAGGCCAGGTCCAGGTGGCGCAGGCCGGGCGTGTGGAACACCCGCGGCGGGAGCTCCTGCCCGGCGAACGCGACCAGCGTGTCGGCCGTCGGGTAGGTGGACCTGGCCCGCCGCAGCACTTCTCCGACCGTGTCGACGACCTCGGGGTCGGCGCCGTCGCTGTGCAGCTGGTCGGCCAGGCGGTGCCAGCGGGCCCGCCACGCCCGCAGCGGACTCGATCCCAGGTACACCGACGCGACGGGGCGGGCGGGCCGGACGACGTCGACGAGGTCGCGCAAGGCAAGTCGATGGCTCATGGGGCACAGGTTCTTCGGCGCGGCACGCCCGCTGCCTCACCCGCCGGAGGTGAACCCCGTCCCGACCGGCGCACCGCTACCGCCCGCCGCGGAGGAGGCCGCGCACGTGTCCGGGCGAGCAGCGTCGGCGGTGGAGGTGACCGATCTTGAGCCGTCAACCGAACCGGGCCCGCTCCCGGCGCGTCGTCTTCGCCGCGGCGGTGTTCCTCGCCGTGGTCGTCACGGGCCACGACGAGGACTGCGCACCGCCCAGCACGGCCGAGTCGCTCGCGACGCTGACGTTCGCGGGCCGGCTGCTGGGGGTGCTGGGGCGCGGCATCGCCCTGCTCTCCCTTCCGGGCAAGGACTCCGGATGTGGCGCCGCATCGTGATGCGGTTCGATCAGTCGATCATGACCTGCGAAAACCATTGGGAGACAAAGCACAATGTCCGACAGTTCGGAGTGTGATCCTTCCGGTCCCGAGACCAGCCAGGCGAAACTGCGCATCCCCACCGCGGCGACACCACTCGTGCCGCGCGACCGGCTCCTGTCCACACTGGACGAGCGGGTGGCGTCGGCGCCGGTCGTGGTGGTCACCGGACCGGCCGGGTGCGGCAAGACCACCCTGCTCGCCGAGTGGGCCCGCCGCCGCGACGACCGGGTGGCGTGGCTGACGCTCGACGAGCACGACAACACCCCGGCGCGGCTGCGGGCCGCCGTCCGGGACGCCCTCGCCCTCACCGGCACGGTCCCGTTGGCGGAACCGGGTTTCTCCTCGGCGGTCGTCGCCGCGTTCGACCGGGCAGCGGCCTCGGTGTGCCTGGTGCTCGACAACGTGCACGAGATCCGCGACCCCGACGCGCTGGCGAGCATCGACCTGCTGACCCGCCAGCCACCGGACCGGTTGCGGCTCGTGCTGCTGGGCCGGTTCCCGCCACCCCTGCACCTCGCGCGGCTGCACCTGGAGGGGAGGCTGCGCGAGGTCCTGCCGCACGAGTTCGCCTTCACCCGCGCGGAGACCGAGGCGCTGTTCGCGGTGCACGGCCTCACCCTCCCGCCCGACGACGTCGACCTCCTGCTGAGACGCACGGAGGGGTGGATCGGCGGGCTGCGCTTCGCGGTGATGCGCCTCGCCACCACCCCGGCCCGGCCGGACGACCTGCTCATGTTCGCGGGCCTCGACCAGGTGGTGAGCCGCTACCTCGGTGAGGAGGTGCTGGCGCGCCACACCCAGCGGGTGCGGGACCTGCTGGTGGTCACCAGCGTGTGCGACACGATGAGCGCGGACCTGGCCGGCGCGCTCACCCGGCACAGCAGTCCCGGTGTCGTGCTCGACGCCCTGGAGCGCACGAACTCGTTCGTCAGCCGGCTCGACGAGGAGCCCGAGTGGTACCGGTGCCACCCCGTGCTGCGGGCGCACCTGACCGCGGAACTGAGACGGTCCCGTCCGGCGGACGAGCCGGCGCTGCACCAGACGGCCGCGCACTGGTACCACCGCAACAACGATCCCGCGGTGGCGCTGAGGCACGCGTTGCGGGCAGGGGACGACCAGCTGGTCGCCGAGATCGTCGAGCACTCGGTGCTGCCCGAGGTGCTGCGGGAGGGCAGCGGGCGGTTGCACGAGGTGGTCGACGCGGTGCCGGGGCACGTGCTGGCCCAGCCCCAGGTCGGGATCGTGGCCGCGCTGGTGGCGCTCGACGCCGGTGACGTCGCGGCGGCGGACCGCGTGCTCACCGGCATGGGCGGCCAGCCGCGCGGCCTGCGCCAGGAACGGGTGCGCGTGCTGCACGCCACCGCGTTGCTGCGTCGCGGCCGGTTCGACGCGCGGGTGGGCGAGGCGGCGCAGGTGATGGCACGCACGGCGGCGGAGCGTGCCGGCACCGACGCCGAGGTGGCGGCGTTGCTGAACCGGGGAGTGGCGGCGCTGCTGTCGGGCGACCACCCGGCGGCCGAGCAGGACCTGCTGCGGGCGTCGGAGATCGGCCGGCAGGAGCGGTTCGACCACGCGGTGCTCGAGAGCCAGGTCCACCTGGCGGCCCTGACCAGCGCGTCCGGCGACATCCTGACCGCGGCGAGGCAGGCGGGCGAGGCGCTCGAGTTCGCCGAGGAGAAGGGCTGGCAGTCGCTCCACGTCTGCGCGCTCGCCTACGCGGTGCTCGGTGTGCAGGCCTACCTGCGGCTCGACGACGAACGAGCCGCGGACCTGGCCGGCCGTGCGGTCCACGCCCTGGGCGACCGCCGCGATCCCGCTACCGGCCTGGCCGTGTCCACTTTGGACGCTGCGGTGTCGTTCGCGACGGCGGGCGACCCGCGCGCGGTCGTGGGCCGGGTGCGGGAGCAGTGGCGGGACGTCGCCGGCCGGCGCGTGACGCCACCCGTGATCACGCACATCGCCCCGGCGGTGCAGCGGATCGCGCTGCGGTCCGGCGACGAGCAGTGGGCGTCGGCGATGCCCGAGCAGGTGGAGGCGATGTTCGGCCCGTGCGGCGAACAGGCGGTTCTGCGCGCCGTCGTGCACACCCACCACGCCCGCGTGTCCCAGGCGCGCAAGGTCGTCGAACCACTGCTGTCCGGCGAGTTGCCGGCCCTCGCGGCACCGACCGTCGTCGACGGCTGGCTCCTCGAGGCCGTGCTGGTCGACCGCGCGGGCGACCAGCGGCGCGCGCACGATGCCGTGACCCGCGCCCTGGCCGCCGCCGAGCCCGTCGGCGCCCTGCGGCCGTTCTTCAACGCCGGCAAGCCCGTCCGCGACCTGCTCGCGCGCGGGGCCGGTCGCTTCGGCAGGCTCGAACCGTTCGCCACCACGACGATGACGTCGCTGCCCGCCGCGTCGACCGCGTCCACCGACGTGCTGACGAGCAGGGAACGCGACCTGCTCCTCGAACTGCCGTCCATGCGCACGGCCGAGGAGATCGCCGATTCGTTGTTCGTGTCGGTCAACACGGTGAAGACGCACCTGCGCGGCATCTACCGCAAGCTGGGCGTGAACCAGCGCCGTGACGCCGTGCTCGCGGCACGGCGACTAGGGCTCATCTGAGGTTCCGCTCTTCTTCGCTGACCTCCGGCCGTGCGCCGCTGCGGGCTGCGCACGGCCGGTCACGTGCGGAACGACTTGTTGTCGCTATTGCTTCAGTGTCGACCGAAAGTAACCGTCATCGTGCGCGGTGCTCCTCGGAAGTCGCTGCAACACAAGAACTCCAGGACCAGAGAGCTGACCTGGAACACGGCGGTGCAGGCCTTGAACTCGTCGCGCGGAGCGTGGACGTCACGGTGGCGGGCACGGCTCCCGCGCTGTCCGGCAGGGCCGCTCGACACCGTCGTGCCGATGCTCCACCGGGCGCGGAATTCTCTTCGACCGGTCTCGTTTGCGGCGGATTTCCCAGGGTAGCTCCTGAGCCAGGACACGACGACGACGAGCTGAGGAGTCAGCCGTGACCGAGAACCAGATGGGTGGAGTGCGCACGGCGGCCCGCGAAGAGGGCGCCGATGTCGCGCAGCACGCGAAGGAAGCAGCCGAGCAGGTGGGCAGCACCGTGCGGGAGCAGGCGTCGCAGGTGACCCACGAGACCGCGGCCCAGGCCAGGCACGTCGTCCGCGACGTGCGGGACCGCGTTGCGGCGGAAGCGGAAGAACAGGCGCAACGGGTGTCACGACAGCTCGGGCGCATCGCCGACGAGCTGGGCGAGATGGCCGGCAACGCCCCGGGCGACTCGATGTCCGCGGGGGCGATCCAGAGCGCCGCGGACACCAGCAGGCAGGCCGCGCGGTTCCTCGACGAACGGGGAGCGCAGGGTCTGCTGGAGTCGGCGAGGGACTACGCGCGGCGCAAGCCGGGCACGTTCCTGCTGGGCGCCGCGGTGGCCGGGTTCCTGGTCGGACGCGTCGCGAAGAGCGCGTCCGGAGGCGGTGGCACAGCGCCGCGGCAGCAGGGCGGCGTGGTGCCGGTGACGTCGGAACGTGCTGACCTGGCACCGGGTTACGAAGCGCCGTACTCGCCGGGAGTGGCGTCCGGAGCCCCGCCGGTGGGCGGCGTTCCGGTGGGCGGGACGCCCGGCGTTCCCCCTTCGGGGGTGCCGCATGTCGGTCCCTGAGATGCCGCCACCATCCCGAGTGGACGGTGACGACGCGTCGCTGGGAGATCTCGTCAGCGAGCTCACCGGTGACCTGTCGAAGCTGATGCGCCAGGAGCTCGAGCTGGCCAAGGCCGAGATCAGGCAGGAGGCGGCGAAGGCGGGCAAGGCGGGCGGGATGCTCGCGGCCGCCGGGTTCGCCGGGTACATGACCACCGTGCTGATCAGCCTCGCGCTGGTGTTCGCGCTCGGTGCGGTCATGCCGCTGGGCTGGGCCGCCCTGATCGTCGCGGCCCTCTGGGGCATCGCCGGCGCGGTCCTCTACTCCACCGGGCGCGCGAAGCTGCGCACCGTCAACCCGAAACCCGAGCGGACCGTCGAAACGCTGAAGGAGGACGCGGAATGGGCGAAACACCCGACCAGATAAGGCGTGACATCGAGGTCACGCGTGCCGAACTGCGCGCCGACGCCAACCGGCTCGTCGACCACACGAGCCCGCGCAGCATCGCCCGGCGACGTGTCAACGGTGTGCGGCAGGGACTCGTGTCGATGAAGGAGAGGGTGATGGGCACCGCTTCGGACGCCGCGTCGACCGTGCAGGAACACGGCCACGACGCCAGGCACGCCGTCGCCGAGCGGGCGGACCAGGCCGTGCACGCGGTGCAGGACGCCCCGCGCCAGGTCGCCCGGCAGACGCAGGGGAGCCCGCTCGCCGCGGGTCTCATCGCGTTCGGCGGCGGCCTGCTCCTCGCGGCGGTCCTGCCGCGCACGGACGCGGAAAGCCAGGCCGTGCACCAACTGTCCGACAGCCTGAGCGACGTGGTCGACCCGGCCAAGGAGGCCTTGGCGGAGTCGGCGCAGCACCTCAAGGAGGACGTGAAGTCCTCGGTCGGCGACGCCGCCGGCGAGGTGAAGCAGGTCGCCTCGGAAGCCGCGCAGACCTCCGCGACCGAGGCGAAGGGAGCGGCGCAGGACGTGGGCGGTCACGCCCGAGAGTCCGGGCAGCGGGTGTCCGGCGAAGCCGGCGGGGGATGAGCACACGTGGAGGGGCGAACCGCGGTTGCCGCGACTCGCCCCTCCACATCCGCGTTCTGCTTTCTAGGCCTAGGAGTTCTTGCCAATCCAGGGCGTCATCACCGGGGCAGCGGCGCTCTAGTGGTGCCGGGCGCGCTTGCCCGCACCGCGGCCCAGCGCGAGGCCGAGGCCGATCATGCCGATCCCCAGCAGCAGGTGCAGCCAGTTGTCGGCGGTGTTGAGCGGCACGAAGTTCGCGGCGCTGTCGTGGTCGATCACGAGGCCGTACACCCACAGCAGCAGGTAGACGACCCCGCAGCCGACGAGGTATCGGTACGCGCCCTGTGCCGTGCGGGACAGGAGGAACCCGACGACGCCGAACGCCAGGTGCACGATGTTGTGCAGGATCGACACCATGAAGACGCCCAGCAACATGGTCTGCGACTCATGGCCCGCCGGTGTCCGCACCGCAAGGTCGGTTCGGGACATGAGAACTTCAAGTGGGGAGCAGGGAATCGCTTCGGTCGAGCCCGGCTGCCCGCCCCGTTCCCAGGCGGACGGGAAGCCGCGCACGACCTCGGCGAAGGGTCAGCTGACGGCGGGTCCTGACTCACCCGAGCCCGACAGCTCCTTGATGAACTGGTGGCACTGCCGTGCCCTCGCCGAGTCCTCCTCCATGACGCGGCGGAAGAAGTCGGCGATGTCCTGACGGCCGGCGTTGTCCGCGTCGCGGACGTACTGGCCGTAGTCGTGACCCGCCTTGAGCGCGTGGTACTGCACCGAGATCAGGTCGTAGGTGACGTCGTCGAAACCGGTTTCACCGGTGGCCATCGTCTGCCTCCTTCGGGTTGGTCGTCACCGAGGTCGTACCCGTGCGAACCCGGCCGAACCGATGTCGAGGAACTTGCCGCGCGGCCGGTTGTTCCTCATTCGCACGGGTATCCACGGCCTTCGTGCTCCCAGAGAGGGCAGGTACATGAACACAACAGGAAAAGCGTTGCTCGCGGCGGGGGTGGCGACCGCGGTCACCGTGGCGAGGCGACGGCGGCGCACGCCGGACGACCAGGCGACCGGCCGGTGGCTCGTCGTGACGGTGTACCGGTCTCCGGAGGAGGTCCAGGCCTCGCTGCCGCAGGACCTGACGCGGTGGGGCGACGACGTCGAGCTCCGGATCGTGCCCGCGGCGGGCGACAAGGGCACCGAGCTCAGGGCGAAGCCAGTCGGGGAGACGTCCGCGCACGACATCAGGCTCGCGTTGCGCCGGGCGAAGGCGCTGCTGGAGGCCGGTGAGGTGGTCCGGCCCGACACCGCGCCCACCCATCCGGGACCGCTGGGCAAGGCGCTCGGACTGGTGACGAACCGTGCGGCAGGAGGAGGCAGGCTGTGAAGGCGTTGTGCTGGGAGGGGATCAACGACGTCCGCGTGCAGGACGTTCCCGATCCGGAGCTGTTGAACGACCAGGACCTGATCCTCAAGGTCGGCCTGAGCACCGTGTGCGGCTCGGACCTGCACCTGCTCACCGGGCACATCCCGTTCATGCAGGCGGGCGACGTGATCGGCCACGAGTTCATGGGCGAGGTCGTCGAGGTCGGCGCCGGCGTCACGAAGCACCGGCCGGGCGATCGCGTGGTGGTGTGCTCGTTCATCGTCTGCGGCCGGTGCTGGTACTGCCGCAACGAGCTGTACTCGTTGTGCGACAACACGAACACCAACCCGGCGATCACCCAGCACCTGTGGGGTTCCGACCCCGGCGGCATCTTCGGCTACTCGCACGCCATGGGCGGCTTCCGCGGCAGCCACGCCGAGTACGTGCGCGTGCCTTTCGCGGACCACACCGCGATCCCGGTTCCCGAGGCCGTGGACGACATGAGCGCCCTGTTCACGTCCGACTCCGCGGCGACCGGCTGGATGGGCGCCGACCTCGGCGGGGTCAAGCCGGGCGACGTCGTCGCCGTGTGGGGTGCCGGGGCGGTGGGGCAGATGGCGGCCCGCGCGGCCCAGCTCCTCGGCGCCGAGCGCGTGCTGGTCGTCGACCGCTTCGACTACCGGCTGCGGCAGGCGGAGTCGGTGTTCGGCGTGGAGACGGTCAACTACGCCGAGACGTCCGTGGGCGACGCCCTGCTGGACGCTACCGGTGGACGGGGTCCCGACGTGTGCATCGAGGCCGTGGGCTGCGAAGCGCACTCGACGGGCCCGCAGTACGTGTACGACCAGGTGAAGAGCAAGCTGAAGCTGGAGATGGACCGCCCGATCGCGGTGCGCGAGGCGATCTACAACTGCCGCAAGGGCGGATCGGTGTTCGTCCTCGGCGTCTTCACCGGCGTGGTCGACAAGTTCCCGCTGGGCGCGCTGATGAACAAGGGCCTCACCGTTCGCGGGGCCCAGCAGCACGGCCAGCGCTACATCCCGATGCTGCTGGACCGCATCGCGTCCGGCGAGCTCAGGACGGACCACCTGGCGACCCACGTCATGCCGCTCAGCGAAGGTGCGCGGGGCTACGACCTGTTCAAGAAGAAGGAAGACGACTGCACTCGCGCGGTCTTCCGGCCGTGACGCGACCACGGCTCGGAGAGGACGGGACATGACCGGCTCGCTGCACTTCGTGGGCAATGCCACCACCGTGCTCCGGCTGGGGCCGTTCACGGTGCTGACCGACCCCAACTTCCTCCACAAAGGACAGTGGACGCACATCGGCCAGGGCATCGTGTCGCGCCGGCTCCGCGATCCCGCGATCGAGATCGCGGACCTGCCGGACCTCGACGGAGTGGTCCTGTCCCACCTGCACGGCGACCACTTCGACCGGGTGGCGAGCCGCGAGCTCGCCCGCGACCTGCCCGTGTTCACCACCCCGCACGCGGCGAAGCGGCTGTCCCGGCGGGGTTTCCGCGAGGCGGCGCCGTTGCGCACGTGGGAGACGGTCGCGCTGAGCAGGGGAGCGGCGAAGCTGACGATCACGTCGCTGCCGGGCTGGCACGCGCTGGGACCGCTGCGCCACCTGCTGCCTCCCGTGATGGGCACGATGCTCGAGTACCGGGAGGCGGCGGGGGTGCTCCCGTTCCGCGTCTACCTGAGCGGCGACACCCTCGTGCACCCCGAACTGCGGGAGATCCGCGACCGCTTCGACGGCATCGACCTCGCCGTCGTGCACCTCGGCGGCACCAAGGTCCTGGGCGTGCTGCTCACCATGGACGGCGAGCAGGGCGCGGACCTGGTGGAGCTCCTCGACCCAGGCACCACGGTGCCCGTGCACTACGAGGAGTACGGCGTCATGAAGTCACCGCTGTCGGACTTCACCTCAGCGGCCGCACGACGCCTGGCCGGGTCCCACGTCCGAGTGGTCGCACGCGGCGAGACGGTCGCGCTGCCGCTGTGACGGCCTGATTGCGGTTGTGCCCTCCGGGGAACGGGAATAGCGTGGCGGTCGGCCGAGAGGAGCAGGCGATGAAGCACCCGTTCGACGACTCGTCGGACGTGCTGAGCACCCGCGTCGTCGAGGACGGCGAGGTCGTCGTGCTCGAACTGGCGGGCGAGGTCGACATGATGACCGCCGACGAACCGCTTGCCGAGGCGCTGAAGGTGCTCGACCGGGCCCCGGCCGGACTCGCCGTGGATCTCCGTGCGGTGAGCTTCTTCGCCTCCTCCGGCATCAACCTCCTGCTGACCGTGCAGGAGAGGGCCCAGGTGGACGGTGTTCCCGTCGCGGTCGTCGCCGATCAGCCCGCCGTGCTGCGGCCGCTCGCGATGACCGGCGTCGACCGGGAACTCGCTCTGTTCACCGCGCGGTCCGATGCACTGGTCGCGCTGCACGGCCTGCCTGGGCGTGGGCAGGCCGGAGTGCGGGAGACCGGCGCCTAGCCGTTCTGCTGCTCCATCACCAGGATCGCGCCGCCGGGCTCGCCGCCGTTGCCGCGCAGGGAACTGCACACCACGCGGATGACGACCTCGCGCCCGCGCCGGTTCACCGCGGTCAACTTGACCTCGTCGATGAACGCGGGGTCGGTCAGCGCCGAGCGCACGATCGGCCGGAGGTCGGCCACCGGCAGCCCGATGTCGAGGTTGAGCAGGTGCTCGCCCTCCGCCTCGTCGCGGCGCACGCCCCACAACTCCTCGGCGCCGCGGTTCCAGGCGAGCACCCGCATCTGCAGGTCGAGCACGACCACGCCGGCGCGCAGCGAGGTGAGGATGGACTCCAGGAACTCGTTGACCTGGTCCAGCTCGGAGCTGCGCTCGCGCAGGGTGTCGTTGATGGTCTGGAGCTCGTCGTTGGTCGACTGCAGCTCCTCGTTCATCGTCTCCAGTTCCTCGTTGGTGGACTGGAGCTCCTCGTTGGTGGTCTCCAGTTCCTCCACCGTGGACTGGAGTTCCTCGTTCGTGGTCTCCAGTTCCTCATTGGTGGACTGGAGCTCCTCGTAGGCCGACTCGAGCTGGCGGTTGGCGAACTCGAGGTCCTCGAGCAGCCGGCGCGCGGACGTCACGTCGTGGAACACCACGGACACGCCCAGGAGGGTGTTGTCGGCGCTGATCAAGGGATTGACGTGGACCTCGAACCAGAGCGACTCGCCGGGCGCCCGCAGCCACTCGACGTCCTTGACGCGCAACGACTTGCGCTCCAGGCGGGCCTGCTCGACGTACCCGCGCAGCTCGACCGGGCGGTAGGACAGGTCGAGGTCGCGCAACGGCTTGCCGACGTCCTTCGCCGTCAGCCCGAAGGTCGTCTGCGCCTGCTGGTTCGCGAGCGCCACCACGTCGTCCGCGGTCACCACCACCTGGGCGACCGGGCTCGCGGAGAACGCGTGCTGACGCAGCTCGTCGATGCCCGCGACGTCCACCCTGCGGTCGGGCACCATCTGGTGGGAGACGAAGCTGCCGGGGTTGCCGATCCCGTTGGGCGCCTTGCGGAAGATGCGCCGCTTGAGGTCGATGGGGTCGAAGATGCGGCTGTGGCTCAGCAGCATCTCGGCCTTGCCCAGGAACAGCACTCCCTTGGGCACGAGCGCGAAGTGGAACCGGCCGAGGATCTTGGTCTGGGTCTCCTGGTTGAAGTACATCAACGTGTTGCGGCACACCAGCAGGTCGATCCGCGAGATCGGGGCGTCCTGCACGAGGTCGTTGCGGCCGAAGATGATCGAGCGGCGCAGGTCCTTGCGGAAGACGTAGCGGCCGTTCTGCTGCTCGAAGTACCGGCCGGTGAGCTCCGGGGCGAGAGCCTGCAGGTCGCGCTCGCCGTAGCTCGCGAGCCGGGCCTGGGTCAGCGCCTCGTCGTCCACGTCGGTGGCGTAGATCTTCACCTGCTGCCGGAAGCGGTCGGTGCCGAGCGCCTCGGCGAGGGCGATCGCGAGGCTGTAGGCCTCCTCACCGGACGCGCACCCGGCGCTCCACACCCGGATCGGGTCGTCTGGCCCGCGTTCGGCCAGCAGCGCGGGGATGACGTCCTCGCGCAGGTACGCCCACGCCTCGGTGTCGCGGAAGAACCCCGTCACGTTGATCAGGATGGTGTTGAACAGGGAGCTGAACTCGTCCGCGTTGACCTGCAGCTGGTCGATGTAGTCGGCGTAGTTCTCGATGCCGACCTGGCTCATGCGGTGTCGCACGCGCCGTTGCAGGCTCGTGCGCTTGTAGCCGGTGAAGTCGAAGCCGCGCGACTCCTTGAGGTAGAGGAGCACTTCCTCGAAGTCGTGGTCGGGGGCCGGGTGGCGGTCGTTCACGAGCGCAAACCTACCGTCCCCGCCTCAGTCCCAGCACGGCCCACACGATCTTGCCCCCGTCGGAGTGCGGGGTCGTGCCCCAGGCGACGCAGATCTTCTCGACCAACTCCAGGCCGCGGTGCCCCGGAACACCCGGCTGCGAGGCGGTGAGCACCGGGGGAACGGGGTTGTCGTCGCGGACCGCGATCGACAGGCCGGTGGGACGCAGCTCGATGCGCAGCACGGAGTCGGTGCGGCCGTGCCGGATCGCGTTCTCGACGAGTTCGCTGACCACCACGAGCGCGTCGTCGAGGAGGGCGGGCAGGTGCCACTCCTCGCACGCGTTGCGCACCTCGTCGCGCGCCAGCAGCGCGGCGACCAGGGAGTTCGGCAGGTCCACGCGGCGGTAGCGGCGGGGCGGGGGTTCCGCGGCGCGGGCGAGCGCCGAGGCGAGGTCCGGCGTGGTGACCACGTGCCGGGACACGCCGCTCCGCTTCAGTTCGTGCTTGTGCAGGTCGGTCTCGGCGACGAGCACCAGCGGGATGTCCGGCCACTGCGAGATCCTCATCCAGACCGTCGCGAAGACGGAGAGCATGGACCGGCTGGCCGCGACGAAGTCCGGGCCGAGCCGCACCACGAGCGCGGGCGGTGTGCTCGCCGCCTGCTTGAGCAGCCCGTCGCGCAACGACGCGTACGACGCCAGGTCGAGAGTGCCGACGGGCGTCGCCACGACCACGCCGTCTAGCTCGGTCGTGGCGATGCGGACGTCGGTCATGCTTCCGCCTCCTCGCGCAGCGGCCCCAGCAGGTGCTTGCGCAGGACATCGGCGGCGGCCAGCGCCTCCGCCTCCTGGTCGTCGTAGCGCCGGGCGACGTGCTCGCGCCCCGCCTGGCGGGCCTGCGAGGCCATCCGCCGGGCGAGGGACGTCTTCTCCTCCAGCGTGCGCAAGGCCATCCACAACGCGCGTTCCAACCCGCCGTCGTACGCGTCGAGCAGTGCCTCCGGCGTCCAGCCGTGGCCGACCAGGCACCGGTACTGGCCCCCTTGCGCGGGCAGCTCCACGAGTGAACCCGAGCAGTCCGGACAGGTGAGCGTCGTGGTCCGGCCGTGCCGGGGGATGTCGCCGAAGCCCGCTCCCGCGTCGTCTCCGGCCACCTCGACCTCCAATCGCAGGACCTCCGGGGCCGGAGCGGCCTCGGCGTCCACGTCGTCACCGACGCAGCGGGCGACCACGCCGCCCAGGTCGGCCACGGGTCCGACGTGGTCGACGTCCACGTGCCGCAGCACACTGTCCGGCATACCGGAGTAGAGCGCGTCCTCGGGTGCCTGCACCAGGGTCAGGCCGCCCCTGTTCTTGATCGCGGCCATCCCAGCGGTGCCGTCGTCCAGCGTCCCGGACAGGACCACCCCGACCACGGCGGGACCCGCCGCCAGCGCGGCCGAGCGGAACAGCACGTTCACCGCCGGTCGGTGCCCGTTCTCCGTCGGACCCCTGGACAGCCGCAGCACCCCGTCCTGGACCACGGTGTGGTGGTTCGGCGGAGCGACGTGGACACGGCCCCGTTCGAGGGGCGTGCCGTCCCGCACCGGCACCACCGGGAGGCCGGTGCACCGGGCCAGGATGGCGGGCAGGGCCGACGTGCCGCCCGCGGGCAGGTGCAGCACGACCACCACCGCGGCGGAGAGGTCGTCGGGCAGCTGGGACACGAACGTCCGCAACGCCTCGACCCCGCCGGCGGAGGCGCCGACGACCACCAGATCCCTGTGCACCGAGCAGCTCCTCACTGCCGTGGTTTCGGGGCGGATACCCCGTGCGGGTGACGCGACACGTTCAGGTGGCCGGTCGTTCGGCCGCGGCGTCGCGGACCCGGCGCAGCGCGAGCTGCGCTTCGACGCGGGCCAGCAACTCCTTGGCGGCGAACGGCTTGACCAGGTAGTCGTGCGCTCCTGTGGCGAGGCCCCGCAACGTCTGCGACGTGGTGCCGAGCGCGGTCAGCAGGATGATCGGGGTGGCGCGCAGCGCGGGGTCGGCGCGGACGTGCTCGATGAGCCGCAGCCCGTCGAGGTGCGGGAGCACGACGTCGCTGAGGATGAGGTCCACCCGGTGGCCGGCGAGCCGGACCAGCGCCTCCTCGCCGTCGCCGGCCGTGTGGACGTCGTAGTGCTCCTGCAGCAGGTGCCGCAGGTAGTTGCGCATGTCGGGGTTGTCGTCGACGACCAGCACACTGGGGCGGTTCCCCGGTCGCACCGACCCGTCCGGGGACGAGTCGCCGACCAGCCAGGACTCGGCCTCCTCCGCGAAGGCCTGCCGCACGTGCGCCGCCGTGTCCGGCCGGACGCGGGCGGCACTCTCGCGCAGGTGGTGCGGCTGCACGAACGGCAGCCACACGGTGAACGTGCTGCCGGCGTCCGGCACGCTCCGGACCCGGATGCTGCCGTGGTGCCACGACACGAGCTGCCGGACCAGCGCCAGCCCGGTGCCCGACCCCTCCCGGCTGCGCGACTTCGCGCCCTCGACGCGGTGGAAGCGGGTGAACAGGTGCGGGATCTCGGCGTTGTCGATGCCCGTGCCCGTGTCGGTCACCGCGAGCTCGACGTGGCTGCGCTGGGCGCGCAGCACGACGGTGATCGAGCCGGTGAACGTGTGCTTGAGCGCGTTGGACAGCAGGTTCAACACGACGGTCTGCCAGGTGACCGGGTCCAGTCGCACCGGGCGGCCGAGCGGTGGGCAGTCGACCTCCAGCCGCAGCCCGGCCCGTTCGACGGCGGGGCGGAACACCTCGGTGAGTTCCGCGGTCAGGGCGGCGAGGTCGTCGACGTCCTCCAGCGACGGCGCCGCGCGGCCCTCCTCCAGCTCGGCGAACGCCAGCAGCGTGTTGACGAGCCGCAGCAGGCGGATCGCGTTGCGGTGGGCGATCCGCGCGGTGTCGAGGTGTTCGGGAGGCAGCGTGACGAGCTGTTCCTCCAGCGGGAGCAGCAACAACGTCAGCGGTGTGCGGAACTCGTGGCTGATGTTGGCGAAGAACGTGGTCTTGGCGCGGTTGAGCTCGCCGAGCGCGGCCACCTGCCGCTGCTGCTCGCGGTGGATCCGCGCCGCGGTCAGCGTCGCCGCCACCCGTTCCGCGACGAGGTCGAAGAACTGGTGGTAGTTCTCGTCCAGCGGGGCGTGGGAGTTCACGCCGAGCACGAGCAGGGCCGCGGGCGCGCCGTCGCGGACCGGGCCCACCGGCAGCACGACCGCCGTGTGCGGTGGTTCGGCCCAGGTCCCGGACACCAGGTCGGGGAACCGGGTGGCGAGGTCCTCCACCACCTGCGGTGCGGCCTCGCGCAGGCAGGCGTGCAGCGGCCACACCGACGCCCGGCCGGCCGTGACCAGCTGGTCCAGCGCGGGACTGTCGGCGGCCAGCCCGGTCGAGGCGGCGAGGTGGGCTCGTTCGCCGCGTCCCTCGACGAGGTAGACCAGGGCGAACGGGACGTCCTGCGGGTTTGCCTCCAGCGCGCGCACCAGCCACTGGCAGACCTCGTTGTCGGACGTGGTGACCCCGGCCTGGCGCGCGGTGGCGGCGAGGCGGTGCAGGGTGTCGAGGCGCCGGGCGGTGCGGACCTGCTCCGTCGTCTCGACCAGGGTGGCGAGCACGCCGGCGACCCGGCCGTCGTCGCGGACCGGGCTGTACGCGACGGTGGCGAACACCTCCTCCAGGAACCCCTTCCGGTTCACCACGAACGACTGGTCGACCAGGCGCACGGCCGTCCCGGTGTCGAGGACCTGCCGCAGCACCGGGCCGAACGTCGTGGCCGCGTCCGGCCAGACCTGGAAGACCGACCGCCCCAGCGCGTCGGGGTGGCGTTCGCGGATGATCTCGCTGTAGGCGTCGTTGTAGAGCTGCAGCAGGTCCGGTCCCCACATCAGGTCCATCGGCACCGGGTTGCTCAGCACCACGGCCAGGACCTCGCGCAGCACGACCGGCCAGCGGTCGACCGGGCCGAGCGAGGTGGCACCCCAGTCGACGGTGCTCATCAGCCGGCCGAGCTGCCCGCCCCCGGCGAACATGGCCTCGCTGGCGCGCACGGCGGGCGTGGGCACCGGACGGCCGGACCCGACGACCCGGTCCAGCAGGTCCGGCAGCTCTCCCAAGGGGAGGACCAGGTCGGCCGCGCCCGCCGCGATGACCGCCGAGGGCATGCCGAACGCCGTCGCGGTGGCCTCGTCCTGCACGACCACCGTGCCGCCGGCCTCCCGCACGGCCTGCGCGCCCGCCGTGCCGTCGCTGCCGAGACCAGTGAGCACCAGGGCGAGCACCTGCGGTCCCAGGGAGTTCGCGGCGGAGAGGAACAGCTCGTCGACCTGGCCCAGCGAGGACCTGCCGGGCATGGGCTGCACGGTCAGCGTGCCGTCCGGTTCCAGCCGGACCTGCGTGCGTCCCGGGCAGAGGTACACGCGCCCCGCGACGAGGTCCTGCCCGTCCTCGGCCCACGCGACCGGGTGCCGCGAGACCCGGCCGAGCATCGTGGGGAGGTGGCTGACCCCCGGCCCGAGGTGCTGGGCGACCACGACGGGCGCGGGCAGGTCCGTGCGCAGCCCGCCGAGCAGGACCTGCAGGGCCTCCGCGCCGCCGAGGGAGGCGCCGATCAGCACGGCGCGATAGCGCGCGGCGTCGGGGTTCACGTCGTCGAGTGTTTCAGCCCGCGTGGCCCAGGGCACGCCTACCTGATTGGGGGACCGAAACGCGCCGACCGGAGACGGCCGTGCCGAGAGGGGACCGATGAAGATCGCGATGGTGTCGACCCGCGACTTGCCCGCCTGGCAGAACGACCACGTCGCCGGTCTCTCCGCTGCCCTGAAGGCACTGCGGCACGACGTGGTCGTGCACCTCCGTCCCGCCGCCGAGACGACCACAGCGCTCGGCGAGTTCGTCGAGTCGCTGCGCGCGGAGTGGGCTCGGACCCCGCCGGACGTCGTGCACGCGCACTCCTGGGAGGCCGGGCTTGCCTCCGTGCTCGCCGCGCAACGGCTCGGCCTGCCGGTGGTGCAGACGTTCCACGGCCTGGGGGCGGACCGCGACCAGCTGACCGTCGAACGCCTGATCGGCAAGGAGGCGGCGCTCGTCGTCGCGAGCTGCGAGCAGGAGGTCCTCGACCTCGCCGCCGCGGGGATCCCGCGGTCCTCGATCGTCGTGGCGCCGCGCGGTGTCGACACCGCCGTCTTCCGGCCGCAGGGCGAGTCCGCACCGCGCACCTCCCGCCACCGGCTCGTCGCGGTCGCGGACACGGCACCGCACGACGGTGTCGCCGACCTGGTCGCGGCACTGTCGTGGCTGGACGACACCGACCTGGTGGTCGCCGAGGTGCCGGCCGCGAACCACGCGGAACGGCTGAAGGCGTGGGCGCGCAAGTTCGGCGTGCAGGACCGCGTGCGCGTGCTGAGCCCGGACGTCCGCCGCCTGCCCGCGCTGCTGAGGTCCGCCGACCTGGCCGTGTTCGCACCCCGGCACGCGTGGTGGCACGACGCCCCGCTGAAGGCGATGGCGTGCGGTGTACCGGTGGTGGCCACCGAGGTCGGTGGCCTCGCGGACGCCGTCGTCGACGGCGTGACGGGGGCGCTGGTCGCGCCGCACGGGGTGAAGCAGCTGGTGCGGAAGCTGCGCGACGTGCTCAAGGACGAGGTGTTCCGGGAGTTCTGCGGGATCGCCGCCGTGGACCGCGTCCAGGCCCGGCACAGCTGGTCCGTCGTGGGCCGGTGCGTCGAGCGCCTGTACTCGGGTCTCGCGGACCGCCGCGCAGACGCGTCGGCCGGCTGACGCCGGTGGTCGAACGCCACGCGGGAGGAAGCGGGAGCCCCGGTGCGGCGGAGGTCGTGCGCCGGGTGTTCGACCTGATGCCGCTCATGGTGGTCGCCTTCTCCGGTCCCGAGCACCGGATCGTCGCCGCCACCGGCGCCTACCGCGCGTGGACCGGTCGGGCGGAACTGGTCGGGATGACGTTGCAGGAAGCGTTCGCCGAGGGGGTGGGCCGGCAGCTCGGGGAGATCGCGGACCGGGTGTACGCCACCGGCCGGGCCGAATCGCTGCGGCCGGGCTCCGGCAAGCGCAGGGAGTCCTACGTCGACTGGAACCTCACCCCCACCCGCGGTCCCGACGGCCGGGTGGACGGTCTCATCGTGGACGCGGTCGACATCACCGACCGGGTGCTGCAACGCCGTGGCGACCGGCAGCGGACGGACCGCGCCGAACGCCGCTACGCCGAGGCGCGCGACGGTCTCGACGCCCTGCAACGGGAGCTGCTGCCGTCGAGCGTGCCGCTGCTGCCCGGTGTGCAGGTCGCCGCGAGCTACCTGCCGGCGCAGGCGGACACCGCCGCCGGCGGGGACTGGTTCGAGGCCTTCGCGCTGCCCGGCGGCAGGCTGGGCCTGGTGGTGGGCGACGTCGTCGGCCACGGCGTCGCCGCTTCCGCGACGATGGGACAGCTCGGCGTCGTGCTCACCGAACGCCTCACGGCCACCGGCGACGTGCGGGAGGCCGTCCGTTCCGCCGACGCCGTGGCGCTCCGGGTCCCCGCCGCCCGCGCCGCCACGGTGTGCGTGGCGGCGCTCGACCTCGGCACCGGAGACCTCGAGTACGCCGCCGCCGGGCACCCGCCGCCGCTGCTCGTCCCCTCCTCCGGCGACGCGAGGTTCCTCGACACCACCGGCGACCGGCCGCTCGGCATCGCCGACGCGGTCCTGGAGCCGCCGGTGGTGCGGGAGAGGCTTCGCGAGGGCGATCTGCTCCTGCTCTACACCGACGGTGTCCTGGAACGGCCCGGCAGGTCGTTGGCGGAGAGCACCGTCGAGCTCGCGCGCACCGCCGCGGCCGCGGCCGCGGACCGGGCGTTCCCCGGCCACCAGCCACTGGCCGCCGACCGCGTGTGCGACCAGACCGTCGAACTGCTGACCAGGGAGACCGGGCACCTGGACGACATCGTCCTGCTCGCCGCCCAGCTGGTGCCCCGACCGGCCGAGCTGCACCGGAGCTACCGGGCCGAGGCGGAGTCGATGCCGTCGGCGCGCCAGGAGCTCGAGGACTGGCTCACCGGCCTCCACCTCGGCGCCGCCGACCTGGACGCGCTGCGGCACGCGGTCATGGAGCTCGTCACGAACGCGGTGGAGCACGCCTACCTCGACTTGCCGCCGGTGCACGAGTTCACCGTGCGGGCACGGCTCACCGACCGCGGTCAGGTCCAGGTGGAGGTGGCCGACCAGGGTCGGTGGCGCGAGCCCCGCTCCAGCGCGGACCGGGGCCTCGGGCTGCAGATCACCGCGCAGATGGTCGACGAGTTCCACATCGAGCACGGCACCGGCGGGACGACGTCCGTGGTGCGCCACGGGACGCGCCGGCCCACGCGCCTGCTCACCGCGCAGGACCTCGGCTTCGGCTTCTCGGAACGCGGCCTGGTGCCGGACCTGCCGCTGGTGGTGCAGGACCGGCCCGACGCGCCGGGGCCCTGCATCGGCGTCACCGGCCCCGTGGACACCTCGACCGCGCGCCAGCTCGAACGGGCCGTGCACACGGCGGGGTTCACGGGCACCCGCTCGCTCACGGTCGACCTCACCGGCGTCACGCTGCTGGCCAGCGCCGGGGTGTCGGTCCTGCACCGCCTGCGCGCCGGGCACCGCGCCAACGGCACGGAGCTGCACCTGGTCGCTCCCGTCGCCTCCCCGGCCGACGTGGTCCTGACCCTCGTCGGCCTCGACCACCGGACCGCACCACTGCACCCGGGCGGTGACTCATGACCTCACGAGCCGATCAGTCCTCCGCGAGCACCGAGCGGTCGCTGGTGCTCAGCCTTCCCCGGCGGCCGAGCTGGACACGACCGCCGCGCTGCGCGTCCTGGACGACGCGGCCACCGCCGTGCCACCGCCGGAGGTCGTCGTCCTCGACCTGCGCCACCTCGGGCACCTGACGGCCTCCGGTGTCCGCAACCTCGGCGCCTTCGCCAGGGCGCAGGCCGACCGGGGCGTCCGCTGCGCGCTCGTCGTCGACGAGGGCGGTGCCGTGGCACGGGTGCTGGAGACGGCGGAGCCGCTGCTCGCGAGGTTCGGCGACCTCGACTCCGCACTGCGGGGGTCTTCCCCGGCGGCTGCGGACCGGCGGGTGGACGACCTGATCCCGCGGTTCGAGGAGCTGACCAGGACGTTGCTGGCGACCACCACGGTCGCCGACGCCCTGCGCCAGGTCGTGCTCGCCACCCGGCACGTCGTGCCCGCGGCGGAGGTCGTCAGCGTGACCCTGCGCGACCAGGAGGGCAGGTTCGTGACGCCGGTCGAGACCGACGCCGTCGCCACCGCGCTGGACGAGGTCCAGTACCGCACGGGCCGCGGCCCCTGCGTGGACGCGGCGCTGCCGGACGGACCCGGCTACGTCGTCGGCGCGGACCTCCGGGGCGACCGGCGGTGGCCCGAGTTCTCCGCCGCCTGCGTCGCCCACGGGCTCGTGGGCGTGCTGGCCACCGAGATCATGGCGGCGGGCGACGACACCGCCGGCGGCGCGCTGAACATCTACACCAGCGAGCCGGCGAGCATCGACGAGACCGACCGCCACGCCGCGCTGTTGCTGGGCACGCACGCCTCGCTCGCGCTCGCGCACGTGAAGACCGCAGAGGTCGCCCTCCTGCACACGGCCCAGCTGCGCCAGGCGATCGCCACCCGCGACATCATCGGCCAGGCCAAGGGCATCCTGATGAACCGCCAGGGCATCGACGCCGACGAGGCGTTCGCGTTGCTGCGCCGGACCTCGCAGGACCTCAACGTCAAACTCGTCGAGGTCGCCACCACCCTCGTGACGCGCCACGGCGAGCTGGCCGACCGTTTGCCATCCGAAGGCGGGGGTAGCCGCCAGTCATGACACGACCTGAGCCCGAGTACGAGGACGTCAGCAGGGGATCGCTGGCCGAGGACGACGAGAACCGCGAGGACACGACCCCCGGTCGCAGCGACTCCGGTTCGGCGCACCCCGAGGCCCCGCCGACCGGCAACGTCGGCATCGCCGACTACTCGGCGGGCGACGACCCGGACCGGGGCTGAGACTCCAGCCGGACTCGAGGGTTGATCGCGGCGGCGCGGGGTAAGCCAGAGGCCGGTCCTGGCTTCGGGAGGAACCTCGCATGCGCAGTCGCGTTCGTTTCGCGGGTCGGTCGGTGCACCCGCTCCTCGTCGTCCTGCCCCTCTGCCTGCTGGGCGCGTCCGCCGCGGTGGACGCGCTGCACCTGGTCACCGGCCACCCCGGCTTCTCCGCCGCGGCGGGACACCTGATCGCGGCGGGCCTGCTGCTCGGCGTCGTCACGGCGTCCGTCGGGTGGATGGACCGCGCGTTCGCCTCGCCGGACGAGGTGCGGCGGGCCGACCTGCTGCACGCGGTGGCCGACGGCGGCGTGCTCGCGCTGTTCGCGCTGAGCTGGGTGCTGCGGCTGGGCGTCGAGGGGTGGCAGCCGGCCTGGCCCGCGCTCGCCGCCTCCTGGGCGGGGCTGCTCGTGGCCGGGTTCAGCGGCTGGCTCGGCGTCGACCTGGCCGGACGACCGGCCGCCGACGAGGACGGCCGGCCCGGGTCGCTGCGCACGGCCTGAGCAGCTCGTCCTTGCCGAGTTCGCGGCACGAGCTTCGGGTGGCTCGTCCACAACCAGGTTGCTCGTCCACAGCCAAGTCGCTCATCCACGACCAGGCAGAGCCGCCGCTCACCCCGCCGCACGACCTCGTGCACCCGAGGGCGCCGGCGAGACGACAGGTGCCGACGCGACGTGCTCGTAGACGCGCGCGGTGTCCGCGGCGACGCGCTCCCAGCTGTAGCGGGTGGTCGCGCGGTCGCGTCCCGCGACGCCGTACTCGAAGCGCTCGACCTCGTTGCCCAGCAACGACCGGAGCGCGCGGGCGAGGACACCGGGGCTGCGCGGCGGCACGTGCCGCCCGGTCACCCCGTCGACGACCGCGTCGTGCAGGGCACCGACCGGCGTGGCGATCACGGGCACCCCGCACGCCATCGCCGCCAGCACGGCGGAGCTCGACCGGTCGTGCCACGGCAGGTCCAGCGCGACGTCCGCCGACCGCAGGAGCGCGGGCAGCGACGACCGGGACACCTTGCCGGCGAGCACGACGCGCTTCGCGACCCCGCGCTCGCGGGCCATCGCCTGGAGCACCCGCGCCTCCCGCGCGCCGGCGTCGTCCGCCTGGTCGGGGACGATCACCAGCTCGGTGTCGTCCACTGTGGACAGAGTCGCGACGATCTCGCGGAAACCGCTGTGGGGCACCAGTTCGCCCAGTGCGACGACACGGTGGGGGAGCGGGCGGCGGGCGCGCGGGCCGTCCGGGACGAAGACCTCGGTGTCCACTCCGGGAGGCACCACGGAGAGCCGTGTCCGCTGCGCGCCGACGAGAACCAGGTCGGCCGCCTCACCGGGGCAGCGGGCGATCAGGTGCGCGACCTCGCGGACGAGCGCGCGCTCGACGTCGAGCCGGTCGGAGGAGCGGTCGGCGGGCGCGGCCGCCGTGCCGAGACCGCCGCTGCTGTGCACGACGGGCAGGCCGAGCCGGCGGGCGGCGAGCGATCCCGCGAGGCCGCACGTCCAGGAATGCGTGTGCACCACGTCCGGTGGTGCGGTGAGCCACGCGGCCTCCAACTCCGCCACCAGGTCTCCCAGCGCGGGGACGGCACCGGGCAGGGAAGGGGAGTGCACGTCCACCTCGTGCCCTTGACGCCGCAGCGCCTCGGAGAGGTCGACGAGGTCGTGAGTCCGCGCGGACACCATGGCGATCTTCAAGCCGGTCACCTTCTGCCTCTGAACAGGGGACCGAGCTCGCTGCTCAACTCGGAGGAGTGCTGCCGCTCTGCCGGGTGACGTCAGGGGTGCCGGACACCCGTGCGCCACCCTCAGGCCGTTTCTCGACCCGCGGAGGTGACTGCGACCGGGTATGCCCCCGATTCGCACCGGTTCAAACAACGCGGTGGTGAACCGCTCGCGGAATTCGTCGCGACCACGCGGAGAACGACCCGTCTCCCGCACGTCCGGCCCGCCCCTGCCGCCGCGGTGAGCTCAGGCCGCAGGCCGGGGAACCGCTGCGCTACGAAGGAGAACCAGCCGACGGTGCTGACCGTGCGCGGGCTCCGTCGTGCGGGTCGAACCCGCGCACGCGTGGTTTGGACGCGCACGTGACGGCAACACTCGGCCATGCCGATCGGGAAGTCCTTCGAACGAGTCCAGCGCGCCTACGCCCACGGCGAGCGGCGCCCGTTGCTCGGGTACCTGGCGTCGCTGGGCTCCTACGCCGCCCTCGTCGGGGTCGCGACGGCGGTCGGCCGCCACCGCGGGACGCGCCTGCCGGAGCGGTTCACCGCCGGCGACACCCTCCTGCTCGCCCTGGCCACGCACAAGGCGAGCAGGCTCGCCACGAAGTCCTCGATCACGAGCGTGCTGCGGGCACCGTTCACCCGCTACGAGGAGGCCGCCGGTACGGCCGAGGTGAAGGAGACCGTGCGCGGCGAGGGCGTGCGGCACGCGGTCGGTGAACTGGTGACCTGCCCGTTCTGCTCCGGCGTCTGGATCGCGGGCGCACTCACCGCCGGCCTGGTGCTCGCGCCGAGGAGCGTCCGCCTGGTCACGAGCGCGCTGTCCGCCGTCGCCGTCTCGGACTGGCTGCACCTCGCCTACGACGCGGCGAAGCAGTGACCGTGCGAGTGGTGCCGTCCGGTCGCGTGGACGTCGGCGCGCTGCTGCGCTCGCTGCGCGGCCGCGGGCTGAACTACGCGGAGGAGGAGGTCCGGCGGCCCGAGTGGACGTTCGACGTGCACCGGCACGAGCTGGGCCGGGAAGGCGCCGGACCGCCGGAGGAAGGCGGGCTCTGGCACCGAGCGCGCCCGCTGGTGGCGGACTACGAGTTCACCCCGCCCGAGATCATCCGCGGCTTCTACGAGGCCGGGTCGGAGCTGATGGGGCGCGACATCCTGCTGCAGGCCCGGTTGCCCGGCCTCCGGTTCCTGATGGGCGTGCGCGTGACGGGGGTGCGCGACGAGGCGTCCGGCGACAGGACGCTGTGGGGCTGGAGCTACGAGACGCTCGAAGGCCATCTGGAACGGGGCCGCGTCGACTACGAGCTGGTCAAGGACCACGCCACCGGGACCGTCGAGTTCTGCGCCCGCAGCTACTCGCAGCTGCACCCCCGTGCGCCCTGGTGGATGCGGCAGGGCTGGCGGTGGTTCGGCCGCCGCGTGCAGCTGCGCTTCTACCGGCGTGCCGGGCAACGTCTGCAGGCGCTCATCGGCGGCGCGCACGGGCCGGTCGTGAGCGCGCCGAGCACCGCGGACCGGGCGGGCCGCTGGAGTCTCGCGCTGCCGGATCCGCTGCGCTGAGGTTGGGGGCCTCCGCGTCGGGTAGCCGAGCCCGGAAGCCGACCGCAGCGGAGGGACGACCTGTCGTGAAAGTTGTGATCACGGGCGCGTCGGGCAACGTGGGCACCGGTGTGCTGCGCGCGTTGGCCGCGGACACCGAGGACCACGAGGTGGTGGGCGTCTGCCGCCGCCCGCCCGGCGGCTCGCCCCCGTTCGGCCCGGTCACCTGGCACGCGTGCGACCTCGGTGACGAGAGCGCGCACAAGGTGCTCGACGAGGCCCTGCGCGGGGCGGACGCCGTCGTCCACACGGCGTGGATGTTCCAGCCGATCCGGCGCGGGAACCTGTTGCACCGCACCAACGACCACGGCACGGCGGCGGTGTTCGAGGCCGCGCGCCGGGCGGGCGTGCCGCACGTGGTGCACACGTCGTCCATCGCGGCCTACGCCCCCGCGGGCGACCAGCCGGTGAACGAGGACTGGCCCACCACCGGCATTCCGGGTTCCGTCTACGGCACCGGCAAGTCGCAGGCCGAAGCGTCCATCGCGCGGTTCACGGCGGACAACCCGGACGTGACGGTGTCCCTGGTGCGTCCGACGCTCGTCGCCCAGCGCGCGGCGTCGGCCAGCTTCCTCGCGTTGTTCTTCGACCCGCTGGTCCCGCGGTGGCTGATCAGGCTGCTGCGCGACGGGCGGATCCCGCTGCTGCCCCTGCCCGCCGGCCTGCGGGTGCAGCTCGTGCACGCCGACGACGTGGGCGACGCGGTCGTGCGCATCCTGCGCCGCCGGGCGGGAGGCGCGTTCAACATCGCGGCGGACACGCTCACCCCGGCCGATCTCGCGCGCGTCGTGGACGCCCGCGCGCTGGGCGTCCCGAGTGGACTGATGCGCGCGGCGGTCGCCCTGTTGTGGCGGCTGCGGGCGATCCGCATGTCCCCGGGCTGGTTCGACGTGGGCACGCGGTCGCCCCTGGTCGACACCACCCGCGCGCGGACAGAACTGGATTGGGCGCCGCGGGTCTCGAGCGTCGACTGCGCGCGGGAGCAGATGTCCGGCCTCGCCGACGGCGCCGCGGGAGGCAGCGCGGCTCTCGGCCGTGACCGGCTGCGCGACGACAACCGCACCGCGGCGCTGACCTGACGGCACTTCACCTCGTGGGCGGCGCCGACTCCGGCGCCGACTCGGGTGGCGCCGAGGTGGGCACGGCCGCGGGCGGCGGCGCGTCGGTCGTCTTCGGCGGCGGGGGAGGACCGGAGCTCACGGACAGCGTCACCTGCATCCCGCGCATCGCCACGCCGCGAAGTGACTGCGCCACAACGGCTCCCCGCGGCTGGGGCGCGCTGACGGACACGGTGGTCACCTCGTAACCGGCCTCCTTCAGCATCGCCGACGCCTTGTCGACGCCCGTGCCGACGACGTCCGGGACCTTCAACTTGCCGTCGCCGTGGCGGTAGCGGTCCTCCACCTCGGGCAGCGGCTTCTCCGGCAGGTCGGCGTGCGCCTTCGTCATCGCGTCGAACCAGGTGGCCGCGGGCACCGTGCCGCCGTAGATGTTGCCCTCGGGGCACAGGCGGGGTGCTCCGGCACCGACGCAGATGCCCTGCGGTGACGTGCTGTCGTTGAACACCTGCACGGCGGCCGCGAGGTCCGGGGTGGCGCCGAGGTAGGCCGCCGACTTGTACTCCTCGGTGGTACCGGTCTTGCCCATCATCGGCCGCTTCCAGCCCGCCTTGCGCGCCGAGTACGCGGCGGTGCCCATGCCCTTGCTGTCCTCGCTGAGGCCGACGGCCAGTGCGTTGGCGAGCGGTTCGGGAACCGCCTGCTCGCACGGCGGCCGCTTGAGCTCGACGGGCTTGCCGTCCCGGTCGAAGATCCGCTTGACCGGGTTCGGCGGGCACCACGTGCCTCCGCTCATGACGGTCGCGGCGACGTTGGCCAGCTCGAGGGTGCTCGACGGCGCCGGGCCGAGGGTGAACGAGGCGTTGCCGTTGCCCGCGTAGAACTGCGCCTGCGTCAGGCGGAGGTCCTTGGCGCCGTGGGGATCCGGGGCGACGCCCGCGATGTTCGTCGCCATCGTCTTGCGCATGCCGAGCCGGGAGGCCATGTCCACCACCGCGTCCAGCCCGACCTGTTCCTCCAGGATCACGAACGCCGTGTTGGGCGACGTGGCCAGCGCCTGCCGCAACGGCATCTGCGGCGGGTAGCGGTCGTTGTGGTTGGCGAGGCAGTACCAGTACGTGTTCGGCTCGCCGGTGGCCGGGCAGGTCGGCGCGCCGCCCTTGAACACCCGTGAGGTGTAGGTGTTGGGCGCGGCGACGACCGTGTCGATGCCGATGCCCTTCTGCAGCGCGGCGGCGGCGGTGAAGACCTTGTAGACCGACCCCGTGCCGAACTTGTTCTCCACGCCGCTGGGCAGGTCGAACTGGGTCTGGAACTCGTCCTTCTTCAAGCCGTAGTCGCGGTTGGCGACCAGCGCGACGACGTCGTGCGCGTCCTTGCCGGGACGCACGACCGCCATCGTGTTCGCGACGCCGGGAGTGGTCTTCGGCGCCTGCGCCTCGACCGCCTGCTTCGCCTGTTCGGTGATCCTCGGGTCCAGCGTGGTCTCGATCCGGTAGCCGCCGATCTTCAGCTCCTCCAGGTCGAAGCCGGCCTCGGTCAGGTGGTTGACGAGGAACGAGCAGAAGAACCCGTACGACGGCCCGGCGCCCACGCAGCCGGTCTGCACCGTGCGCACGGGCTCGCGCAGTCCGAGAGGGGCGGCCTTGTACTCGTCGGCCTCCTCCCGCGACAGCTTCTCCTCGGCCAGCATCGCGTCGATCACGAGGTTCCGGCGCTCGACCGCCTTGTCCGGCCGGGCCTCGGGATCGAGGGCGGTGGGGCTGTTGACCATGCCGGCGAGCGTCGCGGCCTGCGTGACCGTCAGCTTGTCCGGCGTCGTGTCGAAGTAGGCCTGCGCTGCCGCCGTGACGCCGAAGATGGTCGACCCGAACGGCACCAGGTCGAGGTAGCGGCCGAGGATCTCGTCCTTGCTCAGCACCGACTCCAGGCCGACCGCGATGCGCGCCTCGCGCAGCTTGCGGGTGATGCTCTGCTCCTGGGCCTGCCTTTGCGCGTTCTTGTCCGTCCGCGCGATCACGTGCACGAGGTAGTTCTTGACGTATTGCTGGGTGAGGGTGGACGCGCCCTGTTGGACCGACCCGCTGGCATTGTTGCGCGCGGCCGCGCGCAGGCTCGCGAACCAGTCGACGCCGTTGTGGTCGTAGAAGCGGCGGTCCTCGATCGCGAGCAGCGCCTCTTTCATGTGGGAGGAGATCTTGTCCAGCGGAGTGCGCACGCGGTATTGGTCGTAGAGGTGGGCAATGGGCGCGCCGTCTTTGTCGGTGATGGTCGTCATCAGCGGCGGGTGGTCCGTCACCATGAGCGCCAGCGTGGATCCGACCTGGTCACTGAGTTTATTGGAGATCGCCCCGAGTGTCGCCGTGACGGGGAACAGGAGTCCGGCGACGAGAACGCCGGCGAGCGCGCACAGCCCCGCGAGTTTGCCGACGCAGGGCCCGATCCTCTTGCGATCCACCGTCAGACTCCCCTCGCCGAATCAGGTTCTGTCGGTTACCCGTCGAAACAGCGATCAGGCGACCGCATCGAATGAAAAGAGATCCGCGAAATGGTCACCTGGCGTACTTGAACACCACGTCGCTCACTCGCTCGTGTCAACAAATCGGTGTCCGGTTTTTCCGTTCCGGTCACGGGTAGCTGGCCGAGCAGAACCGTTGACGCACCCGGGAGGAATCCGATGTCCCCGCAAAAACCTTCCCGCCGCCGTGGCCTTCGCACCGCCTCTTTCGTCCTGACCGTGACCGTGCTGTGCCCGTCACCCGCGCTCGCCGAAGGCACCGAGGACCACGCCGCGGGATCGCAGATCGCCAAGCACGAAGGCACCGGCGAGATGCTCATGTCGCCGCCCGAACTCGGCGTGGGCCGGGTCGACGGCATCGACGTCAGCAGCCACCAGGGCAACGTCGACTGGGGCCACTGGTGGCGCTCCGGGAAGCGGTTCGCCTACATCAAGGCGACCGAGGGCACCGGGTACCGCAACCCGAATTTCACCCAGCAGTACAACGGTTCCGCCGCGGTCGGCATGATCCGGGGCTCCTACCACTTCGCCCTGCCGAACCGCTCCGACGGCGCGACGCAGGCGCGGTTCTTCGTGCAGAACGGCGGCGGCTGGTCGCGGGACGGCCGCACCCTGCCCGGCACGCTCGACATCGAGTACAACCCGTACGGCGGTGACACGTGCTACGGCCTGAGCCACGCCGCGATGATCGGCTGGATCCGCAGCTTCAGCGACACCTACCAGGCGCTCACGAAGCGCTGGCCGGTGATCTACACGTCCGCCCAGTGGTGGGACCGCTGCACCGGCCGCGCCGGCGACTTCAGCTCCACCAACGCGCTGTGGCTCGCCCGGTACGCGGCGACGGCGGGCCCGATGCCGTTCAAGTGGCCCTTCCACACGATCTGGCAGTTCACGTCGTCGCCGATCGACCAGAACGTCTTCAACGGCGGGGCCGATCGCCTGGCCGCGCTGGCCGCGGGGTGAGTCATGAGCGCCCCGCCCCGCGGTTCGGAGCTCATCGTGCTCGTCTACTTCGCCGTCGTCTGCTCGGTGACGGCCACGGCGATGGCGGTCATGTTGCACCACAGGGGATTCGGGCTCGCGATCCACGGCGTCGAGGACGGCGCCGTCGTCCGGGCGGCCACCGCACGCCACCTCGGCATCGCAGCCGACGATCCCTCCACCCTGGACCGCGTAGACGTGTTCGTCGACGACCAGGCGGTCGGCACGCGCCGTGACGGAAACCTGTTGCGGTTGACCGGTTTCGAGCCGGCCGAGGGGTCGCACACCGTCCGCGCGCGGGTCCGCGACACGTCCGTGCTGGGCGTGGAGGCCGAGCTCGAACGCACCTTCACCGTCGACGACACCGCGCCGGCCCTGAGCGTGGCGCGCGCCGAGGCCACCGATCCCCGCGCACCGGTCACGATCCGCGGCACCGCGGACGGCGCGGCGACCGTCCGGGTAGGACACAGCCCGGCGCACCTGGTGGACGGGCGCTTCGAGGCGACCGTGCCGTCCGCGGCGACGGTGTTCGTGGAGGCACGCGATCCGGCCGGCAACACGACCCGCCGGTGGGTCACCGTTGCCGCACCGCGCCCGCAGGTGCGCGCGACCCGGCTCGGCCCTGCCGACTGGCCCTCCCGCCGGGACGCGGTGTTCCGCAGCGCCCGCCAAGGCGAGATCGACACCGTCGTGCTCGACGTCAAGGACGAGAACGGCCACCTGGCGCACCCCTCCGAGGTGCCGCTGGCGCAGCGGATCGGCGCCGTCGAGGGCCGGTGCGACCTGCGCACCGCGGTCCGGGACCTGCACGCCGCCGGGATGCGCGCCGTCGCACGGGTGGTCGCGTTCCACGACCCGGTGCTCGCCCGCGCGTCGTGGCAGGCGGGTCTCCGCGACCACGTCCTGCACGACGGCACCCTCACGCGCACCGACCCCGAGCACCCGGAGGTCCGCGGCTACGTCGTGGCCATCGCGGCGGAGGCGGCCGCACTCGGGTTCGACGACGTGCTGCTCGACCACGCCGGCGGCGAGGGCTTCCTCGCCGAAGCCCGCGACGCCGTCCGCGCCGCCGGCGCCCGTCTCGGCGTGGTCGTGCCCCGGGACGCCCAGGACGCCCAGGACGGACTCGTGGACGCCGACTTCACCGTCATCGATGACAGTCCGTGAGGAATTCACTAGACCGTGTGCAAGCCGGTCAAGACGGACTGCACCGGGTTTTGCAGGGTATTTGCCCAGCACAACGCACGTACGCCCACGTTCGGGAAAGGACTGGGGCCATGGATGTCGACGACCTCCTGGACGAGGGATCGCCGCTGTTCCGCACGCGCTGGCTCGGCTACGACCGCGTCCAGGTGGACGAGGAGATCGCCAGGCTGGAAGCCCAGGCCGAACTGGCCTGGGCCGACCGCGACGCCGCACTGGCGACGGCCGAAGACCTGGCCCGGCACCTGGAGGAGGCGAGGTCCGAGCTCGGCGAGTACCGCGAACTGCACGCCGGCCACAGCAAGGACGACGCCGTCTCCGGCTGCATCCGCTACCTCCTGCACAGCGCGCGCCGCAAGGTGGAGGAGATCGAGGCCGAGGCCCGCTCCCGCGCGGAGCAGGCGGTCAGCCGCGCCGAGGAGGCCGCCGACCAGAAGACGAGGCTGCTCGAGGAAGCCGAGCAGGAGACACAACGCCGGCTGGCCGAGGCGGGGGACCGGGCGCGGGAGATCGTCGGCGAAGCCCTGCGGGAGTCGCGGACCGTGCTCGCCGAGATCGCGCAACGGCAGCGGTTGCTGGAGGAGTGGTACGAGGCGGTCGCGTCGGAGCCGAACCTGCCCCTGCCGCGGCAGGGGGAACCCTCGGGCGCTCGCACGCAGGCAGGACCAGCTTCGGCCGCCACACACGCGGAACCCGCCGCCGCTCATGCCGAACCTGCCGCCGCCGCGCACGAGGAATCGGCCCGTACCTCGCACGTCGAAACCGCCCCCGCCACGCACGCGAACCCCGCGCCCGTCCCCGCACCACCAGAACCTCTCCCCACCTCGCCAGCGCCGGCCCCTCCACCCGCCACCGACCCCGGCGAGACCACCGACGTCCTGAGCGTGACCCGATGACCGCCGTCACCGGCCCGCCCCGACTCACCGCGACCTGCGTCCTGGTCGACGCGCACGACTGCGGCCCGACCGGCGTCACCTGGGCGGCCGGCTGCGCGAGCGCCCTGGGCGTCGGCCTGGTCATCCAGACGAGCCCGGGCGCGGACCCGCTGCACGACGAGGTGTCGAGGCTGCGCGCCGCACACCCCGACCTGACCGTCCACGTCGAACACCTGGGCCGCCCCGCCGCCCGCTGGGAGGGCGGCCTCGTGGTGATCTCCCGCTCCAGGGCCAAGGCCGCGCCACCGCTCGCGGGCAAGGACGAACGCGACGTCGTGGTCGTCGCCGGTGCCCCGGCGGCGATCGCGGGACGGTTCGGCGTGGTGACCGCCGTCCTCTGCCCGGTGGGGGCCGACGGTGTGCTGCAGCGGGCGATCGCCTTCTGCCACGCCCGCCGGGCCACCCGGCTGCGCCTGCTCGCCCGGCACTGTCCGGGCAGCCCCGTCGTGCCCGACGAGGTCGCCGACCGCGTCCACGCCGCGTGCCCCGACGTGATCGTGGAGCTCGTGCGCGAGCACCGGTCCGTGCAGGTGGAGACGCGGAGGCACCCGAGCGACCTGCTCGTCGTGTCCGGGCGGGAACGCGGTCCGGCGGAAGGTCTCCAACCGGCCGCGCTCGCGGCGTTGCACCACGCCCGGTGCCCGGTGCTGTTCAGCTGCACGTGACAGGGGGAGTGAACTCATGACCGTCGGCAGGATCGTCGTGTTCGTGATCGCCTCGGCGCTCAGCGGGGTGATGATCGGCGTGCTGGGCAACCTCCCACCCGCCCAGCGGGAGCGGGCCGCGCCGCGGGTGCCCGCCGTCGCCACCGTCTCCGTGCGTTCGGCGCCGTCCTCGACCACGAGCACGCCGGCGACGACCAGCACACCGACGACGACCAGCACACCGGAGTCGGCACCACCCTCCCCGGCGGCCAGGCCCGAGCCCGGTCCCGGTCCGGAACTGCCGCCGGGACAGGCGGTGCGCGCGTTCGGCGAGGGCTGGTGGAGGACCGTGAACGGGACCACGGCGCAGGTCGGCACCGGCCGGGTGCACACCTACTCCGTCGAGGTCGAGCAGGGCGCGGTGCTGCCGGGTGAGCAGGGCCGGTTCGCCCAGGTGGTGGACGCGACGCTGGCCGACCCGAAGGGCTGGACGGCGTTGGGCGGCATCGCGTTCCGGCGCGTCGACGTGGCCGAGCCGGATGTCCGGATCCGGCTCACCGCGACGGAGACCGCGCGGTCCGTCTGCGGGTACCAGCTCCCGTACGACACCTCGTGCTACGTCGGCGGCGTGGTCTACGTGAGCGCGCCGCGGTGGTTCCGCGGCGCCGAGTCCTACGCCGGCGACCTGGCGGGCTACCGGCGCTACCTGGTCAACCACGAGATCGGCCACCACCTCGGACGCGGCCACGAGGTGTGCCCCGCCGACGGAGCGCCCGCGCCGGTGATGATGCAGCAGACGTTCTCCGTCTCCAACGACCGGCTCGCCGAGATCACCGCCGGTGCCTCCCAGGGCGTGCCGGTGCCGCGGGACGGCAGGACCTGCGTCGCGAACCCGTGGCCGAGCGTGGGGGTGACGCCGTGAAGATCGCGGTGGTCTCCCTGACGGCGAACCCGCTGGCCGCGCTGCGCGACCCGGACGTGTCCGGCGCACGGCTGCGCGTCGGCAAGCTCTGCGAGGCGGTGCACCGGCTGGGGCACGAGGTGACGGTCTACAGCCTGCGCACCGACTGGCGCCTGCCGGACCGGGTGCGGGTGCACCCCGGCTTCCAGTTCGTGCACGTGCCCGGCCCGAAGAACGCGCTGGAGGAGGTCGTCCCGCACCTCGGCACCTTCGCGCGGTTCCTCGGCGCGCAGTGGGCCGGCGATCCGCCGGACGTGGTGCACGCCCACCACTGGACCTCGGGTCTCGCCGCCGTGCTCGCGACGAGGGACCAGCCGATCCCGGTGTTGCAGAGCTTCCACGGCCTCACGGACGGCGAGCACGCCGGCGTCGTGCGGCTCGTCGGGCGTGCGGTGACCCAGGTCGTGGCCGCGTCGGAGCACGAGCTGAAGGCGTTGATCGCCCTGGGGGTGCGGCGGCCGTCGGTCGTGGTCGTGCCGTGGGGCGTGGACATCGGCGAGTTCGCGCCGGCCACCATTGCGGCGCCGCGGCACGGGACGCCGCGCATCGTCTCGGTGGGCGCGCTGGCGCCGCACGACGGGTTCGACGACCTGATCGTGGCGCTGAGCAGGCTGCAGTGGGGCGAACTGGTGATCGCGGGCGGGCCGGCGCGGCGGGAACTGGCCGGCGATCCCGAGTACCGGCGGTTGCGCGACCTGGCCGCGTCCTGCGGCGTGCTGGGCCGGGTCTCGTTCCTCGGACACGTCCCGCACTCGCGGATGCCCGCCCTGCTGCGGGCAGCCGACGTCGTCGCGTGCGCCCAGCACCGGTCGCGCTGCGGTAGCGTGTCGGTCGAGGCCATGGCCTGCGGGGTGCCGGTCGCCGCGGCGAACACCGGATGCCTGGCGGACACCGTGGTGCACAGCGTCACCGGCCTGCACGTCCCGCCGCGGCAGCCGTCCGCGCTGGCCCGCGCACTCCGGTCGTTGACCGGCAGCGGGTTGCGGCGTCAGGAGATGAGCTTCGCGGGCCAGGACCGGGCGCGGACGCGGTACGCCTGGGAGCGGGTCGCGCTGGAGCTGGCGCTGGCCTGCCAGCGGGTCGGCATGCCCGCTGTCCTGTCGCGGTAGGCGAACTCCGGCGACGGCGCTGCCGTCGCCGGAGTTTCCGCGCGAGTGAGCGCGTCACGCTCTCGTTCCACGTCCCGACTTCGGGGGAACGGCGGCCTCGCGCACCGCGAGCGCGCGCTGGTACGCGGACAACGCCTCCCGGGCGAGTCGGCGCCGGGAGTACCGGCTCAGGACGCGGTCGCGCGCGGCCACACCGAACTGCTCCCGCTGCGTCTCGTCGCTGAGCAACGCCTTCAGCACACGCGCCAGTCGCCGGCCGTCCTCCGGCTCGACCAGTTGACCCGTCACTCCCGGCAGCACGACGTCCTTCAACGCCCCGACCGCGGTGGCCACGACGGGAACGCCGCAGGCCATCGCCTCCAGCGCCGCGATGCCGTACCTCTCGGTGCTCGGCGCGCACACGGCGACCTCCGCGGACCTCAGCACCGCCGGCCGGCCCGTGCGCGACACCCCGTCGGTGCTCACCAGCTCCACGTGGTCCACAGTGGACAGAACCGCACCGACCGCCGCGGCGCCGGTGTCGCAGGCGGGTTCTCCCGCCATGACCACGCGCATCCGCCCGTCGTGGAACTCCACGGGACCCTCCGGCGTGAACCGGGAAACGTCCACGCCGCTGGGCACCACGGACACGCGCGCACGGCGAATCCCCAGCCGGCACAACGCCTCGGCCTCCTCGGTGCTCGTGGCCAGGAACCACGCCGCCTCCCGCGTGATCAGGAACTCGGCCTCGGTCCGCTGCCGCGTGTCGGGCTCGCTGAACCCGTGGAAGGACTGCACCACCGGGATGCGCAGGCGGTACGCGCTGATCAGCGAGACCAGGCCGGACGTCCAGTGGTGCGCGTGCACGACGTCCGGAGCCTGGGTATACCACCGCCGCCGGACGAACTCCGCGAAGTCACCGAGGTGCGTCACGAGCTCGTCCTCGGTGAGCGCGCGAGGGGGCCCGGCCGGAACGTGGACCACCTCGAACCCGTCGTGGCCGCGCACGAGATCGGGTGACGTGGAATCGTCGCGCCGGGTGTAAACGACGACTTCGTGTCCGGCCGACCTCAGGCCTGCGCACAACTCCGCCACGTGCGCGCCCTGGTCCGTTTTTTCCGTGAGTGGACTTGCTTGCGCCGACACCATCGCGATTCGCATATTCCGGCCGCATCCTCGGTCTGTAGCTCCATTACGAGCTGCCGGTTCAACTCGACCACGTCCGGTGATCGCCCGACCGTATTGCCTGACGGGCTCGCCGACAAGCGCGGGGTCGGCCGGCGAAGGAGCTGCTCAACGGCTGGTTGCGATCTTTGGCAAGCCCGCTCACCTGCGGCGACACGCCGACTGGACGTCGACGAGCGTGGCGCGCCGTCCTCCCGGCGGTCTCGGGAGCCGGCGTGGAACCCGATCATTCACCCCAAGGCAGGGTGCGCGCGCGGAATTCCTGTGTTCTGCCTGATCGGCGCGCGAGCAATTCTTAAACATCGAAATTGGAGTATCACCCGAACGTGTGATAGGAAGTGGTTTTGTTCACGCTATGGCGTGATCGGCGATTTGGTGCGACCAAGCCGATTGGATACGGTCCTGTCGAACTTGCGAACGGCATATCCGGCCGACGCGGTTCCTTTCTGGAAAATCCGATCAAGGAGATTTTTGTGCTGAAGAAGGCAGGGGCGGCCGTCGCTATCGCGGGCGCTTTCCTCGGTATGGGTTCCACCGCAATGGCCGATGCCCCTGAGCTGGACATCACGGACCAGGTGGGCGTCGCCGACCTGAACGACTCCGAGGTCGCCAGCGATCTCAACGCCTGCTTCATCGACGTCAACGTCATCGCGGTGCCGGTCCTGTCGGACAACGACAGCGGCCTGTGCGCGAACCCCGACGACAAGTGACGTGACACGGCGCCCGCTCCGGCGGGACGCCGTTGTTCGAAGGGGGAACGGGGCAAGGCCGGGGTGCCGGCCCCGTTCCCCCGGAGCACGCGCAGATCAACCGACTTGGTTCGTGAGGAGAAACGTCATGCTGAAGAAGGCTTTGGCCGCGGCCGCCGTGGGCGCCGGTTTTCTGATGATGGGCACGCCGGCGCTCGCGACGCAGGGCGGCGACGCGATGGACGACATGATGGACCTCGCGTCGAGCTACGACCACAAGCACCAGGTCGGCCTCGTCAACATGGAGGACTCCGAGCTCCTCAGTGACATCAACGTCTGCCACGTGGACGTGAACGTCATCGCGGTGCCGCTGTTCTCCAACAACGACGGCGGGCCGTGCGTGAACCCCGACGTCGAGGCCGACTCGGACCGCTGATCCGAGGCTCGTCCAGGGTGCCCGGCTGAACCTTCGGCCGGGCACCTCGCATGCCACCGCCTCCTGAGGACGGTTCTTCGGGGGCCGTCCCCAGGGGGCCGCCGCGGTCACGACACGGTCGTGCAGGGCACGACCGCCCAGACCGACTTCTCGGCCAGGCGCCGGATCACGCCCCACCGCTCGGACAACCGCTCCACGATCACCAGCCCGCGGCTGCGCACCGAGTCCGGTGTGGACGGTCGCAGGCGGGGCAGGTCGGGCGAGGCGTCCTCGGCGACGATGCTGACCACACAGGGGTCATCAGTCCTGCGGAGCCTCAGGCGTGCCGGGAACCGGGCGTGGTCGAAGACGTTGGACGCGAGCTCGGTGACCACCAGGAGCACGTCGACGAGGTCGTCCTCGACGAGGTCGGTCAGCAGCGCTCTCGCCCATCTGCGCACGTCGGCGGTCTCGGTGACGGCGCTGACGAGCTCCAGTGCGTGCCACTCGCCATCAGCACCCGCGTCAGGGGCGGCATCGCCTCGTTCTGCCGGTGTCATGTCCTGGGAGATACCTCGGCTTCACCGCTCGAAACCGGGCTGTTCGCGGATCGTTCGCCCCAGGCCCCCTGTCCTGCGCGAAGATGGGCGGCAGGGTTGCCACCACGGCGACGCGGGTAGCCGACACTGCCGGCGGACATGCCGATCGCCCCGCACACCGGCGCCGCGACGAGGCCGCTGCCGTTCTGGAGAGGTGCGTGACGTGAGCTCACCGGTCACCGGAGCACAGACGGGCCCGCAGCCCGTGCTCGCAGGCGAGAAGACGCCGTTCGAAATGCTCCTGGTCAAACTCTTCGCGATCATCCCGGCACTGGCGCTCCTCGCCGCCGTCCCGCTGGCGTGGGGCTGGGGACTCGGCTGGCTCGACATCGCGCTCGCGGTCTCCTTCTACACCGTCACGTGCCTCGGCGTGACGGTCGGGTTCCACCGCTACTTCACCCACGGGGCGTTCAAGGCGAAGCGGGCGCTGCGGATCGCGCTCGCGATCACCGGCAGCATGGCGATGCAGGGCAAGGTGATCGGCTGGGTCGCCGACCACCGCCGGCACCACGCCTACGCCGACCGGGAGGGCGACCCGCACTCGCCCTGGCTGTACGGCACGTCCGCCGTCGCGCTGGCGAAAGGCTTCTGCCACGCGCACATGGGCTGGATGTTCCGGCGCGAGCTGACCAACGCCGAGCGGTTCGCCCCCGACCTGCTCGCGGATCCCGACGTGCGCCGGGTCGACCGCTGGTTCCCGGCGCTGACCACGCTCACCCTGGTGGCCCCCGCGGTGCTCGGCGGACTGATCTCGTGGAGCTGGTGGGGTGCGGTGACCGCGTTCTTCTGGGCAGGGCTCGTCCGCGTCGCGGCGCTGCACCACGTGACGTGGTCGGTCAACTCGATCTGTCACATGATCGGCGACCGGCCGTTCGAGGCCCGGGACAGGTCGGCGAACTTCTGGCCGCTCGCGATCCTGTCGATGGGGGAGTCCTGGCACAACTCCCACCACGCCGACCCCACCTGCGCCCGCCACGGCGTCCGCCGCGGCCAGATCGACGTGTCCGCGCGGCTGATCTGGCTCTTCGAACGGCTCGGGTGGGTCACTGACGTGCGCTGGCCGCGGCCGGAGCGCCTGGCCCGCAGGCTCCGGGACACCACAGCGGGCTGACCGTCAGCGGCCGTGCCAGTCCAGGCACAGGACCATCGCGTCGTCCTCGACGACTCGCGTGTCGCGGTGCCCGGCCAGCTGGCGGAGGATCTCGCGCGGCACCTGCGCGGCGGGCAGCAGCCGGGTGAGGTTGACGGCCCTGGCCAGCGCGCGTTCGCCGTAGCGTTCGCCGCCGGGGGAGGCCACGTCGTAGACGCCGTCGCTGACGAAGATCAGCCGGTCGCCGGGCAGGACGTGGAACTCCTCCGCCGTGTACTGGGTGTCCTCGAACATGCCGAGCGGCAGCTGGTCGTCGAACTTGACGCTCTCGGCCTTGCCGTCGCGCAGGCGCCACATGCTGGGCGAGCCGGCGTCGATCACCTGGACGCGGCCGGTCGCGAGCTCGAACTGCAGCAGCAGGACCGCGACGTGCAGCCGGCCCGCGTGCTGGCCGTAGATCGCCTGGTCGGCCAGGGCGGCCTGGTCGGCCAGCGGGACTCCGGCGCGGCGGGCGTTGCGCAGGGCGTTGATCGCGAGGTTGGTCAGCAGGGCGGCGTCGATGCCCTCGCCCATGCCGTTGGTCACCGTGAGCGTGAGGTGCTCGGCGGAGGTCGACCAGTCGAAGTTGTCGCCGTAGATGGCGTAGGCGGGTTCCAGCTGGCCGCCGAGGTCGTACTCGGAGCGCCGGCAGGACCTGCCCGGCAGGAGCTGCCACTGCATCTCCGCCGCGAGCGTCAGCCGCGTCGCGCGGCGTGCCTGCAGGTAGAGGTCGGTGTCGCGTTCGGCGACGAGGATCTCGTGGGCCAGGGTCCGCGCGATCGAGACCAGGTCCGCGACGTCGTCCTCGGCCGGTGCCTCCGGGAGGTCGACCGCGAGCACGCCGAGCCGGTCGCCGCGGACCGTGACCGGCAGGTAGGTCGTGACCGCGGTGCCGGAGAGGTGTTCGACGAACGGCTGCTGGGCGCCGAAGGCCTGGCCTGGGGTGCTGCCGTTCACCGGGATCGGCGCGCTCGTGTAGGGCAGTTCGGCGACGGGCTGCAGCATGGTCAGCGCGTAGTCGGCGAGGAGGAGCTGCACCGAGTCCGCGCCGTACAGCCGTCTCAGGTGCTCGCGGGCGACGTCGAGCAGATCGTGCGGCGCCGCCGATCTGAGCGCCTGCTCGACGACGAGATATCTGTTCACCGCTGCTGCGGTCACGGGGTGCCTGCCTTCGGTTGACGCGGTCGAACATGACACGGGACGACGTGGGATGCGACAGTAAGCGGGTGAACCGGATGCGGCCGCACGCCACCGTCGACGACGTGCTCCAGGTTCTCACCCAGGTGGTCGAGCAGGTCGAAGTGATGTGGGAACGGAGCAAGGACGTCTCGCCCGCTCCGCTGTCGGTCTCCCAGCTGCGGGTGATGTTCGTGCTGGAGAGGTCCGAGGGCGCGAACCTGAGGACGCTCGGCGAGGCGCTCGACGCCGCCCCGTCGTCGGTCAGCAGGCTCTGCGACCGGCTGCAGGCGGTCGGGTTCCTGGAGCGCGGGCTGAGCGCGACGAGCAGGCGTGAGGTCGAGCTGACGCTGAGCGAGCGCGGTCGCGCCTACCTGCGGGACCTGCGTGACCGCCGGCGTGAGCACCTGCGCGACGTCGTGGCCGGCCTGCCGCCGTCCGCCCGCTCCACGCTGGTCTCCGGCCTGCGGCAGCTGCGCGACGCGGGAGCGTCGGTCCAGCGGCTCGACGCCGATCACGACGCCTCCGGGTCGCAGACCGCCTGACCCGCCGAGCACCGTTCCGCCACCAGCGGATCATCCTCCCGACGCGACGGTGTTCGCACCGCGACCTCCCCCACTGACGTTTGCCGTGCGACAATAGTTTAGTAACGGCGACAATCGGGGCGGGGGACTGCGTGACGACAGGCCAAGGCGCCGTGCGTCACCCTTCTCAATCATGCTCGCCGGTCGTCCCCGAGCAGACCAGCCGGATCGGGTCGGAAGCGGACTTCTTCACCGCCAGGCGCGCCGTGCGCGCCGCCGCGGTCGTGGCGGGGTTCGACCTCATCGCGCAGACCAAGGTCGTCACGGCGGCGAGCGAACTGGTGCGCAACGCCTTCGTCCACGGCGGTGGCGGTGACATGACCATCACCCAGGTTGTCGCGGTGAGCGGCCGCCGCGGACTCCGGCTGAGGATCACCGACCACGGCCCCGGCATCGGCAACGTCGAGGCCGCGCTCGTCGACGGCTTCAGCACCGGGGTGGGCGCCGGTCACGGACTCGGCGGGACGCGCAGGCTCGTCGACGAGTTCACCATCGACACCACCGTGCTGGGCACGACGGTCACCGTCGTCGGGTGGGCGACGTGACGGCCGACGCGGCGGTGCGTGACCTGCGGGCGCGGCTCCGGTCCCTGTGCGACGAGCACGGCGTGCCCGTCGAGCTGCGCGCGCGCCTGGTGCTCAGCGCCACGCTTCTCGCCCGGGACGGCCTGGTCGCCCTTCCCGCGACCGTGCTCAGCCACGTGGACGCGCAGCAGAGCACCCTGGTCGTGGCCGTGCCGCTGCTGGCACCGCTCGACCGGCCGCGGAACCTGCCGCTGCCGCCCGAACCCTCGAACGCCGCCGAGGCCGTGTGGCGGGTGCCCGTGCTGACGCGACCGCGGCACGACCGGCCGGAGCCCGAGGACGACCAGAGCGCGACCGAACGCGAGCTGCGCGCGGCGCTGGCCCGCGCCGACGCGCTGGAGCGCGAACACCTGCAGCTCAAGCACGAGCTGGCCGAGACCAACAGCGGTGTCGTGGCGATGTACGTCGAACTGGAGGAACGGGACGAGCAGCTGCGGACGGCGCACGCCGTGATCTTCCGCGAGCTGGAGGACGCCCTGCGCCCGCCGCCTCCCACCGTGCCCGGCCTCGAGTTCGGCGTGCACTACAAGCCCGCGGACCAGGACGCGCCCACCGGCGGCGACCTCTACGACTGGTTCGTGCTCGCCGACGGCACCGTGCAGATCACGATCGTCGACGCCGTGGGCCACGGCGTCACCTGCACCCGCAACGCCCTCAACGTCACGCACACCATCCGCACCCTCACCCTCGACGGCTATCCGCTCGAGGACCTGGTGCGCCGCGCGGCCGAGATCAACGAGACCCTCATGGCGACCGTCCTGATCGCGAGGCTCGACCCCGCGACCGGTGTGCTGCGCCTGGCGGGCGGCGGTCACCCGCCCGCACTGCTGGTGTCGTCCACCGGCGAGACCGCCTACCTGACGGCCAAGGGCCGCGGGGTGGGGTTCCCCGATCCCGGCAGCTTCGACATCCACCACACCACGCTCTCGCCGGGAGACCTGCTGCTGCTCTACACCGACGGGCTGGTCGAGAGCCGCGGCGACGTCGACGAGGGCGAGGTCCGGCTGGCCGACGCCGCCAAGGCGAGGTCGCGCCACCCCCTCGAGACCGCGCTGTCCGCCGTCGTGGAGGACATGCACGACGTCGTCCTCTACACCGACGACACCGTGCTCCTCGGTCTTCGTTTCCAAGGCACCGCAGAGGAAGCGCGTTCCCAGGACTAGGGCTGACGGTGCTGGAACGGTGCCCGGTCAACACCTTCCACCCTTCGGGAAGACTTACCTTTCCGAGGGGTGAAGTTGCGCGGCGCCCCCGCACGCACCGCAGCCGGAGAACCGGCCGGAGGCCACGCCCGAAGCGATGATGATCTACACGGTCCAGGGCACGACGTCGATCGGCGGGAAACGCATCCCCGAGGGCGGTTGCCTGGGCCAGGCGCGCTGCCCGGCCGTCGAGCGCACTCGCGCCCAGCCCGCTGAGCACCGGTCCGCGCCACAGGCGCAACGCCTCCCGCATCTCGGTCACGGCCTCGCGCGACGCACCGCGCCCGGCGGCCTGTCGCGCCCGCGTCACCATGGCGGTGAAACGCAGCAGGTCGAGTTCGTTCTCGCCGACCGCCACGCGGTAGCCGGGTCCGTCGGTCACGATGATCCGCTGGTCGGTGTCACCGAGGCGGTCACGCAGCGCGGAGACGCAGTTCTGCACCTGCTTCGTCGCGGTTGCGGGCGGTTCGCCGTCCCAGGTCGCCTCGATCAGCCTGCCGACCGTCACCACGGCGTTGGGTGTCAGCAGCAGCGCGGCCAGCACCCTCTGGTGCCTGCTGCCCGGCAGTACGAGCCTCGTGCCCCCGTTCCACACCTGCAAAGGCCCGAGCACGCGAAAGTCCACGCGGACCACCCCCGCCTGGAAGATACCGAGAGCACCCGTCTCAATCGGGTGGGGCGACGGCGGACTCGACGATCGCCCGCAACGCCGTCTCGACATCTGGCAGCGTTCGTGCGATATCGCTCAACGTCTCCGTGCGCCTCCGGAACCAGAGTTACCCGCTGTGTCCACGATGCCGCCACCATCAAGTCGATCAATCGGATGTTTCCGACCCTGTCGAGTTAGCAAGACGACCGCATGTTCGGCGAGGGAGTCCTCCGACAAGCACAGTTACCGGCGGATCTCGCGTACGGGCATGACCGCCACGTCATGCATGCGCCAGTCCGCGTCGCGCAGCAGGTGGCTGAGCCGGTCGAGTCGCTCGACGAGGTCGTCGGTGCCGGCTTCGGGCACGACCAGCATCTCGCCGACGAACACGTGCCCTTCCTCGCGCAGCCGGATCCAGGCGTCGGTCACCCAGGGCTGGGCCAGTGCGAGCTCGGTGAGCTGGGTGGGCAGGGGGTGCGGCCGGTTGTCGGTGACGGTGCGGGGCCGGCGGTCCATGAGGTCGGCGACGGCGGTGCGGGTGGTGCGCACGCCGTCGCGGACGATGTCGGCGGAGATGATGATCGCGGCCACGGCGTCGGCCCACCACAGCCCGGCCCCGATCCCGATGATCCCGAGGACTGCCGCGCCGGCGGTGAGCCAGTCCGCGCGGTTCATCTCGGCGTCGGCGTACAGGACCTTGTCGTGCAGCTGTGCGGCCAGTTTCGTCTTGGCGCGGCCGAGGAGGATCGCGGGGACCATGGTGGCCAGGAGGACGGCGATCATGGGCCAGCCCAGCCACAGCGTGTGACCGAAGATCTCGATCAACCCGATCGGCGGGCGTTCGCCCTGCACGAGCCGCAGCACGGACTCGACGAGGATGTAACCGCCCAGCGTCAGCAACGCCAGAGCGGAGGCCAGGAACGCGATGGCGACGGAACGGTGGTGCCCGTAGGGGTGTTCGTCGTCGGAGGGCCGGTCGCGGTACCGGTCGGCGATCAGGAACGCGATGGGCGGCGCGAGGGCGAGGATGTCCTCCACCCAGGCCGCTTTCATGGCCTGTGACTGGCCGAGCACGACGGCCAGCGCGGTGATGGCGACGACGAAGAAGGCGATGGTCCACCACTCGAGCCGGACGGCGCGGCGGTGCAGCGCCGCCTTGTCCGGTGGCAACTCGTACCTGCCGTGGATCGCGACCACGTCACGACCCCGCACGGTGGGTGTCGAGCAGCAGGCGACGCACCTCGTCGGGTTCCAAGGCGAGCAGGAACCGCTCCACCGTGCTCTGCCAGGCGTTCTCGCCGGGCGGCACCGCCAGGACGTGGTCGGCGCTCGACAGGTGGGTGCCCGCGTCGGTCAGTCCGGACTCGTCGACCAGCCAGTCCGGGACGACCGCGGCGCCGTCAGGACGCGGGGGAAGCGTGGCGACGGGAACAGCGGTCGCGTCGTGGTCCGACAGCAGCGCGGCTTCGGCGGTGCCCGTCCGCACCAGCACCCGCTGCCCGGCGACGTCGGCTGGTGCTCCCGCCGGCACCGCCACGACCATGTCGACCGTGAGGTAGTCGGTGGTCAACGCGACTTCCTGTTCCCAGGGCGACTCGGCGTCCAGGCCCGCGACGACGAGGTCGAGGCCGCGCTCGGACAGCGCCTCCATGAGCTCGGCCTCGCCGCCGGGCACCCACTGCACGCGTGCGCCGAGGCTGTCGGCCAGGCGTTGCACCAGCACCGTCTCGACGCCGCCCGGCGTCTGACCCGCACTGCTGCCGTCGACGATGGTCCACGGCGGGTTGTGCGCCACCCCGACCCGGATTGTCCCCGCCCGTACCCGGTCCAGGGTGCCGTCGGCGTCGCGCGGCCACTGGCAGCCGCCGAGGGACATCGCAACGAGCGCCGCCGCGAGGATCCGCGTCCACGGGCGTCGAGCGCACACAGCCGAGGCCATGCAGATGATGTTGCCCAGACCGGGCGCGCTAAACCGTCGATGCTCCGGTGAACGACGTGCTCTGGCCAGGGCAACCGGACAAAACGCCCGATGAGGTGATGATTCTCCTGGTCGGTCCGCTCGGTGGAGCGGGTTCCACCGTGAACGGTCGAGCGTCCTCCACAGCGACAGGAGAGTCGCCTGCATGGCTCTGTCCACAGTGAACGGAAAGGATTGATCTCGTTCGGCGTTCCACTGTGAGGGAAGAGCATGTCGAGACTGAAGTCCGTACGTTGTGGAGTGGCCCGAGCGGCCGGGGTCGTGCTGGTGGGTGCGTTCGCCGCCACGGCGATGACCGGGACCGCCGGTGCCGTCATCAACGGAAAGGACGCCACCGAGCGCTACGAGTTCATGGCCTCGATCCCGTTGACCGTGCCGAGCGCGGGCAACGCGAAGGGGGTGTGCGGGGCATCGCTGATCCACCCGCGGTGGGTGGTGACGGCGGCGCACTGCGTCGGCCAGGGCGAGGGCGGGGCGGTGCTGGACGGGACCGTGCGCATCGGCAGTGATCGCCGGACGTCCGGCGGCACCGTACGGGCCATCGACCGCGTGGTGCGCCACGCGGGCTACTCGGTGATGCCGGGCACGCAGCCGAACCGCAACGACATCGCGCTGGTGCGACTGGACCGCCCGGTCGTCCACCAGCCGATCCGGATCGCCGAGCAGGCCGGTGCGCCCGGGACGCCGACCCGGCTGCTGGGATTCGGCACCACGGTCGAGGGAGCAGGCCCCGACGAGTGGAAGTTCGCCGAGCGGCTCCAGCAACTCGACACCCGTCGCGGCACCGAGTCCGAGTGCGCACCCGGCTTTGCGGACCGGACCCGGCTGTGCACGGTGAGCCGGGAGGCGGGCGCCATGGCGTGCTCCGGCGACTCCGGCGGGCCGCAGGTCCAGCGCGGGAAGTGGGGCCGGTGGGAGCTGATCGGCGTCACCTCCGGTCCCGGTGACGAAGACGTGCCCTGCGCGAACGGTCCAGGCTTGTACACCAATGCCACCGCGTACACCGGCTGGATCCAGAAGACGATCAACACCAACCGCTGAGCACCCGCCGGAGCGTTCGGCGTGACCGGGTGCCGCGTCGGCGTTGGCGGCCACTTCCCGCTCGGATCCAAAGTGGACTGCTGGGTCAAGTCGTTGGTGCGTGGGCGCTTTGCGCGCGATCGTGGCCCACGAGGGCATCACCTATGCCGGATGTGTTGCACACTGCGACTTTTCGCGACGTACACACATGACCATTGCATCGTCCTAGCGGCTGAAGCGAGGACAGTCGCCTGGCTCGCTGCGGCGGCGTCCGCCGTGCACTGTCAGGGGCTGCTCGTCGGCTGCTCCGCACGCAGCTCGGAGCACTTCCCGTCCATCGGGCTTGCGCCGGTCAGGGTGAAATGACTCCAGCGCCCAGGCCGGTCTTGCGTACCTCTCGCGAAGGCGGCTGTGGCTCCACGGGGATGGCAGTAGATCAAGCCGCCCTGGTCGCTGATGGGAGCCGTTTCCAGAGTCTGGGCGAGGGCGGCGAGCGGCGCACCGCCGTCGGCGCGGAGTTCGCGAAGTGCCTCGGACGGCGCCTTGTCCCCGAACGGGTTCTCCATCATGTCCAGCAGGCCGTCGTAGTCGTGCCGACACGCCATTTCGTGCACAGCGGAGACGGTGACGAAGGCGTTGTCCCCCAGGGGAGACCCCGCCGAGTCGGTCTTCATGACCGCAGAGCACCGCGGTTCGGAGGGAGCCGTGGTGCCGGCGGAGACCGGCGCCGCGACGGGTGCCGGCGGCTGACGAGATTCGCGATGGGCTCGAATCGCGACTGCTGCGGCGAGGATCAGAACCGCCGCCGTGATGCTCCAAGCCAAGTCTCTTCTACGTGAACGGTACTTCCGCATGTCAGCAGTCTGGGATCGAGGAGAAGTGGCCCGGATCTGGGACGGACGGCATGCTGAAGTCGCCGGTGGACTGGTGGACCGAAGCGTACGAGGCGGTGTTCGGTCCTGAGCAAGCGAAACCCGAGATGCGGAAGCTCTGTCCGCCGTCGTTCACTCGCACCTCCTTGATTTCGGCACCTGACTGGTAGCTCACCGCGAGGTCGTACTCGTAGCTGTGGCGTTCGGTGGACACCGTCAGCACGACCTCGTGCGTTTCACCGTCGTTCAGCTTGATGGTGTGCGCTGGGAAGAACGGGCCAGTTGGTACCCGGTGCCGTTTTTCCTCGTCCTCGACGGAGGACTGCACCACGGGAAACGGATCGTCCAGCTTGAGCAGAACCTCGGACGACGGCTCCGCACCTTGGGGTGGCGACGACACCAGACTGCCGCTCAGCGGTGGTCTCGTCGCGCGGATGACCGGCCTGATGTCGGTGACCCGAACCTCGCGGCCTTTCGGTCCTTCCAGATGCAACCGGATGAGCTGGTGCTGCACGCTCACAGCGCCGGGTGACAACCGGACGTCCCTCGCGATCGCGGGGTCGACGCCGGCCATGGGGCGAGCCATCCTCCGGATGAGTTCAGCACCGGGAAAATCGGGCGATTCACTCACGTAGCCCCAAGGGCCCATGTCGTTGGCCGAGAGATCCGCGGTGACCAGCAGTTCCGACGGCGCCTGAACTGCCGCGTCTGCCGAGGTGCGCTGTCCGTCACCGGGAACCGCGACGATCGCAGCACCCACCAGAACTGCGGCGATCACGATGGCGGCCGGAAGCAGCCAAGCGCGCGGGGGATTGGCGCCCAGGTTGATGTCACCTCGAACGACGTTGGCCTGGATCACGTGTCGTGCGGTGCCGTGGTGTGTGTTCCGCGTTGATGTGGGCTGTTCGTCGGCATCGCTGGCGTGAATGCCGTCGCTCATCGCTCTCCCCGGATGTGCGGCATCGCGAGTCTTGTTACGCCTTCCAGGGCGAGAGTGACACCAGAGAACGCGAATATGGCGCCGGCGGCCGTTCCGGCGGTGCGCGCTATGGATCGACCAGAGGTCATGTGTCCAAGTCTGCCCGACCGGACCGCTAGCCATGAACCTCCACAGCTGATCTACGTGTAGCCGCACCGAGATCCAGTGGACGGGCATTGAGGTGTTCGCCCGGCGGGGGAGCAGCAGATCGGCACGCAGTTGATCACCTACTGACTGCTGTGAGCAGCCACGCCTTGTGGCAGTCCGGATCGGAGCAGCTGGTAATCGGCCATGTGGGCGTCGTGCAAGAGGCAAGCGCGGCTGAGCAAGTCTCCAGCGACGATGCCCCGTCATCGCCGCCGCGATCGCGTCTACAAGGAACGGCGCGATGACGTCCGCCAAAGCCAGCACCAAGGGCGACATCTGTCTGGACTGTGACGGCCAGCCGAGCATTCGCCCCCTGTGGGGTGCCAGAACTCTGCAGCCACACGCTGACCTGCGGTGATCAGTTCTGTCATCCTGCAGGCATGATCGTGGGTGTGGCGCTGCGACTGCTGTATCTCGTCTTTGCTCGGCTCGGTTCTCGCGGACGCCGGCATTGATGTTGTGAAGATCCGGCCGAGGTGTCCGCGGGCTGACTGCCACGCGGAACGGTTTGTCGGCGCTGTCAGACGAGAGCGCACCGACCGGCTGCTGTTCGTCGACCAGCGGCACCTGACGTCAGTGCTGTACCGCTGCACGGTGGCCGGAGCCTGGGGGCATGCTGACGGTCATGAATCGTGAGCACGACGTCGTCGTCTACGGCGCCACCGGGTTCGTTGGGACGCTGACCGCCGCATACCTGGCCCGGCACGCCCCCGAGGGCGTGCGGATCGCGCTGGCCGGGCGGTCTGCGGACAAGCTCGCCGCCACCAGGGCCGGGCTGCCTGCGGCGGCACGGGAGTGGCCGCTGGTCGTCGCCGACTCGGGGGACCCGGTCGCGCTGGCGGCGCTGGCCGCGTCGACGCGGGTACTCGCCACCACCGTCGGCCCGTATGCCCGTTACGGGCTCCCGGTCGTCGAGGCGTGCGCACGGGCCGGCACGCACTACGCGGATCTGACCGGCGAGGTGCTGTTCGTCCGGGCCGCGATCGACGCCGTGCACGAGCTGGCCCTGGAGTCCGGAGCCCGGATCGTGCACGCCTGCGGCTACGACTCGATCCCGTCGGACCTGGGCATGTTGTTGCTGCACGAGCGGGCCGTGGCCGACGGCGCAGGTCCGCTCACCGACGTGCGGTTGGTGGCTACGGTCCGCGGCGGTTTCAGCGGCGGCACGATCGACTCGCTGCGGGCGCAGATTGAGGCCTACGAGAGCAATCCCGGCCTGCGGCGCGTCGCCGCCGATCCGCATGCGCTCAGTCCCGACCGCGCAGCAGAGCCGACGCCCGCCCAGCCCCGTGACGCGGCGATGCCCTCCCGCGCCGCCGACGGAACGTGGCAGGCGCCGTTCGTGATGGCCCCGTTCAACACCCGCATCGTGCGGCGCAGCAACGCCCTGCTCGACTGGGCCTACGGGCCGCAGCTGCGCTACGGCGAGGTGATGGGCGCGGGGCGAGGCGTCAGCGGAGCGCTCGTGGCGGCCGGTATCACCGGCGGGCTGGCCGGGCTGGTCGGCGCGATGTCGGTCAAGCCGGTCCGCGGCCTGCTCGACCGGGTGCTGCCCGCGCCCGGTACCGGGCCCAGCGAACAGGCTCGTGCGAAGGGCTGGTTCCGTTCGGTGCTGTACGCCACCACCAGCTCGGGGCGCCGCTACCGGGCCACAGTCGCCGGACCAGGCGATCCCGGCTACGCCGCCACGGCCGTCATGCTCGGGCAGAGCGCCCTGTGCCTGGCCCTCGACGACCTCCCGCCGCGGTCCGGCTCGCTCACGCCTGCGACGGCCATGGGCAGGCCGCTGATCGATCGCCTGCGGCTCGCCAGCCACACCTACGGCGTCACGACCGCCTGACCCACGCCGCCGTGGGGTTTGGTGCTTCTTGCGGCCTCGGGAAGCGTTGTGCGTGCCGAAAAGTACATCCGCGCAGTCGCGGGCCTCGGTGAGTGGCAGGTGGTCGTCGGGCATGATCGCGCCCCGTACTGGTCCGCTTCGCTTACCTTGCCGTCACCTACGCCTTCGCTGCGCTGCGGCTACTGCACTGACTGACCGCGAGAAGGACGTTGAGATTCTTGCTCTTCGCCACCAATTCACCGTCTTGCAGCGCCAACTCGGCGACCGACGTCCTCAACGCCGACCTGAGGACAGGGCGTTCCTCGCCGCGCTCCTGACGCCGCTGGCTCCTGCCACTCTGCGCCGACTCCGACTGCTGGTCAGCCCGGATACGGTGCTGCGATGGCATCGTGACCTGGTGAAGCGTCGCCACGCCGAGACGAGCCGGCGTCGAAGGCGTGGGCGTCCGCGGACCGTGGCATCGGTCCGCCGCCTTGTTCTGCGTCTGGCGGCCGAGAACTCCTCGTGGGGCTATCGGCGCATCCACGGGGAACTCGCTCTCCTCGGTGTCACGGTTGCTCCTTCGACCGTGTGGGAGATCCTCAAAGTTGGTGGCGTCGACCCGGCGCCACACCGAGCGACTGTGACATGGGCTGAGTTCCTGCGCTCCCATGCCGAGGTGGTCCTGGCGATGGATTTCATCGAGACCGTGCGCATTCTCGGTACAACCGCGCACCCGACACATGACTGGGTGACGCAGGCCGTCCGGAATCTCCTGATGGACCTCGTGGACGCTGGCAGCCTCGCGCGAGTCAGGTTTCTCATCCGTGATCGTGACGGTAAGTATCCCGCGCTGATCGACGAGATCCTCGGCGGCGCCGGGATCGCGACGATTCTGACCGGCGTGCGGGTGCCCCGCATGAACGCGATCATGGAACGCTGGGTCAAGACGCTGCGCGGCGAGCTCCTGGACCGCACGCTGATCTGGAACGAGGCCCACCTTCGGCGCGCGCTGCGTCAGTACGAGCAGCACTACAACGAGCACCGCACCCACCGATCCCTCGCCGCAGCAGCACCCTTGCGAGCCTGGCACCAGCCCCTTGGACCTGACCGGATCGAACGCCTTGCGGTACTTCGACGGGACCGTCTCGGTGGAGTCCTCCACAAGTATCGGCATGCCGCTTGACCTGTGCGGACGTAATTTTCGGCACACACAACTACGGCGAGCACCGAGCCCGCCGGCCGCTCGCCGGCGCGCCACCCCTGCGGGGCTGGCCCCAGCCTGGAGAACCCGCTCAGAGCGAACGCATCAGCATAGACCGACATGATCTTCTGGGCTGAGTCATCCACGAGTATCGCCATGCGCCTTGACCTGCATGGACGTAGTTTTCGGCACTCACGCCGCTGTGTGCGAACTGGGTGTCAATCTGCCGGCTTTGTGTTAAGTCCATCGATCCAGTCCTGCACTCGGCGGGAATCGACTTCGGCCTCGATTTTGTTAAACCAAGCCAAAGCCATGTTCCATACTGCTTTGGCTTTGCCGAGATTTCCAACACGCTCGTAGATGATGCCGAGGTTTCGATACGCGATGCCCTCGAGATCTCTTTCGTCCAGCTGGCGCAGCTCTGCTATTGAATCCTCGAAGGCGGATATGGCCTCGTCGAACCGTTCGAGTGCTGCATAACACATGGCGAGGTCGAACTTCGTGCGGGCTTTCCGGTGCCTGTCTTGTAGAAGGTTGAAAATTTCCATGGCCTGTTGGTGAGAAGAGAGTGCATCTTCGTACCGACGCAAGCGCCAATAGGTCGCGCCGAGCGAGGCTAGGTTGTGGGCAAGCCCCTGTTGGTCGTTTAGTTCCTGCTGGATCACTAGCGCGTCCATGCCGAACGCAAGTGACTCATGGAAACTTCCGGTGTCGTACAGGAGAGTCGCGATGCTGTGCAAGGCTCGCTTCTCCTGATGTCTGTTTCCGATCGCGACGCTTAGGTCGCGTGCCTCCGAATAGCATGTCATCGCGAAGTCGATGTGCCGCAATTGCCTATGTGCGTGTCCGAGGTCCACGCGGAACACGCACTCCAGCTCCTTTTCGCCGAGATGTTGGGCAGCCTTTATGGCATGCTCGCTGACTTTGACCCAGTCATTACTATGCCGAGAGGCGTCGAAGAAGGGATACAGGGCCCATGCGAACCGGCGAACGACATCGTGTTCGCTGGCCTCGCTGGCAACGGTAACAGCTGACACGAGCGTTGAACGGCGGCGGGTCAACCAAGACATCGCTGCTTGCGCGTCCTCGAACTCGCTGGAACGAACCGCAGATGGTGACGCGTCCAGGTGGCTGCACGCATCCTCGGCCCTAGACAGGAAATGACGGAGGACTCGGAGCAGCGCTGCCCTTCGCTCTTCAGTCGTCTCATCCACGAGACAACGCTGCGCGTACAAGCGCACGAGATCGTGGAACTGGTACGAATCGAGATCGGCTTCGTCCAATAGATGCGCCCGACGGAGTTCGCGAACCAGTCTCCGAGTCTGAGTGACGGATAAGCAGGCCAGCGCAACTGCGCCCTCGAGTACGAGGTCGTCCCCAGGATGCAAAGCCAGAAGACGGAAGAGTCGTTGTTGGTCCGGGGCAAGCGAGTTGTACGAGAGGGCGAAGGCCGCATGTACCGCACGGCTGTCGCCGTCATCCATAATCTCCAGTCGGTCCTGCGCATCTCGCAGCTCCGCGGCCCAATCGACCTCAGGATGGTCGGCCCGCAGCGCGGCCATGATCCTTAGTGCGAGAGGAAGCATGCCGCACAGACGCGCAATCTCGGGGTCGCCGACGAGCTCAGTGGCATCGTCCTTCGATAGAAGGCCGATCTCGACCCGATGCGCGTTGTCCAACCCTGACAACGTGTGCCTGCTGGTGATCAGAACCCGGTGATGAGCTGCGCCTGGCAGCAGAGGTCGAATCTGTCCTGCTGACGACGCGTTGTCGAGCACGATCACCATCGGGGGAGCTTCGGTGAGCAGTGAGCGATACAGGGCCGCGCGCTGGGCCTCCTCGGGAGGAATTTCATCCCCGTTAACGCCCAGAGCGCGTAGAAAGTCGTCCAAGGCTCGCGTGGGCGTGACGCGACGCTCGTCGTCGTATCCCTGCAGGTCTATGAACAACACGCCGCCAAGCGGCGCGGCATCGTGGGCGGCATGCAGGACCAACTCGGTCTTACCGATGCCAGCAAGACCTGAGACGACTACAGAGACGCCTGCTCGAAGAGCCTGAAGCTCCTTCTCTCGGCCGACGAACCGCGAGGTGATCGGTGGCAGGCCCGCCAATGCTGTTAAAGGGAGACGCCCAGCGTTGAACACGATCTGCCCAACGTCGCGAGCCTGTGCTACTTGACCGTGGACGTCACCAGTGGAGGAGTTGTCCGTGCTGCCTGTCACCATCGAAGTATCGCTACCAGTCCAAGAACAGCTTCAACCAGACCTCCGGTCGTCGCCCTCATGCGGTGTGCGCCAGCTTCGGCATCAGTCATGCCCCACAGGTTTATCGCCGACGTTCCGGGTGCACAGGTCATGACGCTGTACGGAGGAGCAGGTACTGCGGTCGTGGACGGGACGCTGCTTGGGGCGGTCATTCCCGCCGCCGAGTCAGCTGCTGTGGTGGGATCGCCGCTGGATCCGGCCGTCACCACGGAGGTCAGCACCACTGCAACGTTCGAGTGTCAACAGCACGCCCCTGCGCGTGGTGGGCTGTTCGCCGCATCACGCGACGAATTCTCCCAGTCGTGCACCGAGAGGCGACGCCTGCTCGCCTCGGGTGCGGTCGACGAGGTGAGCAGGACTAGCTTGACCTTGTCCGTTCCTCTCGGCGTAATGGTCACAGCGTCAAGGACGATCGCGCTCGAAGTATCCGGCATGCCGTTCACGTGCAGGAACACCTCGTACGGTTGGTCCTTGAGGTTGCTGATCTCCACAGTCAAAGACACCTGGTCGCCGGGATTAGTTCGAGATCTTCGTCGCAGACGAGCATCAGGGCGATCTCGCCGCTCGACTCGCTTCCGTGGAAGTTGATGGCACCGATGCTTCCCTCTGGAAGACGGTCTCCGCTGGGCCGGAGAACTCGTTGAGAGGCTCGTCGTCCTCGCTTGAGAACGCTTTCTCCTTTCGCCGCTCACAGGTTGTCGCACGCACCGGAGCCGGCGTTTCGCGACTCACCGCTTGCGGCCGAAGTTTCTATGTCGCGTGGCATGTTCAGGCGAGTAACGGCATGAACGAAGCTGGCGACAGTAGTAGGAAGCGATCAGTTCCATGAGCAAGGAAACGGTGGTCAAGTGACGGACATCGAGATCGCGGTCGGGCTCTTGATCGCTCGGATGACGCGTCCCGCACACCTCGAGCGGGAGCACCTGGGCACGAATCGGGACGGAACGTCCGAACCGGCGCTCCAGCTCGTGTACGAGATGATCACAACGAAACTGAGCGGAGATCCCGCGCTAGAGCGACTCGCACTCGAGGTCAACGGGTCCGGCCAGATCCGGCCGCGGACACGGGCAAGGCTGGCCATGGCGTTGGAAGACGCCGCCGAGGACGATCTCCACTTCGCAAAGGAGCTGGAAGCCGCCGTCAAAGAGGCCCAGAAGTTGGACCGTCTCGAAGTTGAAAACCGTGGAAGCGTCACGAATCAGATAACCGGCAACGTCAGTGGGCGAGTGATACAGGCCCGTGACATCCACGGAGGTGTGACCTTCCACGACGGCAGCAAAGGAAAATGACGATGTCGTTGGCCGCCGTCATCGTCGCCAGCCTGGCGTTGATCGTGTCATGCCTCTCGCTCGGCTGGCAGATCTTCAGCTTCAACCGTTCCGGCCGCCGCGCGAAGGTCTACGTCTCTATCGGATGGCGAGGTAATGGCACGCAGCTGCTGCTGCAATCGATTAAGCGCCGCGATGACCCCCTGGACGTCCTTTCACGCTTGTCTGGAAATGGTCCCTCCACCCCTGTACTCGGTGTGACGGTGCACAACGTGGGCAGATCCGATCTCTACGTCTCCGCGGTCTTCATCATGGGCAAGTCCCGTGCCAGCAGTCACCTGCCTGCATCCGGGGCTACCTGGCCGGCCCTGCCTCATCTGCTCAAGGCGGGCGACAGCGAGAACTGGTACTTGGACATCTTCGAGTTTATGTCGATCTGCAAGACCCTGGGTGACGGGAACATCAAGGACGTTCGCCGCCTTGGCATGAGGATCACTCTAAAGGATGGGCAGACGATAACCGTTCGACGGCTGATAAAGCTTGAAGAGCTGCAACGGATATGGAACGTCTCCACCAATACGAACGGGGTGTCGGTGGATTAATCTCGACGAGGATTCGGCGCTCGAGCGGCTCGAACTCGAGGCGAACGGTTCTGGCGAGATCCGCGAGTGCGTGAGGAAGAGGCTGGCATGGCTGTGCAGGACGTGGCCGAGGACGACCTCATTTCGTGCGGGAACTGAAGCAGCCCACCACGATGGGCGGATGTTGGGTCCGCTCGAAGGAAGATGGCCGGGGAAGCGTCACAAGCTAGATAAAGGAGGCCGAGGATCTTGTGGGTTCCGTGGGAACGCGCCGAAGGTTTCAGCGGAAGATCCTGGCTGTTCGAGGCAATTCTCGACTGGGTGGAATCAGTGGACCGCACGCTGGTGATCGTGGGGGTTCCCGGCAGCGGCAAGTCGGCAATCGCGGTGCAGGCTGCGCACTCGAATCTCGGGCAGGCACACGCACTCGGCACGAGACTGCCAGAAGGCTGGCTTGCCGCGACGCACTTCTGCGACTCCTACCGCAGTGAGACGCTGGACCCGGCCTTGTTCGTGCGATCGGTGATTCGCCAGTTCTCGGTCAGCGTGCCGGGGTTCGCCGAGGCCATCCGCAGCACGGCAGTCGACCTCGCCGGCGGGCCGACGCTGAACCTGGCCGCGTCCGTGACCATCGGCGAGGTCCAGCATGGTGCGACGGTCATCGGTGCCGCGGTGGACCTGCACGGCTACACGCCGGGGGAGACGATCAGTCGTTTGTTCGGCGAGGCACTCCGGTCGCTGAACCTGTCGGCCCGGCCGATCGTCCTCGTGGACGGCATCGACGAGACGGCTGCGTTCCCGACCGAGGTCACGATCGCCGACCTGCTCACCGGGCCGACGTTCCAGGACGTTCCCGTCAGGCTGCTGCTCACCTCGCGGCCGGCTGGCTACCACCGCACCACCGACGTCCGGGTGATCGACCTCGACGCCAGCTGCTCCTCCGGGCAGGCGGACGTGCGCGAGTACGCCCGGTGGCGTCTCGCTGCCAGGGTGCCCAGCCGCGACCTTGACCTCCTAGCCGATTCCGTGGCGGCGGCCAGCAACGGGAACTTCCTCTACGCGCACCACGCGATCGATGAGCTGCTGGAAAGCGATCACGCGCACCCCTGTGCCGTGCCGGAGTTGCCGGGCGACCTCAGCCAGGTCTACCGCGGGTTTTTGCGCCGGAGTATTGCAATCACCGGGTCGGACGGCAGGAAACAACGTTGGCGCACCGCCCTGCGTCCGGTGCTTGCTCTGCTCGCCGTTGCCCAGGGCGACGGCTTGACCAGGCAGCAGCTTCACGCGATCACCGGCCTGGACTCTGACGTGCTGAACGACGCACTGGAAGACCTGTCCCAGTTCCTGCATTTCGGTGACACCGCCGTGCGCGTCTTCCACAACTCGTTCCGCGAACATCTCACCTCCGGACGCGGGGGAGAGTTGCCAATCGTCGATGCGCGTGCTGCCCACCACAAGATTGCCACGGCCGCACTGGCTGCGGTTCAAGCCGCGCCGGACGGATGGGAGCGAGCGGACAGCTACACCAGACGTTACCTCGCCGTGCACGCGCGGCAGGCGGGCGTGCTGGTGGACCTGCTGGCGGAGGTAGGTTTCCTCGTGTTCGCGGAACCTCATGGACTGGTCACGGCGATCGAGTCACTGGATGAGATCCCCGCCGCTGGGTTGGCCTATCGGCAGGTGTTCCCCGAGCTCCTCGCACACGACGACGCCGGCACGCGACTGTCCTATTTGGACTTGGCGATGCACCTCCATGCGCTCGATGAGCACCTTGGGCGGCTCGCGGACCTGGCGATCCGGCGGCAGTGGTCCTGCCGGTGGAGCCGCGCCAGGCCGTCCCTGCACCGCCGGATGCTGCACGGGCACGAGCACCCGGTCACCGCGGTCACGGCCGCCCATATCGCCGGCACGCTCGTCGTCGTGTCCGGAGACAACGACGGGCACGTCCTCGTCTGGAACCCGGTCAGCGGAGCGCTTCTGCGCCGATGCCGGGCACACGAGGCCGCGATCGTCGGCCTCTCTGTCGTCCTGCTCGACGAGGGACCGGTCCTGATCAGCGGTGCCAAGGACTGCACCTTGCGCAAGTGGGACCTCGACACCTTGCAACTGCTCGGCAGGTTTGCCTCGGAGCTCGACGTCTCGGCCGGGGACAGCCGCGACTCGCTGCTCACCGCGGACGGCACCGTGCTGATGCGCGATTCGGTCACCAGCGAGGCGGAAGGTCCTGTCGCGCACCGGTTCGCGATGTCCGCGGTGCGAGGTGTGCAGACCCCGGACCGCTCCTGGGTCGTCACCGCCGGAGAAGACGCCGCGGTGCGCGTGTGGGACGCGGAGTCGACGGACGCAGTTCTCGAGTTCGGCGGGTTTCCCCAGGAGGTGGCGGCCGCGGACGTAGCCGCGGTCCAGGACGAGGTGATCATCGCGACGGCCAGCCACCTGGACGTCTCAGTGTGGAATCTGAAGACCCGCCAGGGCTACCTCGTCTCGCGGGCATTCCCGGCGAACGTTCGCACGCTCGCCCTTCTCCGCGTCGGCGATGACCTCGCACTGCTGACGCCCGGCCAGGGCACGGGCGCGGCGCTGTGGAACATTCGCACTGGCGCGTTGATCCGCGAGTTGCCTGCCCCGAGCCCGGTCACCAAGCTCACCGGAACTGCGGCCGAACCTGGCCGATCCCATCTGGTCGGGGCATTGGCGGACGGGCGAATCCGCGTGTGGATCGACGAGTCCGCCGAGGTGCGTGACCTCTTCGGCCACAACTCCGCCATCGGGGCTATGGAGGCGGTCGACGCGGACGGGCGCCCTGTGATCGTGAGCGGAGGCGCCGATCGTTCGGTCCGCATCTGGGACCCGCGGATCGGCTCGGGCTCGGCACCGGTCGAAGCCATGACTCACGTGTGGGCGCTGAGCAGGGCCGAGCTCGAAGGGCGTCCGGTGCTGACTGCCAGCAGCATCGTCGGTTCGGTCACCGTCCATGATCTCGTCAGCGGTGAGGAACTGCACCGTTTTCAGGGCAACGCGAACGAGGTGTACAGGTCCTCCCTAGCCGTGAGCGACCGTGGCCCAGCGCTCGTCGCGGCCGGCGACGATGGGCAGGTGCGGGTGTGGGATGTGCGAACCGGCGGGCTCGTCCACCGCTTCGCCGGTCGCCGCTGCCTGAACAAATGGCTCGGCATCGGACACGCCGGCGGCAGATCTGTAGCGTTCTTCGTCACCGGCGACGGCATTGCCGGAGTGGACGTCGGCAGCGGTGCTCTGATTCACGAGCTCCAACTCCCGACCAGCCGGTTCACCGCGGTCGCGGTCCTCTCGACCAGCTCCGACACGTTCGTCGTGGTGCTCGAAGGGGACACTCTCCTGGTCTGGGGCACGGGATCCAGGTCGGTGTTCCAAATCGACGCCGGCGCGTTGCCTGCCACCCAACTCGCCGTGGCAGGCCAGGACGGCCGGTTGGTGGTCGTACTCGGCTATCCGGATGGCCACGTCGAGACGTGGGACGAGGAAACGGGCCGGCACACCTCGTTCACCGGGCATGCGGTGGAGATGGTGACCATGTCCGCTGCCTATGTCGGCGCCGATCTCGTCGTGGCGACGTCGGCAGGCTCGCGGGACGTGCACGTGAGCATGTCCGGTGTTCTACAGGAGATCCGGATGAGCGGCGATGTCCGCGACGTCGCCGTGGACCCGTCGGGAGCGGTGGCGATCGGCACCGCCGACGGCGTGACGTGCATCGACCTAACGGCACAGAACTTCGGGGCGGTCAAGCGCAGCACCGCGACCGTGGTGGACCTCCAGGCGACCACCCCCGCGCGCACCGACGGAAACCTCTTCGACCCGCGCGGGACGGACCTCGTGATGGGGATCGCTGAGGATTACGGGCACACCGCCGTCGTCACGGGTTCGGTGCTCGTACTCCTGCAGCGCTATCTGGACGAGGCGATCGAGCGGCACGGCCCGCACCATCCCGACGTCGCCCGCGCGCTCATCCGAATCGCCCGCCAGTTGCTCGACGAGGACAAGACGGATGACGCGCTGTCAGCGTTGAACGACGCGCTGACGGTGGCCGATGCGTGTGCCATGCCTGCGGTGGAAGCGGTCGAGATCCTCGGGTTGTCGGCGGCGGTGCACCGCCGCGCCGGAGACCTTGGTGCCTCACTGGAAGCGCTGCGGCGGATCGCGGCCATCCACCGTGGCAGCTCCGCACATGCGGCTCCCCTCGGGGAAACGCTGACCCGCGTCGTCGAAGTGCTGATCGAGGCAGACCGCCCGGAGGAAGCACGGACGACGATGCCTCAAGCGCTTTCCGCGCTGACGCTGGCGTTCGGCGCCAACCACGAAGAGCTCAGCAAGTCGCTCCACCGCGCCGCTTCCGCGTCCTTCTACCGGGATGACGTGCAAGGCGCCTTCTTCTACGTGCGGCAAGCGCTGGCACTCGACGATCGACGTGCTCCGAGCGGCGACCGTCAGACACGAGAGAGCCTGCTCTACCTCGCGTGGCTCGTGGAGCAAACCGAGGACGGTGGTGAGGAAGCGCTTGTTCTGACGGAGCGTGCTCTCACCGTGAGCAGGCGTGTGTACGACGCCAATTCCGAGCAGGTTCTGAGCGTGCTCGGGTTACTGACCAAGCGGTTGTTCCACTGCGGCGGCGCCGAGCGCGCGGCTGAGGTGACCGGGGAGCTCGTCACGGTGTCTGAGACGCTGCATGGGCCGGAGTCGATGGACACCGCGTTCGCACTAAACAGCTACGGTGTCGCGCTGCTCAACGCCGGTGACGCACACAGCGCAAGGAGCGCGCTGGAGCGGGCAGCCTGGCTGCTGGACGGGTCGGAGGAAGCCGATGAGCAGGCCGCGCAAGCCGTGCGGGCGAACCTGACCACAGTCATCCGCGAACTGGAACGGCCGCCTGCGCCGCAGTAGAAGAGGTCAGCTGTCCCGTGTAGTGAGGTCGATACCGACGACCTCACCACCGGTGGACACTCGCTTCACCTTGACGTTCGCTTCGACGTCGGTGACGTCGCCGAGTCCGTTACCCGCCCGGAGCCCGGCCAGCTGGCCTTCAACGTCTCCCGCTTCGACGTCGACGTCGACCCGCTTGCGGGGTGTGTTGCCTGCACCACCTACGTAGACGTCGCCGTGCACGTCGCGCATCTGCACGGCGGCTGCCAAGTCTCCCTCGATGGAGTTCTGCGTCGAGCCCTCACCAGTGGTCATCGTCGTCCTCCCCTCGTCCGATGTTGGTCCAGACTAATCGGTCGGTCCGTGACGATGCCGTCCGACCGCACGCCACGCCTCCCGTCCACGGTGCGCGCCGCATGCTGTGCCGCCCGGAAAGTCATCGCTGCTGAGTAGCGAGGTCTTCCCGGCTGCGAGCATGCCTGGGTGATCGTCTCGCTGTTGTACAAGGTGGTCTGCAAGTTGCTGTCTGTTCCGGCGGTGCTGTTTTGCAGTGAGCCAGCCAAGGATGCGGAGCTTCTCGTGCTGCGGCACGAGAACGTCGTTTTTCGTCGGCAGTTGACCAGGCCGGCTCGTTACGAGCCTGCAGACCGGTTCTGGTTCGCCGCGCTGTCGAGACTGGTGCATCGCTCGCGCTGGCACCGCAGGTTCATCGCCTCGAGGTGGGACTACACATCACGTCGGCGAACCGGGCGTCCCTCCACCCAGGTGGTGGTCAGGGCGCTCGTACTCCGGCTTGCCAGAGAGAATCCGCGGTGGGGACATCGGCGTATCCATGGCGAGCTGGTCGGGCTTGGTCATCGCCTGGGCGCCTCGACGGTCTGGGAGATCTTGCGCCGAGCGGCATCGATCCGGCACCGCGGCGATGCGGCCCGACCTGGCGGGAGTTTCTGACCGCGCAGGCCGAGGGCATCATCGCGGCGGACTTCTTCCACATCGACACCGTGCTCGGCACACGTCTGTACGCGCTGGCGTTTCTCGAGCACGGCACCAGGCGTTTGCACATCTTTGGCGTCACCGCGCATCCGACACGGGCCTGGACGGTGCAGCAGGCGAGGAACCTGGCGAGCGAACTCGGAGCGCGCCTGGAATCTCTGCGCTTCCTGCTGCGTGATCGCGACGGCAAATACGGAGACGCGTTCGACACCGTCTTCGAGGCAGAGGAACTTCGCGTGATTGCGACTGCACCGCGAGCTCCCCGGATGAACGCGCATTGCGAACGGATCATCGGCAGCATCCGCCGCGAGGTGCTCGACCATGTCCTTGTCCTGGGAGAAGGTCATGCGCGTCAAGTACTCGCGGCCTACCAGACTCACTACAACGAGCACCGGCCTCACCAGGCTCGCGACCAGCTACCGCCAGACATCCACGAACACCCCGCATCGGCGCATGATCTTGATAGCCCTGGCTGCCCACCGCTTCGCAGGCGGATCCTCGGTGGGGTGATCAACGAGTACAGGTACGCCGCTTGAGCTGCAGCGATGACTTTTCGAGCTGCACACGCTTCGCGCGCGACATCGTCCGGCAGCTGCGACAGGCGGTTCCCCCGCGGCAGGTTCGATCTTCTGAACCACCCGATCGCGCTTCCCTGGCTGTTGTGCCGCTGCTGGATCTTTGAGTGTCCGACGTCTTCGGTCGGCTTGCCGGGCTAGCGCGACTGGGGTCGGCGGTACGTGTGGTCGCTGATAAATGTCGATCGCGCACATGTTCGATGGATTGGCGCGATTCCGGTCGTCCACATCCTCGGCACCACATCCAACCCCGACGGTCTGTGGACCACTCAGCAGGCTCGCAACTTCCTTATGGAGCTTGATGATCGAGCGAACGACCTTCGATTCCTGGTTCGTGACAGGGCGGGTCAGTTCGCGGGGTCATTTGATTCTGTTCTCGCTGACGCCGACATCGAGGTTGTGAAGATTCCCCCGCGATGTCCACGGGCCAACTGCTACGCCGAGCGGTTCGTTGGCACCGTAAGGCGAGAGCTCACAGACCGGCTGCTCATCATCAACGAGCATCACCTGACGTCAGTGCTGAACCGCTACGTCTCCCACTACAACCACCGACGGCCACACAGAGCGCGGGACCACGCTCCGCCGCTACCGGATCACCCCATCGCAGAGCCAGGTTGTAGATCCGTTCGTCGTTGGCGAGTGCTTGGCGGCTTGATCAACGAGTACGAACCTGAAGCTGCTTGATCCGCAGGTCAGGCCCGTTGGGTCGTGTTTTGGCACCCCACAGGCAGTGATCATGCAGAACGATGACCGATACCCAACGATGCCCGTTGACCTGCACGGACGTACTATTCGGCACACACAGCTTCCGCGATCGGCGTAGCCGAGAGCAGCTCGTCGATGCGGAGCTCGAGGGCTGGGCTCTTCTTCGAGTAACGCCTTGTCGTCGTCACGACCGAACCTCGACGACGCGGAGGCAGGCAGCGACGCCGGTGCCACGATCCAAGCCTGGGGGCGCGACGCGACTCGACCAGTTCGATCAGCTCAGCGTCGGGTCGTCGCGCAGCATTTGCTCGTGCAGCGACCGCAACTGCGGGCCGGGATCGATGCCCAGCTCCTCGACGGCACGGCGCTGGAACCGTTGGTACACCTCGAGAGCGTCGGCCCGCTGCCCGGACCGGTAGAGCGCCCGCATGCTCTGGGCGATCAGCCGTTCGCGGAACGGGTACTCGGTGCGCAGCCCGCGCAGTTCGCCCACCAGCTCCAGGTGGCGGCCGAGCTCGAGCTCGGCCTCCATGCGTTCCTCCAGCGCGGACAACCGCAGCTCTTCCAGATCGGACGTCATCGGGTCGCCCGGCACGTCCGCGAGCACCGGCCCACGCCACAACCCCAGCGCCTCGCGCAGCAAGCCCGCCCTGATGGCGGCGGGCTTGCCGCGCGACGACGCCACGAGCTGCCGGGCGCGGTGCAGGTCGAGACGCCACGGATCCACGGCCAGCTGATACCCGGTCGGCGTGGTGCAGATGGTCGCCGAGCCCGAGGGATCGGCCTCCTCCAGCACCCTGCGCAACCGCGAGACGTAACCGTGCACGATCGTCCGCGCGGTGGCCGGAGGCGTGTCCGTCCACAGAGCGTTGACGATCTGGTCGATCGGGACGAGTCGGTTCGCCTCGACGACCAGCATGGCTAGCAACCCGCGCATGCCACGGCGGCCCAGCTGGACGAGCCGTCCGTCCGCGATCACCTGGAGTGGACCGAGCACGCCGAACTCCAGACCGGCTTTGCTCCGGGGGCGGGCGCTGGACGGAACGATCCTGCTGGCATTCTCTAACTCGTCCCGGCTGTCTGACGCAGAAGCCGACGGTCGCTGGTGTGTGGCGACCGGTCCACCGACTGTGGTCGCTCGCACCGCGATGTCCGCACGTTTCAGTAGCGTGTCAGGGTCATGCTCGTTGCTCTCCCCATTTGTGGTAGTGGCCCAACCCATCACGACGTTGACCTCGATCGAGAGCTGGTCAGCCGGGTATGGCGCGGCCAACGCCGCGCGCAGGTGTTCGGCGACCTGCTGGGCGCGTTCGGCCTGCGCATCCAGTAGCAACACGGCGAAAGCACCGCCCTCAAAACGCGCCAGTGGCACGCCTCGGCCCAGTTCGTCGCGCAGCCTGCGGCCAGCGATGACGACCACCTGATCACTCCAGCTCTGCCCTAGGTCGTTGGCAGCGGGGGATGGCAGTTCGAGATCGATGCGCAAGACAACCGCTGTCTCAGCCCGCAGCATCGGCTCGGAGACCGCTTCGCGGAAGCCGGGCCGGTTGAGCAGGCCGGTCAGTGGGTCGTGGTACGCGTCGTGGCGCAGCCGAGCCATCAGCTGACGATTGTCCATCACCGTCGACACGCGGCTGGCCACAGTGCCTAGGAAGTTGATGTGGGTCGCGTCGAAACTCGCACCCGAGATTCGGTCGTGTACTTCAAGGACGCCGAGGGACGTTGTTGCGCCGCGCAACAGCGCGACGAGCACTTCCTGCGCGTCACGCGCCGCCAAGGCGTCGGCAGTTTCTTTATCTGCGTCCAGGAAGCGGATGTACCGCACCTGCGTATCAGGTGGTAGCAAGATTACGTCGTCGCCCAGGTCGTCATGACACGTTCGCGGCGGCAACGGCGAGCCGGCGATCAGGCCGCGCGGCGCTTCCTGTGGCTCGGCATGCAACCACAGCACCACGCGCTTGGCATCGAGTTGCTGCCGGACGCATTCGGCGACTAACCGCCACTTGTCGTCGTCGGCACCACCACTGTTGCGTGTATCGGCGTTTGTTCCGGGCGCGCTCGGGCTGTGCAAGGAGATATCGTTGAGCAAGCTGGCGAGGCGATCTTGAGCCGCCTCGCGCGATAGACGGGCGTCGTTGACGGTCGCGGATTCCAGCTCGGCTAGGTCCTCCTCGTGCGCGTCGAGCAGGCGCTGTAACCGATCCAGGCCGGCCGTGGTGTCGATCAGGATCTCCTCGGCCGTTGACGACCTGAGCCCCTGAATGACGACGTCGCTCTCCCCAGGGTCGGGTGGGCTGACACCCAATTGCCGGATGTGCTCTTCCAGCCAGGTGATCTTGTCGTGCAGCACTTCGGTCAGCGCCGATGCCCGCTCCCGTTCCTGTTTCGCTTGTCCGATTTGCCCCTTCGCCCTGTCGCGTTCGCGCTCGGCGTCGGACAGTTTGCGGTGCGTCTGGTCGAGTTCAAGCTGGTAGTCGGCTACTTGGTCGAGGTAGCGATTCCGTTCGGCAGTCAAGTGGACGATCAACCCCGACAGCCGGATGAGCACGACCTGCAGCACCATGATCGCCTGGGATGAGCGGTGCTCGACCTGCACACTGTCGAGCATCTGCCGGCGTGCGGTACTCAACTCATCAGTGACTTCAATCAAGCGGCGCTGTGTCGCGATGGTCTCTTCCTGCGCACGCACCAGCCTCGTGTGTGCATCGGTCAGTATCGGTTCTGCTGGAGGGGGAGCCGGTCGTCCGCTGTTCACGGCGCGCTGCCATAGCTGCCTCGCCACACGCTCGCGATCCGTCTGCTGACGCTGGCCGGGTGTGCAGGCCTGAACCACTGCTGCCACGAACTTCCACGGTGGCAAGTCTTCCCCGGCTAACTGCTTCGACACGGTCGTGTCGCTGCACCCGCAGTGCCTGCCGATCGCTTTCAGCGTCAACTCGGAGTGATCAACGAGGCCGCGCATGTACCGAGCCAGGTCGTGGCGGGCCGGATCGTCACCTTTGAGAGCGCCCCATGGGCGGCCTGACCGCATCTTCACCTCACACCGTGTCCGCGGACAACCGGCAGTTGTCCGCGTTGAACCACATTGCCAGCTCGGACAAGAGCGTGATCAGCGACGAGCCGCAACAGTACGGATCACTGACCACATGCACTAACGAGCGGAGGAATCCACGATGGCGGACCTGATGGCATGGGCGGCTACCATCGCGGTGACGATCGGCATTCTCGCCCGTCTGCCCGCTGCGGCCACGCGCTTCATCCGTGCTCTCATGCCCCTCGTCCGGGCATGTCGCGATCTGTGGGCAGAGCTGCGCGGGCGCGGTGCACACGAGCGCAAGCAGGACAGGCCGTCGTGATCAACCGATGTCCTAGACAGGACGTGAGGAACCAGCCCGCGCCACATCACCGGAGATCCTTGGGTGCTCATCGCCCACAGAACCGTGGCAAAGGCCACAAGGTCATCAATGTCGATACCTACCGTGGACCGGTACAGTTCGCTGAGATCGATCCCTCGTGCGCAGCGTCCCCGACCTGGCGACCGCCCTGCTGATGACCTGGTTCCACGAACACCTCGACACCCTCGACCTCATGTCCGCGGCTCAGTAGCGCCCGCGGGACGCGACAGCGGCCGACTTGATCGCCTGGGCCGCCCGATCCCCTCACGACGACGCTCGCACGACCTTGGCCTGTCGGGTCACCGCGGCCGCCCACCGCGCTGCCGGTGACGCCGACGCATACGTCGCCTGGCATGACGCAGTGATCAGAAGCCGCCGGGGTAGTCACCCAGGCGAGACCGCATGGGTGCACTTCGAGCAAGATCGCGCGCCGGCCGGAGTACCTGGTCCGCCCGTTCGCCGAACCCGCGAACTGGGACTCGTTCACCGTCTTCGGCGCGGGCTGACCGCCGGCGCAGCACTTGCACCTGGCGCCGGAACACCGGGCTCTGCCGGACAGGTGCGCTGACAGGGACGGCAGTAGTTGCTTGACGGACCGGTGGGTTAGACAGGCCTGATCATCGTGGTTTGACCTGCATCGTCGCCGTGCTTTCGCTCGTCTGCGTCCGGGCAGCGTCTAGACCCTCTGGTCGCTCGGAGGGGCACAGGACCGCACTCATGTTGTTGACTCAATCTCGCGTCGCTATCTCATTTGGCTCGGCATTCGGCGTAACGTGTCGCCAATTGCTGTTGTAGATGGTCGGGGGAGTGGTCGACGGTTGGAGCCGAAGCGCAGGTCGAACGAGCCGCACTTGGCCTTCAACTTCATGCCGGTGAGGTTCTCGGCAGAGAAGTTCGAAGGAGGTCTGGTCCCGTTCGAGTCGCGTGACCAACTCGTCGATCTCCGTTCGAAGCTCGACGGCACACACGTGGTCGCCAGGACGCGGGACGGCATCGCCTGTGTTCCACTGGCTCCTGGCGTGGGCGTGCACGGCGCCCCGACGACGTTCTCGACGCGGGACTACCAAACGCTCACCATGCTGTTGGTACGGGAAGCCCTCGTTCGGGCGGTGCTCGGGTGGGGGTACAAGCTGCGCCGCCGCTACCCGGTGGAGTTCGTGTCACGGTTGCAAGGCAAAGACCTGTTGGCGCCGCTGATCGGCAGACACGGTCAGGATGCTTTGCGAAAGCTGCACGTCTACCCGAGGTTCCTGCTGGACAGCAAGACCATTGGGCCGGCCAACTGCCCCGGTGTCGTGGTCGGGCTGCGGACCCGGCTCGAAATCGACATGACCGTGGCGGAACTGATTCAGCGTGGTGTCGATGTCGAAGGCCTCTACGTGTTGGGCGAGGATTCGACAGCCGCGGCCGGCCCCGAAATGGATCACTACGCGGCACGCGAGATCGTCGGCGCGGTGGACCGCGTCGACGAGGGGCAGTTGATGCTGCGTGACGCGGTGGGGGTGACCCAGATCGAGGCCGCGGCCGCGTGGCTCGAACCTCGCCGCGAGACGTTCCACGACTTGATCACGACCTTCGCCGGCGTGGACGCGGTACGGATCAACAGGGAATTGGAGAGGGCGACGTTCGACCTGCTCGGTGCCTTCGGTCGGTTCGAGCGGACCGTGGACATCGCCTCCAGGCTTGCGCGCCGTGGTGCCTTGGAGATCGCTGCCGACCTGTCGGCAACAGTCGAGCCGTTGGTCGGATCGAGCAACGGGCGTAAGCCGTCGTTTCGCCGCTATGACTCTCCGACCCTTCGGTTCGACCAGGCTGGAGACCGGTACAACCGGTCCGCCGACCGCGGCTTGGATGACCACGGCCCGTTCGACTCGGAGTTCTTCCAGAGGAAGAAGCCGAAGATCGTGGTAGTCGCTCCGCGGCAGTACATGAGCGAAGTCAAGAACTTCATGGCCAAGTTCTTGAACGGCGTGGAGGGCGCGAAGGTCTTTCAAAAGGGCTTCCTCCGCAAGTACCGGCTCGCCGGTCACGAGGTGGCGATGCACCCGTTCGACGGCCAGCCGACTGACGCGAGCGCATATCGAGAGGCGTGCCGCAGCGCGTTGAAGGCCGGGAACGTCGACCTCGCGATCGTCATCACTTCCGAGGCGCAGCGTCATCTGGCAGGCGACGCCAGCCCGTACTTCGTCTCGAAGTCGATCTTCATGGGACATGGCGTTCCCGTCCAGGACGTCAAAGTCGAGACGGTGCGGTTGAGCAAGCTCGCTTACCCGCTGAACAGCATCGCTCTCGCCTCGTACGCCAAGCTCGGGGGAATCCCTTTCCTGATCGCGACGGCCGGGTCCGAGCAGGTCCACGAACTCGTGATCGGCATCGGCAGCGCGGAGATCAGGGCGAGCCGGATGGCGCCCGCGGAACGAGTCGTCGGCATCACGACGGTGTTCAGCGCTGACGGCAACTACCTGCTCTCCAACACTTCCCGCGAAGCCGACTATGACGATTACCCGCAGGAACTCCTGCGTTCACTGACGGACGCCGTCAACGCCGTCAGGGACCGCAACATCTGGAGGAGCGGCGACAAGGTCCGCCTCGTCTTCCACGTCTTCAAGCCGATCAAGGACGTCGAAGCGACCGCAGTCAAGGAGCTCGTCGAGCGTCTTACCAGCGAGCACATCGAGGTCGAGTTCGCCTTCCTGCACGTGAGCACTGAGCACGAGTGGAGGATGTTCGACCGTGCGGGCGCGGGAGTCGCGAACTGGGGCGGGGCTGCCAAGTCCAAGGGCCAGTACGTCGCAGATCGCGGATACGCGGTGCCTATCGGCGACCGCGAAGTCCTGCTCGCGGTCAGAGGGCCGATGGACCTCAAAAGCGACCTGCACGGTGCCCCGAAACCGCTGTCGCTCAAGCTGCACCGCAAGTCGACCTTCACCGACATGGACTTTCTGACAGGGCAAGTGTTCAGCTTCACGTCGATGTCGTGGCGCAACATCTACCCATCACACCTCCCGGTCACGATCCTCTACTCCGACCTCATCGCCGATCTTCTCGGCAACCTTCGTCACGTCAAGAACTGGAATGCTGACTCCGTCGCCACCCGGTTGCATTCCAGCAAGTGGTTCTTGTGACAGCTTATGGAGATCCGCGGGGCCAGAGCGATCCGACGGGCCAGTTGCTCGCCGGGCAACTGGCAGCCCTCGAAGCAGTGATCCTGACTTCGAATCGACCTGGCAACCTCGACGGGTTGCTCGCGCACCATATCCTCGGCGATCGCCATGTCGCGTTCCACTGGGACGTCAACCCCATGACGCTGGAGTGGTTGGCGGAGAACGAGCATCGCCTCGAACATGGGCCCGGCGTCGCGATCCTCGGCTACGGTCTGACCGCGTTCCCGTCAACCACCTCGCCTGCGGCCCGACAGCACCTCGTGGAGGGACTTCGGATCCTCCAACGACGAGATCCCTTTCGAGCAGACGATGGCGTCACCTTCGTCAACGATCCTGGGCAGATCGTAGGAGTTGCGCTCGCTGTGAACCTTGTGCGCGACGAACTACCCCGGGCCCGCGAGTGGTTGGCCGCTGTACTCCAGGATGCGCGGCTCCAGCCGCCCGGTCTACTCGTCGTTTTCCAGGAGCATGCGCGTTACCTACTCGGACTGGAGTCACATCTGGGCGCTGACCATCGTGCTGTGGATGATCTCTCCGTGCTTGCCGGCCTGCAGTGGCTCGCCATGTCGTCGGAACGGCCCGTTGTTGAGACGGCCGACGAGATGCGTGCGTTGCAGTCCAGGTTGCTGACCGAGCTCGTGCTGGGTAAGGCAGGACAGGTTTCGGTTCCCCGAGCGGCGCTGCTGTTGGAGGTGGCTTCTCAGCTTGTCACCGCAAGCGTTGACGAGCTCGTCTTGGGACAGAGTCATGTAGCTCTCATCCTGAGCCGCTTTGCCGACGCGATGCGCCGATGGCGGTACGACGGAGACGACGTCGAGCGTCCAACTCGGTGGAAGGTCACCAACGAGTATCACGTCCAGGACATTCTTTGGATCATGCTTCGCCCCGTCTTCAATGACCTCGTGGATGAGGAAACCCTGCGCAAGGTCGGCCACAGCACGTATCGAGCTGATTTCGGGATCCCATCGCTCGGCCTGCTGATAGAGGTCAAGTACGCGCGCAAGGCCGGCGACTTCAAGATCTTCGAGAAGGAAATTCTCCAAGACCACGGTGCTTACTTCATGGACAACGGCCCTTACCGCAAGATGCTCGTGTTCATCTACGACGAGTCGGCTTCGGTGCAGGAGCACGGCACCACGCGCAACGCGCTCGTCCCGTTGGAGAACATCACCGATGTGATCATTGCGTGCCGTCCAAGTCATGTCCCGATCGAAGAGAGGCCGGCGGCACAGCGCCGTGCGCCTAGGCGGCGCTGACCAGTGGCGTCCTCTGAGGACTAAATGGGATTTGCATCGTCGTCGAGGGTCGACTTGCTGACCGTCAAGGAGAAGCTTCCCTTGAGCTGGACGCTGACGTTCCCGGCGGTGGCCGTCCTGCGGGATGCGGGACCGCCAGCGTTGGGACGGTAAGACGCGGGCCTGGCGGGGAAGCGGTGTGCCGGATGCCGTCTGTCGGACGGCTGCCTTCCGGACTCTTCGGAGTCCGGTCACACCGGGCGCAGGTCGAGGACGTACGGGACGATGTGGAACCCGAGTTCCTCCGCCTGTCCCGCCTGCTGCCGCAGTTCGGAGAGTAGGGCTGTGGGGTCGGCGTACCTGGTCTTCGACGAGCCCTTCGGCCGGTGCTGCGGCGCCACCCAGTAGACGACGTAGATGCCGTGCTTGTTCTGCAACGGACCGAGGTACGTGGCGATGAGTTGTTCGTGCATCGCGGTGTCGAGCTCCGCGTTGTCCCAGCGTTTCGCCTCGATGCAGATCCGGGCCAGCTCTCCGCCGACGGTGCACGACGTGGGGGTCACGTCAACGCGGGTGCCGATGCCGCCGTCCTTCGGCCTGGCCACCTGGTTCTCCCGGTCGAACACGACGCGCCCGTCGTTGAGGTGTTCGTCGAACCTGCGGCACACCCAGTCAGAGATGTTGTCCTCGCCCTGAGGCCTGTCCTGGAACCAGATCTCGCGCCAGCCGTTCTTGTGGTGCAGGTAGTGCTGAAGGTCGTCGTACAGCCTGACGGTCACGTCCACGAGATCGCGGTCGTTGCGGACCAGGCGGGCGTCTCCGCGACGCAGGACCTGAAACAGGGAGGAGGGCGTGATCGGTCGCAGGTCGAGCTCGGCCTGGCGAGTCGTGGCCTGGCGCAGGTAGTGGCCGATGATCATTCGGGTGAGTTCCGGACGCCCGGCGGCGAGGGACGACAGGACCTCGACCTGTCCGTTGTCAGCGAGCCTTTGCAGCACCTGCCCGCGAGTCGCGTAGCCGTCGAACGCGGGCGTGACGCTTCCGTCGAGCGGCAGCGGCTCGTCGGCTTCGAACGGGAGGGCGTCCAGCAGGAGCCTGGCCGCTGTGGCTAGGTGGTAGGCGTCGAGCCGGGCGACGTTGAGGTCGTCCGTGACGGACAGGATCGTGTCGGCACCCAAGTGGTCGATCACGTAGTTGGGGTCCACCGACACCAGGTGTTCCCGTGCCCGCGGGGCGAGCGCGGAGCCGGCCTCGACCAGCTGACGGCACACCGTGGCGGCGGCGTCACCCGCACCGGATGCGAGCGCGTCGAGCAGTCCACCGGCGAGTTCGCCGGTGTATCGGCCCGCGAGGAGACGCGCGGAGATCTCGTTCGCCAAGTCGGCGGCGAGGTGTTTGTACGTGATGTGGGGCTGCAGCTGCCGGCCGGCGTTCTGAAGGTCGTCGAGGTGCAGGAGCGCGGCCTCGCGCAGATCGTGAGGAACCCGGTCGAGTCCGGCTCGCAGCAGGCTGCGCCTGAGCCGGAGGTCCCTGTGGTCCCCGGACAACGGGATCGCGACAAGGCAGTGCACCCAACGCCGCCAGACCTCGTCGGGGAGCGCGACGAACTCCTTGAGAGCGTGGTGTTGCAGCGTTGCCAGGAGATGAATTCCCGCCCAGTCCGGTGCCACCTGCGCCAGCACGAGAGTTGTCGACGTGCTCCACGACGACACCGAGGGGTCGTGCTCGAACAGGTAGCGGACTCCGGCCTGCAGGAGAGCGCGTCGCTGCTCGTCGTTGAGTTGTACCCACCCAGGCCTGGCGAACAGGTCGTGGGTGAAGAGGACCTGAACGTCCTGGTCGAGTGATGCCAGCATGTCCGGCCATACCAGCGGGGTCGTGTCGAGCTGCTCCAGAGTCGCGCGGATCATGTCCACGCTGTGTGGCGGGGCCGGTTCCGGCTGGTCGAGCTCGAACTCGACCAGTGGCAGCTCGCTCGGGCCGGACTCCAGCCGCCGGAGGCAGTTCGTGAGCGAGAGCCGCACGTCCTCATCGGCCGTCGGGAGGGTCTCGCGCAACCACTCCAGGTCGGCGGTGGTGAGCAGGCCAAGGTTGATAATGACGAGCCACCCGTGCCCGCTGGTCGCGGCGATGTCGACGGTGAAGGCCCGCCGGAGATCGTCGGGCTGGTCGGTGCTGGTCAGCAGCCGTCCGCTCAAGAAGCCGGCGGCGACGAGCTGAGCTGTCGCCTGGCGGACGGCCGGTATCTCGAAGTGCGGCCACGCACGGCGAAGCAGGCCGTCGAAGAGGTCGCCGTAGTCGTGGAAGTCGTTCTGCTGCAGGGCGAACCACGTCAGGAACTCTGGGAGGTCGCCGAGCGGGATGCGATCGGCCAGACCGGGCAGGGTGTGCAGCAGGTAGCGCCCGATGAGCAGATCGCGGTGCGGCCGCAGGACTTCGGTAAGGCGCCGCGTACTGATCTGCTCCGGGTAGAGGATGTCTATCGCGGTCGCCAGCAACTCGTTTCCATAGTCGTCGGTGGCATCGGCGTGCAACAGCGCGAGCAGGTGCAGCTGGTCGACCTCGTCGCCGACACCGGCGACCGCGACTGCCGCGGCCCGCCGTGCGTAGACCGGCCACTTGTTGTCCAACGCCGCCACGGCGAGGAGTCGGGCGGCGGCCGTGCACTTGGCCGCCAGAGCCAGCCGGGCCGCCCACCAGAGTTCGTCACCCGTCCGGATGTCGGAGAGGTGACGGAGGATCAACTCTTCCAGGCCTGGATGGGACAGTCCGGTGAGGTTGAGGTCCCAGCGCGGTTCCTGGGCGTTGCGGCGCGCGGACTCCAGGAGTCCCGCACAGACCAGCGAACGGGGGAGGCCTGGTGGCAGCTCCACCACGGCCGAGGTGTCGGCGAACCACACCGCGTTCGTCGCGAGCAGCGGTTCGACGAGGCCGGGTGCGAGGGCGCACAGCCAGGTGGCCAGTTCGACCCGTGCGGGCGGCAGCACCCCTGACTCGTGCACACCGAGCAACGCGGGCACCTGGCCAGCCGAGACGTTCCGGTCCACGAGGTAGGAGGCGGCGAGGTACTCAGCGTGGCGCTGCTGGAGGAAGGACAGCGTGCCCTCGGCCGCGCCGGAGAACAACGAGGTGCTCATGACCTCGCGGTAGTCCGCAGGTTCCACGGTCCGGGTCTGCTCCGGTGGCTCCGGATCCGAGGGCAGCAGGTCGGCGCGCAGCGCGTCTTTACCGCTGGCCGGCGCCGCGGCGACCTGCTGGGCGCCGCTGAACACGGTGAACGCACCAAGTCGTTTCGCCAGGCGGAAGAGACGATCGGCAGGGGTGCGGGGGAGAGGCCGTTCCTCGTCGGTCTCCTGCAACAGCGCCTGGATCACGTAGCTCAGCGCGTCGTGGGAGTGCGCGGGCAGAGCACCTTTGTCGTGCCAGTAGCGAGCTTCCGCCAGCAGTTGGTCGGCGCAGGCGGACAGGCCGCCGCGCCCCGCTTCCACCAGCGCGCGCACGAATCCCGGGCCGTCGTAGCCGTGCTGCGCGACGAGGGACTCCGCCGAGGCCCGGTCGAGCGGCAGCAGTGTCAGAGGGGTGAAACCGGCTCTGCCGAGCGCCGGGCTCCAGGCCGTCGTCCGGCAGGTCAGCCGCCACGACACCGACGCGGCGGTCCCGGTCGTGAGCGTGGTGGCGAGCCACGGCAGCAGTTCGGCGTCCGGCACTGCGGCCCGATCGAGGTCGGTGAGGTAGACGGTCCCGGTGACGCTCGGGATCAACGCCCTGAAGTCGGCGCGGTCCAGGCACCCGGCTTCGACGAAAGTCGCGTTCTCCGCGTCGGCCAGCATCCGGCAGGTATCAGACTTGCCCGCGCCGCCAGCGGCGAGGAGCACGAGCCGCCGGTGGTCCTTCACCGCGTCCGAAACGGGAGCGGGCGGCTTCGCCAGCCACCGCGAATGCGTAGGAGGCAACAGGAAGTTGTCATCGTCGAACAGGACCGGGTCGCCGACGGGAAGCACGTACCTCGACACGTCTGTCGTCACCTGGCTCCTCGGTCTACGAATGCTCGGGCGATGCTCCCGTCGAGCTGCGGACCTCAAGACTAGGGCTCATCAGGTACCCGATCGCCTGACGCCCCGGATCGGCGATCCGAGGCGAGCAGTGCGCTCGTGACTGCGTTGGCCGACATCGAGGTCGAGACGACCAGCTGCGGGCTTGCTCGATCACGAGCAGGCCGCGGGTGTGGTCGGATTCGTAGCCGGAATGCAGACCTGGACAAGTGCTCTGTAGCCACATGCTTACGTGGAGGCGTCCTGCCGATGGACTTCGTCGAGACGGTCACGCAAACCAGGCAGCGCCAGTCATTCTCGCTGTCATCCTGTGCGTGCCGATAACTGCGTCCGCGCAGGTCAATAGGCTCAGTGCCTCCGACGAGTGCGAACTTGTGCTTCTGTCTCAAACGCGCGTTCGGTGCAAGGGGCGCCGCCGTGGACAGTGATCAGCCTGATGTGGTTGCGGTGCTGGCTAACGCCCGGCACCGCATGCCACGTTGCTGAATCTTCTTCGCGTAGCTGTACTGGCGGATCTCAGGTGTGAACCGACTCCAAGCGATTTCACAGACATCAGCTGCTTGAGCGTGACTTCCGCTCTGCTCCAGCGTGTGAGAGAGCCGTTCGAAGGTGTCTGAGTCGGTGCATCCTGAGCGGATCGCGTTGTGCCACCGGTTGATGGCGTCGTCGATGCGCCCGACGGTTTTGAGGTACCGGCCCAGCAGTGTGCTCAGGGACGAGTAGGCGTCGGGCTGCTGTTGTGAGAGGGCGAGGTCGGTGGCCGCCTCGAGGATGTTGATCGCGTCGGCGTGCTGCTTGGCCGCCGCGAGGTCGCGGGCGAAGTGGTGGGCCTCGCTAGCGACAACTGGGGCAGCGCGCCCGGACGTCATGGCCAGCATGTCTTTCCAGATTGCCAAGGCTTCGTCGACTCGCCGGAGTTTCACGAGGTGTCGGCTCAAACGGGCTGAGGAGCGAGCGTACGGAGAGAGCTCCGGCTCCTCGGCCAGCAGCGGAAGGATCTTTCGCGCGCGGGCCTCGACCAGTTCGTCGTCCTTGGCTGAATCCCAGCCGAACTGGTCCGGGAACGGAGCCCTGGCCACGTGTGAGGCCAGTTCGGCCCTGGTGCAGAGCTTTCCACCACGACATCCACTCGCGAGGTCGCCGCAATCCCCGCAGGGTGGAAGCACCCGCAGCTGGGCACCGAAGGCAAGGTAGATCTCGATCAGCATGTCAGGTCGGTGAGCCTGCCTGGCGGTCGACGCGATCCAGCCGACGGCCTCATCGACGTCGGCCCGACTGGGCTTCGAGGCGTCCAGAGCGAGTTCAAGCCCACGCCGAAATGCTTTCAGTGCTCGGGTCGCGGTGGACTTGGGACCCTGGATGGTGCGGCCGTACTCGATCCATGTGCTCGCGGCTTCTGGGCAGTTGGCGGCTTCGACGGCCTCGAGCACCGGGAGCCACGCGGATGCGCGCTTCTCTCCGAGGTCCAATTCATCTTTCAGCTCATGTGCAGCTCGATGGTCCGGCGTCAGCTTCAGGTAAGCCGCATCCCGGTCAGCGCGTAGCTGTGCCCCGTACCGACGCAGCGCGTCCTCGAAAGATTCCTCGTCCGGACGCCAGCCGGCCTCGTTGATCAGCGTCTCGCTGATGACGCTGTCGAGATTGAAATCGAACCTGAGTTCGCCGTCGTCGCGTCCAGTCCGTCGCAGTGGGGCGGAGGCATCGAGTAGCGCGTCAACGGTGTCCCAACCGCGCTGCGCAGCTAGCGGGAGCAGCTGGGCAAGCAACGCCGCAGTTGCCTCCACATCGTCATCGGCGCGGTGGTTCCGCTGGTGTGCGACGGAGAAGTGGGCGCAGCAATCCACCAGGCTGAACGACCCGACTGCGAGTTCAAGACGCCGGACCAGCCGCATGGTGCACAACGTCGGTACTTTGGGCATCTTGAGTCCCGCGCGCCGGCACTCTTCTCTCAGGAAGGCAGCGTCGAATGCAGCGTTGTGCGCGACCAGCACACTGCCCTGAAGAAGATCGAAGAGAGCCGGCGCGGCATCAGCGAACGTCGATACTCCGCCGTTGGTGCCGGCGCTGGCGTCGGCGAGGTGCGCTGACCAGCGCTGTTTGATCTCTCCATCTGCGAGAACTGCTGCTGCGATCCACGTTATGCGGTCGCGCTGAGGGTCCAAGCCTGTTGGGTCTGCTGCACGAGTAGGTGACAGTGGTAGTCACGCAGCCTGACTGGCTGGCGTGGACATGATTGCTTCGTACTCGATCGGGGTCAACCTGCCGAGAGCTGCCTGGCGCCTGCGACGGTGGTAAGTGCGCTCGATCCAGGTCACGATCGCGATTCGCAGTTCCTCGCGCGTAGGCCAGGTGCGTCGGTTGAGAACGTTGTTCTGCAGTAACGCGAAGAAGCTTTCCATCGCGGCGTTGTCACCAGCGGCGCCGACTCGGCCCATCGATCCGGTCAGGCCGTTGTGCGCGAGCGTGCGGACGAATTTCCTTGATCGGAATTGCGATCCGCGGTCGGTGTGGACCACGCAGCCGACGACCTCACCGCGGCGGGCGAGGGCGTTGATGAGCGCGGTGACGGCGAGGCGGGACTTCATCCGGGAGTCGATGGAGTAGCCGATGATCCGGTTGGAACAGACGTCCTTGACCGCGCAGAGATAGAGCTTTCCTTGCGCGGTGCGGTGTTCGGTGATGTCAGCCAGCCACAGCCGGTTCTGCGCCGCGGCGGTGAAGTCACGACGGACCAGGTCGTCGTGCACCGGCGGACCGGCCTTCTTGCCAGTGCGGCCGCGTTTCTTGCCGAACGCGCTCCACCAGCCCATCGACGAGCAGATCCGCCACGCGGTCCGATCCGCCATCGACCAGCCGGCGTCGCGGGCTTCGTCGGCCAGGAACCGGTAGCCGAACTCCGGATCGTCGCGGTGCGCGTCGAACAACGCGTTCGCCCGCTGAGCCCGCTCGAGCTCGTCCGCGGTGACCGGCGCGGCCAGCCACCGGTAGTACGGCTGTCGAGCGATGTTCAACACCCGGCACGTCACCGCGACCGGAATCCCGTCCGCGGCGAGCTCGTTCACGAGCGGGTAGAGCCTTTTCCCGGCAGGTTCGCCTGCGACAAGTACGCGGTCGCCCGGCGCAGGACCTCGTTCTCCTGCTCGAGCAGCTTGATCCGCTTACGCGCCTCACGCAGCTCCGCCGACTCGGCCCGGCTCGCACCGGGCTTGGCGCCCTCCTCGACCTCGGCCTGGCGCAGCCACTTGAACAACGTCATCGGGTGGACCCCGAAGTCCTTCGCGATCTGCTCGACCGTCACGCCGGGCTCGCGGTCACGGGCGACCCGCACGACATCGTCGCGGAACTCCTGGGGGTAGGGCTTGGGCACAGAGACATCCTCCCAGCTCACCATCACGGCAAGCCAACTCAGATGTCACCTAACGGTGCAGCAGACCCCTCCGCCTCACATGTCGCACGGCCAAGGTCCGACGCATACCTGTGGGTTGCCGGAACTCCGCACTTATACCCTGATTTGCGGTGATCAGGTTCCATCGTTCTGCAGGCATGATCGTGGCGTGGCGTGGCGTGGCGTGGCGTGGCGTGGCGTGGCGTGGCGTGGCGATCAGATCGAACGTCTCATTGTGGATCGACGAAGCGGCTTGGCGAGTCATCCACGAGTATGTCCATGCCGCTTAACCTGCATGGACGTAGTTTTCGGCACGCACAGCCTTGGGTGCGGTGGATGTTCTCTGAACGTGCCCAGGGGCGGACGGTGGCGTCGTTGGCGCGGGAGCTCAACGAGCGTGGCGTGGTGTGCCCGTCGGGCGCCGACCCTGAGCGGAACGCGCATAGGTCGGGGGAGCGGTGGATCGTGCGGACGGTGGCGATGATTCTGGAGAATCCGCGGTATACCGGTCGGCAGGTGTGGAACCGGTGCAGCACAACCGGTCACGGGTCAGGCGGACGTGCCGGCGGCCGGGGCTCGGGTGCGCTGCGGTACAACCCGGTCAGTGAGTGGGAAGTATCCGAGCGGATCGTGCAAGAGCCTCTCGTCGATGACGAGACGTTCGTCGCGGTGCAGGGCTTGCGGGTGGCGACGCCTGCCAAAGACGGGGAGGTTCGGCGCTACCTGCTCGCCGGGCTCGTGGTGTGCGGGCTGTGTGGTCGTCGGATGGACGGGCACTGGGTTCACGCCGTGGGAGAAGGCGTCGACGAAGGGCGGATCGGGCAGCGCGTGTGGGTCTACGGCGCGCAGTCCTATCGGGCGTTCGGGACCGCCGCGCAGCACGTCGTGGTGCCCGAGCACCTGGCCGTGCCGTTGCCGGACCACCTGACGGACGAGCTGGGCGCGAGCCTCGGCATCCCCGGGATCACGGCGCATCGCACCGTGTTCGCCGACGGATCCGTCGACGGGCTGACCGTGCTGGTGCACGGCGTGCTCGGCGGTGTCGGATCGCTGGCCGCACAGCTCGCCCGGTGGGGCGGTGCGACCGTGCTGGGCACCGTGACCAAGACGCGCGATCTCGACCTGGTCGATCTCGCGGTGGTCCACCACGCGGTCGCACTCGACGATTCCGGCGCAGCCGACGGCGACACGCGGCAGTACGCGGGTTCGGGGTTCCGGCTGGACTCAGCGGCCGGGTGACGTGTGCTGGTGCGCCCGGTTCAGTAACACAGCCGCGGAATCGGTTCGTCCGGGGCGAAGCGAACCCACTCGTCCCGCGAGATGGCACCGGCCTGAGCGCACAGGGTCTTGACCGGATCGGTGTAGCCCTCCGGATCCCACAACCGGACGCTGCCATCGACGCTCGCCGAAGCGAGGATTCTGCCGTCCGGGCTGAACATCAGGTGGCTGACGTCGCCGGTGTGCCCCGTCAGCAGTGCGCCGAGCCGGGCGCCGGTCGCGGGGTCCCACAGCTGGATGTCCTTGCCGTTCGCGGTGGCGACGATCTTGCGATCCCCTCTGCTCGCGGCGACCGCTACCCGCTCGTAGACGCCCGAGAGGGAACGGAGCGTCGCATCGCCGGCCGAGAAGTCCAGCTCGATCATCTGGCCGGAACTGCGCTTGCTCGGCGAGTTGACCAGCAGGCTCTTGGCGGAGTTGAAGGTGGCCGTCCGCACCTCGAGGCTCTCCAGCGAATGGGCCACCCCCAGCAGAGCCCCGGTCGTGGAGTCGTACAACGCGGGAGGGCCGCCGTCCGTGGCGAAGATGGACTTGCCGTCCTGACTGAACGTCATCGGCTCCTGGATGACGGGGTGTCCCTCCTTGTTGCTCCTGACGAGCTTGAGATTCTCCACGTGCCGGCCGGTCTCGAGGTTCCAGAACTGGATGTCGTTCGTATCACTGTTGACGATCGCGACTGTGCGGTCGTCGCGGAATCCGACAGCCGCGATGCGATCGATGTTCAGGCTCAGAGCCTCTGTCCGAACACCGGTCGACGGTTCCCACAGGGTGGCGACAGCGGTTCCGCCACGAGACACACCCGCTTCTCTCCTGGTGGTGGCGGATACCAACCGCTTTCCGTCCGGGCTGAACGCGATGGAGTCAAGCCGGTGCCGGTACTCGCCGGGCTCCAGGTTCTCCCGCAGTTCCGCGGTGTGGAGCTGCCCTGTCGACGTGTTCCACAGCCGCACGCTGCCGTCGACGCTCGTCGTCGCGATGGTCGAGTCATCTCGGCCCACGGCCACGTCGGTGATCTTGCCGGTGTGGCCCGTGGCGATGGTGCGGACCAGTTTTCCCGACTCCACGGCCCAGAGCCGCACAGTGAAGTCCTCACCCGCGGTGACGATCAGGCCTTCGGACAGCGAGACGGTGTCAGCCGGGTCGAACGAGAGCCCGCCGCGACGGGCGCCGGTCTTCACGTCCCAGATGCTCGCCGAGCCGGTCGGCCCGGCGGCGAGGAACGTCGTGCCGTCACGGCCGAACACCACCTTCGTCCACCAGCCACGGAAATCGGTGATGTTGGTGCGGAGGTTCCCGGTCTGCGCGTCCCACACCCGCAGGGTCTGGTCCCGGCTCGCGGTGACGAGCACCTTGCCGTCCGGGCTGAACGCCAGCGCCACGACGTTTCCGTGGTGCCCCGTCAGCCGTATGGTCGGCGTGCCCGTACGTGCATCGGCGAGTTGGACCGCCCCGTTGGAGTCCGAGACGGCGACGACCGAGCTGTCCGCGCTGAACGCGAGCGCCGCGACGGGCCCACCGGTGTAGCTGTCCCGAACCTGCGCGATGCGCTGGCGGGTCTGCGAATCCCACAGGCCGACCGTGCCGCTGCCGTCCTCGGTGCCCGCGATGACCTTGCCGTCCGGGCTGAACGTCACGTCCACCACCGGTTTGCCTTCGGGCTCGAGTCTTCCGAGACCACGACCGGTCACGACGTCCCACAGCCGCGCGCCCGAGGTCGTGCCCGCGGTGACGAGCAGCTTCCCGTCCGGACTGAACGACGCTCCGTCGACCACCTCCGTCGACCCGACGAGGACGCCTCGTTGCGGGGTGAGGAGGGCGCTCACCACCTCGCGTGCCTCGGCGGTCTGCTCCGTGTGCCAGGCCGCGAGGGCGAGACGACGTGCCAGCAACGGGTCGGTGTCCTTGACGCTCAGGCTCTGGGCGGCCAGCTGCCGGGAGAGCGCGAGGTCGTGCTGGCGATCAGCGTCCGCGCCGTATACCACCGCGGTCGCCGCGGCACCCAACGCCACGACGGACAGCGCCGCAAGCGCTCTGATCAGGTACTTGCGGTGCCGGCCGCGGGTGACTTCCGCCCGGTGAGCGGCGTCCTGTGCGTCGAGGCTCGCCTGGACGAACTCCGCGACGTCGCTGACGACGGTCTCGCCACGCTGTTCCACGGTCGTGACCCAGGCTGCGGCCGTGTCGAGTTGCAGGCCGCGGAACAGGACGTCGGTGTTGCGATCCAGGGCGACCCAGGTCCTCGCGGCGTCGGTGACACGCCTTTGCACGATCAGGTAGTCGCGGTCGGACGTGAGCCAGTTCGTCAGTCTCGGCCAGGCTTTGAGCAACGCGTCATGCGTGATCTCGACGTCCGTCTGGTCGACCTGGACGAGACGCGCCTTCAGGAGGCGGTCGAGGAGCGTGTGCGTCCCGAGACTCAGGATCACGTCCTTCCTGACCCTTCGACGCGTGTCCTCCACGCCTTCGGACACCGCGACCAGCGCGAGCAAGATCAAGCGCAACGATCGCCGGTCGGTGTCGTCGAGTCCCAGGTAGAGCTTCTCCGCCGCCTTCGAGACCGCACCACCGACCCGGCCCGCCTCGACGTAGCCCGCCAAAGTCAGGGTCCTGCCCCGGCGGCGGTGCCACGTCTCCTCGAGCGCATACCCCAGCAGCGGGAGCGCGCCCGCCTGGTACCTGTGCGCGGTCGAGTCGTAGGCGTCCAGATCGGCGAGCACCTGCGACGTCAGACCGTCCTCGAGCGCGAGGCCGGCGCGTGCCGCGGGTTCGGCGACTGCCCTGCGCAGGTCCTGCGGGCTCATCGGGCCCAGGAGGAACTGACCGTTCTCCACCACAGCGGACAGCAGGGGGTCTTCGGCGCACCGCGACAGGAAGTCCGATCGCAGGCCGAGAACGATGATCGCGGGCGCCGGCCCGCCGTCGGCAGTTCGCGCGGCTGCCAGCAGAGCCGCCAGGAAAGCGGCGCGCTCGGCCGCGTCCGACGACGGCAGGTAGATCTCCTCGAACTGATCGACGATCAGCACCAGACGTGCTTCGCCGGGCGATTCCTTCGCCGCAGACCGAGCGGCGCGACGAGCCAGAGCAGCGAACGCCGCTGGTTCGCCGCGCACTTCCTTGACCGCGAGCCCTGCCGCCTCCCCCGCGATGCCGGCGACCCTCGCGATCAACGATTGCAGCGGCTGCGCACCCGGACGCAACCTGACGACCGGCCAGGACGCGCAGCCGTCCAACGGCACAAGACCTCGCTTGAACGCGGGAACCAGTCCCGCGCTCAACAAGGACGACTTGCCCGCACCGGACACACCTGTCACCAGCAGAGGTGCACCTTGGGCGTGCTGTTCCACCAAACGATGACAAAGTCGGGCAACGGTTTCTTCGCGACCTACGAACAGCTCGGATTGGTCTGAGGTGAACGACGCGAGCCCGGGATAAGGACACGGCCCCGGCTTCTGCGGCTCGTGGCCGAGCGGCAACGACTGGTGCAACTGGGAGAGCTGCACGGCGATGCCGCCGATGAGCTGGGCTTGAGCATGGTCCGCGATGCGTCGCTCGGCGAGTCCACGTTCCAGAAGTCCCAGGATCTGCGCTATTTCGTCGTTGACCCACCTCTCGGCGGGTGCGCCTGATCTCGCCGGCGTCTGAGCCGAGATGGCCGCACTGAGTTGCTCGGGATTGTCGAGCACGAACCGCAGAAGACGGTCCGCCAGCGCCTCGCGCTGCTCCGGCGAGCGACCGCGGTCACCATTCGAGCCGCTGTCCGCCAGGTAGCTCTCTCCCCCGGCGAGATCGATCAACCGCAGGACGAACTGGACACTTATGTGGCCGGCCTGCACGACCGATCCGGACACGGACCCGGAAATCTCGTTGTGGACGTCGTTGGACACGTTCGGCAAAGCGGCTCCCAAGGGCAAACACCGTCGTTGCCCACCTAGTGCACATGCGCGAACGGCAGATCGTAGTCATCAGGCGATCGCCGCGGTGCCGAATCACCGAATGTCGTGGATCAGGACGAAGCAGATCGTCGGCGTCGACCAACGTCTTCCCCGAGACTAATTGACCGACGACCCGTTCGTGTTGCTGGAGATGTTCCATATCCGTTGCAGCTCTTCGAGCTTCACTCGCCGCCGAACGGGAATCGTCTGCCCGTCCTTCAGGGCGATCCGCATGCCGATGTGGCGCACGTCCTTGAGGTTTCCGTCGCCCAAGGTCTTGCAGATCGACACGAACTCGAAGACGTCCAGGTACCAGTTCTCGCTGTCGCCCGCCTTCAGCAGGTGGGGCAGGGCGGGCCAGGTGGTCCCGGACGAGGGCAGGTGGTTGCTCGCACGGGACTTGCCCGTGATGAAGACCGCGGAGACGTAGAGGTCTGATCTGCCCACGTTGTGCACCGTCACCCCGAGCACCGGCGTGGACGGGCCGTTGCCGGACAAGCGGGAGAGGACGTCGAGGGGATCGTCGCGGCGCTTGATCGATTGCAGCAGCAGCTGCGTGTCATTGCCCCGCCACCCGATCGACACGTAGACCTTCGCGCGGCGGCCTGAACGGCTGAAGGTGAACATCTGCCAGCCGAGCGAGAGGCACGACACGATCAGCGCCAGGCCGGCGACGATGACGGCGGCCAACGACATCGTCAGCTTCCTTTGCTGCCGTTGTGGAAGGTCACGCCGCCGTGGATGTCACGGGCCTGCACCACGCGCCCGCTGACGTTGCCGGTGATCTGGTTGGTGACGCTGCCACGGCTTTCCACGTCGAGTCGTTCCGACTTCCTCGCCTCTGCGACGGCGGCTCGCAGCTCCTGGGCGAAGTGAGCATCGTCCTCGGCGGCGTCTTCCAAGGCCATGACCAGCCTTGCCCGTGTCCGCGGGCGAATCTGGCCGGCTTGGTTCGCCTCGAGTTCGAGTCTCTCCAGTGCGGAATCTCCGCTCAGTTTCGTTCTGACCATCTCGTACACGAGCTGGAACGCCGGTTCGGACGTTCCGTCCCGATCAGCGCCAGGGTGCTCGTGTTCGAGATGCGCGGGAAGCGTCAACTGAGCGATCAGGACCCTGACCGCGATCTCGATGTCCGTCACTTGACCACCGTTTCCTTGCTCATGGCGTTGATCGCTTCCTAGTGCTGTCGTCGGTTTCGTTCATGCCGTTACCTGCCGAAAATGCCATGCGACGTAGAAAAATCAGCCTTGGGGGCGGGAGGAGAAACGCCGGACCTGGTCCGTGCGACAAGCGATGAGCGGCGAGAGGAGAAAGCGTTGTCAACCGAGGACGGCGAGACTCGCAACGAGTTCTCCGGGTCGGCGGAGACCGTCTTGCAGGCGGGGAACATCGGTGCCGTCCACTTCCGCGGAAGCAAGTCGAGCGAGGACATCGCCCTGATGCTCATCTGCGATGCGGAGCTCGAACTGAATCCTGGCGACCAGGTGTCTTTGACGCTGGAAGTCAGCAACCTCAAAGACCAGCCGCACGACGTGGTCCTGCATTTGAACGGCATGCCGGGCACTTCGAGCGAGGTCGTCCCCGACAAGGTGACCATCGCGCCGAGACGAACGGAGAAGGTCAAGCTGGTCCTGCGCACCTCGCCGACCTCCCCCGAGGCCGGCAGACGTCGCGTCTCGGTGCACGCGGAGGACCCGTCGGGCCGGAGACTGGCCGAGACCAGCGAGACCGTGACGATCGTGAGCCGGCCGAACCTCACGGCGAGCCTCGCTCTTCCCGGAGACCTGTCCGAGCCGGGGACCTACGAGGGCGTCGTCGAGCTGACGAACACCGGCAACAAGCCTTTGCAGGGAACCATCCAGGCGCCCGGAGAGTTCGGTGAGGCTCCGGCACACCACTTGGATCTGGTCGGGTCCGGCTCCTTCGACCTCGCGCCGGGTGACTCCGCTCTGCTGGACCTGGAGCTACGTCTGTCCACGCAAGCGCCGCTCACGACGTCGTGGAGTCCGCAGTTCGAGATCTCGGTAGCACGTGGCGGCCTTGACAGCTTCACGCAGGAGGTCACCGTCACCCAGATCGGCTGGCTCGCGCAGATGCCGGCCTTCTTGGCTGCCGCGTTCGCCGCAGCGAGGGTCCGACTGGGCGAGTTCGTCTCGTGGTGCGGTGAAAAGCCTGCTACGCGCAGGGGTGTGCTGTTGACCGTCGCCGGCGTTGCGGTCGTGCTGACCTCCGTCGTGACGGCCGGCCTCAGCGGCGAGCCCACCACGCCAGCCGGCTCGGCGGCGGGCACGACCACCTCGAGCACCGGCCCGCCCGCGACCTCGGTACCTGCACCCCCGTACAGCGTCATGCCCTGTGCGCCAGGTACGTCGGCGATCAACCTGTGGGGCATGACCGAAGCTGAAGCCGGCGCGCACGCCGCATGGCTCATCGAGTACGAGTCGAGGCGCCTGCAACGACTGCCTGGTGAAGACGCGAGATTCGTCGGTCAGCTGCTGGACCTCCACCACCCGCGGGTGCAGGTGAGCAGGTGGGACGACGCGTGCAGTCCGTTCCGCGGCTCGAAGCGTCCGGAAGCGGAGGTGTTCGTCTGGTTCGGGCCGTTGCCATCGGACCAGGTCGAGAGCGTGTGCGCGATGTTGCACAAGCACGAACCGCTGGACTGCCAGACCGGGTCGACGACCGCGAGATGACGTTCGGCAGGAGCGCAGGGCCGGCCGGCGGGAACGCGATGGGCTCCCCCTGCGTCCGATCGGACGAACCCCCGAGCAGGTCCTGGGAGCGGAGGAGCCATCAGCGGGGTGAGCGTGCGGGTACTGGGTCCTCTGCAGGTCTGGCGGGACGGTCGCAGGGAGAGCCTCGGCGGTGCGCGAGTTCCGCATCGAGCCGAGGCAGGCGCCCCACGACGTTCACTGCAACCTCTCGCTGGGCAACATGGACTTCGAGGACTTCGCGCCCTGGTTCCGCCGGTGAGTCCTCAATGGACGGTAGGCGCGCTGTTTCACCCGATCGGGCGGTAACGCCCCCTCTTGGGCGAACGACGTAGTTGCCGACCGGACGTCAGGGGACTGTGCGAGGGGTGCGGCGAGTTGGGGCTCTTGGACTACTTTCGGCGTACGAAGACCGCGCCGGACATTCGCGCCTACGTGGAAGCTCCTGTTCGCCAGGCACCTCGGTTGCCGCCGCCCAGCTTGCTGCGGCCGGTCGAGCCCAGGTGGGTGCCGCCGGGTGAGACAGTCCGCATCGGACGGCACGTGCTCCCGGGTGGCATGCTCTACGTCGGCCAGGTCCCGTCGCGCCTGGTCGGCACGAGGCAGCGTCCTGAGTGCATTGATCCGGGGTTGCCGCTCGAGGACCGTCGGCCTGACCACGCGGGCCACGGCATGGACTACTGGCCCGCCTACCACTCGATTCCGCCCGAGAGCCGGAGCGGCTACCTGGCCTGGCTGGCCGGTGGGCGACAGGACCCGAACGCGTACATCGGACACGTCTTCCTGTACTTCTACGGCCTCGAACGGCGCGTGCTGGTCGACTCGCGGGTGGACGCCGCCGCGCGCGCTGACCTGCGGAGGATCTTCGCCGAGTGCCTTCGGCTGCAACGGGTCTACGGTCACAACAGGTCTTTCGGATCTTACGTGACGGAGTTCCTCCAATGTGCCCAGGTGTTGCTGATGGCCGAGGACCCGAACGTGACCGTCGCGGCGCCCGACCCCACTACGACGGACCGGTACCCCGTCCCGATCGAGCTGCGGATCGGTCTGGGCAGGTTCGCCCGCGACGGTCTGCCGGTGCCGGCCGAGTGGGCGTTCAGCTGGGCGCTGCTGCATCCGGAGATGTACGCCAGGACGCCAGCTCAACGATGCCCAGACGAGTTCCGCCGGCTGTTCCTGCTGCGCTACCGCGATCTGCACGGCGACGGGCTCCAGGTGCGGCCGCTGAAACAGCAGGTGTCGCTGTCGTACCGGCCCGCGAGCAGCGGTCTCGACGACAGGTCGCTGACCCTCGACCTCCCGGACGTGACGACCGCCGCGGCGCCCACTCGGAAGCTGGCGAGCCTGATCGAGGAGTGCGCGACCGTTCTCGACCCGTACAGCCGGTTGATCGGCAGGCAGCCGGAGGCGGCCGGTTCGCTGGCCGCCGCGGCGGTGCTGCCGCCGGAACTGGTGCAGGCGGGCCACGAGGCGTTGCGGCCGACGCAGGACCTCGTCGAACGACTGCTAGGTGCGCAGGACATCGCGGTGCTGGACGGCGCCGAGCTTATGACGCTGTGGCCCTCCCGCACGCCAGGGAAGTTCGTGAAGGCGGACGCGGTCGGCCTCGCGCAGGTGCTCGACCGGCTCGGCGTTGGCATGGAACCCGACGTGCGCATGGGTGGTCAGGTGCTGTCCGCGGGGCCTGCCGTGCTCTTCCGGATCCGGCACGACCAGCCGACCACGGCGAGCCATGAGTACTCGGCGGCAACCATGCTGCTGCACCTCGCCGCAGTGGTCAGCGCGGCCGACGACGACGTGTCCGACGCCGAGCGCGACCACCTGGTGCGCCACCTGGAGTCCGCACTGGGGTTGCAGGCAGGTGAACGCGAACGGCTGGTCGCCCACCTGACCTGGCTGCTGGCCGGGGACACCAAGCTGACCGGGCTGAAGAAGCGCCTGGCCGCGCTGACCACGGCTCAGCGCCACCACGTGGCCGACTTCCTGACCTTGGTCGCGGCAATCGACGGCCACGTCTCGCCGGGCGAGGTCAAGACGCTCCGCAAGATCTACACACTGCTGGAGTTGGACCCCGACTCGGTCTACGGAAGACTGCACGCTTCCGCTGCCACACCACCACCCGCCACTGAACCGGTCAGGGTGGGCACTCCCGAACCGGCCGCCGCCGGGTTTGCGATCCCTCCGCGTCCGGAAGCGAAGCATGCGCAGGGGTCGGTCGTGCTGGACCGGCGCCTCGTGGAGGCACGGCTGGCGGAGAGCGCCGCGGTGTCCGCGTTGCTGGCCGACATCTTCGCCGACGAGGCCGAGGAGGCACCGCCGGTGAAGCCGCCCGTGCAAGACGGTCCGCGGGTCGGCGGTTTGGACAGCGCACACTCGGCGCTGGTGCTGAGGCTCGTCGACCGTGCGATGTGGACCCGCGGCCAACTCGAAGATCTCTGTGAGGAACTGGGTCTGATGCCCGACGGCGCGCTCGACGCGGTGAACGAGGCGGCGCTGGAGATCGCCGACGAACCGCTCGTCGAAGGCGACGGCGACGAGCTCAGCATCAACGACTACGCACGAGGAGAAATGTTCGCATGACCGCTGACCGAATCCGTCCCCGTGACCGCGACACGATCGTTCAGTCCCTGCGCGCGGGTGTGGTGCCGCGGGCGGGCCAGCAGCACGTCCAGGTCGGCCGCCAGCACGAGGTGACCTCGCTGGTGCGCGACATCGAACGGATTGCGGACGGGGGCTCCACCTCGCGGTTCGTGATCGGCGAGTACGGCGCGGGCAAGACCTTCTTCCTGCACCTCGTCCGGTCGATCGCGCTGAAGCAGAAGCTCGTCACGATGCACGCCGACCTGGCACCGGACCGGCGGCTGCACGCCACCGGCGGCCAGGCGCGCGGCCTGTACGCCGAACTCGCCCGCAACACCGCGACGCAGGCAAAGCCGGACGGCGGCGCGCTCGGCGCGGTCGTGGAGCGGTTCGTCACGCAGGCCATGACCACGGCCAGGGATCGCGGAGCCAGCCCGGAGACCGTCATCCGGGAGCGGATGGCCGAGCTGTCCGAACTCGTCGGCGGCTACGACTTCGCCGAGGTCATCGCGGCGTACTGGCGTGGTCACGACACCGGCAACGAGCAGCTAAAGTCCGACGCCGTGCGCTGGCTGCGGGGCGAGTTCACGACGAAGACCGACGCGCGCTCGGCCCTTGGCGTGCGCACGATTGTCGACGACGCGAGCTTCTACGACCAGCTCAAGCTGCTCTCGCGGTTCGTGCGCATGGCCGGGTACAGCGGACTGCTCGTCTGCCTCGACGAGATGGTGAACCTCTACAAGCTGACTTCCTCGCAGGCCCGCTCGGCGAACTACGAGCAGGTCCTGCGCATCGTCAACGACAGCCTTCAGGGAACCGCGGCCCATGTCGGGTTCCTGTTCGGCGGCACGCCGGAGTTCCTGATGGACACCCGCCGCGGCCTCTACTCCTACGAGGCCCTCCAGTCGCGGCTGGCCGAGAACTCGTTCGCCACCAACGGTCTGACCGACTACTCCGGGCCGGTGCTGCGGCTGTCGAGCCTGACGCAGGAGGACTTCTTCGTCCTACTGAGCAAACTGCGGCACGTGTTCGCGAGTGGCGATCCCGTCGCCTACCTGCTGCCGGACGAGGCACTGCAGGCGTTCATGCAGCACTGCTCGGAACGCATCGGTGACGCGTACTTCCGCACGCCGCGCACGACGATCAAGGAGTTCCTGAACCTGTTGTCGGTGTTGGAGAACAACCCCGGCGCGGACTGGCGGGTGCTGCTCGGCAGCGTCCGGTTCGAACAGGACGTCAACCCGGATCTGGAGCCCCTCGACGCCACGGCGGACGACGATGAGCTCGTCGGCTTCAAGCTCTGAACGGGTCGGCTCGGTCGGCTTCACCCGCCTGCACCCGAAGGTGCAGCGCTGGGTGTGGCGGCAGGAGTGGCCGGAGCTGCGACCCGTCCAGGAACGCTCGATTCCCGAGGTGTTGCCGGGCCATCGGGACGTGATCATCGCGGCCGCCACCGCGGCGGGCAAGACGGAGGCCGCGTTCCTACCGATCTGCTCTGCCGTGCTGGACGCGGAAGGTCCTGGCATCCGGGCGTTGTACGTGTCACCGCTCAAGGCGCTGATCAACGACCAGCACCGGCGGCTGGACGATCTGTGCGACCAGCTCGAGGTGCCGGTGCACCGCTGGCACGGCGACGTGGCGGGGACGGCGAAATCCGCGGTGCTGACGAAGCCCGAGGGCATCCTGCTGATCACCCCGGAGTCGCTGGAGGCGATGTTCGTCCTGCGCGGACCGGACCTGACGCGGATCTTCGGGTCGCTGGGCTGGGTCGTGATCGACGAGATGCACTCGTTCATCGGCACCCAGCGCGGCGCGCAGCTGCAGTCCTTGCTGCACCGGCTGGAACTCTCGCTGCGTCGGACCGTACCTCGGGTCGGCCTGTCCGCGACCCTGAGCGACATGGGATCGGCCGCGGAGTTCCTGCGGCCGGGCGCGGGCAGCGCAGTGCGAGTTGTCGAGGACAGCTCCAAGGGCGGTGAGTTCCTGCTCCAGGTGCGCGGATACGTGGAGAATGCGCCGGACGGGGAACCGGCGGAGGACCCGGCCAGTAGTCTGGCGATCGCCTCGCACCTGTTCAAGGCGTTGCGCGGCACCAACAACCTCGTGTTCGCGAACCGCAGGGGTGCTGTCGAGTACTACGCCGACCGGCTCCGCGCGATCAGCTACGCCCAGAACGTGCCCAACGAGTTCCTGCCGCACCACGGCAACCTCTCCAAGGACGTCCGCGAGCACGTCGAGCGGATGCTCAAGAGCTCCCGGCCCACCACCGCGATCTGCACCTCCACCTTGGAAATGGGCATCGACATCGGCGCTGTGAAGTCGGTGGCGCAGATCGGTGCCCCGCCCACGGTGTCGGGGCTGCGGCAGCGGCTCGGCCGGTCCGGCCGCCGTGGCGAGCAGGCCGTGTTGCGCGTGTACATCACCGAACCGGAGATCGCCGGCACCAGCTCCCCGTCCGACCAGCTGAGGGCCGAGCTGTTCCAGACGGTGGCGATGTTCGACCTGCTCGGCGAACACTGGTACGAACCACCGGACCTGACCGCCTGGCACCTGTCCACCCTGGTCCAGCAGATCCTCTCGGTGATCGCGCAGCACCAGGGCGCCTCCGCTTCCCAGCTGTTCAAGGCGTTGTGCGTCAACGGCCCGTTCGCGCGGATCGAGCAGCCGGTGTTCCTGCAGCTAATGCGCGACCTTGGTGAGGCGGGCCTGATCCAGCAGGAACCGGACGGTCTCCTGCTGCTCGGCGGCGTCGGCGAGGTGATCGTCAACCACTACAGCTTCTACGCGGCGTTCACCGGCGGCGACGAGTACCGGCTGGTCAGCGGCAATCGCACGCTGGGCACGATCCCCGTGGTGAACCCGATCATGCCGGGTCAGCTGCTGATCTTCGCCGGGCGCCGGTGGCAGGTCGTCGAGGTGGATTCGAAGGCCAAGCTCATCGAGCTGGCGCCTGCACGGGGTGGGCGGGCGCCGTCGTTTGCGGGTGGCTCGGCGGAGATCTGCGACGAGATCCGGCGGCGGATGCGCTGCTGGTACGAGTCCGACGTCGTGCCGCCCTACCTCGACCGCACGGCCCAGGAGCTGCTGGCCGAGGGGCGTGACTGGTACCGCCGCCTGGAACTGGCGGCCTCGCCGGTGCTGGCCAGGGGAGACGACACCGTCGTCTTTCCGTGGCTCGGTGACCGGGTACTGGACACACTGGCCGTGTGGCTGAGCCTCGGCGGCTTCGAGACGAGCAGGGACGGCGTTGCTCTCACCGTCTCGCGATGCACGCCCGCTCAGTTCGGCCACGCCGTCCGGCAGATGCTCGCGAGTCCCGGTCCCACCGCCGTCGAACTGGCGGAGGCGGTGCCGAACACGGTGGTCGACAAGCACGACGTACACCTGAGTGCGGGACTGAGGGCGCAGGCGTACGCGCGGGGCCACCTCGACCTGGCCGGTGCCCGCGGGGTGCTGGAGTCGCTGAGCGAGTTGCTGCCGGTCTTGGACGTCGACCCGATCGCCGGGAAACCGGTCGTCGTCGTGCGTGAGCACTTCACGCCGGCACCGTTCGCGGTGGTCGACGTCGAGACGACCGGGTTCGCGCCTGGCCGCCGGGACCGGATCATCGAGATCGGTGTGGTCCGCCTCCGCCACGACGGCGAGCCGCTGGGGGAGTGGAGCACCCTCGTGCAGCCTGATCGTCAGGTCGGGGCGTCCTGGGTGCATGGCATCACGGACGCCGACGTGGACGGTGCGCCCCGGTTCGCGGAAGTCGCGGACGTGCTGGCGCGGCAGCTCGACGGAGCCGTTCTGGTGGCGCACAATCTGCCGTTCGAGCGCCGCTTCCTCGAGGCCGAGTTCGCCAGGGCGGGCCTTTCGATGCCGGTGGGCGCGGGTGTGTGCACGCTCGAAGTGGACCGGATCGTCCACGACGAGGGCAGGAGGAAGCTCCGTGACTGCTGTGCCGCGGTCGGCGTCGTGGACGCGGAGCAGGACCACCGCGCACTCGCCGATGCGCGCCGGACCGCGGAACTGCTGCGCCACCACCTGCGCAACCCGCCACCTGAGTGGGCGGGACGTGGCCAGGAGTGGTTGGTCGCAGTCGGCTGATCGGAGAGGGACACCTTGCCGCAAGAGGAACTGACCAACGTCGTGGGACGTGTGGCGGGCACCGCGGACGCCACGCCGCTCACCTTTCACGTGGCGATCGCCCCCGACTCGTACCTGCAGCTGGACGACGTCGTGGTCACCACACGTGCGGTCGCGGGGCGTGAACCGGTCATGACCTGCGGCGTTGTCACCCAGGTGATCGCGCGGCACGAGGGGGCGACCTTCGGCAGCGACGTCTTCCTGATCTCCGATGGCGTGCTGCCCGCGGCGGTGCAGGAGATCGCCGAGATCGCCACCACCCGCGTCGAGCCCGAGTGCTACGTGCCGCCGCGACCTGGGGAGATCGCGCGGCGGGCCACCGGGACCGAGCGGGCCATGGCGTTGTACTTCGACCAGATGCGGCGCAAGGTGCCGGTGGGCATCGGGCGTGATGGCGAGCCGATCTACGTGAACATGGAGTTCCTCGACGGCACGAGGGGCGCGCACGTCAACATCAGCGGCATCAGCGGTGTGGCGACCAAGACGTCGTTCGCGTTGTTCCTGCTGCACTCGATCCTGCAGAGCCAGGTCGTCGCGAACGCGCACAACACGGTCAAGGCGCTGGTGTTCTCGGTCAAGGGCGAGGATTTGTTGTTCCTCGACAACGCCAACTCGCAGCTCGACGACGAGCAGCGTGAGAAGTACATCCGGCTCGAGCTGCCCGCCAAGCCGTTCGAGTCGGTCGGCTTCTACGCCCCGCCGACGCCCGGTGACCTGACCGGGCGGCCGCACGTCGTGGGCAGGACGCAGGGGGTGGCGTCGTTCTGGTGGACGCTCGCCGAGTTCTGCGCGGAGGAGCTGCTGCCGTACGTCTTCGCGGACGCCGAGGACGAGCGCAACCAGTACACGATGGTCGTGCACCAGGTCGCGAACCGGTTGCGGCGGGACGCGCAGCCGGCCGGGGACGACGGCGCGGTCAAGCTCAACGGCAAGCTCTGCCGCACGTACGAGGACCTCGTCGACGTCGTCGTGGACCTGGTGACCGAGGAGGACACGCGCGCCGAGTGGGCGGGTCCGGCGATCGGCGCCGGCACGGTCAACGCGTTCGTGCGCCGGCTGAGGTCGAGCCAGCGGGCGTTGAGCGAGCTGATCCGCGGTGACCTCACCGGTACGGCGGCCCGCCGGATCTCCACCACCGGGCAGCAGGTGACCGTTGTCGACCTGCACAACCTCGTCGAACGGGCGCAGCGCTTCGTCGTCGGTGTCGTGCTCGCCGCGGAGACCGCGCGCAAGGAGCAGGCGGGGCCGGGCGGGCTGCTGTTCACCATGCTCGACGAGCTGAACAAGTACGCGCCGCGCGAGGGCTCCAGCCCGATCAAGGAGGTGCTGCTCGACATCGCCGAACGGGGGAGATCCCTCGGCGTGATCCTGCTCGGCGCCCAGCAGACCGCGAGCGAGGTCGAACGGCGGATCGTCAGCAACAGCTCGGTGCGCATCGTCGGCAGGCTCGACGCGGCGGAGGCATCGCGGCCCGAGTACGGGTTCCTCCCGGCGAGCCAACGGGTCCGCGCCACGCTCGCCAAGCCCGGCACGATGTTCGTGAGCCAGCCGGAGATCCCGGTGCCGATCGCCGTCGAGTTCCCGTTCCCCGCCTGGGCAACCCGCGCGTCCGAGGCCGGCGGGCTCCCCGACACGGCCGCGGCGAACGGCCATCGGGCGCGCGACCCGTTCGCGAACTGGAAGCCCGGCGCCTACGACTTCGACCAGGACGACCCCGCCCCGTTCTGAACCACGTGAGGACCGCCCGTGAAGTTCCTGCACACCTCCGACTGGCACATCGGCAAGACGCTGAAGGGTCGTGGCCGGCTCGACGAACAGGCCGCGGTGCTGCGCGAGATGCTAGGCGTCGTCCGCGCGCACCAGGTCGACGCCGTGCTCGTCGCCGGTGACCTGTACGAGACGTCCGCGCCGACCGCCGAGGCTCAGCAGCTCGTCGTCAACGCGCTGCTGGCGATGCGCGCGACCGGTGCCGAGGTGATCGCGATCGCGGGAAACCACGACCACGCGGCCACGTTCGAGGCGTACCGGCCGCTGATGAAGGCGGCGGGGATCCACCTGGCCGGGCGGCCTCGCCCGGCGGAGCACGGTGGCGTCGTGACGTTCCCGGCGCGGTCGACCGGCGAACGCGTAAACGTCGCCGTGCTGCCGTTCCTGTCGCAGCGGTACGCCGTCAGGGCGGCCGAACTGCTCAGCGGCACACCGGCAGACAACTCCGCCCGGTACGACGAGCAGGTCAGGATCGCGCTGGATCGACTCAAGGCCGGGTTCACCTCGGACGCTGTCAACCTCGTGATGGCGCACCTGACCGTCACCGGTGGCGCGTTCGGCGGTGGAGAACGGCCCGCCCAGTCGATCTTCGAGTACCACGTGCCCGCCGCAGCGTTCGGCAGCGAACCGCACTACGTCGCGCTCGGCCACCTGCACCGCCGCCAGGAGCTCCCGGCACCGTGCCCGGTGCACTACTCGGGATCGCCGATCGCGGTGGACTTCGGCGAGCAAGACAACGAGAACGTGGTCGTGCTCGTCGAGGCCACGCCGACCACCCCGGCGAAGGTCACCGACGTGCCGCTCACTGCGGGACGTCGGCTGCGGACCGAGACCGGCACGCTTGCCGAGCTGCGCGAGCGAGCCGAGGAGTTCGGCGATGACTACCTGCGGCTCTACCTGCGCGAACCGGCCAGGGCGGGATTGTTCGAGGATGTGCACGCGGCGTTGCCGAACGGGCTGCAGGTGCGCATCGACCCGGAGTTCGCCGGTACCGATGCGCCCAGGGCCGCCGCGGCCGCCGAGCAACGTGCGCCCGGTGAGCTGTTCGCCGCCTATTGCGCGGAACGCGGTGTCGCCGACCAGCGGGTCGAGGAGCTGTTCGCCCGGTTGCACGACGAAGTGACCACCGCGGACGCCTGACGAGAGGGGATCGGCTCATGCGGCCCGTGTTGCTGCAGATGGAAGGGTTCGCGTCGTTCCGCGAACGTGCCGAGGTGCGGTTCGACGACACCGACTACTTCGTGCTGGTCGGCTCGACCGGCGCGGGCAAGAGCACGGTCATCGACGCGATGACGTTCGCCCTGTACGGCACGGTCGCGCGCTGGGAGCACGAGACGAAGGTGCAGTCCGCGCTGGCCGCTACTGTCAACCGGGGCGTGGTGCGGTTGGTGTTCGACGTCGGTGGTGCCCGCTACAGCGTTGTGCGCGAGGTGCGCCGCTCCCGGGGCAAGAACGCCGGTGTCAGCGTGAGGAGCGTCCGGCTCGAGCGGTTCGCGGAACCCACCGCAGTCGGTGATGCCGAGGACGAGACCGAGGTGCTGGCGTCCGACGGCGAGGTCACAGCCGCGGTGGAACGGTTGCTGGGCCTGAACTTCAAGCACTTCTGCGCCTGCGTGGCGCTGCCACAGGGTGAGTTCGCCAAGTTCCTCCGGGCGAAAGCGGGGGATCGGCAGGAGATCCTGGTCAAGCTGCTGGGGTGGGAGGTCTACAAGAAGATCGCCCAGAGCGCGGGCACCAGGGCGACCGACCAACGCCAGCGCGCCGACGTGCTGAGCGGTCGGCTCGGGGCCTACACGGAGGTCACCGAGGCCGCCGTAGAGCTGCTGGCCGCCCGTGTCGGAGTGCTGGAGAAGCTGACCGACCGCGTCGACAGTGCGCTGCCGGAGATGGCCGCGGTCGCCACCGAGCACGACGCGGCACAGGGGCAGGTGCGGACGCTGGAAGCAGAACGCGCCCACCTCACCGGGATCGAGGTTCCCGCGGAGGTTGCCGGTCTCCACCGCGACCTGCGCGCGGCCTTGACGGTGCAGACCGCCGCCAAGACCGCGTGCGACGCCGCGCAGAAGGCCGACGACGTGGCGCGGGCCGAGCTTCGCAACGCGCCGGACCGCAGCGCGTTGGAGGAGACGCGCAGGCGGTGGGCGGAGCTCGCCGAGACGACCTCGGCGTTGCCCGAGCTGCAGAGTTTGCAGGAGATCTCCGCCGAAGTCGTCCGTGGCAAGGACGAGCATGTCGCCCAGGCCACGGTGAAGGCCGGTCTTGCCCTCGAACACCGTGACGCGGCCGGCCGGACCGCAGCCGAGACAGCCGCCCAGGTCCTTGGCGTGCGACGGGAACACGATCTCCTGGCCGCTGTGGAAGCACCCGCGGACCTGGCCGCCGTGGTCGCCGCCGGTGAGCAGGCCCGTGACCTGACAGCGGCCGCTGAGCTCCGCGTGGCGGCTGCGGAACGAGCAGATGCCGAGGCCCGCGCCGCTGTGGCCGGGCTGCCGTCCGCCTCGTCACTGAGCGAGGTGCTGAACCACGCTCGCACGGTCCGCGACATCTGCACCGCACAACTGGCCGACGTTCCGAGGCTCGCCACACAGCAGGCCGACCTCGCACGAGTCACCGCGGAACACGATGCGGCTGTCAAGGTGCTCGCGGAGGCCGAGCAGGCGGTCGCGGCCGCCGAGGTGGCCAACCGCGCGGCCGTTCTCCGGGAGCAGTTGGTCCCCGGCGAACCGTGCCCGGTCTGCGACCAGGACGTGCACACAGTGCCGCCTCCACACGAAGTCGCCTCCCTGACCGCCGCGCGTGCCGACCGAGCGGCCGCCACACGAGGCCAGGAAGGTGCGGCCGAGGTGCTCCGCCGACTGCAGAGCGTCGTGGAGCGCACTCTCGACACCCGCGCTGCCGAACTCGCCAAGGCGCGGCAGGTGCTCGCCGTGATCGACGCGGACGTTCCGCTCACGGACGACGTTCTCGGTGAGGTGGTGCACCGGGCGTCCGCGATCGTGACGCGGTTCGAGGCCGATCTCAACGTTCGCGCGAAGGCCGAGCAGCGCGTGACCGACCTGCACCGCGAGCTGACCGAGGCCAGGGAGGAACGCGAAGCAGCGCACCAGGCCACCGCTGATGTCTCGACAGCGCTGGATGTCATGCGCACGACTTTGCGACGGCACCGCGATCCTCTGGTGACACTGGGCGCACCGCACCTCGACGAGGCCGACGTTCGAACGGCCTGGGACCAGTTCACGGCATGGGTGGGGGACGCTCTGGCCGCTCGCGCCGCCGATCTTCCCGTTCTCTCCGAATCGGCCGCGTCGGCCCAATCCGTTCACGAAGCGGCAGAACAGGCTCTCACCGTTGCGAGCGCGGATCTCGAGATGTGCCAGAAGCTCGCTGTGGAAGCGAAGCTCAGCCTGCAGGGGTTGACGACCCAGCTCGACGAACGCGGAAAACGCCGCGCCGAACTGGAAAGACTCCTGGACGGCGCGCAGCCCGCCATGGATGTCGAGCGAGAGCTCGCCCGCATCGCCATCCTGGAGAACACGGTCGAGCGGACGCACAGCGGCCTGACGGAGGCCCGCGCGCACCTCGGCACCGCTGACACTGCCGTCCGCGAGGTGGACCAGGTGGTCGCACGAGCGAGGCAGGGTCTCGGCCGAGCCCGCGATCCGCTCGCCGCACTGGGCGCTCCCGAACTGGATCCGAGCGACCTCCACACCGCCTGGACGTCGCTGGTGCAGTGGGCACAGGAGAAAGCCGAACAGAGCGCCGCGCGGCTCGATACCGCCACCGCCGCTGTGAATGACACCCGGACGCTTCTCGACCGGCTCGAACAGGAGCTCACGACCGACCTGCAGGCGGCGGAAGTCTCGGCTGGTCAACCGGTGGGGGAGAAGGCTGCGGTCGCCGTGGCCACCGCGCTCACCCAAGCCCGGAGCGAGCACCGGCGCATGGCAGAACGTCTCGCGGAGCGGGCCGGCTTGCGCGCTGACATCCGCGACGCCGAGGAGCAGTCCCAGGTCGCCCGGCTGCTCGCCGACCACCTGCGGTCCGACAAGTTCCAGCGGTGGCTTGTGGACAGCGCGATCGACACGCTCGTCAAGGAAGCGTCGGCGTTGCTGTTCGAGCTGTCCGGTGGCCAGTTCGACCTCACCTACAGCAAGAGCGAGTTCCACGTCGTCGACCACAACGAGGCCGATGCCGACCGGCCGGTCAAGACGCTGTCCGGCGGTGAGACGTTCCAGGCGTCGCTGGCCCTCGCGCTCGCACTGTCGTCGCAGATGGGCGCGCTGGCGGCGGAAGGCGCGGCGCGACTGGACTCGATCTTCCTCGACGAGGGCTTCGGCACCCTGGACGAGGACACGCTCGACACCGTCGCCTCAACGCTGGAGAACCTCGCCAACTCGGGATCGCGGATGGTCGGCATCATCACCCACGTCGGCGCGCTCGCCGAACGCGTACCCGTCCGGTTCCGCGTCGTCAGGGACGCTGCCAGCTCACGCATCGTCAGGGAGTCCTTGTGAACGCACCACCGGTCGCTCCGCCGATGCGGTTCAACGTCGAGGGCTGGGAGATCGGCTACGGCTCCTCCCTGGACGTCGACGAGGAGCTGAGCCAGTCCAAGGCGGAGCTCGACCTCGGCGTCGAGGTGCCGGAGGCGTCGTGGCGCCCCGTCGGCCCCACCACGGGGATCACCGAACCCGACGCGGTGCTGTTCGTCGACGGGGTGCGGCGCATCGACGCGCAAGTCTGGATCGACGAGGGCGACGACACCGCGGCGCTCGGCATCTGCGCTTCCTACGCGGCCGGCGTGGTGGTGTGTCAGGACAGCCGCGCCGAGGTCGTCCACCCGAAGCACGCGAGAGGAGTGTTCAGCACCTCCGTGCACGTGCAGAACATCGAGACGCCGTTCGACGCCTACGAGGCTGTGGTGGTGCGGGAGAAGCCGCAGCTGAGCCTGCAGGTCGTGCTGTCCTCGGCGTTGCAGGAGAAGCTGACGCTCCTGGAGATCGAGACCGCAGCGCGGGCACGGGAGACGCTGAACGCCGCCAACGACCTGCTCGTCGTCGACGGTCAGCTGCGCGGCCGCGAGCACCTGGAACGTGCGGTCGGCTACATCAAGAGCCACAACAAGTTCTACCTGCCCGACCGGCTCAACGCGATGGTCCCGGCCATGGCCGCGGGACATCGCACACCCGTGTTCCGGATGGGCACCACCTGGGAACGGTACTCCTGGTACCTGCGGCTGCCACACGGTTCTGGATCACCGTGGGCGGGCGTCGTTCGGGTGGAGGCCAACGAAGGTCTCAGCCCCGCGGACGTGGTGGCTCTGGCGAACCTGACGCAGTCGGTGCTGGGACGGTACGCGTCGGCCGAGTATAAGGACGCCCGTGCGCCGCAGAACCTCTACCCGATCGCCGGCCTGGAGAAGAACCTGCGCCACCGGCTCGGCGACCAACAGCTGCTGTACCGCGGGCTGCGTGCCGCCGCGCACTTCACTTAGAAGTTCTCAGGCAAGCGTCCTGCACGGCTGACGACCGGTTGCCCGTGCGTGCACGTTTCCCTGCCCGAACGTGTGCGTGCCGAGAAATACGTCCGTGCAGGTCGGTAGGCGTCGGTGGGTAGCGGTCGTCATCGGGCATGGTCGCGGCCGTGCTGGTCGCTTCGCCTACCTTGCCGTCTCTCAGGTCTTGGCAACGTTGTGGCTGCTGCGTAGGACCGAGCGGGAGAAGGATGTCTAGATCCTCGCGTTGCGCCACCAACTCGGGTCCTGCGTCGGCAGCTCGGTGATCAGCGTCCACGATTGCGGTCAGAGGACAGGGCGTTGCTCGCGGCCTTGCTCGTGCCTTGGCTCGCGCGTCGTTACGCCGGCTCCGGCTGCTGGTGAGCCCGGATGCGGTGCTGAGGTGGCATCGCGACCTGATCAAGCGTCGCCATGCCCGCTTGAGCGTGAACCGTCGGCCTGGGCGTCCGCGCGCGGTCGCTTCGATCCGCCGTCTTGTCCTGCGGCTGGCGGCCGAGAACCCGTCGTGGGGATATCGACGTATCCACGGTGAGCTCGCGCTTCTCGGTGTCGTGGTCGCCGCGTCGACGGTGTGGGAGATCCTCAGGACTGCCGGTATCGATCTGGGCCCGCGTCGGACGACCGTTACCTGGGCGGAGTTCGTGCGTTCGCAGGCGTAGGCGATCCTGGCGATGGATTTTGTTGAGACGGTCACGCTGGCCGGTCAGCGCCAGTACATTTTCGCCGCCGTCCACCACGCCAGCCGGCGTGTATGGATAGTCGGCACGACCGCGCACCCCACCCATGTCTGGGTCACCCAGGCGATCCGCAACTTGCTCATGGACCTCGAGGACACCGGATACGTCGCGCGGATCAGGTTCCTTATTCGCGACCGCGACGGCAAGTACCCGGCACTGATCGACGAGATCCTCAGCGGCGCCGGGATCGCGACAATTCTGACCGGTGTGCGGGTGCCTCGCATGAACGCGATCATGGAACGTTGGGTCAAGTCGCTGCGCGGCGAGCTTTTGGACCGCACCCTGATCTGGAACGAGGCTCATCTTCGGCACGCGCTGCGTGAGTACGAGCGGCACTACAACCAGCACCGCACCCACCGATCCCTCGCCGCAGCAGCACCCTTGCGAGCCCGGCGCCAGCCCCTTGGACCTGACCGGATCGAACGCCTTGCGGTACTTCGACGGGACCGTCTCGGTGGAGTCCTCCACGAGTATCGGCCTGCTGCTTGACCTGTGTGGACGTAATTTTCGGCACGCACAGGGTGACCGGCCGGAAGACCTGGATAAGCCGCCTGGCCGAAGCCGCCGTGTTCGTGCTGTTCTTCCGCGCTCCGGACGGTCGACTCGTCGCCGCAGCGGTCGACGCGGACGAGCCGGGCCTGCTCCGACAGCCGATTCCGCCGACCGGGCTCGCCGGATGGACCTGGGGCGTCTTGGGCCTCGACGCGGTGAAGGTCCGGCCAGAAGATGTCCTGCACGGAGACGGTATGGCTCTGCTGCGCGAGCACTTCGCCAGCTAACGACCGCTGGTCACCGTCGCCGCGCTCGGCGGCGCGGCCGCAGTCTTCGACACCGTGAGCGCCCGGCTTTCCGAGCGAATAGCCACCGGCGACTTGCGCAGGCTGCGTGACTCAGCGCTGATCACCCTTGGCTGCACCCACGTCCAGCTGGCGACTGCACTTCTGGGAGCCGTCATGGCCGGTCAACTGGCGGAAGGCGTACACGCTGACGCGGAGCTGTGGGGCGCGGCGACGAAGGCTCATGGCATCGACACCGCCAACTTCGCCACCGCGGAACTCGCGCTCCTGCTCGGGGCGTCAGGTTTCCGTGCGGACTGCCAGACCGCCAAGACGCGCCGGGACTTGAGCGGGCTGCTCTACGCCGACGGCATCCACGACAGCCTGTACCGGACAGCGGGCAAGCAGCACTCGACCACAAAGGACGGTACGAACGCGGTTCGGCGCCGCGAGATCAACTGAACCCGGTCTCGCTGATGGCCTGATCAGCCTGACTACGCGACCCGCTGGCCCTGCTCGCACAACGCTGTCGCGTTCTGCTCAGCGGCCTGCAACGCGACTGCCAGACGGTCGGCCATCATTGGCTTCACCTTGCTGCGAGCTTCGTCCAGGCTGTGGAAGCCGGCGGAGAGGATCTCGCCGTCCGTGAAGACCATGCCGACCAGATCGGTTTCGTCCAGCACACCACCGTCGAAGACGAACACCACACCCTCAGGGCGGGAGTCCTGAGGCCGCACGTAGTCCACCACGAGCAGCCGGCCCAGCGGCCGTTCCCACCCCACCTCTTCGGCGAGCTCACGGGTCGCCGCCGCCCACGGCGACTCGTCCGCTTCAACCGCGCCGCCGGGAATCTCCCAGTTCGGTTTGTAGGACGGCTCGAGCAACAGCACCCTGCCCGCCTTGTCGCGGAACAACACCCCGGCGGCCATGCGCTTGCGGGCCAAGCCGGCCACGTACTGCTCGACAGGCAGCACCTTGTCCGAAGACTCCGATGTGGTCACTCGTGGCACCCTAGCCAGCACAGTCACGGTGTTCTCAGCGGGGGCAATCACCCGATCGTGAATCCGTCGACGATCAGCGCTTGGTCGCAGGTAGAGGCCGTGATTGCGAGATTCGTGCCAGATCGATGCCAGATTCTTGAGCTGGCGCAGGTCAGCGGTCCTCGGTTATGTGATCGCGCCAGATCGTCGACATCATCCGCGTCCATGGCTCCAGCGGCGACGAGTTCATCGTTCTGTACTTGGCCAGGCGGTCAACGCAGTAGTGCGGACGCGGCAGCTCTGACCTGCTCGTCTTCGGTGAAGGAACGCCATCCTCCGGAGTAGGCGATCCGCTGCGGGTTGGCGATGATGGACTCCGCCATTGAACGGATACGTGCATCGACCACTCCGATGTCGACCAGGTGGCACAGGGCGGCGATGCGGGCAGGTAGGCAGTCGGCCTGTGCCAGAGGCTGCGACAGTTCGGTGAGAACAGCTGTGGCTTCGGCTGGATCGCCGGTGACCCGCCACAAGGCGTGAGCCGCCTCGGCCTGCATCCAGGGGTCAGCGGAGCGGGTCAACCCCCGCAGGGCGTCGGCGCACGCGGCGGCGTCGTGGCCGAGATCGGCGACCAACGCGATGGTGGTGTGCCGGGGCTCGGGTCGGGTCAGGTGGCGGGTCAAGGCGGTGAGGCCGAGGTCGGGGTCGGCGCCGGTGCGCCACAGCGTCCACGCCACAGCCGGAATGTCCACGTCACGAAGCAACGTTCGCGCTGCGTCCGCGGCCGCCGGGCCAATGGCTCCGATCGCTTTCGCTGCCTGAGCGCGGAGCTTCTCGTCGGCTGCCGCGTCCACGAGGGCGGGAAGCGCCGCGGCAGCGTCGGGGCCTTAGACCTCGACTACTTGACACAGGTCCGGGCGAGGTCCTGTCGGGCGGCGAGCGGGCCGAGCAGAACGTCGGCATGGCGGCGCAGCGGGATCAGCACCTCACAGATGGCCGGCTGAGCCAGCATGAGGATGTCCCGGCCGAAGTAGCTGCGCGTCGTGCTGAAACCCAGGCGATCGCCGGACAGTCGTTCCACCAGGCCGGGCAGACAGGCTGGATGGTTTTGGCGGGCCAGCGCCCACACCGCCGCGTCGCCGACGGTGGTCTGGACGCGGGTGTCTCGTAGCGCCGAATCCGTGGTGCGGGCGACCAGCTCATCAGCATGATCGGCAGCGTCGGAGCCCAGGCACGCGAGCAGGGCCGCCGCGCGGTATCGGACCTCGGGTGTGTCGTCGTCGAGACTCCTTGTCAGTAGCGGCAGGAGCCCGTCGGTGGCGGTGCGCCACTGGGCGAGCACCTGTTGTGCGTGCCCGAGGGCGGCCGTACGTCGTTGCGGGTCGTCGTCGCGGGCCGCCCCGATGGCGAAAGCGGTGGCCGCGACCGGATCAGCGGCAAGCAGAGCGCCGGTAGCGTGCACGATCGTGGCAGGTGTGCCGCCGATCCACGCGGAGTCCCGCCACAGCGCGGCGTCGGGGTTCAGCACTGCCCGGATCAGGGTTTCGACCTGGTGTGCCGCAACTGTCGGATCGGATTTGGCCAACGCGTGCACGGCGGCCAGGCGCAGCTGGAGATCGTCATCGGTCAGCAACGCGGTCAATTCGGCGCGCAGTGTCTCGTCCGACGTCCAGGCGCACGCGGTGCCCAATGCGAGCAGGAGATCGGCCTGGGTGACGTGGTCGGTCTCTACCGCCCAACGACGGCGCAGCGCAGTCACCGACTCGCGGTGCCGGATGCCGTCCGCCACGAGCAAAGTCGCTTCGCGACGCACGAGTACGTCCGAGTCGTCCAGCAACGGGAGTAGCCGAGGTCTGGTGGCTTCCAGCGCGGGCAGCCACCCGCGATCGACGAACCTGCCGGACACGGTGACAGCCTCGCGGGCCACTGAGCCGATCAGATTGACCACCTCGTGCCGATGGTGCACAGCACGGTCGCAGGCGAGGTCGGCCAGCAGCGGCAGCGCGGCCGACGCGGCGGAGCAGACCCAGCCACCTTGGTGGTAGAGCTTGTTGGACAGGTCGTCGAGTGCGTCGCACGCCGTCTCAGGGTCAGGATCGGCGCATGCCCGCAGCAGGTCCGGGATGTCCGAGGCGTCACCGTAGTTGTGGGTCAGTTCAGACCAGACGATGTGGTTTGTGATGTCCCCCATTCCAGAGACTGTAGGCAATGGGATCCGGAATATCCCAGAAGCACTCAGGGCTCTGCTGCACCAGGCAGCATCCGCCGCGAGACCCTCGACCACGTCCTCGTCACGGGAGAAGGTCACGCGCGCCATGTAATTGCGGCCTACCAAACGCACTACAACGAGCACCGGCCTCACCAGGCTCGCGACCAACGAGTGCCAATATGCAGCTTGAGATGCAGCGACGACTTTTCGTGCGGTACACGATCTGAACGCGCAGGCCCGCTACGTCAGGGTCCGTGTCGACGGAGGTACCGCCTGGACCATGATCGATGAGATCGATTCTTCGGGTCGGGCGTGCTGATTGCTGCGACGTGAGGGAAGGTGGGCGACGTGAAGGCTGCTCTGTCACAGATCGAGGAGATCCTGCGTGCGAAGGCACCGGTGACGCACAAGTCGTTGAGACCAGCCGCCCGGCCAGAAGTGTTCGACGCTCTGCGGTCACGCGTGGACATCCCCGCGGACGTCGCTGCCCTCTGGGAGTGGCACGACGGCACAGCAGCTGTGGGGGCGCTGGAAGTCGTGCCGCAGTTCGTGTTTCTTGACGTTGGTTCAGCCATTCGCTACTGGAACCTGTGGCGCGAAGCGAAAGTCAACTTCCCGCACGGGCCGTGGAGACCAGATTGGATCATCATCGGAGTTAACGGAACCGGCGGCGTCCTCGTCTGTGATCACGACGAGAACGTCTTTCTCGCAACGCCCGAGGCGGGTGAGTTCGTCCACCACCTGGCCACCTCATTCGACGAGGTGGTCCAGCGACTGCTCGCGGCGCTCCAGGACGGCGCGCTCTTCGACGGATTCACCGCAGCCTATGACGACGGTGAGCTGCGCTGGCTACTGCCGCACATGGGCTCCGCTGGAGCGTACGACTTGCGCTATTGCTACTCGGACCACCTGTGAGTAGCGGCTTGGCGCTGCTGCGAGAGAGGACGGCTAGGTACTGCCAGGCGGGCTCGGCCGTCGAGGTGCCCCTTCCTCGGCAATCGCAGGTCGTGATTGGGGAGCCTGCTTTTTTGGCGAGTATGACCGTTGGCACGAAAGCATCTTCAAAGGCGCTCCCGCACCTCCGCTGTTCTCTCATCGTCCTCAGAGGCCGGTTGCAGCGGGCGACGTAGGAGCTTGCCGCTGGTTGGGAGCGCACATCGGCAAGCGTTGGGGAGCAGAACCGTGCGTTGAACGTGCCCCAACGGTCCTCAACGTGGCTAAACCGACCCGGGCTGACCTGCAAGAGTTGCATTTCCGCAGGTCAGCACGGTGAGATGCCATAGCTGAACCACGGGGCGTCGACCAGGACGCGCAGGCGACCACTCGGGAACACGAAGATCAACCTATCGAGTTGATCTCCGTGCCCTTCCGTTCGCCCGTTCGGCCGCTAGAGGGTGTCGGCGACCTTGATCTTGCCCTCGACGATCTGCTGCTTGTAGCCCTCGAGGATGCCCTGCAACTTCGCGTCGATCTTGCCGCCCGACGTCGCGTAACCCATGCCGTTGGACTTGAGGTCGAAGACCTTGGGCAGCGACGCGAGGTCGTTCTTCGCGGCCGCGTGGAAGAAGTCGTACACGGCGACGTCCACGCGCTTGAGGCTCGACGCCACGATCACGTCGCGGTTCGCCGCGACCGCGGGCTGGTTGTACTGGTCGGCGTCGCAGCCGATCGCCAGCACGCCCGCCTGCTTCACCGCGGCGAACACGCCGATGCCGGACGCTCCCGCCGCCGGGTAGACGACGTCGGCGCCCTTGTCGATCAGGCCCTTCGCCGCCTCCTGGCCCTTGGGCGGGTCCTGGAAGCCGGTGAAGTCGCCGGCCGGGGTGATGTACTTCTTGTCGATCTGCACCTTCGGCGCGGCGGCCTTCGCGCCCTGGTTGTAGCCCGCCTCGAACTTCTGGATCAGCGGGATGTCCACGCCGCCGACGAAGCCGACGTGGCACTTCTTGCTCTGGTACGCGGCGACGACACCCGCGAGGAACGCGCCCTCGTGCTCGGCGAAGACCAGCGGCGTGACGTTCGCGGCGCCTTCGACGGCGGAGTCGACCAGGCCGAACTTGACGTTCGGGAACTCGGGGGCGACGACCTTGAGCGACTCGGTGTAGGCGAAGCCGACGCCGACGATCGGGTTGAAGCCCTCGGACGCGAGCTGGCGCAGGCGGGTCTGCTTCGCGGACTCGTCCTCGTTGGGCGCGGCGGAGAGCTCGCGGGTGTTCTCCTTCTTGACGCCCATGTCCTTGATCGCCTGGTCGAACCCGGCGGCGGCGAGGTCGTTGAACGACGCGTCGCCCCGGCCGCCGATGTCGTAGGCCAGACCGATCTTCAACGCGCTGCCGTCGACCTTGTCCCCGCTCGCCGCGGTGGTGCTGGACGTGGCGGGCGCGGTCGGGGGCGTCGAGAACTCACAGCCGCCGCCCGACGCGGCGGGCTGGGTACCGCCGCCCGAGTCCTTGGCACAGGCGCTCACCACCATGAGGCTGGTCAGCGCGATCGCGGCCACGGCGGTGCCACGCATACGACGACGCACGGTTCGTCTCCTCAAACTCGGCTTGGATGGGCGGACGCTACCTCGCACGCCGACCAAACCGGTTGAGAGTTCACGTACTGGGATCAAGCTGTTTACGGAACACGAGGAAGTCGCACGGGCACGCGAGGTGCGGCGCCAGGAACGGGTAGGCGTCCTCCAGCCGGTCCTTGCGCACGGGCACGTAGCCGATCCGCGTGTACCAGCCGCGCAGGAACTCCTTCACCGGGTGCTCCCACGTCTGCGGCACCAGCAGTTCCAGCTGCATCTGCGCGAACCCGCGCCCGCGGCCCCAGTCCTCGGCGAACGTCACCAGGTCCCGGCCGATGCCCGTGCCGCGTTCCTCGGGAGCGGCGACGAGCATGCCGAACTCGCCCACGCCGTCCTCGATCTCGTGCACGCGCACGGACCCCACGACACGGCCGCCCGCGCGGACAACCGCGATCTCGCCCGCCCTGATCAGGCCCGCGACCTCGGCCTCGGTGGTCCTGGCCTTGTTCTCGAGCCAGATCCCCTTCTCGGCGTCGGCGTACACGCGGTTGATCAGGGCGGTGATCTCCGCCGCCAGGGTGACGTCGGAGATCAGGACCGGCGTCACCACGGCGACGGCTGGGAGGTCTTCGCGAGCTCGTCGGCGTGCTGGAGCACCCCGAGCTCGCGCAGCATCCGGTCGCGCTGCACGGGGTCGTGCGCGACGTGCGAGGCGTGCAAAGCCCTGCGCAGCCTGGCTTTCCGCCGCGGCGTCCACCTGCTCGCGACGGACAGCCTCGCGGCGCGCAGGGCGGCCTTGTCGCGGGTGCGCGCGAGGGCGTCGCGGCCGTCGTCGCCGAGGTTCAGCAGCGACAGCAGCCGCTCGCGCAGCTCACGGCCGATGCGCGCCCACGTGGTGGTGCGCTGACGGGTCGCGCGGATCTCGATGCCGAGCGCGAGGTGCAGCATCACGAGACCCAGGACCGGGCCGAGCAGGACGCGCGCGAACCCGGCGACCGGGCCGGACAGGCTGAAGGCCGCGAAGGCGGCGAACGCCGTCAGCGCCCAGGCGACGAGGCGCGCGGGGCCGGGACTGCCGTTCTGCCGCACGCCGCCGCGCATGGCCCAGCCGCACGCGACCAGGGCCGCCTCCATGACGGAGAACAGGATGACGCGTTCGACGACGTCGGTGATGCCGAGGCGCTGCTCGAAGAAGCGCCACGAGGTGTCGACGCTGACGCCGATGCTCATGAGGGCGACGAGGTAGAAGCCCTTGGCGCCGGCGGGCTTCGTCGGCTGAGCCGCCTCGGGAACTGGGGGAGCGACCGGAGCCGGGGGAGCGGCCGGAGTCTGGGAGGTGACGGGAGCCGTTACGACGGTGCCGGCGGAGGCGTTCTCGGCCTCGTCGAGCTTCGCGATCAGCTCGGGCGTCAGCAGCACGTGACCCGCCGTGTCCGTCACGCCGTTGCGGGCGCGCCAGTCGTTCACGATCGGGGTGGCGTGCTGCCGGCTCGGCACGACCTGGCCCTGCTTGCTCAACCAGCGGCGGACGTCTTCGACCGTGCTGCCACGCGGCAGGTGCTCCAGCGCGTACACGATCTGCGCCTTCTTGGTCTTGAGACGTGCCAACTCGGCGTCGTGGCCGGTCTTGCCGCCGGCCTCGTCCGTGATCACTCGTGCTCTCCGTCTTCGTCGGGGGTGTACAGGGGGCACGCGGACCCGCAGGACCCTACCCGGCTACCGGGCGTGAACATCATCAGGTTTTCGACGTTGACACTGTCACGGTTGCAGTGTCACTATCGAGTGGTGTGGACGCTCGACGAACTGCTGGACCGCGTCTCCGCCGCGTTGACGGCGGAGTACTCGGGCGCGCCCAACGGCCGCGTCCGGGACGTGCCCGATCGGCGGGCCGTCCGCTGGTACGCGACGACGGGCCTGGTCGACAGACCGTCGGCCATGCGCGGCCGCACCGCGTTGTACGAGAAGCGCCACCTGCTCCAGCTGGTGGCGGTCAAGAGGCTCCAGTCGCAGGGGAGGACGCTGGCCGAGATCCAGACCGAACTGGCGGGCGCCACCGAGACGGCGCTCGCGACGATCGCCCGCGTGCCGGAGCACCTGCTCGCGTCGGGTGAGGCGCCGCCGCCGGAGGCTGTACGGCCGAGGTTCTGGGCCGCGCCCGCGGCACCTGCGGCAGCGCCGGTGCCAGTGGACGCACCCGCCCCACCAGCAGTCGCCCCACCCGCCCCACCTGCCGAGGCGTTCGCGCTCAACGGCGTCGCGCTTGGCGGCGGCGCCGTCGTCCTCGTGCCGGGGACACCGACCGACGCCGACCGCGCGGCCATCGCCGCCGCCGCCCGGCCACTGCTCGACCTGCTCGCCGCCCGCGGCCTGCTCAACGAAAGGGAAACCCCATGACCTTCTCCGTCGCCCCGATGAAGGCCGTCGAAGCCGACCGCATCGGCCGGACGACCGAGGACGCGGGTGTCGGCGCGCTGCGCACCGAACGCGGCAACCTGCCGCTCGAGCGCCTCGACGTGCGCGCCTCGGTCACCGGTCTGGTCGGCAGAACCGTGCTGACGGCCGGGTTCGTCAACACCTTCGACACCGCGCTCGAAGCCACCTACGTGTTCCCGCTGCCGGACCGCGCCGCCGTCACCGGCATGAAGATGACGGCCGGCGACCGCACCGTGGAGGCCGACCTGCAGGAGCGCGCGCAGGCCCGGCAGACCTACGACGACGCGATCGCGGCGGGCAAGCGGGCGTCGATCGTGGAGGAGGAGCGGTCGGACGTCTTCACCATGCGCGTGGGCAACATCCCCGCGGGCGAGCGGGTGACGGTCGAGCTCACCACGGTCGGGCCGCTGGTGTTCGAGGACGGCGCGGCCACGTTCCGGTTCCCGCTCGTGGTGGCGCCCCGGTACGTGCCGGGCACGGCGCTGCCGGGGCCGTCCGTCGGCGACGGGCACGCGCAGGACACGGACCTGGTGCCGGACGCCTCGCGGATCACGCCGCCGGTGCTGCTGCCCGGTTTCCCGAACCCCGTGCGGCTGGGGATCACCGTGGCCGTCGACCCGGCCGGGCTCACGCTGGGCGAGGTTCGGTCGAGCCTGCACACCGTGGTCACCGATGGCACCACCGTGTCGATCCGGCCGGGGGAGCGGGTCGACCGCGACTTCGTGCTGCGCCTGGCGTACGAGGGTGGCACGTCCGCGGTCGTCTGCGTGCCGGACGAGGACGGCGACGAGGGCACCTACCAGCTGACCGTGCTGCCTCCCGAGCCGTCGTCGCCGGTCCGGCCGCGCGACGTCGTGTTGCTGCTCGACCGCTCCGGCAGCATGTCGGGCTGGAAGATGGTCGCGGCCCGGCGCGCCGCCGCCCGCATCGTCGACACGCTGACCGCGGACGACACGTTCTCCGTGATCACCTTCGACGACCGCGTGGAACGGCCGGGAGACCTCGGTTCCGCCCTGGTCACGGGCACCGACCGGCACCGCTTCCGCGCCGTCGAGCACCTCGCGGGGGTGCAGGCGCGCGGCGGCACCGAGATGTACGAACCACTGCGCCAGGGCTTCGCACTGCTCGCCGACGCCGCCTCGGACCGCGATCCCGTCCTCGTGCTCGTCACCGACGGCCAGGTCGGCAACGAGGACCAGATGCTGCGCGACATCAGCCCGTTGATCAACCGCACGCGGATCCACGCGGTCGGCGTCGACTCCGCCGTCAACGCGGGCTTCCTCGGCAGGCTGGCCGCCGCCGGCGCGGGCCGCTGCGAGCTCGTCGAGAGCGAGGACCGCCTCGACGAGGCGATGACGCACATCCAGCGCCGCATCGGCGCGCCGGTCGTCACCGACGTCGTGGTCTCGCCCGGCTCCGACCTGCCCCGCCTGCCCACCGCGATCTACCCCGGGGTGCCGCTGGTGGCGTCCGGCCGGTACCGCGGCACCGCGCCGGAGCAGTACGTCGTGCGCGGCCGCACCCGCGACGGCGCGGACTGGCAGGAGACGGTGCCGGTGCTCACACAGGACACGCCGGCCGTCCGTGCGCAGTGGGCGCGCGCCGCGCTGCGCGACCTCGAAGACCGTTACGCCGCAGGCGATCGCACGCTGGAGCAGCAGATCGTGCAGACCTCGCTGAGGTTCGGCGTGCTCTGCCGCTTCACCGCGTTCGTGGCGGTGGACGAACGGGTCGTCGGCGACGGCACCGTGCACCGGGTCGTCCAGCCGGTCGAACAGCCCGCGGGCTGGGAGATGCCGGGCATCCCGATGGCGGCCCCGATGGTGAGCTTCGCCGCCGCCCCGGCGGGCGCGTTCGGTGCCCCGCCGCCTCCCGCGCCGATGGCACCGGGCGGCGCGCCGATGATGCGCGGCGGCGCACCGAAGCGCATGCGCGTCTCCGCTCCCGCGGAGATGCCGCCGCCCGCGGACACGGGCGACCTGCGCGACGTCGTGACGCGCGAGATCCAGCGCCTGGAACAGGACGCGGCACTGCCCGAGTGGGAACGCCGCGACCTGCTCGCCGACCTGGCCAGCCGCCTCGGCATCCTCGTCGGCGCCCGCACCGGCGCCGGGCACGACCGCCTGCGCGGCCTGCTGGCGGAGATCACGGCGGGTGGGGACGTGGACCGCCTGTGGGCGCGTGCTCTGGAGGTGCTGCGCGAGTTCGTGGGCGACGCGCCCGAGCCCGAGCGCCGGCGGAGGTTCTGGCGCTGATCGGCCGATTGCCCGCGTGACCCTTCTCCCGCAACGCTTTCCCGGTGAGCGCGTTCGGGGAGTGGACGACGGCCGAGGGCCTGCCCGCGTTCGAGTACCGGGCAGGCCCCCGGCCGTGGGACCGGATCATCGACCCGCCGACGTCGCGGCACCAGGTGCACGTCGGCAACCGCCGCCTGACCCTGGCCGTCGGGAGCGACGGGCTCTGCGGGGTGTGGGACGAGCACCTGGGCTGCCGGTGGCTGGCCGAGCACACGGGCATCGCGCGGTTCGGTGCGGTGTCGACGGACGCGGCGGCGGTGAAGCTGTTCGGCCCCACGTTCTTCCGGCTCTCCGTCGGAGGGGTGGAGCGGACGGTGCTGTGCCCGGAGGGGGACGTGCCGTGGGTGCTGATCCGGGTCCGCGTGACCAACCAGGGTGACGAGGTGCTGCGCGGGGAGCTCAGCGAGGAGTGGGAGGTGCGGCCCCGCGAGGTGAACCTGGAGTTCGGTCCGGTGCGGGGGGAGGCGCCGCCGGATCCGGACGTGGTGGGGCTGCAGCGGTGGGGTGGGGAGCGGGTGGGGACCGCAGGCGGGCCGCTGCGGGTGGAGACCACCGCAGGGGTGCTGCGGGTGGGGGCCTGGCTGGAGTTGGGGCCGGGGGAGCGGGAGGTGGTGTGGTTCCGGTTCGGGCTGCTGGACGGCCCCGCCTGGGACCCGGCCACCGCGGCATCGCCCGCCACCGCACCCACCGACCCCGCCACCCTCTACGCCTCCACCCTCGCGGCCCAGCGCGCCCGCCTCCTCACCCCGATCCACCCCCTCCCACCCACCACCCCACCCGAGGTGGCCACCGAACTCCCCTGGCACCTGGCCCTCCTCACCGGCGGTGCCTGCCAGGACGGCCTCCTCGGCGGCCACACCCTCGACCAGGGCTCGGCCTACTCCTTCCGCCACGGCTTCAACGGCGCCGCGAGAGACCCCCTGCAACACGCCCTCCCGCTGGCCCACCTCGAACCCGACCTCGCGCTGTCGGTCCTGCGCAACACCTGCGCCTGGGGCAGCCCGGACGGCGACCTGCCCTACGCGCTCGACGGCCGCAAGCAGCCGTGGACCACGCTCTTCCGCCCCTCCGACCAGAACCTCTGGGCCCTCTGGCTCGCTGCGGAGTACGCCGCGGCCACCGGCGACGTGGCCGCGTTCGCCGAACCCGTGCCGTACCACCCGTGTCACGGCGCCGAACCGGTCCCGCTGGCCGAAAACCTGCGGCGCCAATTCAGGTTCCTCACCGACGTCGTCGGCACGGGTGACCACGGGCACGTCCGCATCCTCAACGCCGACTGGAACGACCTGGCGATCACCGAGTCCGGAGTGGACCGCGACGTGATGATCGACCGGGGCGAGTCGGTGCTGAACTCCGCCATGGCCGCCTGGGTCCTCCCGGTCTACGCGGCACTTGCCGAGCGGCTGGGCGACGGCGCCACCGCGAACGAAGCGCGCGCCAAGGCCGAAGACCTGCGGCGGAGGGTCGCGGACGAGTGGAACGGCCGGTGGTTCCGGCGCGCGTACGGGCCGGGCGCCGTCGTCGGTGACCACGACCTGTGGCTGGAGGTGCAGCCGTGGGCGATCCTCTGCGGCGCCGCGACTGGAGACCAAGCACGCGCGTTGCTGCGCACGATCGACGAGACCTGCCGGGCCGGCTCGCCGCTGGGCGCGCGGCACCGCGAGGACGGCCAGGTGTGGTTCTCCGTCAACATGACCCTCGTGTGGGCGGCCTCCAGATACGACCCGGACTTGGCGTGGGACGAGTGGCGGCGCATGACGCTGCACGCGCACACGGCCGCCTATCCGGACGTGTGGAGCGGCACTCTGTCTGGACCGGACTGCTACCTCGCGCCGGAGAGCGACAGACCGGGGGAGACGTGGGCGCTGCCCGAGTTCGGCACCGCGATGCAGGCCTACCCCGTCGCGAACCTGCACAGCCACTCCCAGCCGTTGCTCGCCTACCTGAGGTTGCAGGGGATCGAACCGCGCGTACCACTTTCCGGTGAACGGGCGTGACGAACGCGCGCCCGCGACCGTCCTGAGTGGACAACCCCGCACCGAGGAGCGCACCACGTTGTCCAGCCGCAGCCATCGAGTCGTCCAGTTGCGCACGCCCCTGTCCGAGGACGAGCGGCTCTCGCTCGTCGAGCAGACCGTCCTGTGCCACCCCGCCGTGCAGGCCGTCGAGATCGAGCCCGGTGCCGAGATCCGGGCCGAGGTGGTGGTGTGGCGCGGGAGTTCGCCGCAGCGGGTCGTGCACGACATCGCCGCGGCGCTCGACGCCGTGTGCCCGGACGTCGCCGTGTGCGTGAGCGTCGCGGGCGTCGCCTACAAGCGGCGGGCGACCGTGCTCTACTCGGTTTACAAATAGGCGGCTGTTGTCAAACCCGCTTTACATGTCCTACCGTTCTGTCAACCTCCCGGAGGAGTTGGCATGAGCGACAAGAAGGCAACGGTGCCCGTCGGCTCAACCGAGCAGTGGACGGACGGCAAGCGGTACCTGTGGTTGCTGGGGCTGGTCGTGCCGTCCCTGGCGTTCCTCGCGATCGGGCTGCACGCGGCCACGGGCTGGGGCGTGTGGTTCTGGATCGGCCCGATCGTGGTGCTGGTCATCGTCCCGGCGATCGACCTCGTCGCCGGGCTCGACCGCGCCAACCCGCCCGACGACGTGATCGAGCGGCTGGAGAACGACCGCTACTACCGGTGGATCACCTACCTGTTCCTGCCGATCCAGTACGCCGGGTTCGTGGCGGCGTTCTGGCTGATCGCGCGCGGCGACCTGGCCGTGGTCGACAAGATCGGGCTCGCGGTGTCGATCGGGTGCATCGGCGGCATCGGCATCAACACGGCGCACGAGCTGGGGCACAAGAAGGAGAGCCACGAGCGGTGGCTGTCGAAGATCGCGCTGGCGCAGAGCTTCTACGGCCACTTCTACATCGAGCACAACCGCGGTCATCACGTGCGGGTCGCGACGCCCGAGGACCCGGCGAGCAGTCGTGTGGGGGAGAGCTTCTACCGGTTCTGGCCGCGCACGGTCGCCGGGTCGGTCGCGTCGGCGTGGCGGCTCGAGCGCAAGCGGTACGCCCGGCGCGACCGGCATCCGTACCGGCTGGGCAACGACGTGCTCAACGCGTGGCTCATGTCGGCGGTGCTGTGGACGGCCATGATCGCGTGGCTCGGCTGGGGGATCCTGCCCTACCTGCTGGTGCAGGCGGTGATCGGCTTCTCGCTGCTGGAGGTCGTGAACTACATGGAGCACTACGGGATGCTGCGGCAGATGGTCGGGGCGCCCGGACGCCGCCGGTACGAGCGCGTCGACCCCAGCCACAGCTGGAACTCCAACAACATCGCCACGAACGTCCTGCTCTACCACCTGCAGCGGCACAGCGACCACCACGCCAACCCGACCCGGCGCTACCAGACGCTGCGCGACTTCGCGGAGTCCCCGGTGCTGCCGACCGGCTACGCGGGCATGATCCTGCTGGCCCTGGTGCCGCCCGTGTGGCGGCGCGTCATGGACCCGAGGGTGAAGGCCCACTTCGGCGGCGACATCGGCCTCGCCAACATCCAGCCGGCCAAGCGCGCGAAGGTGCTCGCCCGTCACGGCGGTACCGGCACCACCGAGATCGTCGAGGCGGACAGCCGGGGCGATGCGACCGCGGGCGGCATGTGCCCCGGCTGCGGGTACGTCTACGACGAGAGGACCGGCGATCCGCGTGAGGGCTTCCCGGCCGGCACGGCGTGGGCGGACATCCCCGACTCGTGGTGCTGCCCGGACTGCGGCGTGCGCGAAAAGATCGACTTCGTCGCGCCGGGCCGCGTGACGTCCGCCTAGGATCACGGGCATGGGCGGGACATCGGAAGCGGCGGCCGGTCGCCGGCAGCCGATCGTCGAGACGGCGATCGAGATGACCGCCCGCGACGGCTGGGCCGCGGTCACCATGACGCGGCTCGCCGAGCAGGTCGGCGTCAGCCGTCAGACCGTCTACAACGAGATCGGCTCGAAGAACGCGCTCGCCGACGCCATGCTCGCGCACGAGCTCGGCCGGTTCCTCACGGCGATCGGCGCCGCGTTCGACCGCCACCCCGCCGACCTGGTCGAGGCGATCCACGACGCCGTCCGCGACGTCCTCGACCTCGCGAAGGGCAACCTCCTGGTCCGCGCCATCGCCTCCGCGACGCACGGCGCCGACACCGAGCTGGTCCCGCTGCTCACCACCCAGGCCGAGACCCTGCTGGTTGAGGTGAAGGCGATGCTCGCGGCCCGCGTCGAGGCGTACCGGACCGGCCTGAGCGGCGAGCAGATCGACGTGCTGATCGACCTCATGACCCGCACGGTGCTCAGCCACGTCGTCCAGCCGACCGGCACCCCCGCCGCCACCGCCGACGGCCTCGCGTGGCTCGCGTCACGTGTGCTCGCGGAGCCCGCGAGGAAACCGCTGCGGTACGGCTGACGAACACCAGAGGTGACCACCGTGCTCGACACCATCGCGGACCGGCTCGTCGTACCCGGCTACTCGAGGCTGGGCTACCGCCTGCGGCGCGGGAGCTGGACCGACCCCGCGCCGGACGCGCTGCGCGGCGCCAGGGCCGTCGTGACCGGCGCCGGCTCCGGCATCGGCCAGGCCACGGCGCTGGGGCTCGCGCAGCTCGGCGCGGACGTCGTGCTGGTGGTGCGCGACGAGCGCAAGGGCGAGGCGGCGCGCGCCGAGATCACGGCGGCGGTGCCGGGGGCGACCGTCGAGGTGCGGCTCTGCGACCTGTCGGACCTGGACTCCGTGCGCCGGTTCGCCGCCGAGATCGACCGGCTGGACGTCCTGGTGCACAACGCCGGGGTCCTGCCGGAGAAGCGGATCGAGACCGGCGCCGGCCACGAGCTCACGTTCGCCACGCACGTCCTCGGCCCGCTGCTGCTGACCGACCTGCTGCGCGCGAAGCTCGCGGCCGCGCCGGACCCGCGCGTCGTGTTCGTCTCGTCCGGCGGCATGTACACGCAGCGCCTGCGCGCCGACGACCCCGAGTACCGCGAGGGCACCTACAAGGGCGCGACCGCCTACGCGCGCACGAAACGCATGCAGGTCGTGCTCGTGCCGTTGCTGACCGAGCGCTACGCCCAGGACGGCATCAAGGTGCACGGCATGCACCCCGGCTGGGCCGACACGCCGGGCGTCGCCGGGTCGCTGCCGGGGTTCCACCGCCTGACCAGGGCCTTCCTCCGCACCCCGGAGGAAGGCGCCGACACGGTCGTCTGGCTGGCCGCGACCAACCCCGCACCCGGACGCTTCTGGCACGACCGCCGGGAACGCCCCACCCACGTGCTGCCCACCACCGGCGAGAAGCCCGAGGACGTGGTCGCGTTCTGGCAGTACTGCACCAGCGCGGCCGGGATCCTGCCTTAGAGGACGATCTTCTGGTACTGCTCGCGGTCCATGTCGTGGACCTCCAGCGACACCTGGGTCGGCAGTCCCTCCACGGGCTTGAGGTGGTCGCGCGCGAGCCCGATCACCACCTGCCCGACCTCCTGCTTGAGCTCGACCGGCCGACCCTGGAGCAGCCCGACCCGGATGTGGACCATCGCTGCGGGGGAGCCGTCGCCGATGACCGACTCCTCGATCCGGCGGAACCGCGTCTTGAACGCCGCCACCTCCGCGCTCACCAGTGGCCCGACGGTCCGGTGCAGGGCGAGCGCGAAACCGCGGCGGTCGAAGCCGTCGCCCAGTTCGGCGGAGTACTCGACGGTGATCTGTGGCATGTGCTCAACCTACCGGCGCGACGGCGACGAGGAGTTCCGTCTCGAGGCGTAGGCGGAACCCCAGTTTCTCGTACAGCCGGATCGCACCGGTGTTGGACGCGAGCACGTGCAGGAACGGCGTCTCGCCGCGCTCCCGGATGCCGTGCGCGACGGCCAGCAGCAACCGCGTGCCCAGCGCCTGGCCACGCGCGTCCGGATGCGTGCAGACGGCGCTGATCTCGGTGTGGCCGGGGACGCGCATCCGCTCGCCCGCCATCGCGACCAGCCGGCCCTCGTGGCGCACGCCGAGGTACGTGCCCATCTCGATGGTGCGGGCCAGGAACGGACCGGGGCGGGTGAGCTCGGCCAGCGCGATCATCTCCGGCACGTCCGCGGTGGTCAGGCGGACCGCCGCGGGTTCCGGTGCCGCCACGACGTCGTCGCCGACGTGCTGCAGCAGCGGCAGGCGGTTCTCGACCTGCCACCCGTCGGGCGGGGTGAGGCCCGTGACCAGGGCGCGCGGGGCGAGTGCCGCGAGGTCGAGCCAGTCCGCCCCGGTCGGTTCGTCCGGCAGTGCGACGAACGGCGACATGTCGGCCGGGTAGCGCAGCACCTCGCCCTTGCGCTCGGCGAAGTGCGCGTGCGGTCCGGTCAGCGCCGAGCGGACGACGTGGTCGAGCGGGTTCACGACAGCGGCTCCAGCAGACGGTGCGGGGTGGTCAGCGAGGCCGACACCGGATCGGCGTTCGCGGTGTCGGGGTCGTAGCCCGGGCCCGGTTCGATGGTGACGTCGGCGGGCGGGACGACCTCGCCGCAGACCGAGCAGCGGCTCGCACCGTCGAGGCGGCCGCCGTCGGCCTCGTGCCGGAACGTGCGCTTGTCGCCGCCGGGGGAATAGTGCTCGTCGCCCCACGCCATCATCGCGCGCATCACCGGCCAGAGCCCGATCCCCTTGGCGGTCAACACGTACTCGCCGTCGGTGTGGTCGAGCACGCCCTCCTGCACGAGGAACCTCAGGCGGGTGGTCAGGACGGCGCGCGGGATGCCGAGCTGGGTCGCGAAGTCGCCGAACCGGCGGATCCCGAAGAACGCGTCGCGGACGATCAGCAGCGTCCAGCGCTCGCCGACGATCTCCAGCGAGCGCGCCAGCGAGCAGTTGCGGTCCGCGTAGGTGCTGGGCAGTGCCATGGCTCCCACTGTAGTTCATTCACTGAACTGGCGTGCTACCGTACGGCTAGTTCAGTGAATGAACTACCCGACGAGAGAGGTCTCCGCCATGTACCAGTTCCTGGTGTCGTTCACCGTCCAGCCTGCGCACCGGGAGGACTTCGTGAAGATCGCCCGCAGGACCGCCGAGGACTCCCTCGCGACCGAACCGGGCTCGCTGCGGTTCGAGGTGATCGTGGACGAGGACGACCCGAACCTCTTCTACCTCAACGAGACCTACGCCGACGTCGAGGCGTTCCAGGCCCACGCGGGCGGTCCGCACTTCGGCGCGTTCTTCGCCGAGGCGAGCGCGTACGCCGAGGGTCCGCACTGGCTGATGAAGGGCACCGTGGCCGCCTGATGACGACCGAACGCCAGCGCACCGTCACCTGGGCGGATCCAGGCCAGACCGCCACGCTCGCCCGGACCACGCCGGGGCTCGACCTCCTGCGCGCCATCGCGTCCGGCGAGATCCCACCGCCGCCGATCGCCGAGCTGATCGGCGCGCGGATGGTGTCCGCGGACAAGGGCTCGGTCGTGTTCACCTTCGAACCCGCCGAGTTCCACTACAACCCGATCGGCTCGGTGCACGGCGGCGTGCACGCGACCATGCTCGACACGGCGGCGGGGTGCGCGGTGCACTCGACGCTGCCCGCCGGCACCGGCTACACGAGCCTCGACCTCGCCGTGCGGTTCCTCCGTCCGATCACGACGGACACCGGCACCGTCACCTGCGTCGGATCCGTTGTCCAGCAGGGCAGGCGGACCGCGCTCGCCGAAGCACGCCTCGTCGACGGAGCCGGACGCCTGCTGGCCACCGCGACGAGCACCTGCCTGATCCTCGCGGAGGAGAAGAGTTGAACAAGATTCTCGTCACCGGTGCCACCGGACGACACGGCGGCACCGGCGCGCACGTGGTGCGGAGGCTGCGCGAGGAGGGCGGGGACGTCCGCGTGCTCGCCCGCTCGCGCAGCGGTCGCACCGAGGCCCTCGAAGCGCTCGGCGCGGAGGTGGTGCTCGGCGACCTGCGGGACCGCCGGAGCATCGTGCCGGCGTTGCGGGACGTCGAGCAGGTCTACTTCACCTACCCGATCGACGCCGGGGTGATCGCGGCGGCGGCCAACTTCGCCGCCGCCGCAAGGGAATCCGGCACGGCACCACGCACGGTCGTGATGTCGATGGGACCGGCGCACCCCGGCCACCCCAGCCCGCGCGGGCGGGACCAGTGGCTCGCCGAGGAGGTCCTGCAGTGGGCCGGGCTCGACGTGCTGGTGCTGCGCGTCGCGGCGGCGTTCCACGAGAACGTCCCGGCCCTGCACGGGAGGTCGGTCCGCGAGGAGGGCGTGATCCGCAACTGCTTCGGCGACGGCCCGGTCGCGTGGATCAACGGCGCGGACGCGGCGGAGCTGGCCGTGGCGGCGCTGCTGCACCCGGACCGGTTCACCGCGCCGGTCTGCTACCCGGTCGGCGCGGAGGAGCTGAGCCACCACGAGATCGCGGCGGTGCTCGCCGAGCGGTTCGGCCGGCCCGTGCGGTTCGAACCGGTCTCGGCCGAGCGGTGGCACCGCGAACTGGTGGCGCTGTCCGAAGTGGACGACGTGGTGAACCCGGACATGGCCGGGCACATCACGTCGGTCGCCCGGCGGGTCGCGGAGCACGGGTCGACGATGGCGGCGGACCGGGCGGCGCTGGCGCTGCTGATCGGCCGCGAACCGGTGACCTTCCGGGAGTTCGCGCAGACCCTCTGACGGTCCGGGATCAGCCGTTGAGCGCGGCGACGACCTGGTCGTAGTCGCCGCGCGCCTCGCCGTAGCGCAGGAACTTCACCCGCTCGACCTGGATCTCGCGGACGTCGGGCTGCGTCTCGATGATGCCCACGACCTCGGCGATGTACTCGTCGAGCGGCATGGCGTGCTCGTTCTCGGCGTGGCCCGGCATCAGGTCGGTCCGCACGGCCGGCGGCTCCAGCTCCACGACCTTCACCGCCGTGTCGGCGAGCTGCAGGCGCAGGGTCTCGCTGAGCATGTGGACGAAGGCCTTGGACGCGTTGTAGCTCGGCGTGATCTTCAACGGCGTGAACGCGAGTCCGGACGAGACGGTCATGATCGTGGCGTCCGGCAGCGTCTGGAAGTGCTCGACGAACGCGGCGATCAGCCGGACCGGGCCCAGCACGTTGGTCGTGACGATGCCCTCGGCGGAGTCCAGGAACGACTCGGGGCGGTGCCAGTCCTCGGCGCGCATGACGCCCGCCATCGTGATCAGCACGTTGATCGACGGGAAGCGCGCGATGACGTCCTTGGCGGCGGCCTCGATGCTCGCGGGGTCGGCGGTGTCGATCCGGACGGTCTCGACACCGGGGTGCTCGGCGGCGATCTGCTCGAGCAGCTCGGTGCGCCGGCCGCCCACGACCACGGTGTTGCCGCGCTCCCGCAGCGCGAGGGCGAGCGCCAGGCCGATGCCGCTGGTGGCGCCGGGGATGAAGACGGTGTTTCCGGTGATGTCCATGGCACCGAGCTTCTGCCGTCGCGCGGAGTTGCGGCAGAGAGCTCTTGTCGGGGGATCGGCGATCCCTGGTTCCCGCCGCGAGACCCCGGATACTGGGGTGCATGGATCGGGTGGAACTCGCGGGATTCCTCCGGCGCCGCCGGGAGGAGCTCAGGCCGGAGGACGTCGGCCTGCCGGTCGGCGCGCGCAGGCGGGCGCCGGGGTTGCGGCGCGAGGAGGTCGCGGCGCTCGCCGCCATGTCGACCGACTACTACACGCGCCTGGAGCAGCAACGCGGCCCGCAGCCGAGCGAGCAGATGCTGGCCGCCCTGGCCCGCGCCCTGCGGCTGAGCGACGACGAACGCGACTACCTGTTCCGCGTCGCCGGGCGCAACGCCCCCTCGCCCCGGGCCACCTCGACGCACGTGGCCCCGGCGCTGCAACGGGTGCTCGACCGGCTCGACGACACCCCCGCGCTGGTCCTGTCGAACCTCGGCGAGGTGCTGGTGCAGAACAGGTTCGCCGAGGCGCTCTACGGCGACTCCTCGCGCTTCACGGGCCTGGCGCGCAGCGGGATCTACCGCTGGTTCACGAACCCGGACGAACGGCTGATGTACCCCGAGCACGACCGCGACCGGCAGAGCCGCACCCAGGTCGCGAACCTGCGCGCCGCCTACGCCTCGATGGGCGAGCGGTCCCGCGCGGGCGAGCTGGTCCGCGCGCTGCGCAAGGAGAGTGCGGAGTTCGCCGAGCTCTGGGAACGGCACGAGGTCGCGAAGCGCTACGAGGACCACAAGGTGCTGATCCACCCGCAGCTCGGCGAGATCGAGGTGGACTGCCAGGCGCTGTTCACCGAGGACCAGTCGCAGGCGCTGCTGGTGCTGACCGCGCCGCCGCGCACCGAGGCGTTCGAGAAGATCCAGCTGCTCGGCGTGCTGGGCACGGAGAAGTTCGTCAGCTGAGGACGAGGACGGTCTCCTCGACCTCGGCCTTCCGTCCCGCCGCGTAGCCGCTGTCGGTGCCCACGACCTGGAACCCCGCCCTGGTCAGCACCCGCAGCGAGCCCGCGTTGTCGCTCGCGGCACGGGCGTGCAGCGGCCGCACCGTGACCTCCCGCAGCAGCAACGCGACCGCCCGCCCGGCCACGCCCTGCCCCCACACCTCCCGGTCGACCCAGTAGGTGATCTCCGTGTCGCCCTCGATCACGAAGCTCGCGATCAGGCCGACGACCCGCCCGTCCCCGACGATCGCCCGGTTCGTGGTCTCCGGGTTCGCGAGGTTGCGGCTCAGCCACGCGTCGAACGCCGGCCGGTCGTCCGGGTTCTCGGCCGTGAACGCCGCCATGGCAACGGATTCCGGGTCTCTCATGAACTCGAAGAGGGCGTCGAAATCGGCGTCCTCGACGGGCCGGAGCATGACTTCACGGATCATCGAGCCAGCCTAGCCGCGAGCCACTCCAGCGAGAGCGGATAGCGGAAGTCGATCCCGCCGTGGCCCGCGTCGAACAGCTCGAAGTGCACCCGCTCGTCCCGCAGCCCGGCCGCCGCGATCTCCCGGCGGAACGCCTGGGCGCCGAGGTCGAGGTAGTACTCGTCCCTGGTGCCCGCGTCGATCCACACGGCCCGCAGCGACCGGACCGCGTCGGCGTGGCCGGCGACCATCAGGACCGGGTCCCAGTCGAGCCAGCGCTGCCACAGCTCGGGAACGGGTGCGCCGGTGAGCGGGTCGAACGGCAGTCGCGGCGTGCCGTCGTCGTCGGCCGAGAAGCACGCGGCCACGCCCAGCAGCCCGAGCAGGTCCACGTCCTCCGGCTTGGTGAACGCCGTCCGGGACCGGAAGTCCGCCCACCACGCCTGGACGTCGTGGTCGTAGCCGCGCAACGCTCTCGCGGCCTTGCCGAAGTCCGCGAGGTAGCAGAGCTCGTACAGCGCGTCGCCCGCGTGCGTGGCCAGCGCGCCGAACAGGTCCGGCCGCAGCATCGGCGTGATCATCGCGCCGAACCCGCCCGACGACTTGCCGGCGATCGCCCGCGACTCGCGGTCCGGGATCGTGCGGTAGTGCGCGTCGACCCACGGCACGACCTCGTCGCACAGGTAGGAGTGGTAGCGGCCGGTGCCGGGGGAGTCGACGAACTGCGAGCCGCCGTACGAGGTCCACGCGTCGACGTAGACGACGACGCAGCCGGGGGCGCCGCCCGCGAACACCGCGTCGGCCGTCTCGAGGAACGGCTGGCGGAACGGCGTGCGGTTCGCCCACATCGCCACGTGCCCGGTGTAGCCCTGGATCACGTACACGGCGGGGTAGCGCTCGGCGCCGGAGTCGTAGCCCGGCGGCACGTACACCCACACCGGCCGCTCGTGCGGGTCGCCCAGTGGGTTGTCGCGCAGCAGCGCCGACTCGACGGTGCGCCGGTCCAGCCGGCCGGCGAGCGGTCCCTCCCAAGGCAGCATGGCCCCAGTCAACCACAGTGGACCCGCTGGTCCAGAAAACCTACTCTGGGCGCATGGCACTGACGACGAAGGGGCGCGCGACCCGGCAGCGGATCATCGAGGGCGCCGCGGCCCACCTGCGCAGCGACGAGCCCGCGGGCGTGACGCTGGACGACATCCGGGCGATCACCGGCACCAGCAAGAGCCAGATCTTCCACTACTTCCCGGACGGCAAGGAGGAGCTCTTCCTCGCCGTGGCCCGCCACGAGGCCGACCGCGTGCTCGACGACCAGCAACCCCACCTCGGCGCGCTCACCTCGTGGGCGGCCTGGGAGCGGTGGCGCGACTCCGTCGTGGCCCGGTACCGCGCGCAGGGGCGCCACTGCCCGCTCGGCACGCTGATGGGGCAGGTCGGCGGCACGCCCGGCGCGCAGGAGGTGATCGCCACGCTGCTCGGCCAGTGGCAGGCCCACGTGCGCAAGGGGATCGCCGACATGCAGGCCTCCGGCCTGGTGCGCGCGTCCCTCGACCCCGACCGGGTCTCCGCCGCGTTCATCGCGGGCGTCCAGGGCGGGGTCCTGGTGCTGCTGAACACCGGCAGCGTCACGCACCTGGAGGCGGTGCTCGACACGCTGATCGACCACCTGCGGGGCTAGGTTTTCTGGACTTGCTGGTCCAAAAAAGTGCTCGTAGCTTCGAGGACATGACACAGCGACTGCAGGGCAAGACCGCTCTCATCACCGGTTCCACCAGCAACATCGGCCGCTCGATCGCGCTCGCCTACGGGCGGGAGGGCGCGCACGTCGTGGTCTCCGGGCGCGACGAGGCCAGGGGAGCGGAGGTGGTCGAGCAGATCCGCGCGAACGGCGGCAAGGCCGACTTCGTCCGCGCCGACCTCGACGGCTCGCCCGCCGCGAGCCGCGCGCTCGCCACCGAGGCCTCCGAGCTGCTGGGCGGCCGCGTCGACGTCCTCGTGAACAACGCGGGCATCTACCCGCCGTCCACGACCCCGACCACGGACGAGGAGACGTTCGACCGCGTCTTCGGCGTGAACGTCAAGGCGCCCTTCTTCCTCACCCAGGCCCTCGCCCCGGCCATGATCGACGCGGGCGGCGGCGTGGTCCTCAACCTCGGCTCGTGGATCACCCGGCTCGGTGTCCCGAGCGGGTCGATCTACAGCACCAGCAAGGGCGCGATGGAGACGCTCACCCGCGCCTGGGCCTCGGAGTTCGGCCCGCAGGGCATCCGGGTCAACGCCATCTCGCCCGGCGTCATCGCCTCGGCGGACTGGGACGAGACCATCCGCGCGCAGGCCGACGTGATGATGCGCGGCACGCCCGCCGGCCGGTCCGGGCACCCGGACGCCATCGCCGCCGCGGCCGTCTACCTGGCCTCCGACGACGCGGAGTTCGTGCACGGCGTCGTGCTGGACGTCGACGGCGGACGCACCGGAGTGGCGGTCGTCGCCGTGTGACCCCGGTCACCTTCCGACCCGGTTTCTGTGACCTGACGTGAGACTCGCCGGTCTCCCATGGCGTAGAGGAACTCGGTCGGCGAAGGGTGCGGAAGTGACGGGTCGGGAGTGGCTGGGGCAGGTGGACGCGGAGCAGGTGCAGGCCGCGCGGACCGGTGATCGGACGGCGCTCGACGCCGTGGTCACGGGTTCCCTACCCCTGGTCTACAACGTCGCCGGTCGGGCGCTGCACGCCGATTCCGACGTCGACGACGTCGTGCAGGAGACGATGGTCCGCGTGATCCGCGGCATCGACGCGCTGCGGGAACCCGACCGGTTCCGCTCGTGGCTGGTCGCCGTCACGATCAACCAGGTCCGCGAGCACTACCGCCGCCGCGACCTGGCGCCGGCACCGCTCGAGGAGTACGACCGGGCCGACCCCGGCGCCGAGTTCGTCGAGACCGCGCTGTCGCGGCTGCACTTCGCCCAGCAGCGCCGGGAGGTCGACGAGGCCGCGCGCTGGCTCGACCCGGCCGACCGCGAACTGCTCGCGCTGTGGACGCTCGAACGCGTCGGGCAGCTCACCCGCTCCGAGGTCACCGACGCGCTCGACCTCGGCGCGCACGCGGTGACCGTCCGGGTCAGCCGGCTCAAGGGCAGGCTGGAGACGATCCGCCACCTCGTGCGGGCGTTGTCGATGGAACCGCGCTGCGCGGGCCTCGACCGGGCCGCGCAGGGCTGGAACGGCGAGCCGAGCCCGTTGTGGCGCAAGCGGCTCCTGCGGCACGTCGACGACTGCGGCCGCTGCGGGCGCGGCGTGGACGACGCGATGCCGGTCGAGCGCATCCTGACCGGCGCCGCGTTGCTCGTGGTCCCGGCCGCCTACCTGCCCCGGTTGCTGGAGAGCCTCGCCGACGTCACCCCCGACCTCGTGGCGCACGCGGCCGAACTGGCACCCGCGGGCCACCTGGCCGACCCCGCCGGCCCCGCGAGCCACCTCGCCGAACCCGCCGGCGTGTTCGCGAAGCTCGCCGCCAAGCCGGTGCTCGTGGCAGCGGGCGCGGTCGCGGTGTGCGCGCTGGTCGGGGTGGTGGGCGCGGTCGTGCTGCTGCCCTCCGACCCGCCGGCCGCCGTCGCGGGGCCGCCCACCACCCAGGGCCTCGCGCTCTCCACCTCCTCGTCGCAGGCGCCCGAGTCCACGTCCGCGTCGTCGAGCGCGCCGTCCTCGGCTCCCAGCAGCACGACCACGACGACGACCACCACGACGACGCCCGAACCCCCGAAGGTCGCCACGCCGGAAGAACGCGTCCTCGCGCTGATCAACGAGACCAGGGCCCGCGAGGGCCTGCCGCCGCTGACGGTCGACCCCGCGCTCGTCACCGCCGCCGACCGGCACACCAGGGCGATGATGAGCAACGGCTGCGGCCTGTCGCACCAGTGCCCCGGCGAGAGCGGGCTGGGGGAGCGCAGCACCGCCGCGGGCGTGAAGTGGAGCTCGGTCGCGGAGAACGTCGGCATGGGCGGCCCGGTCAAGGACAACGTCGAGGCGATCTCCAAGATGGCTCTCGGCCTCACCCAGGGCATGATCGACGAGAAGCCGCCCAACGACGGCCACCGCAAGAACATCCTGAGCAAGTCGTCCACCCGCATCGGCATCGTGGTGATCCGCGACGCCAAGGGCACCGTGTGGATGACGCACGACTTCGCCGGAAGTTGAGTCGCGCGGCCGGAATTCAAAAGATCATCCTGAAGTAGTACGGGAGAACGCGACCACGGTCGGACGCGTGACGATCCGTCCGGAAAGCACTGTCTCTCCCGTGCAGACCGTCACCTACCGCTGGCCGACCGCGGTCGAGACCCCCACGGCCGCCGGAACCCCGGACCTGGTGCGCTGGACGGGTTTCGGCGGTGCGCTCCTGCTCACCGCCGGGGCGTGGGCCGTGCAGGTCAGAACCGGTGGCGCGGTGGCGCTGGGCGCGGCGATCGCGGGGGCGGGACTCGTCGTGCTGACGTGGGCGCTGCTCGGCCGCACCGGGGCGGACCCGCACTGGCTGCGCCGGACGCTGGCCTGGTGGTGCGCGCCGCTGCTGGTGGCCCCTCCGCTGTTCAGCATGGACGTCTACAGCTACCTGGCCCAGGGCGAGGTAGCCGCGAACGGCCTCGACCCCAACGCGGTCAGCCCCGCCGTGGGCGCGAGCGCGGAGGCCGTGGCCCGCGTCGGCGTGTACTGGCGGGAGACGCCGTCGCCGTACGGGCCGTTGTTCAGCACCGTCGAACGGGCGATCACGGAGATCACCGGCGGCAACCCGGCGCTGGGCATCGGGCTGCACCGGTTCACCGCCGTGCTCGGCCTGCTGCTCGTCGTGTGGGCGGTGCCGAAGCTGGCGGCGATGGCGGGCGTCGAGGAGCGCACGGCGTTGTGGCTCGGCGTGATGAACCCGTTGGTGCTGTGGCACCTCGTCGGCGGTGTCCACAACGACGCACTGATGCTCGGCCTCATGCTCTCGGGCACTGTCGTCGCGCTGCAGGCACTTCCCGAGCTGAAGTGGTGGCAGTACACGGCCGGTGTGGTGCTGATCGGGCTGGGCGCGCAGGTGAAGCTGCCCGCCCTGGTGGCGCTCGCGGTCGTCGGCACGGCGCTGGCCCGCAGGCTCGGCGGCGGCTGGTTCCGGTTCGTCGCCTCCGGGTGCGCCATGGTCGTGGCCGCCGCGGTGGTGGCGGTCGTGACGTCGCTCGCCGGCGGGTCGGGCTTCGGCTGGGTGCGGGCGCTCGGCACACCGTCCAAGGTGAACAGCTGGATGGCGCCGACCAACTGGCCGGGCTACCTGGCGGGTGCGGTGTTCGGGCCGGAGACCGGGCAGGCGATGATTTCCTCGGCACGGATCGCGGGGCTCGTGCTGATCCTGTGCGGCGTGGCGGCGGTGGTGCACCGGCAGCTGCGCGGCGGGGTCTCCGAGGTGATGTCGCTGGGGTTGATGATGAGCCTGATCGTGGTGCTGGGGCCGGTGATCCAGCCGTGGTACCTGCTGTGGGCCGTGCTGCCGCTGGCCGCGTGCCTGCCGGTGGGGACGTGGCGCACCCGCGTCGCCGTGCTCGCCGGGGTGTTCGCGCTGCTGGTGCCGCCGCTCGCGGGCAACTTCGCGGGCCGGGTGCCCGAGCTGGTCGCGGCTTACGTCGTGGGGATCGGCCTCGTGGCCGGCGCGCACCTCGTCCTGCGCCGGGCGAGGGTGTCCGTTGCGGCGGCCTGATCTCGCGCGGTACGGCGCCGCCGCGCTGGCCGGTGGCGCACTGGCCCTGAGCTTCCCGCCGCGAACGCTCTGGTGGCTCGCCGTGCCCGCGTTCGTGGTGTTCTGGCTGGCGCTGAAGGGCGCGGGCGCCCGGCGGTCGGCAGGCCTCGGGTTCACGTTCGGGCTCGCGTTCTTCCTGCCGCACCTGTGGTGGATCCAGCACTTCCTGGGCGACGACTTCGGGCCGTGGCCGTGGCTCGTGCTCAGTGCGTTGATGGCGTTGTTCATCTGCGGTGTCTGCGCGTTGTTCCCACTGGTCGGCCGGCTGCCGGCGGCTCCGGTGTGGGCGGCGCTGCTGTTCGTGCTGCAGGAGACCCTGCGGGGACTGATCCCGTTCAACGGCTTCCCGTGGGGCCGGGTCGCGTTCGGGCAGGTCGACGGGCCGTTCGCGCGCCTGGCCGTGCTCGGGGGAGCGCCGCTGGTGACGTTCGCGGTGGTGTTCACCGGGTTCGGCCTGGCCGCCTGGTTCCCGCGCTGGACCCGCGCCTGGGCGCTCGTGCCGGTCGTCGCCGCGCTCGCCGTCGGCCTGCTGATCGCGATCGAGCCGCAGACCGGGCAGAAGACCGTCGCGGTCGTGCAGGGCAACGCGCCGGACGTCGGCCTCGGCCTGCTCTCCGAAGGCGCCACCCTGCGGGAGAACCACCTGCGCAAGACCGCGGAGCTGGCCGCGCTGGTCCGCGGCGGCGCCCTGCCGAAGCCGGACCTGGCGGTGTGGCCGGAAAGCGCGACCCGCACCCGCGACCGCGACCCGGTGCTCGACGCCGCCATCGCCGACCTCGGCGTGCCGACCCTCGTCAGCGCGCTGCGCGACAACCAGAACGCCGTCATCGCCTGGGACCCGGCGACCGGGGCGGGCGAGTCGTACGCGAAGCAGGAGCTCGTGCCGTTCGCCGAGCACATCCCGCTGCGCCCGCTCGCCCGGATCTTCACCCCGTTCGCCGACCAGCCCGACCTCGACGCGGGCACGCGACCCGGCGTGCTCGACATCGCGGGCACCCGCGTGGGCGTCGGCATCTGCTACGAGGTCGCGTACGACTACGTGCTGCGCGAGAGCGCGGCCGACGGCGCCCAGCTCCTGGTCGTGCCGACGAACAACGCCTGGTACGGTCCCGGCGAGATGACCTACCAGCAGCTCGGCATGGCCCGCCTGCGCGCGATCGAGCACGGCCGCGCGGTCGTCGTCGCGGCGATCAGCGGGGTGAGCGCGGTCGTGCGACCCGACGGCAGCGTCGTGAAGTCGACCGGGATGTTCACCGACGACCTGATGGTGGACACCGTGCCGCTGCGCACGGACCTGACGTTCGCGACGAGGTTCGGCGGCGCGGTCCACGTCCTGCTCACGGCCGCGGCACTGGCCGCGTGCGCGATCGGGGTGTGGAGGCGCCGCCGCCCCTCAGTTCTTGCCGAGCAGGGCTGACCCCAGCAGCGTGCGCTGGTGCAGCACCGAGAGCCCCTGCCTCTCCGTCGTGAGCAGCCCCGCCTCCCGCAGCACCGTCGTGTGCCGGCTGACCGACGACGGGGACGCCCCGAGGCGCTCCGCCAGCTCGGTCGTCGTGGCCCCGGCCCCGACCGCCGCGAGCACCGCCGACCTGGTGGTGCCGAGCAACGCCGCGAGCGCGCCCTGCTCCCGCCGCCCGCTCGCGAGCTGCCGCTGCCACGTCCAGTCGTGGTGCAGCGGGTACACCAGCGTCGGCGGCAGTCCCGGATCGGCGAACGCGACCGGGGTGCGGCGGCAGAAGTACGACGGCACCAGCCGCAGCCCGCGCCCGTTGAGGTGCAGGTCGCGGTCGTTCGCGTACTGGACCTCCAGCACCGGCGCCCGCCAGTTCATCAGCGGCCACATGCCCCGCAGCAGACCCTCCACGTCGGACGCGAGCCCGGTGCGGTGCACGCGATCGGTCTCGACCGCCTCCTCGATCAGGTCGCCGTACGGCTCGACGACCACGCGGTGGTACCGGGTGAGCGCCTCGGCGAGCCCCAGCAGGGACTCACCGTCGCCCGCGGCCAGCGGACGCGTCCACTCCGGGGTCGGCCGCACGCCCTCCAGCAGGCGGAACTCCTCGCGCAACCGGTGCCGGGGTGTGGACCGGATGGCGGCCAGCGCGCTGCCCAGACCCTGCGCGCCCTCGGGCGGTGTCAGGAAGTCCGGGAAGTACGGCCCTTTCGGCGCCAGCACGGACAACATGCGGACGCCCGACGTGATCACCTGCCGGTCCCCGTTGCGGCGGAGGTGACGCAGCCACGGCTGCAGCATCACCCCGCTGTCCAACTCGGTCAGCCGAAGCCAGCTGAACACCATTTCCCAGAGCGGATCCACCCTTTCTGCTACCTGCGTTCGCTCCAGATCACCAGTGGAAAAATGGATGCGCAACACAGCAACCTCCCCAGTCCAGGTCACCGCGCACAACGATACCGAGCGTGTCGATCCGCCATTCCGAGCAACGCGAAACTGGACGGAGGACCAGGTCCCACGTCCAGTTTCCCGTGCTATGTGGGATCAGCCGCAGCTCGTGCTGACCCACTTGTGCGAGCGCAGCTCGTAGGTGCCCGCGAGGTCACCCTTCTTGCCCTGCTTCGTGCAGCCGATCGAGTTGTTGTGACCGGTGTTCAGGTAGTACCGGACGCCCGTGGCGGAGGACGTCCCCCGGTTGTAGACCGACTTGACCGGCCGCTCCGTGGCCCAGGAGCACTTGTAGGTACCCGAGGTCCAGTCGGTGTCGGCGACGTCCCACATGCAGCGGTTGCCCTTGCCGCCGAAGCCGTCCCAGAAGCACACGTTGCCGAGGTTGCAGTCCCAGGCGGCCAGCGCCTGACCGGTCTCGGAGTCGTACGCCGCCCCCACGGCGGCGGTCTCGGCGACCGGGGCCTGCGCCTGCGCGCTCGGCGCCGCGAGGGCGACCGAGAACAGCATGGCGAGCGGCATCAATGCCAGAACAATGCGCCGAACGAAACTCAAAGTAATTCCTCCCCAGTCCTGCCGTGATTTCGGACGACGCCACTTTAGGGAGGACGGGGGAGTTCCGAAAAGCCTTTTCGTCGTGGTGCAATAGCGCTTTTCAGGCCCGTCGGGTGTACCTGTGTTTCACGCCGACGGGGAAGTAGTCCGGGTCCCCGTGCGGCCTCAGCACCACCTCGGGCAGCTGCCGCTCGGCGGGCACGTAGTGCGCGTACTCGCTGTTGAGCCGCAGCAGCTGGACCTTGATCGCCTCGGCGATCCCGGCCGCGTCCGCCGTCGCGCCCGGCGCGGTCTCGACGGTGATCCGCAACGACCGGTCGCGCTCGGCGTCCTCGACGGACTCGATCACGAACTTCCCGGTGACCGAGTCGCTGACACCGGGTTGTTCGAGACCCACGGTCACGTTCTCCGGGTACACGTTGGCACCGAAGAACGACACCGTGAACAGCGACCGTCCGAAGAGGAACACGAACGGCAGGTCCGGTCCCGGCTCCGGCGTGAAGCCGTGCTCCGCGCAGTACGCGAGCAGCTCGTCGTGCCCGAGGATCCCGCCCTCGTCGGCGATCCGGTAGCGGACCAGCGGGATCCCGCCGTCCGCGGTGAACACCAGCGTGCCGTCGTGCACCTCGAAGAACCGGCTCGCGGGGTCGTACTGCACGAGCGTCGGCAACCGGGAGTCGCCGAAGACCTCGCGCGCCCGCTCCGGCCGTTCGGCGAAGAACCGGCGGATGCTCGCCGACCGCGCGGTCTCGTTGCCCAGCACGCCGGAATCCGCGGTGCCGTAGAGGGAAGCGATGTCGGTGACGGGGTTCGCGATCCCCGCCCGTCGTGCCACGAGGTCCCGCCACTGCTCGCTGAACACCTCGCCGGCCAGCACGAGCTTGATCCGGTGCGCGGCCCAGTCGACCCCTCCGGCCAGACCGGTGTCGACCACGTCCTTCACGAACGGCGGGTAGCCCAGCAGCACCACCTGTTCGAAGTGCGGCGCCAGCTCCGGCAGCACGCGCAGGATCTCGGCCTTGTTGTTACCCGGCGCCACCACGGTGATCGGGCACCCCTTGGCCGCCAGGTGCCGCACGCACGCCTGCGTGAACAGCCCGCCCACCCAGGTGCCGAGCGGGAAGCACACCACGGCCAGCGTCGTGCGCTCGTCCGCGTGGAACCCGTCGACGAGCACCTGCTCGAACCGCCGCGCCACGTGCAGCTCGTCCTCGACGCCGCGCGGCCAGATCGTGGGACGGCCGCTGGAGCCCGACGACACCGCGATCATGTCGCAGTTCTCGAGCCTCCCGTCGCGGCACAGCTGCGGCAGCGGGTAGCGCTCGTGGTAGCTCGCCTTGTCGAGCAGTGGCAGCCGCCGGAAGTCCTCGAACGTCGTGACCGCGTCCGGCTCGATCCCGTTGGCGCGCAGCAGGTCCCGGTAGGCGGGCACGGTCCGCGCCGTCCGCTCGAACAGGTCCAGCACCCAGCTGTCCGACCGGGGTTCGCGCGGTGCGAAGAAGTCGTCGAACGCCTGGCGCACGCGCCCCTGCCGACTGGTGTCCATGAGACGGAGCGTATCGAGTCGATCGACGGTCCGGCCGAACCAGACGAACGACGGTTCACGGCGAGTACCTGCTGCTTCTACGGTCTGTGGTTGACCGGAACACCCCTGCACTTCCGGTGATGAGGAGTCCAACTTCATGAAATCCCTGCGCATGGGCGCGCTGGCCGTCTTGACGGTCTCAGCGGTCGCCCTCTCGATGACGGGCGCCTCCGCCCACGACCCGAACACCGCCGAGGGCCAGGCCGCCGCCCGGACCTTCCTCGCCGACCACCTGCCGGCCGACCGCCACACCGTGAGCGGGACCGCTGCCGGTGTGCCGTGCGTGAACGGCAAGGCCGACGTCTACCCCTGCAAGAACGTGGACCTGCTCAGCGTGCTGCCGCTGTCCGCGATGGGCGGCGGCAACGGCAACGACATCTGGGGCTGGACCGACCCGTCCTCCGGCAAGGAGTACGCGATCGTCGGCCGTACCAACGGCACCGCGTTCGTCGACGTCAGCACGCCCACCTCGCCGAAGTTCCTCGGCAACCTGCCGTCCAACGGCGGCAGCAGCTCGTGGCGCGACATGAAGGTCTACAAGGACCACGCGTTCATCGTCGCCGACTTCATCACCGGCCACGGCATGCAGGTGTTCGACCTGACGCGCCTGCGGACCGTCACCACGCCGCAGACCTTCACCGCCGACACCCTGTACAAGGAGTTCGGCCCGGCGCACAACATCGCCATCAACGAGGAGACCGGCTACGCCTACGCGATCGGCTCCAACACCTGCAGCGGCGGCCCGCACATGGTCGACATCCGCACGCCCAAGTCGCCCAAGAACGCGGGCTGCGTCGCGCAGGACGGGTACACGCACGACAACCAGTGCGTGATCTACCGCGGTCCGGACGCGACCTACCGGGGCCGGGAGATCTGCTTCAACTCCAACGAGGACACGCTGACGATCGTCGACGTGACCGACAAGGCCAACCCGAAGCAGATCGTGCGCAAGGCCTACTCCGGCGCGCAGTACTCGCACCAGGGCTGGCTGACCGAGGACCAGCGCTACTTCCTGCTCGACGACGAGCTGGACGAGTCGCGCGGCACCGACAAGCGCACCAAGACCTACATCTGGGACCTGCAGTCGCTCGCGAACCCCGTGCACACCGGCGTCTACAACTCCCCGGCCACGGCGATCGACCACAACCAGTACATCAAGGGCAAGTACTCCTACCAGGCCAACTACCAGGCGGGCCTGCGCATCCTCGACGTGAGCGGCGTGGCGTCGGCGCAGCTGACCGAGGCGGGGTACTTCGACATCTACCCGGCGGCGAACGAGGCGAAGTTCAACGGGGCGTGGAGCAACTACCCGTACTTCGCGAGCGGCATCGTCCTCGTCAACGGCATCGAGCAGGGCCTCGTCGTGGTCAAGCCGAACCTCGGCGCCGTCGAGCCGCCGCCCGCCGGCGGGAAGTTCGAGAACACGGCCGACGTGCAGATCCCGGACCGCGGTGCCGCGGTGACGTCGCCCGTCGCGGTCTCCGGTGTGTCCGGCAAGGCCCCGGCGGCGCTGAAGGTGAACGTCGACATCAAGCACCCGTACCGCGGCGACCTGGTGATCGACCTCGTCGCGCCCGACGGCACCTCGTTCCGCCTCAAGGGTTCCGGCAACGACTCGGGCGACAACGTGGTGACCACCTACGAGGTGAACGCCTCCGCCGAGGACTCCGCAGGCACCTGGCAGCTCAAGGTGCAGGACGTCGCGAGCTCCGACGTCGGCTACATCGACGCCTGGAGCCTCCAGTTCTGACCTGACGCGGGTGGGCGGCCTCGTGCCGCCCACCCGCGCCGCGAGGAGTGTCATGCGCAAGCTGAGCATCACCGACTGGTTCTTCGTCCTGCTCGCCGTCGCCGTGGTGGCGGGCGGCGGGATCATGGTGTTCGCCAAGTCCGCACCACCGATGCAGCACCAGAACATGGGCGCGGTCGTGCCCGCCGCGCACAGCGACGGACTGTCCGACACGGAGAGCGGCTACCGCCTGGAGCCGGTCACCACGCCCGGTGCGCGGGGTGCGGCCGTGCCGGTGGCGTTCCGCATCCTCGACAGCACCGGCAAGCCCGTCACCAGGTTCCTCGACAACCAGACCAAGCAGATGCACTTCTTCTCGGTCCGCGAGGACATGGCCGTCTTCGAACACCTGCACCCGGTGCTGGAAGGGGACACCTGGCACACCGCCGTGTCGTTGCCCGACGGCGGCGTCTACCGGCTGTTCGCGGAGTTCGTGCCGCTCGACACGGCGGACCCCCGCCACCCGGTGGTCCTGGGGCTGCCGTTCAGCGTCCCCGGCGACACGACGATCGCCGCGGTGCCGGCCCCGGCGGACGGCGTCACGGCCACCGACGGCTACACCGTGCAGCGCGTGGACCGAGGCGAGCTCAAGCCCCTGAGCGCACACGAGTTGCGGCTGTCGATCCGCGCGCCGGACGGCACGCCCGTGAGCTCGCTGGAGCCCCACCTCGGTGCCAACGGCCACATGACCGGCTTCCACACCATGCTGCTGTCGGCCACGCACCTGCACCCGGTGGAACTGGCCGGAATTCCTTTGAACAACGGCGAACTGAGCTTCCAGGCGGTGTTCGCCGACCGCGGGGAGTACCGGCTGTTCCTGGAGTTCGTGCACGGCGGCAAGCTGCGCCGCGCCGCGTTCACCGTCGGAGTCGCTTGACTCTATAGCTTCAGTGTTGACTAAAACTCGTCCTCGGTGGTCGGAAGATCGTTAGCCTCGACGGGGTGCGCATCCTCTTCTCGTGCCGCCCCGCCCACGGCCACGTGTTCCCGCTGGTCCCGCTCGCCAGGGCGTTCCAGGCGGCCGGTCACGAGGTGGTGTTCGCGACCGGCGCGGGCTTCCTGGACGTGGTGCGGGGGCTGGGTTTCGAGGCGCACGCGGCCGGGATCTCGGTGGGGGAGGCCGAGACCGAGGCCCGCCGGCGGCACGGCGACGCGGACGTCCCCACGTTGCTGATCACCATGTTCGCCGACGTGCTGCCGCGCGCGACGGTCACCGACCTCGCCGCGCTGTTGCCGCGGCTCGAACCCGACCTCGTCGTCTACGAGCAGAGCGACGTCGGAGCCGCGAAAGCCGCCCGCGACGCCGGGATCCCGTTCGCGTCGCACGTGATCGGGCGGTCGATGCCGCCGGAGATCCAGCGGCTGGCGGCCCCGGAGATGGCGTGGCTGTGGGACGGCGCCGCGCCCGCCGACCTGATGCTGGGCGACGTCGTGGTCGACCTGTGGCCGGACGTCGTGCGGGACCCCGTCGTCGCCGCGCTGCCGACGGTGCTGCGGCAACGGCCCACCGCGTTCGACCTGGACGTGCCGCTGCCGGCCATCGACACCGCGAAACCGTTGGTGTACCTGACGCTCGGCACCGTCTCCTTCGGACGGACGGAGGTGCTGCGGGCCGCGCTCGACGGGCTCGCCCGCCTGCCCGTGACCGTGCTCGTCGCGCTCGGCCCCGGTGATCCGGCCGCCCTCGGCCCGGTACCGGGCAACGTCCACGTGGCCGGGTTCGTGCCGCAGGCGGAGGTGCTGAGGCGGGCGGAGCTCGTGGTGCACCACGGCGGCACCGGCACGGTGCTCGGCGCGCTCGCCGCCGGTCTGCCGCAGCTCGTGCTGCCGCAGGGCGCCGACCAGTTCGTCAACGGCGACGTGCTCGCGGCGGCGGGCGCGGGCACTCAGCTCGTGGGGGAGGCCGTGACCGCGGACGCCGTCACGGCCGCGGCCGCGCACCTGCTCGACGACCCGTCCGCACGGGCGGTCGCCGCGACGGCGGCGGCCGAGATCGCGGGGATGCCGGACCCGGCCGCCGTCGCCGAGCGGCTCACGGCACTGGTGCGGGGGACGGTTTGACGTCGGCCTGGGCCTCCAGGTGGTCGGGCAGCGACGCGCGGTAGATCGGCATCGCGGCGGCGGTGGTGACGATCGCGACGGCGACGAGGATCGCGAACATCTCCGGCGTCACCAGGTCGTAGGCGAGACCGATGTTGATGAAGATGAGGATCATCAGGCCGCGCGCGTTCATCAGGCCGCCGACCGCCGAGGCGTACCGCCACGAGTAGCCCTGCGCGCGGACCACGAGCCCGCAGCCGAGGTACTTGCCCGCGAACGCCGCCAGCATGATCACCGCGAGCGGGAACCAGAGCGCACCGCCGGAGCCGAACCCGTCGACGCGCGTGTTGAGGCCGCTGAACGCGAAGAAGACCGGCAGCAGCAGGATCGAGTTGAGGTCGGAGAGCTTGGCGTCGAGCTCCTGCCGCACGACCTTCGAGTTCGGCATGGCGAGTCCGGTGATGAAGCCGCCGAACACCGAGAACACGCCGATGAGGTCGGTGTACCAGCCGGCGAGCAGGACGATCAGCAGGATGACGGCCACCATGTCACGGCTGAGCTTGCCGTCGCGCTCGGCGCGTTCGCCGAGCTTGGCGAGCCACTTGCGGCCGAGCGTCAGCATGAGCACCGCGAAGATCGCCGCGCCGAGGATGGTGCGCACGGCACCGGCCGGGCTGCCGGACGCCCCGACGGCGATGATCAGCGCGAGGAAGCCCCACGCCACGGCGTCGTCGATCGCGGCCGCGACCAGCGTGAGGCCGCCGATGGGGGTGTTGGCGATCCCGCGTTCCTGCAGGATCCGCGCCAGCATGGGGAAGGCGGTGATCGACAGGGCGCCGCCGACGAACAGCATGAAGATCCACAGGCTCGCCCCGTCGGGGCTGAGCGAGTCGTAGAAGAGCACCGCCGCGCCCGCCCCGAGCAGGAACGTGGGGACGATGCCGGACACGGCCAGCACGCCCGCCTTGCGCGCGTTGGACCCCGTGGTGAGGCCGTGGTCCAAAGAGGACCCGACGAGGAACATGTAGAAGGTGAGCCCGATGGTGCTGAGCACGTAGAGCGTGCTCTTGACGTCGGCGGGGAAGAGCTGGGCCTGCAGGCCGGGGGCGAGGGCGCCGAACAGCGCCGGGCCGAGCAGGACGCCGGCGATCATCTCGCCGACGACCCTGGGTTGTCGGACGAGCAGGGCGAGCCGCCCGCAGACGGTGGTCGCCGTGAGCACGACCGCCAGCGCGGCGAAGACCTGCAACGCGAAGTGGATCTGGTTCACCGGGCATCTCCTGGGATCAGTGCCGGACCGGGCAACCCTGCGTGTCGTGGGTGTCGAAGTAGCGGCCCGCGGGGCGGAGCCGGTGGGCGTGCAGCACCATCGCGGTGCCGAGCACGAGCTGGACGACGCTGCGCCCGACGTCCTCGGCGCGGTCGCGCACGCGCATCAGCGCGAGCCGGGCGCGGGGCACCGGGCCGTCGCGGACGAGCAGGCACGGGCCGCGGCTGGGGAGCGAGCGGGTGTGCGCCACCGAGGAGTGCGGGGTGACGCGGCGCAGGACCTCCCGCGCGGACGCGCGCAGCGCGATGGGCGACAGGCGCCAGGCCGGGCAGGGGCGGTTGGCGGCGACGCCGAACGGGATGTGGTGCTCGTTGCGGGCGGCGGTGTTCTCCCAGCGGCCGGGGTCGAACTCGTCGGGGTTCGCGTAGCCGGTGGCGTGGTAGGCGGGGTAGTCGAAGCACAGCACCGAGCCCGCCGGGAACGAGGTGTGCTCGTCCAGCACGATGTCGGCGGTCGTGATGCGGTGGGCGATGCCGAAGAGTGGGTAGAGGCGGAAGGTCTCGTCGAGGACGTGGGCGAAGTGCCGGTCGTCGTCGATTCCCCGGGCTGCTTCGGGGTGCTGGGCGAGGGCGAGCAGCAGGTGCGCCATCGCCTCGGACATCTGGACGACGGCGGTGTTGAAGTAGGTGCCCTGCAGGTAGTGCACCTGCTCGGTCTCCGACAACGTCGTCGGCAGCGGGTGCCGCACGTCGGCGAGCCGGGTGGCGAGGTAGCGGGTGAGGCGGGCGCGGCGGGCCGGGTGGCGCAGTCCCGTGCACTTGAGCGAGGTGACGACGTCGGTGGCGTGCGCGACGATGAGGTCACGGGCGTCGCGTGGGCAGGGTTCGCCGAAGACCAGTTCGTAGAAGTACTCGGCCCACACCGGCATCATCAGCTCGCGCAGGCGGACGGCGGTGACGCGGCCGGTGAGCACCTCGTCGAGGACCTTCGCGGTGCAGCGGGTCGCGGTCGCGGCGAGGGCGTCGGCGGGTCCGGCGAGGAACGTCCGGGTCGCTCGGGCGACGTCGTCGTAGCGGGGTCCGGCCTCCAGGTGTTCCTGGTGGACCTCGGGACCGGGGGAGAGCCAGTACCAGAACAGGTCCGACAGCCCGGCGCCCTTGCTGCGGCCGTTCGCGGCGGGGTGGCTGTAGAGCTCCTGGAAGCGGTCGGGGCCGACCTGGTCGTTGGGGAAGGTGAGGGCGTTGTCGCCGTTGACCTTCTCGAAGACCTTGGCGCGCAACGCGACGACGTGGGCGGGCAGCCGGTTCAGCACCGCGTCACCACCATGTCGCGGGTGAGCTCGCCGCCGCACAGCGTCAGGACGTGCCGGAACTCGTCGCGCAGCACGTCGAGGACGCGGCGCACGCCCTGCTCGCCGTCGGCGGCGAGGCCCCAGAGCACGGGCCTGCCGATGCCGACGGCGCTCGCCCCGAGCGCGATCGCCAACGCGATGTCACCGCCGCTGCGGACTCCGCCGTCGAGCACGACGGGCACGCGTCCGGCCACCGCGTCCACGACGGCGGGCAGGGCGTCGAGCGAGGCCGGGGCGAGGTCGAGCTGGCGGCCGCCGTGGTTGGAGACGACGATGCCCGCGACGTCGTGCGCGACGGCGATCTCGGCGTCGCGCGGGTGCAGGACGCCCTTGACCCACAACGGGAGCGAGGTCATGTCCCGGAGCCGGTCGAGGTGGTCCCACGAGATCGCCGGTGACATCTCGATGTTGCGCAACGGGACCCCGGCGAGGTCGCGCATGTTCTCCGCGGCCAGTCCGGCGGGCAGGTCGTGGAAGCCGTGGGCGATGTCGCGGCGGTGGCGGCCGAAGACGGGGGAGTCGGCCGTGACCATCAGCGCCGTGCAGCCCGCCCGTTCCGCGCGGCGCACCAGTGCTTCGGTGACGTTCATGTCGGGCTGGACGTAGAGCTGGAACCACACGGGCCCGGTCGCGGCGGCCACGACGTCGGCGATCGGCGTGGTCGAGGCCATGCTCGACACCAGTGCCGTGCCGGCCGCTCCCCGCGCGGTCGCCCGTTCCCCGTCGGGGTGGGCGAGCCGGTGGAACGCGGTCGGCGCGAGCAGCACCGGGAAGTCGTCGCCGATCTCCTTGCCCCGCAACACCCTCGGCAGCAGGGCCAGGCGCCGGAACGCGGCCTCGTTCGCCGCGAGCGCGACCTCGTCCCCGGCCCCGCCCGCGAAGAAGTCGTGGTGGACGGGGTCGAGGACCGCACGCGCCTTGTCGTGCAGCTCCGCGAGCACGGGGTTCACCGCAGGTACTCCCGCAACGGTGCTTTGTGGACGGTCTCGCTGTCCCACTCGTTCTCGAGGTTCTCGGTGATGTGGTGCTCGTCCACGAGCTCGCCGCCGCGGAACCGCCGCACGACGGGGTGCAGGTAGCGGCCGTCGAGCCCGCTGGTGTCGTCCTGCGCGGTGCGGCCGGCGGTGATGTCGAACGGGTTGACCTTGTCGTGGTCCGCGCCGTACTCCAGCGTGACGGTCAGGTAGGACTCGACGTCGCCGAACTCGCCGCGCGCGACCGCCTCGTGCAGGTGCGCGACGGGCACCTCCTCGACGTACCGCGCGGAGCCGTCGCCGCTGATCAGCACGGCGTCGGCGAGGAAGGCGAAGAGCTGCCACAGCGCGGAGGTCCGGTTGACCCGCTCGATGATCGCGTCGGTGAGGTCCTGCACGGACCGGCTGGGCCAGTCGACGCCGTGGTAGCGCTGCTCGGTGATGCGGTGCAGGGCGCGCACGCCGTAGCGGAAGCCGTGGATGAACCCGCTGGTCGACTTCTTGAAGTCGCGCATCTGCGTGATCGTGCCCGCGAAGAACAGGTCCGGGACGTTCACCGACTCCCAGGCCGCCGTCTGGTCGGGGAAGCGGGACCTGATGGTGAGCTGCGGGCGGCACTCGGGGGCGAAGATCGAGGCGTCGAACCGGAACCCGGTCGCGAGGATCACCCGGTCGTAGCGGATCTCCTTGACGACCTCGTTGACGCGTTGGAAGGACACCTTGACGTGGAAGCCCTCGTCGTCGCGCCGGATGCCCGCGATGTGCCCGTCCAGCACGGCGTTCTGCGACTTGAGCTGGTAGGTGTCGAGGAAGTTGTTGTTCACCGCGCGCAGGTGGCCGACGAAGTGCGTCTGCCAGGCCAGCTTCAGCGAGCCGGGCCCGGCGACGTGGATGACCGACGCGGTCTCGACCAGGGCGTCGGCGGTCTCGAACGCGGAGTTGCCGCGCCCGATGATCAGCACCTTCTTGTTCGTGAAGTCCTGCGGGTCGACGGAGACGTCGTAGTAGTGCTCGGCGTGCTCCACGCCGTCGATGTCGGGCACGTACGGCTGCGAGACACCGGTGGCGACGATGACCCGTTTCGCCCGGTAGGTGCCGCCGTGCTGGTCGCTCACCACGAAGTCGTCCGGGCGCGTCACCGACACGACGCGCGTGTCGTAGCGGACGGGCAGGTCGTTCTTGACGGCGAAGTCGCCGAGGTAGCGCACCATGTCGTCGGCGTCGGGGAAGTAGCGCGGGGTGTAGCCGGTGAACAGCAGGTCGGGATCGTCGGAGAGCAACGAGTTCCAGTCGACGCGCAGGTTCAGCTCGGGGTCGTCCCAGCCGGTGTGGATCTTGTTGATGGAGATGAGCTGCCGGTGCCGCGGGAAGCGCGTGAAGAACGTCCCCGCCGCCTGGCCGGCCTCCAGCACCAGGTGCTCCCGCCCGGCCTGCTTGAGCAGGTAGGAGGCCTGCAGCCCGGCCGGGCCCGCGCCGATGACGAGACAGTCGGTCGTTACCTCGCTGGACACGCCATTCTCCTTAGCTCGCGCTTGTCGGGTTTGCCGCTGGGGGCGACGGGAGGTTCGGGGATCGCCGTGATCGCGGCCGGGGCGCAGGCCGCGCCCAGCCGTGCGGACACGAGGTCGCGGATCTCCTGGTGGGGCGGGACGCGATCGGCCTTGGGCACCACGAACACGTGCACCGCCTCGCCGGTCTCGTCGTCGGGCACCGCGACCGCGTAGGCCTCGGCGATGTCCGGGTGCTCGGCGACGACCTGCTCGACCGGTCCGAGGTAGTGCAGGTTCGCGTTGACGATGACGACGTCGCGGGCCCGCCCGGTCAGCCGCAGGTACCCGAAGCCGTCGAACCGGCCGAGGTCGCGGGTGCGCACCCAGCCGTCGGTGAAGACCTCCGCGGACTCCTCGGCATCGCCCCAGTACCCGCTCGCCTGGCCGGGCGTGCGCACGAAGAGCTCACCGCCGCGCACCTGGACGTGCGTGGGGGGAATCCCCACCGTGCCGGGCGGATCGTCGGGCGTGGCCATCGAGATCATGCCGGTCTCGGTCTGCCCGTAGCCGTGGAACAGCACCGGCCCCAGCACGTCGAGGGCCTCGCGGTGGCGTTCGGGGGTGAGGGGAGACCCGGACACCAGGAGCGCCTTGAGGGTGGACAGGTCGGCGGGGTCGCGTTTCTGCGCCGCGACGAGCTTCGCGAGCCCCGGCACGGTGATGACGCGCGCGGTCGCCTTGAGGCCGGTGATCGCGGTGGCCGGGTCGTCGGCGACCACGACCGTGCCGCCCGCGGCCAGGGTGACGGTCGCGTACTCGAACATGACCTGGCTCGACAGCGATCCGAACACGAGGTAGCGGTCGAGCCGCGCCGCCAGCTCCCGGATCGCGGGCGGCCAGGCGTCGGGGTGGGCGGCCCAGGCGTCGGTCATGGCCTGGTAGGTCTGGGCGCAGGCCTTGGGAGCGCCGGTGCTGCCGCTGGTGTGGATGAGGCGGGCGATGCCGTGCGGGTCGCCGTCGCAGTGCAGGGGGCCGGGGGAGTGGCGGAGGAGGCCGGCGACGGTGAGGGCGGACGGGGTGCCGGCGGCTCCCGCTCCGCCCCCGTCCGTCACCACGGCCTTGATGTCCAACCCCAGCAGGTGCCGCACCTGCCCCTCGGTCAGCCCCGGCCGCACCCCCACGACCCGCGCCCCCACCACGTGCCCGGCCAGGATCACCGCGAACGCCTCGGCGTTCACCCCGAGCAGCAGCGCGAGCCCGTCGCCGCGCGAGACCCCGCCGGCCCGCATCCCGGCCGCGGCCCGCGCCACCAGGTCGAGCATCCCGGCGCCGGTCACGACGCGGTCCCCGTGCTCGAACACCGGCCGGTCCGCGGCGGCGAGCACGTCGAGCACCGCGCGCGGGAACGGCTCACGCGCCGGCAAGGCATTCCTTCACGAACACCACGAGCGGCTGCTGGTGCACCTCCGGCAGGTCCCAGTGGTTCTCCAGGTTCTCGGCCAGGTGGTGCGTCGCCGCGAGCACGCCGTGCCGGTAGTAGCGGACCACCGGGTGCAGGTAGCTCGCGTCGGCGGCGTTGGCGGCGTCGTTCTCCGCCACGCGCGGGATGCTGATGTCGAACGGGTCGACGGTGTCGTGGTCTGGGCCGTACTCGAGCGTCGCGACGAACCGGTGCTCGGCCGGGCCGAGTCCGCCGTCCGCGACGTGCGCGACCGGCACCTCCTCGGTGTAGCGCGCGGTCGTGCCGTCCACGCTCACGACGTCGCCGATGACCGTGAACTGCTGCCACAGGCACGAGGACGTGTTGACGCGGGCGATGACGGCGTCGCTGATCGCCTCGGGGGACAGGTCGAGGTCGGCGCCGTGCCACTGGGTTCCGTGGTTGCGGGCGCTCAGGACGCGGTGCAGCGCGCGGGCGCCGTAGCGGAAGCCGTGGATGAAGCCGCTGGTGGACTTCTTGAAGTCGCGCGACTGCGTGATCGTGCCGGCGAAGTAGAGGCCGGGGACGTTCACCGACTCGAACGCCGAGGTGAGCTGCGGGAAGCGGTCCTTGATGATCAGGGCGGGCGCGCAGTTCTCGGCGAAGATGGAGGCGTCGAACCGGAAGCCGGTGCACGCGATGATGCGGTCGTAGTCGAGTTCACGAACCTTCTCGACCGTGCGCGCGTAGCGGAACTGGATGCGGAAGCCGCCCTCGGGCCGTGGCTCGATGCGTTCGATGGTGCCGTCGATGACCGCGTTCTCGGACTTGAGCTGGTAGGTGTCGAGGAAGTTGTTGTTCACCGCCCGCAGGTGCCCGACGTAGTGGGTCTGCCAGGCGAGCTTCACCGAGTGCGGCCCGGCGACGTGGATGACGGCCGCGTTCTCGACCAGGGCGTCGGCGGTCTCGAAACCGGAGTTGCCCTTGCCGATGACGAGCACCCGCTGCCCGGTGAACGACTCCGGGTCGGTGTCGAAGGTGTCGTAGCGCTCGGCGTGCTCGATGCCGGGGATCGGCGGCACGTAGAGCTGCGAGACGCCGGTGGCCATCACGAGGTTCTTCGCGTGCCAGGTGCGCCCGGTGCCGTCCTCGACCGCGAACCCGGTGTCGTCGCGGGAGATCCGGGTGACCTCGACGTCGTAGTGGACGCTCAGGCCGGCCGCGCAGTCCTGGAGGTAGCGGACGATGTCGTCGGCGTCCGGGAAGTAGCGGGGCGTGTAGCGGGTGAACAGCAGCTCGGGGTCGTCGAGCAGCAGCGAGTTCCAGTCCATCCGCATCCGCCGCTCGGGGTCGGTGGTGCCGGTGTGGACCTTGTTGATGGAGATGAGCTTGCGGTGCCGCGGGTAGCGGGTGAAGAACGTGCCGGCCCCGCTGCCGCGTTCGAGGACCGCGTAGTCGCGACCGTCCCGGTCGAGCAGTGCGGCGAGCTGCAAACCGGCCGGTCCCGCGCCGATGATCAGGTAGTCGTGGGCCATGGACGGGGAAGCTACCCACGCGATCTCAGAACTTTCTGAGATCGGCTGCCTACCGTCCGTGCCGTGACGACGACCGCTTCAGACACGTCCGTGGACCTGGGTTCGCCCCTGACCGTCGCGCGGCTCGCGCGGGCCGCGGAGCCGTTGCACGTGCTGGTCGGAGCCGGCGTGCTCGACCGGGTCGAACGGGGCCGCGCCTACCTGCGCACCGTCCTCGCCGACGACGAACGACCCGTCTACGGCGCCAAGACCGGCTTCGGCGCCCTGGTGGGCTTCGCGGGCCGGTCCACCGAAGCGGACCAGTGCGACAACACCCTGGCACACCTCGGCGCGGGCCAGGGTCCCGACCTCCCCCTCGACATCACCCGTGCCGCGCTCCTGGTCCGCACGTGGTCGCTCGCCCAGGGCCTGTCCGGAGTGTCCGCGCACGTCGTCTCAGGCCTGTCCGCGATGTTCGCGACGACCTTCGTGCCCGCCGTCCCCCGCTACGGCTCCGTCGGCGCGAGCGGCGACCTCATCCCGCTCGCCTACGCCGCCCAGGCGTTGCGCGGCCGCGGCCACGCCTACGTCGACGGCGTCCGCCTGCCCGCCGAGGAAGCGCTGTTGTCCGCCGGCCTCTCACCGCTGCAACTGGACGGCCGCGACGCCCTCGCCCTGGTCAACGGCACCTCCGTCACCACGGCCGCCACCGCGCTGGCCCTGTCGTCCGTCCGCGCGTCCCACCGCGCCCTGGCCGACCTCACCTGCCTGCTGGTGGACGTCCTCGGTGCCGACCCCGGCTTCACCGACCCGCGCCTGATCTCCGCCTTCGGCCACTCCGGTGCCGTGACGGTGGCGTCGTGGATGCGCTCCACGCTCACCGGCACCACCCCGACCGGAAAGCGCGCACTGCAGGAGCCGTACAGCATCCGCTGCGCACCCCAGCTCCTCGGCGCCGCCGAGGACGCGCTCCGCTACGTCGACAGCGTCGTGCAGGCGGACCTCGGCGGCGTCAGCGACAACCCGCTCTTCTTCCCCGACGACGACCTGATCGCCCACGGCGGCAACTTCTTCGGCCAGCCCGCCGCCTTCGCGGCAGACGTCCTGGCCATGGTCACCGCCTCCCTGGGCAACCTCGCCGAACGCCAGCTCGACCTCCTGGTCGACCCCACCCGCAACACCGGCCTCCCACCGATGCTCGCCGCAGGCCCCGGCCGCCAACACGGCTTGCAGGGCGTCCAACTCGCCACGACCGCGTTCGTCGCCGAGATCCGCCGCGGCGTCCTGCCCGCCAGCACCCAGAGCCTGCCGACCAACCTGCACAACCAGGACGTGGTCCCGTTCGGCACCCAGGCAGCCCTGCGCGCCCACGAGCTGGCCGACCTGTTGTCCCTGCTGTGCGGCTCGCTCGCGCTGGGCCTGCGGCAGGCGGTGCACGTGGGCGGCCGCCGCCCGACCGCGCCCCGGTGCGCCGCGTTGCTGGACGCGCTGGCCGAGGCGATCGAGCCGGTGGACCCGGACCGTCCGCTGGACGAGGACGTGCGGGTGGCGGCACGGGTGGTGCTCACCGGCGAGTGGTGAGGGCCGCCGGGGTGTGACGCCCTACGCGCCTCCGCCCACGGCCAGCCCAGTCCCGGCCGCGCCTGCCATGTCTACCGAGCCCAGCAGCGCACAGCCCCCCGCCCAGCCAGCCAGCAGCGCACAGCCCGCCCCGCCCAGGCAGCGCGCCCAGCCCACCGCGCTCATCTCAGCCGCCGCGCCCGCCCACCCCACCGGCCCGCGCCTCCGTCCTCCGCGCGCCACCGGCTCTCACGCCGACCGCAGCCCCACCGCCCGCCGCGTCACCGGCCCCTCCTCACCGGCCGCCTGCCCCACCCGCCTCACAACCGGCCGCTCCCGATCCGCTCCCGCACCCCACCAACCCCCGCCCCACCCACCGGAAGCCGCACGGTGAACCGAGCCCCCGCCCCGACCCGCCCCACCGCCGACACCGTCCCCCCGTGCCCCGCCACGATCTCCCGCACCAACGCGAGCCCCACCCCGAACCGCCCCCCGTCCCCGCGGTGGAACCGCTCGAACAACCTCTCCGCCTCCGCCGCCTCGAACCCCTCCCCGTCATCCGCCACCACGAGTTCCGCCACCCCGCCGACCGCCCGCACGCGCACCGAGATCCGCCCGCCCTCACCGGTGTGCCGCACCGCGTTCGCCAGCAGCTCGTCCACCGCCCGCCGCAACCCGGTCTCGATCCCGTGCACCACCACCGGCCGCCCGGGGTGCTCCAACGTCAAGGCGATCCGCCGCTCGGCCGCGCGCTCGGTCTCGCCCACCACGGCCGCTTCCGCGATGTCGGCCAGGTCCACCGGCCGGCCGTCGCGCTGGTCAAGTTGCGCGGAGGCGAGCAGGTCGTCCACCACGTCCGCGAGGCCCCGGATCGACTTCGCCAGCGCGTCGAGATCGGTGCGCTGGTCGGCCGGCACGCCCGCGGCCAGCAGTTGGGCGCGCAGGTAGGCGCGGGCGATCGGGGTGCGCAGCTCGTGGCTCGCGTCCGTGACGAACCTGCGCTGGCGGGCCAGCGCGTCCGCGAGCGGGGCCAGGGTGCGGCGACCGACGCCCAGGCCGATCAGCGCCGCCACCAGCAGGCCGCAGCCCAAGGCGATGATCAGTGCCTGCAGCAGGTGGGCGCGGTCGGCGAGCTGGTAGCGCAGGTCGAACACCGCCTGCACCGTCGTGCCGTCGGCTCCGGGCGAGGTGAGGACCATGTACTCCGTGCCGTTCGCGGAGACGTCGCGCGACAGGGAGGTGCCTGACGCGCGCACGGCGTCGATGTCGTCGCGCAGCGGGAAACCGCGCGGCACCTCCAGCGGGCCGAGGTGCAGCACGCCGTCCTCCAGCACGAACACCCACGCGCAGCGGGGCGCGATGCCCGGCACGCCGTAGGTCGCGTTGTAGCGGAGCTCGCGCGAGACCTCGGTCTGCTGCGCGTGCACCATGACGACGTACGCGATGGCGCCGACGAACGCGATCATCAGCGTGATCGCCACGCCCACCAGTACGCTGACCCGCAACCGCGCCCGGCGGACCTCCGCTCGCTCCGCCTCGGCCCACGACCTCACAGCGCCCCCAACCGGTAGCCGATGCCCTGCACGGTCTGCACGACCGACCGCCCCACCTTCGTCCGCAGGTAGTGCACGTACGTGTCCACAATGGACTGCGAGGGTGCGTCGCCGAACACCGTGCGCCGCAACGCCGCCCGCGTGTGCACCGTCTCCGGGTGCGTGGCGAGCACCCGCAGCAGCGCGAACTCCCGTGTCGTCAAAGGGACCGTCTCGCCGTCGGGCAGCACGACCTGGTGCTGTTCGAGCTCCAGGCGGCCGGCGCCGATGCGCAGCACGGCGGCCAGTTCCGCGGCCCGCCGGCACAGCGCGCGCAACCGCGCGGTCAGCTCGCCCAGGTCGAACGGCTTCGCGAGGTAGTCGTCGGCACCCGCGTCGAGACCGCCGATCCGGTCGTGCACCGACCCCATCGCGGTGAGCAGCAGCGCCTGCGTCCGCACGGACCGGGAACGCAACCGGGACAACAGGTCCAGCCCGTCGAGCACCGGCAGGACGCGGTCGATCACCACCACGTCGTAGGGCCGGGTGAGCGCGAGGTGCAGTCCGCGCTGGCCGTCGAACGCCACGTCGACGTCGTAGCCCTCACCGCGCAGCACCGCGGCGAGCAGCTCCACCAGTTCCCGGTCGTCGTCCACGAGCAGCAGCCGGAAGGTGTGAACCGGCCGCGACTTCGAAGAAACCCGCACGGAGATCACGATGGCACGCGATCACGGCGCCGAACCAGGAGCCGACAGCCAACGGACAGCCGCCCGCGCCCTCAAAGATAAACATGTGAACCGCGGCCGGCGCGTGACCTGCGATCCCGCGCCGGCTGTGAACGCCTTGGGGACCGACCGGGAACGCGCTTACCAGGCGGGCGCCACGGCCGAGGCGGTGCGCAGCTCGCCGACCCAGCCCGCCGTCGCGACCGCGCGCAGGCCGTCGTCGCCCTCGGCGAGCTTGCCGTGCGGGCCCAGCACCGTCGCGTCGCCGTCGTGCCAGCGCACCGGCAGTTTGCCGTGGCGGTGCAGCAGATCGGCGAAGCGGGTGGTCAGCTTGGCGGTACCGATGTGGACCCAGCGGCTCGGGAACAGCTCCAGCAGCTCGACCGTCGCCGGGCTCAGCTCGGGCACGACGGTGATGCCGTGGTCGCGGCCGTACTCGACGAGCTCGCGCAGCGCGTCCGGGTCGCCGTCGGGGAACACGTGCAGCACGTTGAGCTTGTAGGCGGCCATCCGGTCGATCGCCTTGCGCATCTCGGCGGGCGGCAGCAGCGCGCTCGACACGCCGCGCCACGCGAACGCGGGGGAGTCGCGGACGTCGGCCGCGCGGACCGTGCCCTCGCGGGTCATCAGCTGCCGGAACGACTGCACGCCGTGCCGCAGCCCCGCCTGCGTGCCCGCGCGCAGCATGATCGCGTTGGTCGTGACCAGCAGGGCGTACCCCTCCTGGCCGAGTCCGCGCATCGCGGGGTCGTGCTGCACCATCACCATGCCGTCGGACGACTCCGCCAGCAGGTAGCCGGTCTCCCGGAAGACGTGCTCGCGCAGCATCGCGGCCGCGGTGCGCGCCTGCCCGGTCACCCGGACGGTCACGTCTTCGGTCAGGACGAACGAGCCCGTGCGACGGGGCGCGCTCGTGGGCATGGGAACAATCACCGGTTTCTCCTCCAGCGAACCTAACGCTGGGTGTATCAGGTGAGTTCCGGCAATCGGACGCGGAACGTGGTTCCGACGCCTGTTGTGCTGATCACATCGACGGTGCCGGAGTGCGCCTCGACGAGCTTGCGGACGATCGCGAGGCCCAGCCCGCTGCCGCCCGTGGCGCGGCTGCGGGACTTGTCGGCCCGCCAGAACCGGTCGAACACGTGCGGCAGGTCCTCCGGCGCGATGCCCGATCCGGTGTCGGTCACGGTGATCACGACCGCGCCGTCCTCCGCCGTGGCCGTGGCCGTGGCCGTGACCGCCACCGACCCGCCCGTCGGCACGTGACGCAGCGCGTTCGAGACGAGGTTGTCGAGGATCTGCCGCAACCGCAGCGCGTCAGCGCGCACGGCCAGCGCGGGGTCGGCGGCCACCGTCAGGGTGACGCCGGTCTGCGCCGCCCTGGCCTCGTGCGCGGCTTGGAGCTGGTCCAACGTCGCGGCGACGTTCAGCCGTTCGAGTGTCAGGCGCAACGAGCCCGCGTCGGCGACGGCGAGGTCCTGGAGGTCGTCCACGACGTGCTGGAGCACGAGCGCCTCCTTGAGCAGCAGCGTGATCAGCGCGGGGTCGAGGTCGCTCACGCCGTCCTCGGCCGCCTCCAGCCAGCCGCGGATGGTGCTCAACGGCGTCCGCAGTTCGTGCGCCACGTCGCTGACCATCGCTTTGCGCGCCTGCTCCAGCTGCGCCCTGTTCGCGGCCATGGTGTTGAACGCCCTGGTCAGCGCCGCGATCTCGTCCTGTCCGCGCACGGGCACCGGCGGGATGTCGCCGCCTCCGGACATGTGCTGGGCCGCCGCCGTCAATGCCCGCAGCGGCCGGGTGATCCGCGCCCCGGCGAACGCCGCCACCCCGATCGCCGCCAGCAGCACCGCCGTCGCGGCGCCCACGACCTGCCAGCCGTTGCCCGCCAACGAGATCGCCGCGGTCGGCCGGCCCGTCGGGTTCGTCAGGTACAGCAGCACCGGCGGCGCCACGTACGGCGTGAGCTGCTCCTTGCGCGAAGCGGCCACGCACTCGGCGACGGCCGGCTCGTCCGGCGGCGGCGCACCGCTGCGTTGCTTGCGCGCGGGCGTGTAGTCGGGATCGAGGTCCACCGGCGGCAGCGACCGGCGGTCCAGGCACGCGTCGACCAGGTCCTCCAGTTCCAGCAGCGCGGGGAAGTCGGCGGCGGTGTCGAAGGGCAGGTCCCGCTCCCGGCAGTCGAGCCGCGCCTGCTCCTCGCGCACCAGCCGCAGGCAGTACAGCGCCCCGGTCGGGTCCTCGCGGTCGCGGAAGTCGATCGGCGTGCGGAACGGCCCCAGCACCCGCTTGTCGATCCGGTCGGCGGGCGCGCCGGGCACCAGGACGGGGTCGACGGCCAGGGCGTCCACCACGGCCGCGGCCCTGGCCGGCAGCGGCCCGCCGTCCCCGCCGCGGTCGGCGACCGTGCGGCCGTCCTTGGTGACGAGCACGATCCGCCGGCCGGGGTGCTCGGACAGCAGCGAGTCGAGGTAGCCGTCCACTTCGGACCAGTCGCGGTGGGAGGTGGCGTAGCCGAGCAGCGTCGAGTAGATCCGGTTGTCGGAGGCGAGCTCGCGGCCCTGCTCGCGCTCGATCGACGCGCGGGTCAGCTGCGTCGCGAGCCAGGCCGTCGCGGCGATGGAGCACAGCGCGATCAGCACCACGACGACGAGCAGCCGCGTGAAGACGCTACGGCGCATGGAGGCGTCCGGCCGTGAGCTTGTAGCCGATCCCGTACACCGTCACGAGGTGCGCGGGGGAGCGCGCGTCGGTCTCGATCTTGCGGCGCAGGTTCTTCACGTGGGTGTCGATCGTGCGGGCGGTCAGGAAGCTGTCGAGGCCGTGCATCCGCTCGAGCAGCTGCTCCCGGCTGAACACCCGGTCCACTTCGGACGCGAGCACCTCCAGCAACCCGAACTCGCCGGGCGTGCACTCCACCACGTCCCCGCGCACGGTCACCTCGTGCCGCAGCTGGTCCACGACGATCGGCCCGACCCTCAGCACGGGCTTCGGCTTGGCGGCCGGCACGCGCCGCAGCAGCGTCCGCACCCGCGCCACCAGCTCGCGCGGGCTGAACGGCTTGGTCATGTAGTCGTCGGCGCCGATCCCGAGCCCGTGCAGCAGGTCGTCCTCAGTGGACCTCGCCGTCAGCATCAGCACCAGCACGTCCGAGTCCGCGCGCAACGCCCGGCACACGTCGAGGCCGCCGAGGCCCGGCAGCATCAGGTCGAGCACGACCAGGGCGGGGCGGTGCGCGCGGGCGACGTCGAGCGCGTCGCGTCCGTCGTGGACGACCAGCACCCGGTGGTGGTCCTGCTCCAGGTAGCGGCGCACCAGCTCGGCCTGGTTCTCGTCGTCCTCCGCGACCAGGATGAGAGCGCTCACCGGCCGATCATAGGGACGCCCTCGCCGCTCTCACCGGTTCGTCACAGGATCCTCACAAGTGCCTCCGAAGATCCACGGCATGCGCAAGACAGTCATCGCGGCCACGGTGCTCGTCGTGGTCGTCCTCGCGGTCGTGCTGGTCGTGCGCGGCAGGCCGGCCGAGCCCGCCGCGGCCCCGCCTCCCGCGGTGAAGACCACCACGGTGCAACGAGGAGACCTCGCGAACACCCGCACGCTCCCGGGCCAGCTCGGCTTCGGCGCCGCCCGCCCGGTCAAGGGCGCCGCCGGCACCGTCACGAAGCTGCCCGCCCCCGGCCAGACCACCGAACTGGGCAAGGAGCTCTACCGCGTCGACGACCAGCCCGTGGTCGTGTTCTTCGGCACGACACCGCTGTTCCGCACCCTGGACGCCCCCGGCCTCAAGGGGTCCGACGTCGCGGTGGTCATGGACAACCTCGCCGCCCTCGGTCACGCCGTCGGCACCCGCCCGAAGGACCCGGCGAAGGCCGAGTTCACCCAGCGCGTCGCCGACGCGCTGAAGAAGTGGCAGAAGACCCTCGGCGTGGAGCAGACCGGCACCCTCGCCCCCGGCCGCGTGCTCGTCCTCGACCGCCCGATGCGCGTCGGCACGGTGAAGGCCCAGCTCGGCGCCCCGGCCGCGGAGGAGCTGTTCGAAATCACGCCGACCACGCGCCTGGTCACGCTGCAGGTGCCGGTGACCGAGGCGGGCGCGCTCAAGGCGGGCATGCCGGTGCAGATCGTCCGCCCGGACAACCGCCCGGTACCGGCCAAGGTCACGACGTTGACGCCGTCACCCGTTCCCCCGGAGAACGGCGGCGCCGCGAAGCTCGACGTCGTGATCACCCCCGACGACCCGGCGTCCGTCAGCGACCTCGACACCGCCCCCGTCCGCCTGACGATCACCACCGAGAGCCGCACCGGCGTGCTGACCGTGCCGCTGGCAGCGCTCGTCGCCCTGAAGGAGGGCGGCTACGCCGTGCAGCTGCCGTCGGGCACCTTGAAGGCCGTGCGGACGGGCCTGTACTCGCAGGACAAGGTCGAGATCACCGGCGACGGCGTGGTCGACGGCCTGGAAGTGGTGACGGCCCAGTGACCCCGGTACTGGCGCTGCGCTCGGTGACCAAGAGCTATCCCGGCGGCGTCACGGCCCTGGACGACGTGTCGCTGCAGGTGGACGCGGGCGAGCTGGTCGCGATCGTGGGCCCGTCCGGCTCCGGCAAGTCGACGCTGCTGCACCTCGTGGGCACCCTCGACCTCCCGTCGTCCGGCACGGTCGAGGTGGACGGCCAGGACGTCTCGCGCCTGCCCGACCGCCGCCTGTCCGCGCTGCGAGGCAGCCGGATCGGGTTCGTGTTCCAGCAGTTCCACCTGTCCGACGCCCTCACCGCCGTGGAGAACGTCGCGACCGGCCTGCTCTACGCCGGCGTGCGCCGCAAGGACCGCCGCGCCCTCGCCGAGGATGCACTACACCGCGTGGGCCTGGCCCACCGGACCGACCACCGCCCGGCCGAGCTGTCCGGCGGCGAACGCCAGCGCGTGGCGATCGCCCGCGCGGTGGTGAACAACCCTGCCCTGGTGCTGGCGGACGAACCGACCGGGGCGCTGGACACGGCGACCGGGCACGCGGTGCTGGAGCTGCTGCGGGAGCTCAACCGGCAGGGGACGACGATCGCGCTGATCACGCACGACCGGGACATCGCCGCATCGTTGCCACGCCGAGTGGAATTGCGGGACGGGCGAATCGTGGCGGACACGGGACGCGGTGGGGCGGCGAGAGCCGCAAGCAGCCCAGCCAACCATGGTCCCGCCACCCCTTCACTCGCTTCCGACCCTGCCGGCACCGTGCAACTCCCGCGCATCCACACCGGAGGCGACCGATGACCCGCCTCTCCCCGCTCGATCTCCTCTCCGTCGGCTCCCAGGGCATGCGCACCCGCCGCCTCCGCGCCGCCCTCTCCGCACTCGGCATCGCCCTGGGCATCGCCACCGTCGTGGTCGTCACCGGCATCCCCGCCTCTAGCCAGCAGGCCCTGCTCGACGAGCTCACGGCCCTCGGCACCAACCTCCTGCGCGCCCAACCCTCCCCGCGTCAGGACGACCCGGTCCGGCTGCCCGAGTCAGCAGTCGCCATGGTCGGGCGGATCGGCCCGGTCACCGCCGCCGCGGCCGTCGCGAACACGCACACCCGGGTCCGCCGCAACGACCTCCTCGACCCCGGCCACAGCTCCGACATCACCGTCCTCGCCGCCACCCCGGGCCTGCTGGAGACGGTCAACGGACACGTCCGCAGCGGCGACTTCCTGGCGCGGCCGGACTTCCCGAACGTCGTGCTCGGGCACGTCGCGGCCCAGCGGCTCGGCATCCCGGACGTCGGCGAGCAGCCCGCCGTGTTCGTGGGGGAGAGGTGGTTCACCGTCACCGGCGTACTGGCGCCCATGCCGCTCGCGCCCGACCTCGAACGCTCGGTGCTCGTCGGCTGGGAGGCGGCCCGCTCGCAGCTCGGCTTCGACGGCCATCCGACCGTCGTGTACGTGAAGGCGCGTGAGGAGTCCATCGAGGACGTGCGGGCGGTCCTGCCCGCGACCCTCTTCGGCGAGATCCCCGGCCTGGTGCAGGTGAGCCGGCCGTCGGACGCGCTGGCGGCCAAGCGCGCCACGCAGAACTCCTACAGTGCCCTGTTCCTCGGGCTCGCGGGGGTCGCGTTGCTGGTGGGCGGGGTCGGCGTGGCGAACACGATGGTGATCTCCGTGCTCGAACGCCGCAGCGAGATCGGCCTGCGCCGTGCGCTCGGCGCGACCCGCGGGCACATCCGCGCGCAGTTCCTCACCGAGGCCGTCCTGCTCTCCGGACTGGGCGGCCTGGCGGGCACGGCCCTGGGGGCGCTGGGGGTCGCGGGGTACGCGACCCTGCACCGCTGGCCCCTCGTCATCCCGCTCGAAGTCCTGGCCGCCGGTGTGCTCGCCGCGTTCGTCGTGGGCGCCGCCGCCGGCCTCTACCCCTCCATCCGCGCCGCCCGGCTCACGCCGACGCAGGCGCTCGCCGCGTGACGAAAGGAAACCCCCGATGAAGAAGGCGCTTCCCGCGCTCCTGCTGCTCCTCGCCGCGTGCTCGAAGCCCGAGGCACCGCCCCAGGTCGCGTCGATCTCGACGCCGCCGAGCAGCACCGCCCCGGCCTCGGCACCCCAGGAACAACGACCCCGCGAGCGGCTTGATATGACCGACGCGGACCTCGAGGCCCTCAACGCGCCGTACGACCGCTGCATGGCGGGCTTCGGGCTGGACAAGAAAGGCCGCGCGGCCGAGGGGAGCGGGCAGCCCCAGCCCACCAAGGAGGAGCTCGACAAGGCGCTGCAGGCGTGCGAGTCGAAGACGCCGCTGCCGCCGTGGGAGAAGGACCCGGCCAACCCGGAGGCGCTCGACTTCGCCAACCGGGTCGTGCAATGCCTGCGGGACAAGGGCGTCCGTTACGTCGAGGTGCACAACGAGCCGGGCGCGGAGATCATCAGCTACGCGCTGGGCGGGCCGAACAACGACGCCGCGTCGATCTCGCTCGGGCTCGAACACGCCAAGTCGTGCGAGATCGCCGCGTCGAAGAAGTGACCGGGACGGGGCCGCACGCGCGGCCCCGCTCCGTCACGCCAGCATGTCTTTCACCAATGGCACGACCTTCGTGCCGTACAGCTCGATCGTGCGCATCAGCGACCCGTGCGACAGCCCGCCGATCCCGTACTTCAGGTCGAACCGGCTCGCGTCGAGCTTCTTCATCGTGCGCGCCATCTTCTCCGCCACCGTCTCCGGCGACCCGACGAACAACGCGCCGTGCGGCCCCACCTCGTGCGCGTACGACTCCGGCGTCGGCGTGGCGAACCCGCGCGTCTTGCCCAGCCGGCCGATCACGTCGAGGTAGTGCGGCCAGAACTCCTCGCGCGCCTGCTCGTCGGTGTCGGCGACGTGGCCGGGGGAGTGGATGCCGATCGGCAGCGGCCCGTGCCCGAACTTCTCCAGCGCGTGCCGGTAGAGCTCCGAGAACGGCGCGAACCGGCCGGGGTGCCCGCCGATGATCGCCAGCATCAGGTTGAACCCGTACGAGGCCGCGCGCACCACCGACTGCGGGCTGCCGCCCACGCCGATCCACGTCGGGAACGGCTCGGTGTACGGCACGACGTCCTGCTCGTGCAGCGCCGCACGGGTCTTGCCCTCCCACGTGATCTTGCCGCCCTTGAGCAGCTCCGCGAAGAGGTGCGTCTTCTCCTCGAACAGGTCCTCGTAGTCCGCGAGGTCGTAGCCGAACAGCGGGAACGAGTCCACACTGGACCCGCGGCCGAGGATGATCTCGGCGCGGCCGTCCGAGACGGCGTTCAGGGTCGAGAACCGCTGGAACACGCGGACCGGGTCGTCCGAGCTGAGGACCGTCACCGCCGAGCCGAGGTGGATCGACGACGTGCGGGCGGCGATCGCGGCGAGCACGACGTCGGCGGCCGACAGCGGCATGTCCGGGGTGTGGTGCTCGCCGATGCCGAAGAACTGCAACCCCACCTGGTCGGCGAGCACGCCCTGCTCGACGAGGTCGCGGATGGTCTGCGCGTGCGTCAGCGGGGCCCCGGAGGCGTCGTGCGTGACGTCGCCGAACGTGTCGAGGCCGAACGTGGTGGTGGTCATGACTGCTCCTTGAGGAAGGTCTCGAACTCGTACCTGCGGGCCGCGACACCGAACAGCGGGCTGCCGGGTTCGAGCAGCCGTCCCGCGGCCAGGGACCCCATCGGCACCGGGTCGAACCCGGTGCTCTCCAGGAACTCCGCGACCGCCTTCACCGCGGCGGGCGCGTCCCCGGCCAGGCCGACGGCACGTCCGGCGGCGGGCTCCATGTCCTGGTAGGCGACGTGGTTGAGCGTCTTGACGACGTCGGCGCCCACGAGCCGGCGCGCGACCTGCTCGCTCGTGCCGAGCGGCGCGTCGGCGGGCGGCCAGTGGTTCATCGCGTCGACGACGACCTTGCCCGCGAACAGGCCCGGGTCGAGTGCGGGGAAGCGGTGCCACGGGATCGCGAGCACCACGAGCTCGGCGTCCGCGACCGCGTCGGCGGCCGTCCGCGCGACGGCGCCGGGCGCCAGGAACTCGGTGATCATCTCGATCCGCGCGGGATCGCCGGAGCCCGCGATGGCCACCTCGTGACCCGCCGCGAGGGCGAGGCGCGCGAGGACGGGGCCCACGTGGCCCGCGCCGAGAACTGCGATCTTCACAACCCCACCCGGTCTCGCTAGTTGATGTGTCACCTAGCTTAACCGGACCAGCCCCCGTTTATTCCGCGGGGTCAGAGGACCGCGTCGAAGAACCGCTCCAGGTGCGGGTTGACGTCCGCGGCGTGCGTGAGGCTCAGGAAGTGCGCCCCGCCCTCGACGAGCACGAGCGGAGCGGCCCCGGGCAACGCCGCCACCAGCGCCTCCGCCTTCGCCACGGGATAGGCGAGGTCCGCCGTCCCGTGCAGCACCAGCGCCGGCACGCCGACCGAGGCGAGCCGGTCCAGCACGCCCTCGCGGCCGACCAGCGCGTTCATGATCAGCCGCAGCCGGTCGGGCCAGACCTCGCTCCACTTCGGCGTCCAGTCCGACGGGTCGTACTCGCCCAGACAGATCTTCGCGACCGCCTCGATCACGGTCTCCGGTCCCTGCGCGATCCACACCTCGGCGAGCTGCTGGTAGGCGGCGGAGATCTGCTCGTCCTCCGGTTCGCCGGACGTCCCGAGCAACGCGAGCGCGGTCACCCGCTCCGGTGCCAGCAACGCCATCCGCAGCGCCACGAAGCCGCCCTGGCTGGTGCCGGCGACGGCCGCGCGGGAGATCCCGAGCGCGTCCAGCACCGCGAGCGCGTCGCGGGCGACGTCCCAGTGATCGAAAGGAGCGTCGGCGGGGGTGTCGCCGTGGCCGCGCTCGTCGATCGCGACCAGGCGGTAGCGGTCGCCGAACGCCTCGACCTGGGGTGCCCACATCGCCGCGTCCATCAGGAAGCTGTGCAGCAGCACCACAACGGGGCCGTCGCCGCCGTGGTCCACGTAGGACACCCGCTGCCCGGCAGCCGTCGTCACCATCGCCACGCCGCACACCCCGTCCCACGCTGTGGATCTTCAGCACCGCCCGCCCGGTTCGCAATACCCTGCCCCGATGCGACAAGTCCTCAGGAGCGCGGTGCTGCTCCTGCTGCTGGTGATCGTCGTCCCCGCACCGGCGCACGCGCAACAAGAGCAACCACCGCTGGTCCGGATCGGCACCGAAGGCACGTACCCGCCCTTCTCCTTCCACGACCCGTCGACGCAGGAGCTCACCGGCTACGACATCGAGGTCGTCGAGGCGATCGGCGCCAAGGCCGGGTGGCGGATCGAGTTCGTCGAGACGCAGTGGGACGCGATCTTCCCCGCGCTCGACGCCGGCCGGATCGACCTCATCGCGAACCAGGTGTCGCGCAACCCCGAACGGGCCGCGAAGTACGGCCTGTCGAGCACCTACACCTACTCGCGCGGCGTGGTCGTCCGCCGCACCGGTGACGACCGGATCAAGTCCATCGCGGACCTGCGGGGCAGGACCACGGCGCAGTCCAGCACCAGCAACTGGGCCAAGGTGGCCCGCGACGCCGGTGCGAACGTCGAGGCCGTCGAAGGGTTCGCGCAGGCCGCCGCGCTGCTGCAGCAGGGCCGCGTCGACGCCATCGTCAACGACAACATCGCAGTCCTCGACTACCTCGCCACCACCGGCTCGAAGGACGTCGAGATCGCGGGTGACGCCGGGCAGGCGGGCAGCGAGCAGGTCCTCGCGTCCCGGCAGGCCGACTCCGCGCTGCTCGCGCAGGCGAACCAGGCGATCGACGCGCTCAAGGCCGACGGCACGCTGCGCGGCATCTCGCAGAAGTACTTCAAGGCCGACGTGTCCGTGGAGAACGGCGGCGCGGCGGACCTGTCGCAGGGACGCGGCCCGCGCAGCACCTGGGACGTCCTCGCCTCCACCGCCTGGCCCATGTTCGTGGGACTGGTCAAGGTCACCATCCCGCTGACCGCGCTGTCGTTCGCCATCGGACTCGTGCTCGCGTTGCTCGTGGCCCTCGCGCGGATCTCGCCCTATCGGGTGCTGTCGGGTCTCGCGCGGGCGTTCATCTCGGTCATCCGCGGCACACCGTTGCTGCTGCAGCTGTTCATCGTCTTCTACGGCCTGCCGCAGATCGGCCTGAAGTTCCCGCCGTTCACCGCCGCCGTCGTCGCGTTCTCGCTCAACGTCGCCGGGTACGCGGCCGAGGTGATCCGCTCGGCGATCCTGTCCGTGCCGCGTGGCCAGTTCGAGGCGGCGTCCACGATCGGTCTCGGCTACGCGCAGACGTTGCGGCGCATCGTGCTTCCCCAGGCCGCCCGCACCGCCGTGCCGCCGCTGTCCAACACGCTGCTGTCGCTGCTGAAGGACACCTCGCTCGGCTCGGTCGTGCTGCTCACCGAGCTGTTCCGCGAGTCGCAGCTGGCCGCGGCCGAGAGCAACGAGTTCCTCGCCCTCTACGCGTTCGCGGGGCTCTACTACTGGGTGATCTGCGTGGCGTTGTCCGCCGGGCAGAAACGACTGGAGACCAGGCTGAACAGGTACGTGATCGCATGACCGACATCCGCATCGAGGTCTCCGGGCTGCACAAGTCCTTCGGCGACCTGGACGTCCTGCGGGGCATCGACCTCGCGGCCCCGCGCGGCACCTCGACCGTCCTGCTGGGACCGTCCGGCTCCGGCAAGACCACCCTGCTGCGCTCGCTCAACGCCCTCGACACCCCCGACCGCGGCGTGGTCCGCATCGACGACGTGTCGGTCGACTTCTCCGCGCTGCCCGCGGGCAAGGCCGGCCGGGTCGAGAGCGCCCGGCTGCGCGGCCAGAGCGGCATGGTGTTCCAGTCGCACAACCTCTTCCCGCACCGCACGGTCCTGCAGAACCTCACCGAGGGCCCGGTCGTCGCCCAGAAGCGACCGCTGGAGGAAGTGGTGGCCGAGGCGCGGGTCCTGCTCGACCAGGTGGGTCTCGCGGACAAAGCTGATTCGTACCCGCATCAACTCTCGGGTGGTCAGCAACAACGAGTAGGTATTGCCCGCGCGCTGGCTTTGAAACCTCGTGTCGTGTTGTTCGACGAACCCACTTCCGCACTCGATCCGGAACTGGTGGGGGAGGTGCTGGCCGTGATCAGAGATCTTGCCTCGGAAGGGTGGACCACGGTCGTCGTCACGCACGAGATCCGGTTCGCCGAACGGGTCGCCGACCAGGTGTTATTCCTGGACGGCGGGGTGATCGTGGAGCGCGGAACGCCTGGTCAGGTGATCGGCGACCCACGTGAAGAACGCACGCGGCGGTTCCTGGCGCGCGTTCTGGACCACGGCTGAAATGATTCTTGAGGATAGGCTCCCCTAATTCCTCCCGAATTGCGGGGTTCCTGCCGTGGTGGCATCGTCCGGTTCACCGAACCTTTCCCACCACGGCAGGAGCGGACATGACCACTCTCGAGAACCCGGCAATGCCCGCAGTCCACGATTGCACCGTGAGCGACTGCTCCTACAACCACGACGGCTGCCACGCCTTCGCGATCACCGTGCGCGGTGACAACGGGGCCGCGGACTGCGGCACGTTCATCCCGCTGGGCACGAAGGGCGGCCTGGACAAGGTCGTCGCGCAGGTCGGCGCCTGTTCGCGCACCGACTGCACCCACAACGCCTCGCTGGAGTGCACGGCGCAAAGCGTGCGGGTCGGGCAGGGCGAAGGCGACCACCACGCGAACTGCCTGACGTACGAGCCGCGCTAGTGGTGTGGCTCGGAACGTTGCCGGGGGATTCGCGGTCAGACGGGCCGCGAGGTGCCCTGCTGAGCGTGGATCACCTCGCCAACGTTCCGGGACGCGCCACTAGCCGTCGTCGTCCTTGCGGTCGACGGCCCGGCCGAGTTCCCGCAGGCCGACGTTGACCGCGATGATCGCGACCGTGCCGGCTGCCGCGACGACGTGCAGACCGGCACCGGCGAGGGACCCCACCGCGGCCGCGCACCACAGCGTGGCCGCGGTGTTCAGGCCCCGCACCGAGAGTCCGTCGCGCAGGATCACGCCCGCGCCCAGGAACCCGATGCCGGACACCACCTGGGCGGCGACGCGGGTCGGGTCGCCCTGGCCGTCGAAACCCTGGGCGGACAGCAGGACGAACAACGCGGCGCCCACGGCCACGAGTGCGTTCGTCCGCAGACCCGCCATGCGCGAGCGGTACTGCCGCTCGAAACCGATCAGCGCGCCGAGGCCCATGCTCTCGGCGATGCGCAGGGTCATGTCGAAGACGTGCATCGTGTGACTCCCCTTGATGTGCAGGGGGTGGCGTCACACGCCAGAACTGGAGCGTGCGAGGTGAGGGGACCCGCACGGGCTACTGCTGCCTGGCATGTGTCGCTCACCTCGCTTCCTCGTGTCTGGTTGGTAAGACCGGTAGAGCACGCTACCGAACGCGCCGGGAGATCGCAGTGAGAATGGGACGGGCGTCTCACTCCCAGTAGAAGTGGTTGTGCTCGAACGAGATGCGGTGCTCCGTCTCCCCACGCAACGCGCGTGAGGCCTCGTCGAGCATCGCCGTGACGTTGGGCCACAACGGATCGCCGTCCGCGCCGCTGTACTTGCCCCACTCCATCACGCACCCGTGCCGCGGCCCGTCGCGCAGGTCCACGAACAGCTCGTAGCCCGACCCGTCCGCGGCGACCGGGAGCCAGGCCGGCAGCCAGATGTCCACGCACGGCGTCCCGGCGGGCTCGCGCAGCGCGGCGGCCTCGTAGTCCTTCTCCTCGCCCAGCGTGGCGAAGGCGATGCCGCTGATCGCCCGCATCATCAGCGTGCGGCAGTCGAGCGCGGCGGCCAGACCGTGCGGCTGCCACATCGACGGGACGAGCGGCCAGTGCGTGTACGTGTTCTCCCCGATCCCGCCGAACGTCCGCCACCACGCGGCCAGGTCCTCGGGCAGGGCGCGGCCGAGCGTCTCCTCGGCGTCCGCGACGTCCACAGCGGACGACGGCGGGAGCAGCGCGGCGTGCAGCACCGGGGCCTTCTCGCCGATCCAGGTCTCGATGTCCGTCCAGCTCATCGCGGAACTAAAGCATCTCCAGCGGCTCAGGCCCAGCAGGCGGCGGGAACGCGTCGTCGAGGTCGGCCAGGTCCTGGTCGGTCAGGCGGAGCTCCAGGGCGCGCGCGTTCTCCCGGACGTGCTCGGGACTGCCCGCCTTGGGGATCGCGTTCACGTGCGGCAGCCGCAGCACCCACGCGAGCGCGACCTGCGCGGGCGTGGCGTCGTGGCGGGCGGCCACCGCCGCGAGGACGGGGGAGCCCAGCAGACGGCCCTGCTCGACGGGGGAGTAGGCCATGACCGGCATGCCGGCGGAGGCCTGCCACGGCAGCAGGTCGTGCTCGGGGCCACGCCGGCTCAGGTTGTAGAGGATCTGGTTGGTCTGGCAGCCGCCGGACGACGCGGTGAGCTCGCGCATGTCGTCGAGGTCGAGGTTGCTGACGCCCCAGTGCCGGATCTTGCCCGCCGCAACGAGCGCCGCGAACCCCTCCAGCGTCTCGGCGAACGGCACGCCGCCGCGCCAGTGCAGCAGGTACAGGTCGAGCCGGTCGGTGCCCAGCCGCCGCAACGACGCCTCGCACGCCTTCACGGTGCCGGCGGCGGTGGCGTTCGACGGCAGCACCTTCGACACGAGGAACACCTCGTCGCGCCGGCCCGCGACCGCCTCGCCGACGAGCTCCTCGGACGCGCCCGAGCCGTACATCTCGGCGGTGTCGACGAGCGTCAGGCCGAGGTCGAGGCCGGTGCGCAGCGCGGCGATCTCACCAGCGCGCCGGGCCGGGTCCTCGGCCATCATCCAGGTGCCCATGCCGAGGGCGGGGACGGTCTCGCCGGAGGGGAGCAGCACGGTCATGGGTCCCAGCCTGCCGGGTACGTTGGTCTGATGCGACGTGCGGGCCTGGTGCTGCTGGTGGTGCTCGTCGTCGCGCTCGCGGTCGCGGCCCAGCTCGTCGACCTTCCTGACGGCGCGGAGCTCCGCGCGCTGGTGGACGGCGCGGGCGGCGCGGCACCGGTCGCGTTCGTGGCCGTGTGCGCACTCGGCACCGCCGTGTTCTTCCCCAAACCGGTGCTCGCCACGGCCGCCGGCCTGCTGTTCGGCGTGGGGTGGGGGAGCGCGCTCGCGATCGCGGGCTTCACGGCCGGCGCGCTGATCGCGTTCTCGATCGCCCGCGGGCTCGGCCGCGAGACGGTGCGGGGCTGGCTGGGCGAGCGGCTCGCGGTGCTCGAACGGGTCTTCGCGCGCCGCGGGGTCGAGGCGACGCTCGTGATCAGATTGTTGCCGATCCTGCCCTTCGCACTGGCGAACTACGGCGCGGGCGTGACCTCGGTGCGGGCCAGGGACTTCGCGCTCGGCACGGCGCTGGGGCTGGTGCCCTCGACGGTGCTCGCCGCGGTGCTGGGGGACGCCCTGAGCGACCTGGGCTCCCCGCGCTCGATCGTCGCGCTGGCGATCTGGGCCGTGCTGGCGGCCGCCGGGGTGTGGTGGGGCCGGAACTTGATCACAGCGGCCGCACGGGCCTCCTAGGGGCCTTCGCGGGGCACGCAAAAAGCCGTCCCGGCGGGAGACCGGGACGGCTTGAGCGTCTGCGACCTGTCAGGTCCGGATCAGGCCGTGCGGGTACGGCGTCCGCGCAGCTCTTCGAGGCGCTCGTCGAGCAGCTCCTCGAGCTCGGGGATCGACCGGCGCTCCAGGAGCATGTCCCAGTGCGTGCGCGGCGGCTTGATCTTCTTCACCTCCGGCTCGACACCGTCGATGATCTTCGACTCGGTGCCGTGGAGGCGGCATTCCCAGGTCGGCGGCAACTCGGCGTCGTCGGAGAACGGGACCTCGAAGTCGTGTCCCTTCGGGCAGGCGTACCGCGCTGCCCGGCGCGGAGCGAGATCGTGGTTGCGGTCGGTCTCGTAGCTGACTGCTCCGAGCCGGCTTCCACGCAAAACGCGGTCGGCCATGGCGGTGTCCTTTCGCTCGGCTCAGGGCCGGGGCCCAGGCTTCTTGCTCACCGTGTGCAACGCCCGGATTGCTCCGTTTGTTTCCGGTTCGCTCTCATGGTCGCCCACAGTGACGTCGTTCACTCGTCAACGAAGGCTTCCTACTAATGGATGCGATCGCCACAGGATCGTGACGCGTTATCAAGCTCCTGCGCTCATGCATCACTCTAATGGCCCAGTGGCGGCCGTGGGTAGTCGACTATGCCAACCGAAGCTGACCACTTTGTGCGACGTCAGGGCCCAGGTCGCCCAACCTAAAGTGACGCCGACAGAGGACTTGGTAGCGGACAGTAGTTTCCGTGGCGTCGGTTACATCGTTGCTCTCTGTACCCGATCGGTGCTGTTCCGTGTCCGTCGCCGTGTCGGCCACGAGCACCGTGTCGCCGGCCCGGATCACCTGCCCGGCCCGCACCCGCGCGTTGAACCGTCCCGGCACCCCGCACCAGCACAACACCTCGACCTGGATCGCCTTCAGCTCGTCCGCGAGTTCGAACAGCCGCTGCGAGCCGGGGAACATCTCGCCGCGGAAGTCCGTGGCGAGCCCGAAGCAGTAGACGTCGACCTGGACGTCGTCCGCGAGCTCCGCCAGCTGCTCCACCTGGGCGGGGGTGAGGAACTGCGCCTCGTCCACGATCAGGTAGTCCACCCGCCTGCCCTCGGCCCACTCCGCCCGCACCAGGTTCAGCAGGTCGTCGTCCCGGATCTCCGCCGCCTCGCGGGTGATGCCGATGCGACTGGAGATCTGCGGACGGCCGGACCGGTCGTGCCGCACCAGCAGCAGCCCGCGCCTGCCCTGGCGGGAGTTGTTGTGGTCGATCTGCAGGGCGAGCGTCGACTTGCCGCAGTCCATGGGGCCGAAGAAGAACTTGAGGTGCCCCACCACCGGCGTCGAGCGCCGGGAACCAGCGACAGGTACAGCGGAAAGGGCGTCTGTCGGATCGGGGAGGGCGTCCACGGCGGGTCACCCTAGTGCCTGGATCCCGATCTTGAGGAATCGCAGCGGTCTGTCCCTCGGCATGCTGGGCTCCTTCGAGTGCGACCTGCCGTTTCGGGACGACATAGCCGCTTCGGCGGTGCTCTAAACCTCTTCTTGGTTCGAGTTTGTCGGTGACTTCAGTGTGGACTGAGGGCCGGCGCCGCCGGGGCAGGAGAGGGGCCTCGGCGGCGCCGGGGGTGTGGCGCCATCTGGTGTTCGCGCTGGGGAGGGGAGTCGGTTCACGGAAATCCGGGGCGGGGGAGACGCGGCAGGCGTTCCCGGTGGTGGTGTGGGAGCCCGACATTGGGCGGGGCAGGGGAGTGGTCGCTGCGGGCGAACCCGTCCTCGAAGTGCTCGATAGCTTCAGTGTTGCCTAAAATCAGCGTTCACTAATCATTCCGCTTCCCGATATAGCTCGCGGCGCGATATATTCAGCGACATGAGTGGTCGGGTGATGTCCGAACAGACGTTCCTGGTGCTGACCGCACTGGCGGAGGAGCCGTTGCACGGCTACGCGATCGTGCAGGCGGTCGAGCAGCTGTCCGAGGGGCGCACGGTGCTGCGCGTCGGCACGCTGTACGGCGTGCTGGACAGGTTGGTGGCGGACGGGCACGCCGAGCGCGACCGCGAGGAGGTCCACCAGGGCCGGCTGCGGCGCTACTACAAGCTCACCGACTCCGGCGTGCGGGCGTTGCAGGCGGAGGTCGCGCGGCTGAGCGCCAACGTGCGGGCGGCGAGCGCGGTGCTGAGGGGAAGGGGTGTCCAGGCGTGGGCGGGTCGGGCATGAGGAACCTGGAGCGCCGGTACCGCGCGCTGCTGAAGGTCCTGCCGGCGTGGTACCGGCGGGACCGCGAGGAGGAGATGGTCGGGATCTTCCTGGCCGAGCGCGACGACGACCTCGACCTCGAGCACAGCTGGCCGGGGTGGGGGGAGACGGGGGCGGTGCTCGGGCTCGCCGTGCGGACACACCTGGCGGCGGGGGCGGCCTTCCCGAGCGTGCCGGCGAAGGTCGTGTGGCGCGGCGAGATCGTGCGGGCGCTGGGGATGCTCGGGTTGTTGCTGGGGATCTACCACACGACGGCGAGCGCCGTGCAGATCTTCACGTTGTTCGGTGGCCCGTACTTCGCGGACCTGACGTGGTGGCGGCTGCTGGACCTGGGGCCGCTCGTGGCGTTCCCGGCGCTGCTGAGCGGGCGGCGGACGCTCGCGAAGGTCGCGGCGGCGGCTCCGGCGTTGTTGTCGGTGACCGCGCTGGTGCAGCCGGGGCCCGCGGCGCTGATGTGGACGGTGTTCCAGTTGCCGTCGCTGCTGACGTTCGCGTGCCTGTGCCTGGGTTTCCACCGCGAGGCGCCGGTGCCGCCGGCGCGCAGGCTGCTGTGGTGGGGCGGGGGAGCGGTGGTGCTCGGTGTCGTCGGCGGGATCGCCGCGAGCGAGGGGTTGTTGCTGCTCGCACTGGTCACGGTGGGCGCGCGGGTGTTCGCGTTCGTGCGCGGTGACGCGGTGTTCGGGCGTGCGCTGTCGTGGTTCGCCGGGCTGCAGCTGGCGCCGCTGGTGTTCATGCTGCTCGTGTGGGACCAGCTCGTCGCGTCGGGGACGGTGCTGGTGGTGCTGCTCGCGCTCGCGGTCGTCGCTCCGGTGCGGCGCCGCCCGAAAGCGGCGCCGCAGATCGGCTAGACGAGGGCGGGTTCCTCGTTGCCCACGGCCTTGATGGCGCGGCGGACGGGCACGAAGATCAGCAGGACGAAGCCCGCCACGAAGAAGATGATCAGGGCGAGGATGGCGGGCCGCAGGCTGCCGGTGGCCTGGCCGACGCCCGCGAACACCAGCGGGCCGAGCCAGCTGGTGGAGCGCTCGCCGACCTCGTAGAGCGAGAAGTACTGGGCTTCGCGTCCGGGCGGGACCATCTGGCTGAAGAGACTGCGGGACAACGCGTTGGTGCCGCCGAGCACGATGCCGATGCCGGCCGCGACGAGGTAGAACTGCATCTCGTCGCCCGCCTGGACGAAGAACGCCGCGGTGATCACGACGATCCACACGAGCAGGGAGCCCAGGATCGTCTTCTTGGCGCCGACGCGCTTGGCGACGTAGCCGTGCAGGACGCCGCCGATGAAGGCGACGAACTGGACGATGAGGATCACCGTGATCAGCGTCTGCTGCTCGAACTTGAGCTCGACGCTGCCGTACTGGGCGCTGACGTTGGCGACGGTGGCGATGCCGTCGGTGTAGATCAGGTAGGTGCCGAGGAACGCGAGCGTGAGCGGGAAGGCCTTGGCCTGCCTCAGGGTGGTGCCGAGTTCCTTGAAGCCGGCGGAGATGACGGACGCGCCGTGCTCGCCGCCGTGCGGGCGCTGGTGCTCGGTGAGGGCGCGCAGCGGGATGATCGTGAAGGCTGCCCACCAGACGCCGGAGATGACGAACGCGATGCGGGCGGCGTCTCCGGAGGTGATGCCGAGGGCGTCGGCGGAAAGGGTGATGCCGAGCTGGATGGCGAGGGCGACGCCGCCGCCGAGGTAGCCGAAGGCCCAGCCGCGGCTCGAGACGGCGTCGCGTTCGTCGGGGGTGGCGATCTCGGGCAGGAAGGCGTAGTAGACGACGACGCTGGAGCCGTAGCAGATGTTGGCGATGATGAAGAGTCCGACGCCGAGCTTCCAGTTGGTGCCTTCGACGGCGGCGAGCGCGATGGTGGCCGCGGAGCCGGTGAAGGCGAAGAAGCCGAGCATCTTCTTCTTGTTCTGGGTGCGGTCGGCGATGGCGCCCATGACGGGCAGCACGATCACCTGGACCACGGTGGCGATGGAGAGCAGGTAGCCCCACAGCGAGCCGGAGGGGAACTGCAGGCCGAGGATCGTGACGTCGCAGTTGGCGAAGGCGTTGTCGTTCGCGCAGGGGTTGGCCCCGTTGAGCGCGGTGTCGGCCTTGGCCGCGTTGGTCGCGATGCTCGTGAGGTACAGCGAGAGGAAGACGGTGATCACGGACGTGGGGAACACGGAGTTCGCCACGTCGTACCAGACCCAGCCGCGTTGTTCTTTGCGGCGGCTGGTGGGGTTGGCGTCGGCGGCGTCGTCGCCCTGGACCTTCATGTCGGCGGACTGTACTTGTCCGCCGACGCGGTGATCGTCCGGCTGCCCAACCTGTTACCAGCTGTTGCGGGACTGGAGAACTTCGCGCAGGACGTCGGGCCGGTCGGTGACGAGTCCGTCGACGCCGAGGTCGAGCAGGGCGCGCATGTCGGCCTCGTCGTCGATGGTCCAGACGTGCACCTCGAGCGAGCGGCGGTGGGCGGCCTGGACGAAGCGGCGGTCGACGATGTGCAGGCGTCCCTGGCTGACGGGGACCTGGGCGATCTGGCCGCGGACGGCGGCGCCGGCGAGGGGGAGGCGGCGGGCGGCCCAGAGGGCTCCGGCGGAGCGGGGGCCCATCGACGTGAGCAGTGCGGGTCCGGCGAGGCGGCGCAGGCGGGCGAGGCGGGCGTCGGAGAAGCTGGCGAGGCAGACGCGGTGCAGCGCGTTCGTCTTGCGGAGCAGGGTGATGATGGGTTCGACGGCGTTCTCGGCTTTGACGTCGATGTTGAAGAAGGTGTCGGGGAGCTCTTCGAGGACGTCGGCGAGGCGGGCGATGGGTTCGCGGCCGGCGACGCGGGCGTGGCGGACTTCGGTCCAGGGGAGGGTGGAGACGACGCCCTGGGCGTCGGTGGTGCGGTCGAGGGTGTGGTCGTGGTGGACGACGACCTCGCCGTCGGCGGTGGCGTGGACGTCGGTCTCGATGTAGTGGTAGCCCTCCTGCACGGCCCGGCGGAAGGAGCTCAGGGAGTTCTCCATGCCGGCGAGGTCGTCGACGTGCCAGCCGCGGTGGGCGAAGGCGCGGGGGCGCGGGCCTGCGAGGTAGGGGTGGGTCACGGGTGGTCAGTCTGCCTTCCGGTGGTGGCTCGGGGGTGGACGGTGAGTGGCGCCACACTTTCTTCTTTTTCTCTATTGCTTCAGTGTCGCCTGAAATCAGACCTCTCGGCCTGTCGACTCCAACAAACTGCCCGTCCGAACCACAACGCGACAGGCGAGAAGCAACGGAAGTTGATCAACAGCGACCCGAAAACGACACCAACGGCCCGCCGGGTACTGTCCGGTTCCCTACGAAGGTCGGGCTTTCTGGCGCGTCGCTGGAGACCACCCGCCACCATTCGCTACCGTCGCGCGCCATGGAGCGCTCCACGGAGGCGGATGAGCCCAGGCACTGCGCGTGGTGCGGGAGGCGGTTGCCCGGGAGCGGGCGGATCGGCCGGCCGCGGCGGTACTGCGCGCAGCCGTGTCGTCAGCGCGCGTACGAGCGCAGGGCGGCGTTGCAGCGCGGTGGTCTGCCGGAGGACGCGGTGGTGCTGAGCACCGCGGAGCTGGCGGATCTGCAGGACAGGTTGTTCCAGCTGCGGTGTGCCGCGGAGGACGTGGTGACGGCGGCGCAGGACGGGGCGGAGAACGAGGAGCTGAGGAAGCTGGCGGCGGAGCTGGTGGAGTCGGCGAAGGGTTTGGAGCGGCTGAGATAGCCGTTCGCACAACAGCGAACTGACCGGCGTAGCGGGTTGCTTACGTCCGGTGATCGGACGATCATGACGCGCGTGACCTCCTACTGCCGCACGGTGCTGGACCGGGCGGGTGTCGGCTATGCCGTGACGGATGCGCGCGGGAACCTGTTGTGGTGCAACCGCGCGCTGGGTGCTGTGCTGGGGGTTCCGGTCGAGCAGGCGTACGGGCGGTCGTTGCCCGCGTTGCTGCCGGGGGTGCCGGAGGTGCCGGCTCCGGTGCGGGAAGTGCTGGTGCCGGGTCCGAAGTGGCTCGAGGTGCGGTGCTCGAAGCTGGGTGACGACCTGATGTACGAGGTCGTGGACGTGTCGGCGTGGCGTGATCGTGAGTTGACGGTGACGCAGGAGGCGGACGCGTTGCGGCGGGCGCAGGCGCTGGGGCGCATGGGCACGTGGGAGTGGTCGATCCGCGAGGACCGGGTGACGTGGTCGGACACGTTGCTGGAGATGTTCGGGTTCGCGCCGGGGACGGCGTTCGACTTCGAGCTGTATTCGCAGCTGGTGCACCCGGACGACCTGCCGATGATCGAGGAGACGCTGGACACGGCTCTGAAGACGGGGTCGGTGTTCACGTACACGCACCGGATGTTGCGGCCGGACGGCAAGGAGCGGGTGTTCGAGTGCTTCGGTGAGGTCGTCGTGGGGGACGACGGGACGCCGTTGCGGGCTTTGGGTACGGCGCATGACGTCACGCAGTCGAGTCGGGTGCACGACGAGCTGGTGAGGATGGCGGAGCAGGACCCGTTGACGGGGTTGCCGAACCGGCGTGCGTTGACGCGGGCTCTGGAGCAGGAGCTGGCGAACAACGGTTCGGGTGCGTTGCTGGTGCTGGATCTGGACAACTTCAAGGACGTCAACGATCTGCGTGGTCATGCGGTGGGTGACCGGGTGATGCGGATGCTGGCGTCGGCGTTGCAGTCTCGTCTGGGTGACAGGTTGATCGCTCGTCTGGGTGGTGACGAGTTCGCGGTGGTGTTGCCGGGGGCGTCGCCGAAGGACGCGTCGCTGGTGGCGGACGGGTTGCGGGACGCGGTGGCGGGTTTTCCGCTGGCGGGGATCGGGACGCCGGCGCGGATCACGGTGTCGACGGGGCTGGCGGAGTTCGGTCCGGGTGACTCGTGGGAGCTGGTGCTGGCGAACGCGGATCTGGCGTTGTACGCGTCGAAGGCGGCGGGCCGGGACCGGGTGACGGTGTACGAGCCGAACCACTACGCGGACACGGTGAAGCGGGTGAGTGTGCTGGACCGGCTGCGGGCGGCGCTCGCGGGTGGTGGTCTGGCGTTGTACGGGATGCCGATGGTGGACCTGTTCGACGGCACGGTGCTGGGGCACGAGTTGTTGCTGCGGCTGGAGGACGGGCAGGAGCCGTACCTGGGGCCGGCGGACTTCCTGCCGGTGGCGGAGCGGTCGAACCTGATCCTGGACGTGGACCGGTGGGTGTTGTCGACGGCGATCGACGCGTTGGTGGAGCAGCCGGATCCGCGGTTGCGGTTCAACGTGAACGTGTCGGGGCGGACGTTGGAGGATCCGGACTTCGGTGGGTTCGTGCTGGACCGGTTGGGGTCGGCGGGGGTGGCGCCGGGCCGGTTGGGGTTGGAGATCACGGAGACGGCGGCGGTGACGAACCTGGACGCGGCGGTGGCGTTGGCGACGCAGCTGCGGGGGTTCGGGTGCCGGATCACGTTGGACGACTTCGGGTCGGGGTTCGGGTCGTTCGTGCACCTGAAGCACTTGCCGATCACGGGGATCAAGATCGATGGCGAGTTCGTGAAGGGGATCGAGACCAGCGAGGCGGACGCGGTGCTGGTGTCGGGGATCGTGCAGATCGCGAACGGGCTGGGGTTGTCGTCGGTGGCGGAGTGGGTGGAGCGTCCGTCGCAGGTGGACGCTTTGCGGAAGCTGGGTGTGCGGGTGGGTCAGGGTTTCCACCTGGGCAGGCCGGTGCCGTTGCGTGACGTGGTGGGTGCGGAGCGCATGCCGCCGAATGGCGCATTGTCGTCTCAGGTGGTCGGAGCAGAGGATGGGGCGCGCTCCTGATCCCCGCCTGATGGGATGCCTGTGTCGTCTTGTGGTGTTCGTCGTCTCGAGTTGAGTGTTGCCGAGCCTGAGGCGTCGGTGGATTTCCTGGCCGGGGTGCTGGGGTGGACGGTGATCGCGGAGCCGGGTGGGTCGTTCTCGGGTTTCGTGGGGGATCGGCTGGCGGCGCACGTCGTTGCGGGCGATCAGGGCTGGCGGGTGTTCTTCGGTGGGGACGGGGCGCGGGAGTTGCGGGGTAATTCCTCTGTGGACTCCGGGCGGGTGTTGCACGGTCCGTGGGCGCCGGCTCCTCGTGCGGGTGAGCCGTGCTGGGTGGAGTTGATGACGGGCTCGCCGGAGGACGGGTACTGGCTGGGGGAGCTCGGCTGGGAGTCGCGGGCCGAGGGTGATGACTTCGTGGTGTTCACGTCCTCGCGGCACGGGGATCCTCGTGCGGTGGCGGGGCGGTTGACGACGTCACGGGCGGAGGGATGGCAGGTGTACTTCGCGGTGGACGACATCGCCGCGGTGTGTGCGCGGGTGTCCGAGTGGGACGGTCGTGTGCTGCTGGAGCCCACGACCGTGCCGACGGGCGTGGTGGCGTCGATCGAGGGCCCGCACGGCGGTTCGTGTGTGCTGCTGGAGAAGCCGGCGGGCTGGGGCGGGAACTGGGCTAGCTAGCGGGGTCGCGGTCGAGGAGTGCCACGGCGAGCAGGATCAGGCCGGTGGCGATGCTGACGCCGGAGTTGATCAGCAGGCCGGACGTGGCCATGCCGATCTCGCGGCCCCAGTGGGCGAGCTGGGAGCCGGCGTCCCAGAACAGGTACATCAGCGCGTTGACGAGGATGATCTTGCGACGGTCGGCGGCCCTGGACAGTCCCATCGCGATGATCGTGACGGCGATGATCAGGACGTGGTAGCCGGCGACGGCGTACCACTGGAAGGCGCGGGTGGGGGTCATCTCGCCGCCGAGGTAGGCGCGGTCGGTGAGTTCGGGGCTGATCGTGAGGACGACGGCCTGCAGGGCGTTGAAGGCGACGTAGACCCACAGGACGATCTTCATCCAGAGCTTCACGGGGCTCAGGCGTCCAGTTCGGGTGGGAAGCCGCCGGTGGCGATGGGGCCCCAGCTGTCGATGGTGATGCGGAGGAGGGCTTTGCCCTGGCGGAGCATGGCGGCGCGGTACTCGTCCCAGTCGGGGTGTTCGCCCGCGATGCAGCGGTAGTAGTCGACGAAGTCGTCGAGGGCGTCGGGGAGGTCGAGGACCTCGGCGGTGCCGTCGATCTGGACGTAGGGGCCGTCCCAGTCGTCGGAGAGCACGCACATGGTGACGGCGGGGGTGCGGCGGGCGTTGCGGACCTTGGCGCGCTGGGGGTAGGTGGCGACGACGATGCGGCCTTCGGTGTCGACGCCGCAGGAGACGGGGGAGACCTGCACGCCGTCGGTACTGGCGCGGCGGGTGATGAGGAGGCCGTGGTGGCGGGGGCGCAGGAACTCGAGCAGCTGCGGCCGGTCGACTCGGTCGGCCGTGGCGATCTTCGGCATGATGAGCAGCATGGCACGGTTCACCTCGTTCGACGGCACGCAGCTCGCCTACCGGGAGGTCGGTGAGGGCAGTCCGCTGGTGGTGCTGGCCGGTGGTCCCGGCCGGGCTTCGGAGTACCTGGGGACGCTGGGCGGTTTGGACGCGTCGCGGCGGTTGGTGGTGCTGGACAACCGGGGTACGGGGGAGTCGGACGAGCCGGCGGATCCGTTCACGTACCGGCGGGACATGCTGGTGCGGGACGTGGAGATGCTGCGCCGGCACCTGGGGCTCGCGGTGGTGGACGTGCTGGGGCACTCGGCCGGTGCCGGGATCGCGATGGGCTATGCCGCGGACTTCCCGGCCCACGTGGGCAAGCTCGTGTTGCTGACGCCGGCGTTGCGGAGTGTGGGGTTGTCGCCGGAGCAGAGCGACTGGGACGAGTTCCTGGCGGCGCGGGAGGGCGAGCCGTGGTTCGAGGCGGCGACGGCGGCGTTGGACCGCACCGCCGAGGGGGACGTGTCGGTGGAGAACCGGGTGGCGGCGTCGCCGTTGCTGTACGCGCGGTGGGACGAGACGACGCGGGCGCACGCGGAGGCGGAGCTGGGGCAGTGGAAGTACCCGGTGGCGCTGGGCTACAACGCCGAGGGGGCGTTCGTGCCGGGGGTGTTGCGGAGGGCGTTGCAGGAGTTCGACCGGCCGGTGCTGGTGTACGCGTGTTCGGAGGACCCGATCTCGCCGGTGCGGCGGTGTGTGCAGCTGGCGGAGTTGTTCCCGGACGTGACGCTGGTGGTGCACGAGGGTGTGGGGCACTACCCGTGGGTGGAGGACCCGGTCGCGGTGGCGGGGCGGGTGGAGGCGTTCCTGGGGGCGTGAGCCGGGGTCGGCACGCGGCTGGGGCCGGTCCGGTGTGGGCGCGCGGTCAGGACACGTCTGGCGGTGGCGCTGCGGTCTAGCGGGCGGCCGCGGCGGTGGCGACGCGGTCGCGGCCGTTGTTCTTGGCCTGGTAGAGGGCTTCGTCGGCGGCGAGCAGCAGCGGTGAGAGGTCTTTGGCGCTGTCGGGGAAGACGGCGGCGCCGACGGAGGCGGTGAGGCCGGAGACGACCTGTTCGCGGCCGAGGCGGTCGACGGCGACGATGTGCAGGCTCGCGATCTCGAAGCGGATGCGTTCGGCGGTGGCGCGGACCTCGTCGGTGCTGACGCCGGGCAGCAGGACGGCGAACTCCTCGCCGCCGAAGCGGCCGACGAGGTCGTAGGAGCGCACGGAGTGTTTGAGGGCGTCGGCGACGGCGCGCAGGACCTTGTCGCCGGCGAGGTGGCCGTAGGTGTCGTTGATCTGCTTGAAGTGGTCGAGGTCGAGGATGAGCACGCCGACGGTGGACAGCAGGCGGCGGGCGCGTTCGATCTCGCGGCCGGCGACGTCGTGCCAGAAGGTGGCGTCGACGAGGCCGGTCTTGGAGTCGGTGCGGGCGGCGACGCGGAACTGCGGCAGCAGCAGGCCCATGTGCAGGGCCAGGACGGTGAGCAGCAGCAGCGGCGTGAGCCAGGGGCGGCTCGACATCATGATGGCGAGGACGGAGCCCAGGCCGATCGAGGCGAGGATGATCAGCTGGTCGGAGGCGTTGCCGAGGGCGGCGCGGGCGGGCTGGTCGCGGTTGGTCATGACGATGGCGCCGACGACGAGCGCGTAGTTGACGAGCCAGTAGACGAGGCCGGCGCTGGTGAGCGCGAGCAGCCCGAGCGGTCCGTCAACGTCAAGAGGCCGGTTCGAAAAGATGCGAAGAACCAGTTGCGCGGCGGCGCATGCGAGTACGACAGTGGCCGCGGAGAACACCTTGCGGAACAGGACCGCCCGCCGTTTGTAGACCCGAAGCCACGCGTGCAGGTAGCTGATGGCGATCAGCGCGACCAGCAGGGGCATCGGTAGTACCAGCACGCCCGCGAACAGCCACACGGACTGCATGTGGGCGTGCGGCGAGCCCTCGCGGGAGATCTCACGGATCCGCTCGATGCCCTGGGCCGCTTCGAGGTGCAGGACGGCGCCGCCGGCGAGCAGCAGGAACAAGGGCCAGGTCAAGGCCTCGGCAGGGGTACGCCATGCGGTGGCGAGCGTGACGAGGGACGCCAAAACGACCACCGTCACGACATAGGCCAGCACCACAGGAGGAAGCGACCATAACCTCCATCGGCGCGGGTCGAGCCAAGGCACGCTGCCACCCCCACACCACCGTCAGGAAGAAACAACTGTAGCTACCGGGTAACTCAAAGTCGTGGCTCCATGTGGGGGACCTCACCCTGAGTAGTACTCACGATTTCTCGCACCCTTTTTCAGAGGAGATTCGTCATGATCGTTCGTTCTGGTTCCCCGCGTCCCGTCCGTCCGAACGACTGGCAGCGTCCGAACGACTGGCAGCGCCCCAACGACTGGCGTTCGGGCGAGACCCGCTGACCCACCAGAAGATCGCCGCACCGCCTGCCGCGAGCACGCCCAGTGCTCCGGCGGCGGCGACGACGAGGTGCACGGCGATGCGTTCCGCCGCCACGCCCGCCAGGGCCACTCCTGCGCCTTGGGACACCCTCAGGGCGGTGACGGCGAGACCGAACGCCTGCCCGCGCGAGGAGTCCGGGACCGCGCGCACGAATCTCGTGTTCGCGACCAGGTGGTAGGCACTGGCCGCTCCGGACAGCGCGAACAACCCGACACTGACGGCCAGGCCCGGCCGCAACGCGGCCGGGACGAGCACGGCGCAGGCGGCGATGGCGAGCCACGGCATGAGGCGCAGCTGGCGGTGTTCGTCGAGGCGGGCGACGAGCAGCATGCCGAGGGCGGCGCCGGCGGCGTAGGCGCCGAAGATCGCGCCGACTCCGGCGGGTCCGGCTCCGAGCTGGGCCGAGTAGGGGGCGGCGAGTGCTTCGCCTGCGATGTAGAACCCGGACACGCAGGCGAGGGCGAGCAGGGCGCGCAGGTGGCGGTCGCGCCAGACCAGTCGTGCTCCGCCGGCGAGGTCGGCGGGCCAGGCCCGGACGTGCGGGCCGGCCGGTGCGGGCCGGTCGAGCAGGTGGACGCCGGTGAGGAACGCCGCGACGAGGAACGTGGTGGCGTCGGCGACGAGGACCAGGGCGGGGCCGGCGAGTGCGACGAGTGCGCCGCCGCCGACGAACCCGGCGACCTGGGCGGCCTGGGTGACGGTGCTCAGGACGGCCTGGCCCATCGGGTAGCGCTGGTCGGGCAGGATCTGCGGCAGCAGCGCGGCGCGGGCCGCTCCGTGGGGTGCGCCGGCGAGCTGGACGAGCACCAGCAGTGAGGCGAGCAGCCACAGCGGCAGGCCGGGTACGGCCATGAGCAGCAGCAGGGCGCCGCGGACGAGGTCGGCGGCGACCATGACGTCCTTGCGGGCGAACCGGTCGGCGAGCCCCGAGAGCAGGGGCCCGCCGAGCAGGTCGGGCAGGAACGTCAGCGCGTAGGTGAGCGCGGTGAGTCCGGTGCTGGCGGTGCGGTCGAAGACGTGGACGGTGAGCGCGACCCTGGCGAACTGGTCCCCGGCCACCGAGACGACGTGGGCGACGAGCAGTGCGCGGAACTCGGCGTCACGGGCGAGGTCGCGGTATCCGGGCACGCCCTACAGGATGGACGACCAGAACCCGCACTGGTGGTCTCGGGCGAAGTCGGTGCCGCCGATGGCGCCGGGGGCGAAGGACTGCACGTCGGCGCGCCAGCCGGGGTCGCCGGTGCGGGCGAAGCGGCCCCAGGCGGAGATCATGCGGTCGGAGACGTGGCGCTGGGCCGGGGTGAGGGTCTGGCCGAGGTCGAACAGCATGAGCAGCTCGGAGCCGTGGTAGGCGCCGAACTCGGGGAACGGCGGCAGGCCGGGGAAGATCATCGGCACGTCGGGGTCGGCGAACTCGTAGCCGAAGACCCGCGTGTGCCGGCCGAGTTCGCGGCGGGTGGTCTGGGTGGTGCAGGCCCAGGACCGGTCGGTGAGCAGGTGGGCGATCTCGTCGCGGGCGTCGTCGTTGCCGTTGACGGGGTAGCGGGCGGCGACCTTGGCGGCGTTCGCGCCGAACAGCCACGACAGCTGGTCGGGGTAGGCGGCCTCCGGGATGGGCTGGGGCCAGAACAGCGGCGCGAACAGGGTCATCTCGTCGTGGGTGGTGCCCACGAGGGTCGGGACGCGCGTGATGGCGCCGGTGCGCTGGGCGGTGGCGGGGTCGGTGGGCAGGATCGCGGTGTCGTAGGACGGGGAGGCGAACAGGTCCTGGACGGTGAGCAGGTCGGCGACGGGCTTGCCGCGCAGGCACGTCACGTCGGCGCAGCCCAGCAGGCCGGTGCCGGCCTTCTCGGTGTCGGCCCGCGAGCGCCACACGCCGGTGAACTCGCCGGGGGTGGTGAAGGAGGGCAGGCTCAGCCCGCACGGCCCGGACTGGATGATCGCCTTGGCGAACAGGCCGGCGGCGCGGGGGGAGGCGAGCTGGGCGCAGACGCTCAGGCCGCCCGCGGACTCGCCGAACACGGTCACGTTGCGGGCGTCGCCGCCGAACGCGCGGGCGTTGCGCTGCACCCAGCGCAGCGCGGCCTGCTGGTCGGCGAGACCGAAGGTGCCGGAGCCGGGCAGGCCGGGGTGGCCGAGGAACCCGAACACGCCGAGCCGGTAGTTCACCGTCACCACGACGACGTCGTTCTTCGCGGCGAGCCAGGTGGCGTCGTACATGGAGGCGGCGCCGGTGGTGAAGCCGCCGCCGTGGATCCACACCATCACCGGCCGGGGCTTCGCCGAGCGGCCCGCGGGGGTGGTGACGTTGAGGTAGAGGCAGTCCTCGACCTGGGAGGAGGGCTGGCCGAGCTGGGCGTTCTGCGCGCAGTAGGGCGCGGGCACGGTCGCGTCGCGCACGCCGTGCCACGGGGTGACCGGCCGCGGGTCGCGCCACCGGTTCTCGCCGACCGGCGGGGCGGCGAACGGGATGTTCCCGAACGTGCGCACCTGGCTCGTCACCGTTCCGCGCACGGCGCCCTTGTCGGTGCGCACGACCGCGCCGTCGCCCGCGGCGGACGCGGGGCTGACCGCCACCGCGCAGGCCGTCACGGCGGCCAAGGCCGCCACCATCAGTTTCCTCACGTCGACCCCCAAGAGTTCACGCTGGCGGGTGAATCCCCTTCGGGGTCGAACGTAGCGAGGCGGGCGAAGCGCGGAAACCAGATAAAGAGGACTGGTGCGGTCGTCCGAAAGTTGACGGCGCCGCTCACCGGTTGCCGACATACCGACCGGTCGGTACCCTCCGTGCCGTGGGTGACACAACGCTTCCGCCGCAGCCCCTCGTCGACGCGCTGATCTTCGACTGGGGCGGCGTGCTGACCGTCTCCGTGCCCGAGTTCGTCGGCGCCTGGCTGCACGCCGAGGCCATCGACCGCGACGTCTACGGCCGCATCATGCGCGACTGGCTCGGCCGCGAGGCCCAGCCCGGCAACCCCGTGTTCCGCCTGGAGACCGGCGAGCTGACCGTGCCGGAGTTCGAACGCCTGCTCGCCGCCGAGCTCATCACCACCACCGGCGCCAAGATCGACGAGAACGGGCTGCTGCGCCGCATGTTCGGCGGCGCCACCCCCGACCCCGCCATGGTCGAGCTCGTCCGCAAGGCCCGCGCCGCCGGCCTGCACACCGCGCTGCTGTCCAACAGCTGGGGCGAGGGCTACCCCAAGGACCTGCTGCTGGAGCTGTTCGACACCATCGTCATCAGCGGCCGCGTCGGCCTGCGCAAACCCGACGAGCGCATCTACCACCACACCCTCGCCCAGACCGGCGTCCCCGCCGGGCGCTCGGTGTTCTTCGACGACGCGCCCGTCAACGTCGAAGCGGCCCAGGCCGTCGGCATGCACGCCTTCCGCCACACCAGCGCCGACGCCACCCGCGCCCACCTCGCCACCCTCGGAGTGAACCTGTGACCGACCTTCCCGGCCTCGACCTGCAGGCACTGGCCACACACCTGGGCACGGGCCCCCTGACGGGCGAGCTGTTCCGCGGCGGCCGCTCCAACCTCACCTACCGCGTCGGCGACGGCACCCGCACCTGGGTGCTGCGCCGCCCGCCGCTGGGCCACGTGCTCGCCACCGCCCACGACATGGCCCGCGAGTTCCGCGTGATCTCCGCTCTCGCCGATACCGCCGTGCCCGTGCCCGGCACCCACCGGCTCGTCGAGGACCCGTCGGTCATCGGCGCGCCGTTCTACCTCATGGACGAGATGCCCGGCGCCGCGCTGCGCGAACGCTCCCAGTGCCCGTGGCTCACCGCCGACGACGCCCGCGTGCTGTCGCAGCGGCTTGTCGACGTGCTCGCCGACCTGCACTCCGTCGACCCCGCCGCCGTGGGCCTGGAGGACTTCGGCCGTCCCGACGGGTTCCTCACCCGCCAGGTCACCCGCTGGGGCAAGCAGCTCGACGCCTCCCGCAGCCGCGACCTGCCCGGCATCGACGAACTGCGCGACAAGCTCGCCGGCACCGTCCCCGCCTCCCCGCGCGCGACGATCATCCACGGCGACTACCGCCTCGACAACGCCCTGGTCACCCAGGACCCGCTCGCCATCAGCGCCGTCCTGGACTGGGAGATGGCCACCCTCGGCGACCCGCTCGCCGACCTCGGCCTGCTCTACGTCTACTGGGCGGGCCTGGGCGCCGACAACGACCCCATCACCGGCGGCGTCACCTCGCTGCCCGGGTTCCTCACCGCCGACGAGCTCGTCGCCCGCTACACCGCCCGCACCGGCACCGACAACTCCGGCCTGGGCTGGTACATCGCCTTCGGCTACTTCAAGCTCGCCGTCATCGTCGAGGGCATCCACTTCCGGTTCGCCAGCGGCAAGACCGTCGGCGCCGGCTTCGACAAGCTCGGCGCGTTCACCGTCCCCCTCGTCCGCCAAGGACTCGCCGCCGCCCACAAGGAGCTCTAATGGACTTCGCCTACGACGCCAAGACCGAGGAACTGCGCGCCAAGCTCCTCGCGTTCATGGACTCCCACGTCTACCCGGCCGAAGCGGTCCTCGAACAGCAGCTGCACGACGCCGCCGACCCGTGGGAACGCCAGCCGGTCCTGGAGGAGCTCAAGGCCGAGGCCCGCCGCCAGGGCCTGTGGAACCTCTTCCTGCCCGACGCCGAGCACGGCGCCGGCCTGACGAACCTGCAGTACGCGCCGCTCGCGGAGATCACCGGCCGCAGCCCCCACCTCGCCCCCGAGGCGCTCAACTGCGCCGCCCCGGACACCGGCAACATGGAAGTCCTCGCCATGTTCGGCACCGACGAGCAGAAGAAGCAGTGGCTGCAGCCCCTGCTCGACGGCGAGATCCGCTCCGCGTTCTGCATGACCGAACCCGACGTCGCCTCTTCCGACGCCACCAACATCGCGACCCGCATCGAACGCGACGGCGACGACTACGTCATCAACGGCCGCAAGTGGTGGTCCTCGGGCGCCATGAACCCCAACTGCGCCATCTTCATCGTCATGGGCAAGACCGACCCCGACGCCGAACGCCACCGCCAGCAGGCCATGATCCTCGTCCCGCGCGACACCCCCGGCGTCACCGTGAAGCGCGCGATGCACGTCTTCGGCTACGGCGACCACGCCCACGGCGGCCACGCCGAGATCGAGTTCGACAACGTCCGCGTCCCCGCCGCCAACCTCATCTCCGGTGAGGGAGAGGGCTTCGCCATCGCCCAGGCCCGCCTCGGTCCCGGCCGCATCCACCACTGCATGCGCCTGATCGGCATGGCCGAACGCGCCCTCGAGCTCATGTGCCGCCGCGCCCTGTCCCGCGTGGCGTTCGGCAGGCCCATCGCCACCCAGGGCGTGGTGCACGAGTGGATCGCCGAGTCCCGCGTCCGCATCGAACAGGCCCGCCTGCTCGTGCTCAAGACCGCCTGGCTCATGGACACCGTCGGCAACAAGGGCGCCCACACCGAGATCCAGGCCATCAAGATCGGCGTCCCCTCGATGACCGAATGGGTCCTCGACAAGGCCATCCAGGCCCACGGCGGCGCCGGCGTCAGCCAGGACTTCCCGCTCGCCGAGCTGTGGGCCGCCACCCGCACCCTGCGCCTGGCCGACGGACCCGACGAGGTCCACCGCATGTCGCTGGCCAAGCGGGAGCTCAAGAAGTACCTGTAGACGCATGGAGATCACGCGGGGCGGTCCTGCCGACGTACCGGCCATCATGACGATGCTCGATGACGCGGGGGTGTCACCTCGACATGCTTTTCGTCGAGGTGACACCCCCGCGTCCGAGGTCATCAGGAGCTGACGCAGCGCAGGACTGGCTCGCCTCCCAGGGGCGCACCGGGCAGTGGGGCACCGACCACTTCTCCGGTGTCCCCGCCACCGTCGACAGGTTCACCCGCCTCGCCACCACCGGCACCGTCTGGACCGCCCACCTGGACGGCCGCCTCGCCGGGGTGGTGATCATCTCGACCACACCGCTCGAGTACATCGACGCCGCGCCCGAACCCGAGCCCGGCCGGCTGCTCGCCCAGCGCGTGAAGCCCGAGGTCTAGCCCAGGAACAGGCAGAACGGGTGACCGTCCGGGTCGAACAGGACCCGGACGTCGTCCTGCGGCTGCACCGGAGCCAGTACCGCGCCGCACGCCACCGCGTGCGCGGCCGCCTCCGTCAGGTCGTCGACCTCGATGTCGAGGTGCTGCGTCGCCACCGGCGCGCCGGGTTCGCTCGGCCACACCGGCCGCCGGAACTCCCGCTCCCGCTCCAGGTTCACCGTCATCCCGCCCGGCGTGCGGACCTGCGCCCAGTCGTCCTGCAGCGCCGAGGGCTCCACCCCGAACAGCCGCGCGTAGAACGACGCGAGCACCCGCGGCTGCGATGTGCCGACCGTGACCGACGTGAGGCGCATGGCCCCGACGCTAGTTGTTGAGCGCCTCGCGTGCCGCCAGCGCGGCCCGGCAGGCGTGCACGAAGTCCCAGAACACCTCGGTCGTCGTGTGCCGCCGGTCCGACCGCGAGTTCTCCGCGAACATCGCCGACCGCAGGGGAGTGGTCAGCTCCAGCTGCCCGCCCTGCCGCGACCGCGTGCGGTTGGCGATGTTCGCGCGGTCGAAGCCGCCCAGCACCGGGTGGTCCACCGCGTCGATCGTGTGGAAGCCCGCCCGCCGCAACCGCGTCAGCAGCTCCAGCCGCAGCAGCGCGTCCCGGCCGCCGACCAGCACCGCCCGGTCGTGGTCCTCCAGGCCCGCCGCCGCGGCCGTGCAGCCGTGCAGGCCCAGCGCGTGCGAGGCGCCGGACACCAGCTGCCGGGCCACGCGGTCGTCGCAGTGCGACGAGGTGACGTGCAGCTCGTCGTTGGACGCCGTGCGCAGGCCCTCGAACATCCAGTAGTCGTGCGTCTGCCCGATCGGCACGCGGGTGCCGGGGTGGAAGCCCGCGATCGCGAGGCACAGTTCCGAGGTGCCGACCTCGATGCCACCGCCGTGCGGGGCGAGAACGACGGACGGGGTGCGGGGCCGGTGCCGCTTGAAGCGACGCCGGTAGTCCACCCGTTCCACCAGTCGGGGATCGGCGTAGAGGTCGGAGTTGGACGCGTAGACGTCTAACGCCGCCCACTGAGGCTGGGGTCTCATGGCGGGCGGAAGCCTACCCGGCATCACCCGGTCGGCCGCCGCCCGCCGGGTGAATCACGCGTCGATCTGCTTGGGCGCGTCCTGCGTCGAGCCGATCGCGATCTTGCGGGGCTTCGCGCGCTCCGCGATGGGGATCCGCAGCGTCAGCACACCCGCGTCGTACTGGGCGTCGATGCGGTCGGTGTCGAGCGTGTCCCCGAGGAACAGCTGCCGCGAGAACACACCCAGCGGCCTCTCCGACACCTGCATCTCCACGTCCTTGCCGACTGGCCGGCGCTCCGCCTTGACCGTGAGCACGTTGCGCTCGACGTCGAGCTCGATCGCGTCCGCCGCCACCCCGGGCAGGTCGAACGCCACCACGAACTCGTCGCCGTCGCGGTAGGCGTCCATCGGCATCGCCGTCGGACGCGACCACGTGCCCGCCGACCCCAGCACCTGCTGCGTCAGCCGGTCCAGCTCGCGGAACGGGTCAGTGCGCATCAACATCTGACACCTCCAGTCATCTCGTAGGACTGTCAATGCGCTGCCCCACTGTTGTAACATGTCGTCGAAACGATGACAAGTCCCTAGCGTCATCGGGAGGACGACAGACATGACGGACGACTACGACACCGTGCGCGCCACCGCCGAGGACCCCGGCAACGCCACCGAGGTGCTCGCCGCGCTGATGCTGCTGCGACAGCTGCGCGACGAGCTGTCCGGCTGGGAACCCCAGCTCATCGAGGCCGCGCGGGCACTGGGCACCAGCTGGGCCGACCTCGCGCCCGCCCTCGGCGTCGCCAGCCGCCAGGCCGCCGAGAAGCGCTACCTGCGCGTGCGCCGCACCGGTGAGAGCGGCACCGGCGACGAACGCGTGCAGGCCGAACGCGACCGCCGCGCCGGCGACAAGGCCGTCACCACCTGGGCGCGGCGCAACGCCGGAGTCCTGCGCACGCTGGCCGCCCAGGTCGGCCCCCACGACGACGCCGTGCAGCAGGCGCTGGGCGGCGAGGACGCCGCCGGGCTGCTGGAACCCCTGGCCGGCGCCGGACCCGGCCTGCGCGCCGGGCACCCCGGCCTCGCCGAGCAGATCGCCGACATCGGCGCGCACACCGACCGGCTGCGCGCCGACGCCCGCCTACAGCAACGTCAGCGTCGCGGCTGAGGCGTCGAGCTCCGCGGGCACGCCCAGCGGCAGCGACCACGACCCCGCGCAGTGCCCGAAGCCGAAGTCCCCGAGGACCGGCACGCCGAGCCCGCCGAGGCGGTCCGCGAGCACCGCCGAGACGTCACCGCAGTCCGTCCACGACCCCAGCACGATCCCCGACACCGGGGTGAACCAGCCCGCCCGCAGCAGCTGCGTCAGGATCCGGTCCAGCCGGTAGGCCTCCTCGCCGATGTCCTCGAGCAACGCGATCGAGCCCGGCGGCGGGGGAGACCACCGCGGCCCGCCCACCGACGCGGCCAGCAACGCCGCGTTCCCGCCCGTGAGCACCCCGCGCGCCGTGCCCGCCACCACGGTCGTGCCCGCCGACCACGACCGCACCCCGGTGAACAGCACCTCCCGCAGTCTCGCCTGCGCCAGCGGGTCGTCCACGAAGTCCGCCGTGCCCGGCATCGGCCCGAACACCGTCGCCTGCCCCACCGCGGTGAGCTCGGCGTGCAGCACCGTCACGTCCGACGCGCCCACGAACACCCTCGGCGGCAGGTCCTTCCACGGCACCAGGTCCGTCATCCGCAGACACCCGTAACCGCCGCGCACGCAGAACACCGCCGCCACGTCCGAGCACCACGCGGCCGTGAACTCCTCGGCCCGCGCCCGGTCCGACCCCGCCAGGTACGGCAACGACCACGGACTCACCACGGGCGTCGTGACCTGCAGGCCCCACGACCGCAGCACCTCGGCGCCCGCGGCGATCCTCGAAGCCAGGGCCGGGCCGGCCGGGGACACCAGCGCGACCCGGTCCCCCGGCGACAGCAGGCTCACTCCGACAGTTCCAGCGGCGGCACACCCGGCGGGGTGAACCCGAACGCCTGCCCGTAGAACGACAGCTCCGCCTCCAGCGCCGCCTTGATGTTCTCGGCCATCCGGAACCCGTGCTGCTCACCTTCGAACCGCAGGTACGCGTGCGGGATGCCCGAGCCGGCCAGGTCCGCGGCGAACCGGTCCGCCTGCTCCGGCGGGCAGATCTCGTCCTCCAGGCCCTGCAACAGCAGCACCGGCCCCGACGCCTGCCGCGCCTTGCGCGAGGGAGACCGGTCCCGGTAGCGGTCCGCCGCCTCCGGCAGCGTGCCCACCAGGCCCTCGACGTAGCGCGACTCGAAGTCGTGCGTCTCGCCGCCCTCGCCCGTCCAACCCGCCAGGTCCAGGATCGGGAACGCCACCATCCCGCACCGGTACACGTCCGTCGAGGTCAGCGACGCCGCCGACGTCCAGCCACCCGCCGAGCCGCCCCGGATGCCCAGCCTCTTCGGGTCCGCCGTGCCCTCCGCGGCGAGCTGCTGGGCGACGAACGCGCAGTCCTCCACGTCCACCACGCCCCACTGCTCGCGCAGCCGCTCCCGGAACGCCCGCCCATACCCGGTCGAACCGCCGTAGTTCACCGCCACCACACCGATGCCGCGGCTGGTCAGGTACGCGATGTCGCTGTCGAGCTTGGGCAGCGCCCGCCCCGTCGGCCCGCCGTGCACGTGCACCACGTACGGCGGCAGCTCACCCTCGGGACCCTCGAAGTCCGGGTTGGACGGCGGGTACACGTACGCCGGAATCTCCCCGAACACCCGCTCCACCGGCACCGGCAGGTACGCGTCCTCCGGCGAGGACTCCCCGCCCGTGAGGTAGGTCAACTCACCGTTGGACAGGTCCAGCCGCACCACCGCGTAGTCCGACGTCGGGCCCGCCGCGCCGCACACCACCACGCCGTCGCGCACCGACAGCTCCGCCGCCCACGTCGGCAGGTCGGTCTGCACGTCGGTCACCGTCGCGCTGCGCTCGTCGAGCACCGCCAGGTGCCCCGACCGCACCACCAGGTAGCGGCCCGGCGACAGCGTCGCGAACCAGCGGTTGCCCAGCCGCCACATCGGGCCGCCCAGCTCCTCCTCGCACGGCGCCAGGTTCTTGCGCGTGCCGTCGGGGGAGACGCGGAACAGGTTCCACCAGCCGTCCGGGTCCGTGAGCGCCAGCAGGGAGTCGCCCTCCCACTCGAACTGGCACACCGCCTCGGTCGCCGACCCCGCCACGACCCGGTGCCCGGTGGACCCGACCTCGGCCACGCACAGCTCGGTGCCGTCCCACGGCATCCGCGGGTGGTCCCAGCCGATCCACGCGACCTTCGTGCCGTCCGGGCTGATCTTCGGGCCCGTCATGAAGTGGTGCGACGCCCCCAGCACCCGAACTTCACCACTTCGGGTGATCGCGACGAGGTCGCGGCGGATGTCCGTGCGCGCGTCGCCCGTGACGGTCTCCCGCACGCACCACACCTCGCCGTCCGGCCCGGCCGACAGGTCCGAGTACCGCACCCCGTGGTGGCGCTCCGGCTCCGGCGTCAGCGGCGTGGGCTGCGGCGAGTCCGGGTTGAACACGTAGACGCGCTGGTCGTCCCAGTGCGTGAACGCCACCCTGTCGTCGGCGAGCACCACGAACGGCCGGCCGCCGTACTCGTGCACCCGGTTGCGGGCGTTCCACGGCGCGGGCAGCACCTCCACGCCGTCGCGCACCAACGCCACCCTGCCACCCTGACCGGGCCGGCTCTCCGCCCACCACACCTGCTCACCGTGCAGGTCGGCCCACTGGAACCCACCGCCCGGCTTGGAGGTGTCGCCGGCGCTGATCGGCGAGGTCCAGGTCCCGTACGAAGCGATCTTCACCACAACCCGACCCTATACGCGGAGTGTTTGGTGGGGGAGGACCTGCCGACGATCTCCGCGTGGCCTAGGGTCGACACTGCCATGGCTCGCGTCATTCACGTATTCCGCGCACCCGACCGGTTCATCGCAGGAACCGTCGGGCAGCCCGGCGACCGCACCTTCTACCTGCAGGCCTCCGAGCAGAGCAGGTTGATCAGCGTCGCCCTGGAAAAGCAGCAGGTCCAGGTCCTCGCCGAGCGCATCGGCTCGTTGCTCGAGGAGGTGCACCGCCGCTTCGGCACCGACGTGCCCGACGACGCCCCGCCCGACGACCTCGACACCCAGCCCCTCGACGTGCCCGTCGAGGAGGAGTTCCGCGTCGGCACCATGGGCCTCGGCTGGGACGCCGAGTCCAAGGCGGTCGTCATCGAGCTCCTCGCCGTGTCCGAGGAGGAGGTCGACGAGGCCGTCGTGCTCGACGACACCGAGGAGGGCCCCGACGCCGTGCGGGTGTTCCTCTCCCCGTCCGCCGCGCGGGCGTTCGCCGAACGCGCCGACCGCGTCGTCAACGCCGGCCGCAAACCCTGCCCGCTGTGCGCCGAACCGCTCGACGCGGACGGCCACATCTGCCCGCGGCAAAACGGCTACCGCCGCACCGAAGAAGACTGACGTGGACACCTCAGCGGCCCTGCACCTGCTCGAACACGGCCGCATCGAGGTCGAGGGACGCCTCGTCGACGCCTCCAACGCCACCTTGTTCTGCAAGATCTCGTTGGACGGCGTCGACGCCCAGTGCGTCTACAAACCCGTGCGAGGCGAACGGCCGCTGTGGGACTTCCCCGACGGCACGCTCGCCGGCCGCGAGGTGGCCACCTACCTGATCTCCGCCGCGTCCTTCGGCGTCGTCCCGCCCACCGTGCTGCGCCCCGGTCCGTTCGGCACCGGCATGGTCCAGCTGTGGGTCGACACCCGCGAGGAGGACGAGCTCGTCGACATCATCGGCGTCGACGACGTCGAACCGGGCTGGATCCCCGTCTTCCACGCCCACGACCGCTTCGGCGACCCCGCCGTCCTCGTGCACGCCGACCACCCGCGCATCGCCGAGATGGCCGCGTTCGACGTCGTGGTGAACAACGCCGACCGCAAGGGCGGCCACGTCCTGCACGCCGTCGACGGCTCCGTCTACGGCGTCGACCACGGCATCTGCCTGCACACCGAACCCAAGCTCCGCACCGTGCTGTGGGGCTGGGCCCGCGAGCCCCTGCCCGACACCGTCGTCGAGCCGCTGCGCCGCCTGAGATCCGCTCTCGACGGTGCCCTGGGCGAGTCGCTGCACGACCACCTCACCCGCGCCGAGGTCCGCGCGGTCGGCGAACGCCTCGACAAGCTCCTGGCCGCGGGCGTGTACCCCGAACCGTCCGGCGACTGGCCCGCGATCCCCTGGCCCGCGTTCTAAGCGCGCTCCCGGTAAAGGCCGCGCCCCCACGGCCTCGTGTTACTACGCTCAGCCACCATGTCCTTGATCAACCCGCCCAAACCTCGGCCCGGCGACAAGGTCGCGATCGTCTCCCCGGCCGCCGGCGTCGCGGGCCTGTTCCCCCTCCCGCACGAACTGGGCCTGCGGCGGCTGCGCGACGACTTCGGCCTGGTCCCGGTCGAGTACCCGACCACCCGGACGATGGGCAGCACCCCGCGGGAACGCGCGCACGACTTGCACCAGGCCTTCGCCGACCCGGACATCAAGGCGGTCATCGCGACCATCGGCGGCGACGACCAGATCACCGTGCTCCGGCACCTGGACGAAGACCTGATCAAGGCCAACCCCAAGCCGTACTTCGGGCACAGCGACAACACCAACCTGCTGCTGTGGCTGCACAACCGCGGCATCGCCGGCTTCTACGGCGGCAGCGTCATGGTCCAGTTCGGCCGCCCCGGGGCCATGCACCCCACCACCCGGGCCTCCCTGCACGCCGCCCTGTTCACGCCGGGGCGCTACCGGCTGCCCGAGTCCACCGCGTACGGCGACAAGGACAGCCCCTGGGAGGACCCGGCGACCTTCGAGACCGAACCCGTCCTCGAACCGGCGAACGGCTGGATCTGGCACCAGCCGCACACCACCGTCACGGCCCGTTCCTGGGGCGGCAACCTGGAGATCCTGTCCTGGCTGATGATGGCCGACCGCGAGATCGGCGAACCCGAGCGGTACGCCGGCCGGGTGCTGTTCTTCGAGACCAGCGAGGAGATGCCGTCGGCAACCGAGGTCTACCGGATCCTGCGCAACATGGGCGAACGCGGCCTGCTGCGCCAGTTCCCCGCCGTGCTCGTCGGCCGTGCCAAGGCCTGGTTCTTCGACAACCAGCACACCGACCGCGCCGAGCACACCAAGGCGCAGCGGGAAGCGGTGCTGCGGGCGTTCGGCGAGTACGCGCCGGAGGCGATGATCGTGTTCGACGTCGACCTCGGCCACACCGACCCCCAGGTCGTGATCCCCGTCGGCGGCACGATCGAGGTCGACGGGCCCGCGCGCACGATCACCGTCACCTACTGACCGGCCCACCCGCAGTCGGTCTCCCGCGGCATTCGGGGAACGCACACCGCCGGAACGGTGGTCGCGCGCCGAGTTCTTGACCGGCAAACAGCCGGACCCGTCGAGGCGTAACGAGGGCCGGTCGCGGCGACGATTCGCGGGTCGACGAAAGGGGAGACATGCGTTCTGCACTCAAGCGCTCCGTCGCCGCGGTGGCGGTCACCGTCGCGGGCCTCGGATCGGTGCTCGTGGCGAGCCCGGCCTCGGCGGCGTCCGGACCCGTCTGCGCCAACGGCGGCTACGAGAAGCGGTGGCTGTGGGAACAGGCGGGCGGCAACAACATCGGCCAGGCCTGCTACTGGGACTCCGGCAACCACCTCAACATCGACGACCAGGAGCAGGACGGGCACTCGCTGGTCCTGCACCTGCGCAACCCCAGCAACGGGCGCTCGTGGACCTACTGGGACTCCTCGGGCGCCGACGGGCCCGGCTCGGTCACGACCGTCACCCAGTTCGCCGACAACGTGGTGCTGGAAGGCCGGCTGTGCAAGGGCGAGTGGTCCTCCACCAACCCGCAGGTGCTGTGGAACACCTGCCGCGCGTTCTCGAACGTCCGGCTGTGACACACGGCCTGCCCGGGTGAGGTCGCTCCCGCTTGTCGGCGGTTCACCGGAGCCGCCGACAAGCGGGAGCGAACTCGCTAATCTGAGTTGAGTGATCGATGAGGACGCCAGAGCGCGGCTGATCCGCAGGTTCGGCACCGGGGTGACCGGCTGGGTCGACGGCCTGCCCGACCTGCTCGCCACCCTCGCCGCCCGCTGGGGCCTCACTCTCGTCGAGCACCTGCCCGGCGGCACCGGCGTCACGTTCCGGTGCGCCACCGCCGTCCTCAAGGTCACCCCCGACCACGACATCGCCCTGCACGAGGCACGGGCACTGGCCGCGTGGGCCGACACCCCCGCCGTGGTCGACCTGCTCGACGCCGACCTCGCCCGCGGCGCGCTGCTGCTGCGCACCATCGAACCCGGCACACCCGCCCGCGAGCCCGCCAAGGTCGTCCCGCACCTGCACCAGGCCAGCACCAAGGGGTTCCCGCCGCTGCGGGCGCGCGTCGACTTCCTGTTCGAGACCGTGCTCACCCGCCGCACCGGCACCTACTACGCCACCGAGCACCACCGTGCGCGCAAGCTCGCCGAGGACAACACCACGCCCGTGCTGCTGCACGGCGACATGCACCCCGGCAACGTCCTGCAGGGCCCGCACGGACCGGTCGCCATCGACCCGCGGGCCTGCGTCGGCGACCCCGCCGTCGACTGGATGGACTTCGTGCACGGCGGCTACGACCTGCACGGTGCCGACGTCGACCTCGACCGCGTGCACGAGTGGCTCACCGCCTTCAAGCCCTTCTACGGTTAGCGCGCCGATCACCAACCGTTGCCGCGTCCCGACCGTCTCAGACGGGCGCAGCACGGTGTCGCCCCCGTGCTCGCATATCGGGCATATGGGGGCACGGGGGCGACACCGTGCTGTGTCCTGCTGAGGCGCGCGGGACGCGGTGACGATTGTGATCGGCGCGCTAGGGTTTCCGCGTGCGTTCCCACGACTACGGCCGCGACGTCCTCTCCACGCCCAAGGTCAAGAAGGTCCCCGAGATCGCGGCCGAGCCCGGCCTCGTCGTCGAGGACCCCGCCAGCGGCTTCTGCGGAGCCGTCGTGAAGTTCGAGTACGGCCAGGTCGTGCTGGAGGACCGCCACGGCCGTCACCGCCTGTTCCCGCTTAACCCCGCCGGGTTCCTGCTCGACGGCCGGCCCGTCACCCTGGTCAAACCCGCGCCGCGGCAGCAGAAGCCGAAGACCAGCGCGTCCGGGTCGGTGCGCGTCGAAGGCCTCAAGGCCCGCACCGCCAAGGCCAGCCGCATCTGGGTCGAGGGCAAGCACGACGCCGAGCTCGTCGAACGCGTCTGGGGTCACGACCTGCGCGTCGAGGGCATCGTCGTCGAACCCCTGCACGGCGTCGACGAGCTGCCGCAGCGCATCGCCGAGTTCGGCACCGCGCCCCACCGCCGCCTCGGAGTCCTGGTCGACCACCTCGTCGCCGGGTCCAAGGAACAGCGGCTCATCGACCAGATCCGCGACGACGACGTCCTCGTCACCGGCCACCCCTACGTCGACATCTGGCAGGCCGTGAAGCCCGAGGCCGTCAAGATCGCGGCGTGGCCGGCCGTGCCACGCGGCACCGACTGGAAGACCGGCGTGTGCGCGCAGCTCGGCTGGGGCGAGCCGTGGGAGGGCTGGCAGCGCGTGCTCAGCTCGGTCAGCAGCTACAAGGACATCGAGTCCGACCTGCTCGGCGCGGTCGAGCGGCTGATCGACTTCGTCACCGCCGGCGAGGACTAGGAGTCGCGGCGGACCGGTGTCCAGGCGATGAGGTTCGCGCCGACCGACGACAGCACCAGCACGCCCAGCATCACGCCGAGCACCCAGAACACCTGGTCGTTGTCGGCCAGCGCGGCGTCGGCCACCCGGCCGTCGCGCAGGTCGTATCGCACCGTCACCCGCGTGCCCGCCTCGTGCGCGGAGCCGTTCTCCGACAGCGTCGCGGTCTGCCGGGAGCCGTCGGGCAGCGGGTACTCGACCTTCACCGACGCGCTCTTGCCCGACTTGATCCGCTCCAGCACCGTGGCCTCGGCGCTGGCCCACGAGTGCTGCTCGCGTGCCGTCTGGAGCACGGTCACCAGGCCGATCACCGCGCCCGCCAGCACGAGACCGGACAGCAGCCGTCCGGACCGCGACTTCAGAGTCTTCGCCACGCCCAGTTCAATCTGCCGGTGATCGATTTCGTTACGGTCCGGGGGCCGGCACGGTGAATCTTCACGCTGCGTGCTCCCCGTTGGTGTATGACTGGGCGCATGGCCGCGCTGATCTGGCTGATCGTCGGGATACTGCTCGTCGTCGCCGAGGTTCTCTCTGGTGACTTCGTGCTGGTCATGCTCGGCGCCGCCGCGCTGGCCGCGGCGGGCGTGTCCGCCGTGGGCGCCGCCGACCTGGTGAGCGTGCTCGTCTTCGCGGCCACGTCGCTGGGCCTGATCGTCACGGCCCGCCCGTTGCTCAAGAAGCGGCTGCAGCTCGGGTCGGACATCCGGATGCACCACGAGGCACTGCTGGGCAGCAGGGCGATCGCGGTCACGAAGGTGGACGAGCACGGCGGGCAGGTCAAGATCGGCGGCGACACCTGGAGCGCGCGCACCCTCGACGGGTCCGTGGTCGACGAAGGCGAAGCCGTCACCGTTGTCGAGATCTCGGGCGCCGTCGCCGTGGTGATAGCCGCGGTCTGACGCGCCCTCAGGAGGGTGTGAACCGAGTTGGACCCGATCACCGCTGTGATCGCCGCCGTCATCGCGATCTTCGTGCTGACCATCGCCGTCAAATCCGTGCTGGTCATCCCGCAGGCGCAGGCCGCCGTCATCGAACGCCTCGGCCGCTACCGCAACACCGCGGCACCCGGCCTGAACATCATGGTCCCGTTCATCGACAAGGTGCGGGCCCGCATCGACCTGCGCGAGCAGGTCGTGTCGTTCCCGCCGCAGCCGGTGATCACCCAGGACAACCTGACGGTGTCGATCGACACCGTCGTGTACTTCCAGGTCACCGAGCCGCGCTCGGCGGTGTACGAGATCTCCAACTACATCGTCGGTGTCGAGCAGCTCACCATCACGACGCTGCGCAACCTCGTCGGTGGCATGAGCCTGGAGGAGACGCTCACCTCCCGCGACCACATCAACGGCCAGCTGCGCGGTGTGCTGGACGAGGCGACCGGCCGCTGGGGCCTGCGCGTCGCCCGCGTCGAGCTCAAGTCGATCGACCCGCCGCCCTCCATCCAGGACTCCATGGAGAAGCAGATGCGCGCCGACCGCGAGAAGCGCGCCATGATCCTCACCGCCGAGGGCCAGCGCGAGTCCTCGATCAAGACCGCCGAGGGCCAGAAGCAGTCGCAGATCCTCGCCGCCGAGGGCGCCAAGCAGGCCGCGATCCTGTCCGCCGAGGGTGAGCGGCAGTCGCAGATCCTGCGGGCGCAGGGTGAACGCGCGGCCCGCTACCTGCAGGCGCAGGGCCAGGCCAAGGCCATCGAGAAGATCTTCGGCGCGATCAAGGACGGCAAGCCCACCCCGGAGGTGCTGGCCTACCAGTACCTGCAGACGCTGCCGCAGATGGCGCAGGGCGACGCGAACAAGGTCTGGATGATCCCGACCGACTACGGCAAGGCCCTCGAGGGGTTCGCCAAGATGCTCGGCGCGCCCGGCGAGGACGGCGTCTTCCGCTACGAGCCGCCTGCCGACACCGCCGAGCGTCCCAAGCCCGAGGACGACGACGAGTCGGTCGCGGCCTGGTTCGACCTCAAGTCCGACCCGAAGGTCGCCGAGGCCGTCGCCGCCGCGGAGGCCGTCGCCCGGCAGGAGGTGCCCGGTCCGCTGAGCACCCCGCCGCGGTCGGTCGGCGCCGCGTTCCCGGTGCCGGAGCTCGAGGCGGAGCAGCCCCGGTCGCTGCACCAGCCCGACGAGCGCCTCTGACGTCCACACGCGACACGCGAGCGGCCCATCCCGATCACCGGGGTGGGCCGCTCGCGTCTGTGACCAGCGGAAACAAAAAGTTCGAAGAAAATCCCGGGGACGTGTCGATCGAAGCGCCCACCCGTTCGACCTGAGCGTGAAAGGGTCCACAACGGACCCGCACGAACCATCTGGGAGAGACCGACATGAAGTTCATGCTGATCTGGCGCGTGACCTCCGACGAGGCCTGGGGCAACCTCGGCGAGATCGACTTCGACCAGATGCTCGAGACGGTCGGCAAGTTCAACGAGGAGCTCATCAACGCCGGTGTGCTCGTCGCCGCGGAGGGCCTCGCCCCGGCCGAGGAGGGCGTGGTCGTCGACTTCTCCTCCGAACCGCCCGTGGTCACCGACGGCCCGTACGGGGAGACCAAGGAGCTGTTCAACGGCTTCTACCTGATCAACGTCCCGACCATCCAGGACGCGATCGAGTGGGCCAAGCGCACACCGATGACCGCGGCCGGGTTCAAGACCGAGATCCGCCGCGTGCCCACGATCGACGAGTTCCCGCAGGACAACGAGTGGATCAAGAAGGAACGGGCGTGGCGCGAGTCCACCGGCCAGCTCTGAGCTCACCGGCCTGATCTATTTTGGGCGCCATGAGCAGCAGCGACCCCACGGGACGCAAGGCCGTGGCGGCGGTGTGGCGCATCGACTCCGCGAGGATCATCGGTGCGCTCACCCGCTACACCGGCGACTTCGCGCTGGCCGAGGACCTGGCCCAGGAGGCACTGGCCGAGGCGCTGGTGACCTGGCCGCGCGAGGGAGTGCCGAACAACCCGGCGGGCTGGCTGCTCACCGTCGGGCGGCGGCGCGCGATCGACGCGTTCCGCCGCCGCAGCGCCCGCGACGAGAAGTACGCGGCGATGGCGCACCACCTGCCCGAGGGAGGCGCGTTGACCGGCGCCGAACCCGGTCCCGCACCGGACGACGTGCTGTGGGACCCCGACCAGATCGACGACGACACCCTCGCGCTGATGTTCACCTCGTGCCACCCGGTGCTGTCGCGGGAGTCCGGGGTCGCGCTGACGTTGCGCGTGATCGGCGGTCTGACCAGCGACGAGATCGCCCGGGCGTTCCTGGTGCCCACGGCCACCGTGCAGGCGCGCATCACGCGGGCGAAGAAGACGCTGGGCGCGGCCGGGGTGCCGTTCGAGGTGCCGCCGGTCGCCGACCGGCCCGCGCGGCTGGCGCAGGTGCTCAGCGTGCTCTACCTGATCTTCACCGAAGGCTCGTCGGCCAGCTCCGGTGAGGAGGTCATCCGGTTCGACCTCGCGGGGGAGGCGCAGCGGCTGGCACGGATCCTGTCGCGGCTGATGCCCGAGGAACCCGAGGTGCACAGCCTGCTCGCGCTGCTGGAGCTCACCGCCGCCCGCTTCCCGGCGCGGCGCGGCCCCGACGGGCAGACCGTGCTGCTGGAGGAGCAGGACCGGCGCCGCTGGGACCGCTCGGCCATCGCCCGCGGCCGTGCCGCGCTCGCCAAGGCCACCGACGCCGGCCGCGGCTACGGCTACTACGGGCTGCAGGCCGCGATCGCCGAGTGCCACGCGCTGGCCTCCTCGGTGCGCGACACGAACTGGGACCGCATCGTCGCCCTCTACGACGGGTTGAGCCGGCTCGCGCCGTCCCCGGTCGTCGACCTCAACCGCGCGGTCGCCGTCTCGATGGCGCAGGGACCTGAGGCGGCGCTGCCGCTCGTCGACGCGCTGGCCTCCGACGCCGCGTTCAAGGACTCGCACCAGCTACCGGGCGTGCGCGGAGAGTTGCTGCGCCGCCTGGGGCGGCACGAGGAGGCCCGCACCGAGCTTGAGCAGGCCATTCGATTGTGCGGAAACGAACGCGAACGGGAAGTTCTGACGCGGAAGCTGGCTGACCTGTCGCCATCTGACGACAGAGGGTGAACCTTAAATCCTTAGGGCGACATCCGTAGCACTCGACCGGGTGACGCGGGAATGATGTTGTGATGGACTCGCTGCCCGCCACCGTGGCCTCCGCGCTCGTTGAGGTCGACAGCGAGCCCGCCGACTGGCCCGCCCGCTGGCAGGCGCTCACCGCGGTGTCGGTCGAGCTGCAGTCGCTGCTGGTCACCGACCCCGGCCCGCGGCTGGTGGCGTTGATCGAGCAGATCGTCGGCCAGCTCGCCGACGGGGTCGAGACCAGCCGTCACCACCGCGTGGAGCTCGCCGAGCTGACCCACCGGGTGCTGGGCACCCACGCCCGTGCCTGCGTCCAGACCCGGCCCGATCCGCGGCGGCTCGCCGACTGGCTGCTCGACCTGCAGCTGCGCCACCCCGACGCGCCCGACGTCAGCCTCGCCGCCTACGGCGACGCCCTCGACGACGAGGGTCTCGCGCACTACCGGGACCGCGCGGTGGAGCTGTTCGCGCCGCTGCCGGTGATCGGGTTCGGCGAGACCGGCCGCTACGACCGCGCCCGCTGGGCGTTGCTGCGCGTGATGGAGGAGCTCGCCGAGTACACCGAGGACGTCGACCTGCAGCTGCTCGTGCTGGGCAAGGACCTGTCCTCGGGGTGGCACTACCTGCAGGTCGCGACCGTGCTGCGGGACAACGGCCGCTCCGAGGAGGCCCTGGAGTGGGTCGAGCGCGGGCTGCGCGCGGTCGGCGGGCGCGGGGCGGCGCCGCGGCTGATCGACCTCGCCGTGGAGGAGCACCTGCGCCGGGGCGCGCCGCAGCGGGCGGTGGACGTGTGCCGGGAGGCGTTCGTCACCCGGCCGAGCCTGGAGGTCTACCTCAAGCTGCGGGCGCTGGTCGTGCACACCGACGAGTGGCCGCCGTTGCGCGCGGAGCTGGTGCAGCACCTCGTGACCGACGGCAGCCGCCTGGCCGTCGAGGTGTACCGGCGCGTGGTGGAGGTCGAGCTCGCCCGCCGCGGCATCGAGGAGCAGGAGCTGCTGGTCGAATGGCTCTCCCAACTACGCGGTCTGCAGCCCGACGCGTTCGCCGACTACCTGGACCACATCCGCTCGCGGCACGTCGCGGACCGCGAACTGCTCGACGAGTTGTCCCGCCGCGGGTTCTGACCGTTTCCGGTTCGAATAGTCCGTACTCGTAATATCCTAGTTCGCATGATCGAGGCCGGAGGGGATCCGGTCCGCCCACGGCCGGACGCGCTCCAGCTGGGCGGACAGCGACAGCAGCGTGCACTCGTCGTGCTGACGGCCCACGAGCTGCACCGCCAGCGGCAGGCCCGCGGAGGTGCGGCCGGCGGGCACCGCGGCGGCGGGGTTGCCGACGATGTTCCACAGCGGCAGGAACGTCGTGTACTGCGCGGCCGCGAGCAGCGCCGTGACGACGTTGCGGCCGTCCCACTCGCCCACGCGGATCGGCGGGCGGGTCAGCGCCGGGGTCAGCAGCACGTCGATCGAGGCGAACACCCGGTTGGCGTACGCGGTGAGCGTGGCGTCGTCCTTGGCCGCCCACCGCGCCGCGGCGCGCGGGACGCGGCGGCCCAGTTCGGCGGCCGCGCGGGTGCGCGGTTCGACCAGGTCGGGCAACTCCATGCCGGCGCGCGCCAGGAAGGCGTTGTGCAGGTAGCGCACCGCGAACTGGGTGGAGGCGGTGAGGTCGCGCATCGGCGGGTCCAGGCGCACCACGTCGTGCCCGAGGTCGGTGAGCAGCGCGGCGGTGTCCTGCACGGCGTCGCGGACCTCCTCGGCGATCGCGATGCCCGGCCCCCACGGCCGCAGCGACACCCCGATCCGCAGCCGGCCCGGGTCGGTGCGCGCGGCCTCGGTGAAGCTCGTGCGCGGCGGGTGCGCGACGTGCGCGTCACCGGGCGCGGCCCCGCGGATCTGGTCGGCGACCAGCGCCCAGTCCGCGACCGTGCGGGTGATCGGGCCCGCCACGACCATGCCGTCCCACATCTGCGGTTCCGGTGCGAGCGAGACGCGGCCGCGCTGGGGCTTGAGCCCGAACAGGCCCGTCACGGCGGAGGGGATGCGGATCGACCCGGCGCCGTCGGTGCCGATCGCGGCGGCCGCCAGTCCCGCCGCCACGGCCGCGGCCGATCCGCCGCTGGACCCGCCGGGGGAGTGCGTGAGCGACCACGGGTTGCGCGTCGGTCCCGCCCAGGAGCTCTCGGTGTACGGCCACAGGCCCAGCTCCGGCATGCGGGTGCGGCCGATCACGACGGCTCCGGCGGCCCGCAGTCGCGCCACGATCGCCGAGTCCGCGGGCTGCGGCGTGCGCGCGGCGTTCGTGCCCTTGGTGGTGGGCAGCCCCTCGATCGCGATGTCCTCCTTCACCGCGATCGGCACGCCCAGCAGCGGCAGGTCCTCGCCCGCGGCCCGGCGCGCGTCGGCGGCCTCGGCGTCGGTCAGTGCCTGCTCGGTGAAGACCAGCCGGAACGCGCCCAGCCGCGGGTCGATCCGCTCGATGCGCCGCAGGTGCTCGGCGACCAGGTCGCGCGCGGTGATCTCGCCGGACCGCACGGCGTGCGCCTGCCTGGCCGCCCCGGCGAAACACAGCTCCGTCAGCTCCATGAACCGACCCTAAGCGCCCGCAGTTGATCCACGGAATGGGAGAAGCACGCATGAGAGTCCTCGCGATGGCCGCCACCACGCTCGTCGCCCTGGCCACCCTGGTGTCCCCGGCGCACGCCGCCGGCACGCCGGTCTACCGCTACGAGATCATCGACCGCGCCAACAGCTGGCTCACGGCCAACAACGGCGTCCGCGTCCCGTACGACCAGAACCGCAAGTGGACCGACGGCTACCGCATGGACTGCTCCGGCTACGCCTCGATGGCCGCGCGGCTGCCCAAAGACCCCGACGCGCCCAACACCCAGGCGCTCATCACGAGCACCTACACGTTCGCGATCACGATGACCGACCTCAAGCGCGGCGACCTGGTGATCGACGCGATCGGCGACGGCAACAACCGGCACGTCGTGATCTTCGACCGGTGGACCGACTCGACCCGGCGCGCCTACTTCGCCTACGAGCAGCGCGGCGACTGGGGCACCGACTGGCGCAGCCGCACCTACGGGCTGGAGGCCAACTCCGAGTACAAGCCGCGCCGCCTGCACAACGTCATCGACAAGTGAGTGGGAGACGGCGTGCCCGCCGGGGTGGGCGGGCACGCCGTCACGCGCTCTGACGGCCGCGGTGGTTGGCCACGGCGACGCGGTTGGCGCACTTCGTGGAGCAGAACCGCCTGCGGCCGTTGCGGCTGGTGTCGACGAACACCGTCTCGCACCCGTCCCGCCCGCACGAGCCGATGCGCCCGGCGTCCTCGCAGAACAACGCCGCCAGCCCCGCCGCCGTGTACGCCTTCACCCGCACGTCGGTCGGCGCGTCCTCGCGGGCGTAGTGCAGGTGCGGGGCGCGGCCGTCGTGGGTGGAGATGTAGTGCGTGGTCGACGACTGCGCGAGCAGGTCGTTGAGCAGCTCGACGGTGGGCTCGCGGAACACCTGCCGCAGCCGCTCGACCCAGTCTCGTACGTCACGTTCCTGCCGCGCGTCGAGCGAGCCCAGGGGCTTGTAGTCGGAGGCTTTCAGCACGTCCAGCAGTCGCGCGGCCGGGTCGGCGTTGACCAGCTTCGCGGCGAGCTCGGCGGCCGCCCCGCCGTAAGGGTTGAAATGCACTAGACCATGACATCAGGCTTGGCTCATGATCGCCACCTGCCCCGCCTGCCACTGGCAGTCCGCCTCCGCGCTCTCGCGCCACGGCGGCGTCGCCTACGTCCGCTGCGTGTGCGGGCTGTTCCTCGTCCTCGACCGCGGCGTGGTCGTCGCGACGGCCGGGACCAGCACGTTCGCCCCGAGTCACCACAGCTGTGGTGATCTTGCTAGTGTCCCGGACCGTGAGCCGTCGTGATCTTCTGTGCGACACCGCGATCCAGATCCTCGCGGTGGAGGGCGGCCGGGGCCTGACCCACCGCGCGATCGACCGCGAGGCCGGTGTGCCCATCGGCACCACCAAGAACTACTTCCCGACCCGCGAGGCGGTCCTCACCGCGTGCGCCGCCCGCATGACGTCGCTGCACCAGGCCGCCGTGCAGCGGCTGCGGGAGACGACCCCGGCGGGCATCACCGCCAGCGACGTCGCCGAGCTGTACCCGGCACTGCTACGCCGCGCGGTGGCCGAGGACCCGACGCAGATGCTCGCGATGGTCGAGCTGTACCTGGAGGCCGTGCGCCGGCCGGGCGTGCGCGAGGCGTTGTCGGGCATGGTGCTGGCCAACGCCGAGGCAGGTGCCGCGTTGCAGCAGGCGGCCGGGCTGCCCTCGACGGTGCGCGACACGGGCCTGCTCGACGCCTACTTCCTGGGCGTGGCGATCTCGCTGCTCGCCCTGCCGGCCGAGACGCTGCGCACGGTGGGCCTGGACGACCCGTACGCGCTGGGGATCGGCGTGTTCTCCGCGACCGTGCCTAACGCCGGCCCGTCACCAGCACGGCGACCAGCAGGATCAGGCTAACCACCGCCGGCACCGCGGCCGCCACGCCCAAGACCGCGAGCCCGCCCGCCGGGTTCGTCAGCACCACCCACGCCGCGGCACCTCCGCCCGCGAGCGCGATCACGGCGAGCACCGCGGCGGCACGGGCCTTGTGCGGCCTGCGGACCGGCCGGCGGGTGGCGTCGGCGCAGTGCCGGTCGAGCGCGGCGACGATCACGCGGCTGTTCTCGGTGCGCCCGGAGACGTGCAGCAGCGCGCCGTCGGCGAACCGGATCGTGCAGTCGGGGTCCACGCCCGCGTCGTAACCGCGTTCGGCGATGTCCAGGGCCGCGACCTCGTCCCACGCCCACTGCCGTCGCACCCCGCCGAACACGTGCGCGATGCCGTCGTCGTGCAGCTCGACCACTTCGGGCCGGCGGGCCTTGCGCAGCAGCACGGCGGCGGCCGGTGCGGCGACCAGCAGCGGGACCACGGCGGCGAGCAGCCCGTACTGGGCGCCGTCCAGGTCGAGCACGAACGCCAGCGCCAGCAGCACGGCGCAGGCGAGCGCGATGGCCACCGCGACGCGGCCGAGGGCGTGCCGCCGGCCGGTGTCGACGGCGTGCGTGCTGATCAGGGAACCCATCAGGGGAACCTACCGCCCGGCCAGCGTCGCGATCAGCGTGTCGTAGGTCTGCTCCACGGTTGCGCCGGTGGTGTCGAGGACGACGGATGCCGGCGTGAGGTAGGCGGCGAGGTGCCGGTGGATGCGGCGGATCAGCGTCTCCCCGCCGAGCGCCTCGACCGTGTCGTCGATGTGGTGCGCGCGGTGCCGGAAGCGGTCGATCGTGGTCTCGGGTGGGGCGAGCAGCACGACCTCGACGTACTCGGCACCCGCCGCCGCGGCTGCCTCGGCGAACTTCGCGCTCTGCTCGCGCACGGTGACCAGCTGCGGCATGACGACGTCGTGACCGGTGGCGAGGTGGGTAGCGGCCATGGCGATCGCCAGGGGCCGCACGAGCTCGACCGCGCCGAAGAAGTCGTCGTGCCAGCCGCCGACGAGGCGGACGATCTCGTCGGCGTCGAGGTTGAGGGTCTTGGGGTGCTCGGCGGCGTAGCGGGCCGAGAGGGTGGACTTGCCGACGCCGGTGGGGCCGTTGAGGTGGATCAGCCGGGGCACTTGATCAAGACTAGCGGTGCCGTTGGTCGCGGGTGGTCGACGTGGCCTGCCAGCCGTCGTACCGGGCGTCCGCGTCCTGGGCGATTCGGCGCATCCGGCGTTCGGTGTCGCTCACCGCGGCCTCGTCGGACGGCAGCGAGCCGAACGCCGCGACGTGCCAGAAGCCGTCACCGGTGACCTCCTCGTCCACGACGACCTCGGTGATCCCGAGCTCGCGCAGGGCGTCCACGACGGCCGCCGGGTGGCGCCCCGGCGACGAGAAGAAGTGTGTCACCGCTCGGGTCTCGTCCACCTGCGGAGATTAACCGCAGACGCGCACCCGTTCGTCGATCGCGGTCGCGACCAGGGCGATCGCGATGTCGGGGGACTTGCCGCAGCTCGCGGGCCGCGGCGGCACGGGCTGCTCGGCGAGCGCCACGCGCCACTCGCGGCCGTCGGCGTGCCGCACGGTCGCGGAGCCGGCGGTCTCGGCGACGACGGTGAGCACGTCGCGGGTCTCGCCCAGCTGCCGCCGCACGGCGACCTCGGCGACCTGGCCGCGCGGGCTGTAGCAGGACCGGCCGCGGCATCGGTCGGCCTGGATGCCCTCGGTGACGACGCGCTCGGCCAACTGGTGGTCGATGCGTCCGTACAGGTGACCGGTGGGCAGCAGCACCCCGGTGGGCGCGAAGCGGTGCCCGCCCGTGTGCGTGCACTCCCACAGGTTCAGCGCGGTGGCGATCGGGCGGCCGTACAGGGCGCAGCAGACGTCGCGTTTGCTGTTGGTGCAGATCAGCAGCAGCGGGTCGTCCACCGGCGTGCCGAACGCGGTGGAACGGCCCTCGCCCAGCGCGGCGAAGTCGAGCTCGAGGGCTTCCTCCGGGGAGGAGAGGTCGGCCTGCTCCAGCCACGACGCGCCGGGCTTCGTCGAGGCCAGGTACAGCCTGCGGGTCGCGGGCACGTGGTCGTCGGCGTGCCTGCCGGGGCGGCGGATGAGCAGGATGCGCACCCCGGTGCCCTCGGCGCGGCGGGCGAGTTCGGCGCCCAGTTCGGGGTCGAGGTGGCTCTCGGTCAGCGCGTCGCGGCCCCAGGGGCCGGGCTGTTCCAGGCACAGCCACGCCGTCGCGGTCGCGGCCGTGCCGGCCAGCGGTTCGCCCGCGAAGTCGGAGAGTATCGAGCACCTCATCTGCACACTCTATACGGCCGTTCGGGTGATGACTAAGGCCACCCTTACTTGTTCGGGGTCAACCGGACGACGGGCGTCGTCCCAGCGGGGCTTCACCGGACCGGCCGTGATCAAACACCGGTGTCATCCGCGCTGGAGCCGCTCCACGCGCTCGGCCATGGCGGCCTCGAGCTTCGCGCGGTAGCCGAGGAACAGCTTGTTCGCGAGGTAGGGCGCCCAGTTGCCCTGACGGGAGATGTTGTGGACGCGGTGGCGCAGCAGCGCGCCTTCGGGGTGGGGGTGCAGCGAGTCCTCGCCGCGGTACCACCAGTCGCCCCAGTAGGCGATCACGCCCCGCTCGCGGTCGACGAGCCGGTGCGACCCGGACTCGCCGGCGTCGGCGAACATGCGCTCGCGCACGTCCTCGAACGGCGCCCGCACGATGCCGGTCACCTCGAACAGCAGTCTCATCGGTGTCGGTCCTCCCAGTGCTCGAAGCCGCCCACGGTGCCTTCGCGGACGGCGGTGGCGAACCAGGACAGCCAGGCGCGTTCGGCACGCAACATGGCCATCCGGTAGTCGAGCTCGATCCACGCGAGCTGGGGCAGGCCCATGCCCGCGAGCTTCTCCAGCAGCACGGCCAGCGCGGTGAGCTGCTCGCCCACGGCGGCCTCCCGGCGCCGCACGACGTCGAGAGCGTCGGCCGGGGGCAGCAGGCCGACCATCGAGATCCCGGCCTCGAAGGCGCGGTACTCCTTGGCGGGGGTGGCGATGAGGTCGCGCAGCCAGTCGTGCAGCTCGGCGGTGCCCGCGCCGGTGACGGCGTAGACGGTGCGTTCGGGGCGGTTGCCGGCCTTCTGCACGGCCGCGGCGGCGATCAGCTCGTGCCGGTGCAGCGACTCCACCACGGTGTAAAGGGAGCCGTAGTTGAGCTTGACGACCTCCTCCTGGTGGCGTTCCCGCATGGTCTGCGCCATCTCGTAGGGGTGCATGGGCCGTTCCGACAGCAGGGCCAGCACCGCGAGGGCCAGCGGGTTCGTGCGCTTGAACGTCATATCCGCTCCCGTATATCCGGTACCGAGTATATGGGGTTAGGGTGGCGTCATGACAACGGTGATCACCGGGGGAAGCCGGGGTATCGGTGCCGCGACCGCGCGCAGGCTCGTGCGCGACGGGCACCGGGTCGTGATCAGTTACCGGCAGGCCGAGGACGAGGCGCGGCGCCTGGAACGGGAGCTGGGCGTGCTCGCGGTGCGCGCCGACACCGCCGACGAGGACGACGTGGCGCGCCTGTTCGACGCCGCGGGCGACGACGTCACCGGCGTGGTGAGCAACGCGGGCATCACCTCCCCGCGCGGTCCGCTGGCCGAGCTGCGCACCGAGGACCTGCGCCGGGTCGTGGACGTCAACCTCGTCGGCGCGCTGTTCGTGGCCAGGGAGGCGGCCCGGCGGATGAGCACGGGCTCGATCGTCAACGTCTCCTCGGGCGCGGCGACCCTGGGCAGCCCGGGGGAGTACGTGCACTACGCCGCCACCAAGGCCGCCGTGGACGCGCTGACGATCGGCCTGTCCAAGGAGCTCGCGCCGCGCGGCATCCGGGTCAACTGCGTGCAGCCCGGCACGGTCCGCACCGACATCCACCGCCTCTCCGGCGAGCCCGGCCGCCCCGACCGCGTCGCCTCGGTCATCCCGCTGGGCCGTCCCGGCGAGGCCGACGAGATCGCGGGCGCCATCGCCTGGCTGCTGTCCCCGGACGCCTCCTACACGACGGGCGCGATCCTGCGGGTGGCCGGAGGCCTGTGACTGTGGCCTTTCGCCTCTGCGGCCGGTGCTCGCGCTGCCCCTAAGCTTCACCGTCATGTCCGCGCCCACGCTCACCGACTTCGTGCTCGCCAACACGACGCTCACGCCCGTGCCGCTGGTGCCGGAGGTGGCGCTGCACAGCGCGGACGAAGCCCTGGACCTGTGGGAGCTCACCCACCACGACCAGCCGCCGTTCTGGGCGTTCCCGTGGGCGGGCGGCCAGGCACTGGCGCGGCACCTGCTCGACCACGCCGGCCTGGTGCGCGACAAGAAGGTCTTCGACCTCGCCTCCGGCTCCGGCCTCGTCGCGATCGCCGCCGCCCTGGCCGGCGCGGACGTCGTGACCGCGAACGACATCGACCCGCTCGCCCTGTGCGCGGTCGGGCTCAACGCCGCCGCCAACGGCGTCACCGTGCACACCCTCGATGGCGACCAGCTCGACAGCGACGCGCACGGCGCCGACGTCGTCCTCGCCGGAGACGTGTTCTACGACGCCGAGATCACCGCCCTGGTGCTGCCGTTCCTGCGCCGCGCCTCGGCCCGCGGCGCCCTGGTGCTGCTGGGCGACCCGGACCGCGCGCACCTGCCGCGCGAGGAGTTCACCGCCCAGGCCCGCTACGAGGTACCGGTCCCGCTGACGCTGGAGAGCACCGAGACCCGCACCGCCACCGTCTGGCGCGCCTAGCCCGTGACCAGGCAGAACGGGTGCCCGGCCGGATCGGCGTAGACGCGGAACCCCGCGTAGGTCTTGAGCAGTGTGGCGCCGAGGCCGAGGACGCCCGGCTCGGCGGCCTCGAGATCGGCCACCAGGACGTCGAGGTGGATCTGCTGCGGGTGTTCCTGGCCGGGCCAGCGCGGCGGCGAGTAGTCCTCGACCCGCTGGAACGACACGCGCCGGCCACCGGGGATGACCAGGGTGGTCCAGTGGCCGTCGGAGTCGGCGATCTCGCCGCCGATCACCTGCCGGTAGAACCCGGCGAGCGCGTCGGGGTCGGGGCAGTCGATCACCACGTCGTAGAGCTCGCCGATCGCCACTGTGCTCCTTCACCCTTGGCGCGGTACGGGTTTTCAGCCTAGTCACCGGCCGGGGGAGGGACGGGGTGGTTGATCATCGGACGCGGGAGGCGGCCGTCGCGGACGCACGGCTGGCCACCGCGTGCTTCGATGACGCGCTTGCGTGGCTCGCCGCCCGCCCCGTGCTGACGGATCCGCTCGCCGCCGAGGTGTGGGTCTACGACAGCACGTTCACGAGCGTGCTGCTGGTGCGGCATCCCCGGCGAGGTCTGGTGGCTCCCGGCGGAACGGTCGAGCCCGGGGAGACGCCGCGCGAGGCCGCCGCCCGGGAGTTGCACGAGGAGACCGGGGTGCGGGCGGAACTGCTACCGGCACCGGCCGCCGTGGCGGTGCGGTCCTACCGCGCCGACTGGTCGCCGACGCTGAGTCTCGTCTACGCCGCCGTGGTGGCGCTGGCCGGGGAGCCCGGGCAGCCGCCTCGGTGGGTCAGCCTGGACCGGACGTGGGACAGCGTGTTCCCCGAGGACCGTGCACGCCTGCGCGCGCACGGCCGTCACCTCGCGGGGTAAGCCCTACAGCTTGGCGAAGAACACCTTCAGGTCCTCGGCCAGCAGGGCGGGCGAGTCGTGGCCGGAGTAGTGCCCGCCCGTCTCGAACTCCGACCAGTGCACGAGGCGGTGGTGGTCGCGCTCGGCGAAGCGGCGGATGGTCTGGAAGTCGTCGGGGAAGACCGCGACCCCCAGCGGCACCGTCGTCGGCTCGGTGGGCGGGTCCTCGCGGTGGGCGTCCTCGAAGTACAGCCGGGCGCTGGAGCCCGCGGTGCCGGTGAACCAGTAGATCGCCACGTTCGCGAGCAGGAAGTCCCGCGTGACCGCCGGCTCGGCCATCAGCTGCATCGTCCAGGCGAGCTGGCCGACGGGGGAGTCCGCGAGCGCGAACGCCACGTTCTGCGGCCGTGCCTGCTGCAGCTTCGCGTAGCCGGACATGGTCTCCCAGAAGTTCTGCAGCACCCCGAGCCGCCGGAAGTCGTCCTCGGTCAGGCCCTCCATCTCCGCCGGGTCGCCCGAGGGGAACGAGAAGATCTGCGTGACGTGCACGCCCACCACGTGCTCGGCGTCGGCCTGGCCCAGTTGCGGGGCGATGATCGCGCCCGCGTCGTTGCCGTGCACCCCGTAGCGCTCGTACCCCAGGCGCGCCATGAGCTCCGCGAACGCCGCCGCGATCCGCCCGGAGTGCCAGCCCGTCTCCGTCGTCGGCCCGGAGAACCCGAAACCGGGGATCGACGGGATCACCAGGTGGTGGTCCTCGCGCAGGTGCTCGACCACGTCCACGAACTCCATCACCGAGCCGGGCCAGCCGTGGATCAGCAGCACCGGCAGCGCGTCCGGGTTCGGGCTGCTCACGTGCAGGAAGTGCACGTTCGTGCCGTCGATCTCCGTGACGAACTGCGGGAAGGAGTTCAGCCGCGCCTCGACCGCCCGCCAGTCGAACTCCTCGGCCCAGTACCGGGCCACTTCCCGCACGTCCGCGACGTCGTCGCCGTAGCGCGCACCGGCCCCCGCGACCTGGTCGGTCCACCGCGTCCGCCGCAACCGCTGAGCCAGGTCGTCGAGCTCGGCGTCGTCGACCGCGATGTGGAATTCCCTGATCTCCGTCATAACCCGAGGCTAACGAGCCTTGCGGCCAGCTCCTGTCCTAAAGTTCCGTCCATGTTGGAAACCTCGGCGCGGCTGCTGCGCCTGCTCGCCCTGCTGCAGTCCCGCCGCGACTGGCAGGGCAGCGAACTCGCCGACGAACTGCAGATCAGCCCCCGCACCGTGCGCCGCGACGTCGACCGCCTGCGCGAGCTCGGCTACCCGGTCAACGCCACCACCGGCTCGTTCGGCGGCTACCGCCTCGGCGCCGGCGCCGAACTGCCACCGCTGCTGCTCGACGACAACGAGGCCGTCGCCGTCGCCGCCGCCCTGCGCACCAACGCCGTCACCGGCCTCGAAGAGGTCTCCCTGCGCGCCCTGCTCAAGCTCGAACAGGTCCTCCCGTCCCGCCTGCGCCACCGCGTGGCCGCCCTCGAGCAGATCGAGTCCGTCCCGCGCGACACCCCCGGCCCCGCCCTCGACCCCGAACTGCTGTCCACCCTGGCCGCCGCCTGCCGCGACAGCGACACGATCCGCTTCGACTACCAGGCCCACGACGGCACCCACACCCGCCGCCGCGTCGAACCCCACCGCCTCGTCAACTGGGGCCGCCGCTGGTACCTCGTCGCCTGGGATGCCGAGAAGGACGACTGGCGCAGCTTCCGCGTCGACCGCATCACCGCGCCCCGGCCCCCGCACGGCCCCCGCTTCACCCCGCGAGAGCTCGACGCCACCACCTACGTCGCCTCCCGAGTCACCCAAGCCGCCTGGCGCTTCCAGGCCCGCGTCCTCGTGCACGCTCCGGCCGACGTCGTCGCCGCCCGCATCCACGCCGCCATCGGCACCGTCGAGGCCGTCGATGACACCTCGTGCGTCCTGGTGACCGGCTCCGACTCGCTGGAGACCCTCACCGTGTGGATCGGGATGCTCGGCTGCGACTTCGAGATCACCTCGCCACCCGAGCTCGTGGCACACGTTCGCACCCTTGCGGCCCGCTACGCCCGAGCCGTACAAGACTGAGCATGGCCATCACCGGACGTGACATCGAGCGCCTGCTCTACACCGACACGCCCGACCCCGTCCTGGTGCTGCACCACGACACCCCCGCGATCGTCGCCGCCGCCGAGCTCGGCGGGCACGCCGGCGCCGTCGTCGTGTGCTCGCGCAGCGAGATCCTGCGGCGCGTGGGGGAGCGCGACCTCAGCGAGGAGGAACTGGCGGCGATCGCGGCAACACTCGAGCGGGCCGTCCACGACCCGGCCCGGCAGCCGCCCTGGCCCGCCTGACCAGCTCAGCCCGAGAACAGCACCAGAACACCGATCACGATCAGCACCACCGGCAACGCGACATGGCCGCACCTGGCCAGAGCGCGCGCCACCACCTGGCGTGAGGCCAGGAACCGGCCCGCGGCGCACCACACGCCGACCAGCAGCAGGAACACCACCACGTAGACCCACAGCGAGTCGGTCACCGTGAACACCGGCACGTAGACACCGATGTTGTCGCCGCCGTTGGCCAGCGTCACGCCCGCCATCGCCGGCACGCCCGGCGCGGCGTCGTGCTCGTGCTCGTCGTCGGAGCCCCGCCACAGCGACCAGGCCGCCTTCAGCCCCAGGGCCAGGGGGATGAGGCCCAGCCACGGGCGGAACTGCGCGGGCAACAGCGACGCGCCCAAAGAGCCGAACACCGCCAGCACCAGGATCGCCGTGAAGCCCAGGTACTGGCCCGCCACCACCTGCCAGGCCGACCTCGCCCGCGCGAAGAACAACGCGAGCAGCACCAGGTCGTCGACGTTGGTCACCGCGAACATGCCCGCCGCCTGGCCGACCACCCCGAGATCCACGACGCACAGTCTCATCGACGAAAAACGGATAGCTCATCCGCATCTGTGCTAGCGTCGGCGACAGAAGCGGATTCACTATCCGGATTGGAGTGGTCATGGCCCCCAGAGCAGTCGTCACCGCCGCCACAGGCGGCATCGGACTCGAAACCGCCAAAGGACTCGCCGACGCCGGCTACGCCGTCACCGTCATCGGCCGCACCCCACAACGCGGAGACAACGCCGTCGCCGCCATCAACGCCAGGGGAGGAGAACCCGCACGCTTCCTGCAGGCCGACCTCGCCTCACTCGCCGCCGTCCGCGCACTCGGGGAACGCCTCGCCGACGAAGGCCCGCTCGACGTCCTCGTCAACAACGTCGGCGCCATGTTCCCCGACCACACCCACCTCGACGGCATCGAAGCCTCCTTCGTCGTCAACCACCTCTCGCCCTACCTGCTCACCGAACTCCTCCTCCCGGTGATCAAGCACCGCGTGGTCAACGTGACCTCCGGAGCCGTCGTCGTCGCCAAGAAGGTCTTCGACCACGTCGAACCACCCGGCGGCTACTACGGCTTCCACTGGTACGGACGCGCCAAGCTCGCCAACCTCGCCTACACCCTCGACCTCGCCACCCGAGCCACCACCATCGGCGTCCTCGCCGCCGACCCCGGGGGAGCGGACACCGACATGACCGACGGCACCCTGCGCACCCCCAAGATCGTCGCACCGCCCCTGCGACTGCTCTGGCCCCTCGTGCGCCGCACCTTCGAACACGCCACCTCCCGGCCCGCCGCCACCGCCGCCCGCTCCTCGATCACCGCCGCCACCGACCCCACCCTCACCAGCGGCACCGTCATCGGACCCAAAGCCCTCCCCGTCCAACCCCACCGAACCGCACGAGACCCCCGCATCCAGCAAGCCGTACGACACCTCAGCCAGACCCACGCACCACTCCGCCACGTTCCGGATGGCATATCCACATAGGATCGACCCATGACGCCGCAGCGAAAGGACGCCGCCCGCAACTGGGAGCACATCCTCACCGTCGCCAGAGAACTCGTCGACGAAGGCACACCGCTGCAGCTCAACGACGTCGCCCGCCGAGCAGGACTCGGCGTCGGCACCGTCTACCGGCACTTCCCGACCGCCGAAGCACTCCTCGAAACCGTCGCCACACCCTGCCTCGAAGAACTCGCAGGCTGCGGCCGCAAAGGCCTCACCGACGACGACCCCTGGACCGCCTTCGCCGCCTTCCTCACCAAAGTCGTCGAAGGCCAGGTCACCGACCCCGCACTCGTCAAGGTCTCCGCCACCACCCACGACGTCCTGCCCCGCACCACCGAACTCAAGACCCAGATCATGGCCATCGGCACCCAACTGCTCGCCCGCGCCCGCGACACCGGAGCCGTACGACCCGACGTCGACGACGCCGACCTCGTCCCACTCATGTGCGGCATCGCCTACGCCACCTACGTCCACAGCGCCGGACCCGCAGACCGGCTCCCCACCGCCCGCCGCTACCTCGACACCCTCCTGCGCGGCCTACACACCTGACCGCGGCGGACCCGCCACCACGAACTCCCGCAGGTCCTCCAAGCCCACCGCACCACCATCGGTCAGCAGCCACGTCACCCCGGCCGCCTCGTACGCAGCGACCTCCTCGGGCAACGACGCACCACCCCACAACACGACATCACCACCCGCCGGACCACCCGACGCCACGAAGTCCGCCTTCACCCCAGCGGCCTCAGCAGGGGAGAGCACCACCAGACCCTCCGCACCGAACGTCGCCGGCACCACCCCCGCCGCATGCCCCGCCCCGCGGAACGGCACCGACCGAGGCCAGTTCCCACCCACCCAGATCGGCACCTCCACCGGCGCGAACCGCACCCCGGACACCTCGAACACCTCACCGCGGTGCTCCACCTCGACCCCCGACAACAACGCCCGCACCACCTCCACCCCCTCCGACATCGCCGCCGCACGCGACACCCGCTCACCGAACGGGGAGAAGTCCTGCGGCACCCCCGCACCCACCCCCAGCACCAACCGCCCACCCGACAACCGCTGCAGCGTCGACGCCTCCAACGCCACCTTCCACGGACGCCGCCGCCCCAACGACGTCACCAAAGGCCCCAGCACCACCCGCGACGTGCGCGCCGCCACCGCACCCAACGTCACCCACACATCCGCCACCACCGGCTCACCCGGCTGCACCACGTGGTCCCACAGGAAGAACCCGTCCCACCCGGCCTCCTCCGCCGCCACCGCGAGCGACACCAGCACGGACGGATCACCCAGCGACGAACCGAACGACGGCACGTAGATCCCATAGCGCATGACCCGAGTGTGCCAACCACCCCCGACAAGATCATTCACAAGCGGGGGAGCAGGGGAGAAGCGCCCATCACCGGCCTTCGCCCGTCACCCCGTCCAGCTGCTCGCGCAGGATGTCCGCATGCCCGGCGTGCCGCGCCGTCTCCGTCACCACGTGCACCAGCACGTTGAACAACAACACGTCCGGACGCGGCCACCACGGCACATGCCCACGCGCATCCACCGACAACGCCAAAATCGTCGCGTCCGAATGCGCCCACACCCGCCGATAACGACCCACGATCTCCTCACGCGACTCCGACTCGTCCGCCCGCATGTCCAACCCACGCGCCGACAGGTCGTCCCACCGCGGCATCGGCTCCGGGAACGGCCGCCCGAACACCTCACCGAAGTACCGCGACTCCGACAACGCCAGGTGCTTCACCAACCCCAGCAGGTTCGTCCCCGACGCCACCAACGGACGCCGCACGTCGTCCTCGGACACACCCTCGAGCTTCCACAGCACCGCCGCGCGCAACTCACGCAGATCCCCGTGCAGGTACTCCTTGGCGAAATCGTCGATCACGACTCCGCAGCCTGCCAGACACGCGCCTAACGCCACGGTGACGAAAGACCGAACGGCCGAGGAGAGGGAGAGCGCGCGCGAGCCGGCACGACTCACGAACGCCCGCCGCGAACGAACCGACGCGACGCCCGAGCGGCAAACGCCAGGAGGAGCCGTCTGAGCGAACCGGCGAACGCACATCAGCGCGCCAGCGGCCGCACCAAGCCCAGAAAGCCGTCAGGACGAGTCCCGGGGCAGACCCGGATCGCCGTTACTTGACATAATGTAGATTATCGGCGAAACGGTGACCTGCGAAGATCGTTGTCAGAAGGGGTCGCAACGCCGTGTTGGCGCGTCTGCAAGCCGTCGCCGGCGGGCAGGCCGGCCGCTTGCAGACGCCACACAACCTCAGATCCACGGCGATGCCGGAGCGCGGTCGGCACCGACGTGTCGTCAGAGAGACGTACGTAGCGAGGCGCCATTACGCTCACGATCCCCGACAAGTGACGCCACCTGGTCCAGCGACGTCCGGAGCCGAATCAGAACCCGGCGAAACGGACATTTCATGCATAATCGCCATTATCCAGCACGGCACAATTCGGTGAACCCGAACGCGGCCGCAGCCAGGACGAAACGCCGCCGACCGCCAGGCACCACCCTCCTGATCAAGCCCTGACCTGCGGCTCCGCGAGCACACGCCCACTCCGTACGCCGAACAGAGCAACAAAATAGCGGCTCCTCCCCTCCCCTCCGGGGCCGCTGCCGCGTCCGGGATTGTCGGTGTCGTGCGGTACAAGATCCATATGCACGTGCTCGCCGCCCAGGACGCCTTCTTCCTCGCCCGCCGGACCCGCAAGGACTCGCCGCACACCACGGCGGCCTACCAGCGCGATCTCTCGGGCGTGAACACGCTCCTGGCCGAGACGCTCTCCTGCCCCGTCGAGGACCTGACGATCGGTCATCTGACCGGGGCGCACCTGCGGCAGGCGTTCGGGTCGTTCGCGGACACGCACGCGAAGAGCTCGGTGTTGCGGGCGTGGTCGACGTGGAACCAGTTCCTGACGTTCTGCGTGGCGGAGGACCTGATCGCGGGCAACCCGATGGGCGCCGTGGCCCGGCCCAAGACGCCTCCCCTGGTGCCGAAGCCGTTGCGGGGTGAGGACACGCCGGAGCAGTTGCTGACGGCGGCGGCGGAGGGGGCGCGCAAGGGGCGGGACCCGTGGCCGGAGCGGGACGTGCTGGTGATCGCGCTGGGGTTGGTGGCGGGTCTGCGGAGTGCGGAGATGCGGACGTTGACGCTGGCGAGCGTGGTGGGGCGGGAGGGTGATCGGCGGTTGCACGTGAAGGGCAAGGGGAACCGGGATCGGAGTGTGCCGATCGAGCCGCCGATGGAGCGGATCGTGGAGGCGTACCTGGCGAGTTGCCGGCGGCGGTTTCCTCAGGGGCGGTTTGACCGGGACAGCGCGTTGTTGCGGGATCGGCACGGGGAGCCGATCGGGCGGGGTGGGTTGGAGTACCTGGTGAAGTCGTGTTTTCGGTGGGCGGGGTTGAACGACCGGGTGCCGACGGGGGCGAATCTGCACGCGTTGCGGCACACGTTCGCGACGCGGTTGGCGGAGGATGGGGCGTCGGCGAGCGAGATCATGGCGTTGTTGGGGCATGCGAGTTTGGCGACGAGTCAGAACTACATCGAGGCGACGGCGCGGGAGCGGCGGGCGGCGGTGGCGAGCAATCGGACGTATCGGGCGTTGAAGGACATCTAGTGGTGTTCGACCGTGGTGCGGGACTCTCGGTGGTGACGTGTGAGCCGGGGGTCGCCCTGTTGTCGGATCGTTAGGCCGAGTGGGTGACCTGATAGTGCGAAAACCGCATTTCAGGGGTACCCAATGAGAATGAGATCCGTGTGGCGTGGGGCCATCTCCTTCGGGTTGGTGACGATCGCCGTGCGCCTCTACACGGCTGTCGAGGAGCACGACTTCCGTTTCAACCAGGTGCACCGGGAGGACGGCGGGCGCATCAAGTACAAGCGCGTCTGTTCGGTGTGCGGTGAAGAGGTCGAGTATTCGGAGATCACCAAGGGCTACGAGTTGGACGACGGCCGGATGGTGATCATGGAGAACGAGGACTTCGAGAAGTTGCCGGTGAAGACCGACAAGTCGATCGAGGTGCTGGAGTTCGTGCCGGCGGAGGAGATCGATCCGATCTACTTCCAGAAGACTTATTACCTGGAGCCGGACAAGGCGGCGGCGCGGCCTTATGTGCTGCTCAGGGATGCTCTGGTCAAGACGGGTCAGCTGGCGGTCGTGAAGATCACGATCCGGCAGAAGGAGACGCTGGCGATGATCCGGGCGCGTGATGACGTGCTCGTGATGCACACGATGTTGTGGCCGGACGAGATCCGCAAGGCGGAGTTCGACTTCCTGGATCAGGACGTGGAGGTGCGTCCGCAGGAGTTGAAGATGGCGACGTCGCTGGTGGAGTCGATGGCGGGTGACTTCGATCCGGACACGTTCACCGACGACTACCGGGACGCGTTGGAGAAGGTGATCGCGGCGAAGGCGGAGGGTGCGGAGTTGCCCGAGCAGCCGGAGGTCGAGGACAAGGGTGATGTCATCGATCTGATGACGGCGCTCGAGCGGAGTGTGGAGAAGGCGAAGGCCGGGCGGAAGGGTGCTGCGAAGAAGGCGGCGCCGAAGAAGAAGGCTTCGTCTGCGTAGATGGCCGGGCTCGACGAGTACCGGCGGAAGCGGGATCCGGCGAGGACGCCGGAGCCAGTGCCGGGTGCTGGGGATCTTCCTCGGGGCGATGACGACACTTTTGTGATCCAGGAGCACCACGCGTCGAGCCTGCACTGGGATGTGCGGTTGGAGCGGGACGGGGTGCTGGTGTCGTGGGCGGTGCCGAAGGGGTTGCCGCCGACGACGGACGTGGTGCGGTTGGCGGTGCACACCGAGGACCACCCGTTGGAGTACGCGGAGTTCTCCGGGGAGATCCCGAAGGGTGAGTACGGCGGCGGGGAGATGTTCCTGTGGGACCGCGGCCGGTACGAGACGGTGAAGTGGTCGGACCGCGAGGTCGACGTGGTGTTGCACGGGCAGCGGGTCGACGGTCAGTTCGTGTTCTTCCGGTCGGGGCGGGACGGGAAGAACTGGATGGTGAAGCGGCGGCACGCGCCGGCGCGTGCGGACTGGCAGGTGTTGCCGGAGTCGGTGAAGCCGATGCTGGCGGTGCCGGGTCCTCTCCCCCACGACGATGACGACGCGTGGGCGTACGAGTTCAAGTGGGACGGTGTGCGGGCGGTCCTGCGGGTCGAGGGTGGGCGGGTGCAGGCGTGGTCGCGGCTGGGCAACGACATCACGGTGGCGTATCCGGAGCTGCAGGGTGTGGGTGAGCAGCTGGGGGCGACGGAGGCGTTGCTGGACGGGGAGATCGTGGCTTTGCAGAACGGGCGGCCGAGTTTCAGCGCGTTGCAGAACCGGATGCACGTGACGAAGTCGGAGGCGGCGCGGCGGGCTGCTCGTCAGTACCCGGTGACGTTGTTGTTGTTCGACCTGTTGCACCTGGATGGCACGTCGACGGTGCATTTGCCGTTTCGGCAGCGGCGGGAGTTGTTGCGGTCGTTGGAGCTGCGGGGGCCGAACTGGCTGACTCCCCCGTCCTACGACGAGGACGGGGCGGCGGTGCTGGCGGCGAGCCGGGAGCAGGGGCTCGAGGGTGTGGTGGCGAAGCGGCTGGATTCGCCGTACCAGCCGGGGGTGCGGTCGCCGGTGTGGCGCAAGATCACCGACCTGATGGCGCAGGAGGTGGTGATCGGTGGCTGGCGGATGGGTGAGGGCAAGCGCGCGGGGGTGATCGGCGCGTTGTTGCTGGGTATTCCGCAGGACGGCGGGCTGGCGTTCGCGGGGTCGGTGGGCACGGGGTTCAACGACGCGGAGCTGGCGGTGCTGACGCCGCGGCTGGAGGCGTTGGCGCGCAAGGGGTCGCCGTTCGTGACGGAGATGCCGCGGGAGCGGTCGAAGGGCGCGAGGTGGGTCGAGCCGGAGCTGGTGGCCGAGGTGGTGTTCCGGCAGTGGACGCCGGACGGGCGGATGCGGTTTCCGGCGTGGCGTGGTTTGCGGCCGGACAAGTCGCCTGAGGAGGTGCGCCGGGGTGAGCAGTGACGCTCCGAGGGAAGTGACGGTGCGGGTCGAGGACCGGACGGTGAAGCTGACGAACCTGGACAAGGTGCTGTACCCGGGGTTCGGGTTCACGAAGGGTGAGGTGATCGACTACTACACGCGGATCGCCCCGGTGCTGCTCCCCCACCTGAAGGACCGTCCGGTGACGTTGAAGCGGTATCCGAACGGGGTGGACGGGAAGTGGTTCTTCGAGAAGAACGCGCCGGAGCACCGTCCTGAGTGGGTGCGGACGATGCGGTTGGAGTCGCCGGGCAGCACGAAGGGCAACGAGACGGTCAACTACGTGATGGTGGACGAGTTGGCGACGTTGGTGTGGCTGGCGAACCTGGCGGCGTTGGAGTTGCACGTGCCGCAGTGGACGGTGGGGCCGCGTGGGGGCAAGCGGGACCCTGATCTGCTGGTGTTCGACCTGGATCCGGGGGCGCCGGCGACGGTCGTGGAGTGTGCGCGGGTGGCGGAGCTGATCCGGGTGGTGCTGGACGACGACGGCGTGGACTCGTGGGTGAAGACGTCGGGCAACAAGGGGATGCAGGTGTACGCCTACGCGCCGGCGAAGGACACGGCGGAGTTCGCGAAGGCGGTGGCGCAGCGGTTGGCGCGGGAGCAGCCGTCGTTGATCGTGTCGACGATGGCGAAGGCGCAGCGTGGCGGGAAGGTGTTCATCGACTGGTCGCAGAACAACCCGGCGAAGACGACGGTGGCGCCGTACTCGTTGCGGGCTCGGGAGCGGCCGGCGGTGTCGACGCCGGTGACGTGGGACGAGGTCGAGGACTGCGAGGTCGTGGAGGACCTGGTGTTCACGGCGGACGAGGTGCTGGAGCGGGTCGGTTCGGTGGGTGACCTGTTCGGGAGTTGATATTCTGGCCGACTGCCTACGAGGGGGTCTGCTGTGAGTGTCGGACGGGAACTGCTGGTCGTGGACGATCCGGCGGACGAGGCGTCGTACGTGCCGGGTTTGGAGGCCGAGGGGTTTCGGCTGGTGGCGCGGGAGGAGCGGCACGGGTGCCGGGTGCTGTCGCGGGCGGGTGTGGAGTTGCGGGTGTATCCGCGTGGGTGCGCGGTGGTGTGGCGGGCGGGGTTGCTGCGGGACTGGTTGCGCGACCACCCGGCTGATCGTGAGTTGTACGCGTCGTCGGGGGCGGCGGTGGAGGTGGAGATCCTCGAGCGGGCGTGGGAGGCGGTGGTCGAGGAGCCGGCCGAGGTGGAGTTCGTGACGGAGGATCCGCCGCACAACGCGCCGATCGTGCTGGAGGACTACAACCCGGCGTGGCCTGCGTGGTTCGCGGTGGAGGAGGCGAGGATCCGGGCGGCGCTGGGGCCGGTGGCGGTGCGGGTGGAGCACTGCGGGTCGACGTCGGTGCCGGGGTTGGCGGCGAAGCCGTTGATCGACGTCGTGCTGGTGGTGCCGGATTCGGGTGACGAGGACGCGTACGTGCCGGCGTTGGTGGAGGCGGGCTACTACCTGCGGTTGCGGGAGCCGGACTGGTACGGGCACCGGCTGGTCAAGGGCACGGTGCCGAACGTGAACATGCACGTGTTCTCCCCCGGCTGTGTGGAGGTGGACCGGATGCTGGCGTTCCGGGACCGGTTGCGTGCGCACGAGGAGGATCGGCGGGAGTACGAGCGGGTGAAGCGGGAGCTCGCGGTGCGGACGTGGGAGCGGGTGCAGGACTACGCGAACGCGAAGACTCAGGTGGTGCGGCGGATCACCCTGCGGGCGCTGGGCTGAAGCGGCGCCGGTAGTCGGACGGGGTGAGGCCGGTCTGGCGGCGCATGAGTGCGCGGAGGTTGGCGGCGGTGCCGAGGCCGGTGCGGCGGGCGACGACGTCGAAGCGCCTCTCCCCCAGTTCGATGAGGCGGCAGGCGAGGGTGACGCGTTCGCCGGTGAGCCAGGCGAGTGGTGTGGTGCCGAGCTGGGCCTGGAAGCGGCGGTGCAGGGTCGCGGGGCTGACGGCGGCGCGGGTGGCGAGGTCGGCGACGGTCAGCGGGGTGTCGAGGTGGTGTTGTGCCCAGGCGAGGACGGGGGCGAGTGACTCGTCGCGCAGGTCGGGTACGGGGCGTTCGACGAACTGGCGCTGGCCGCCGTCGCGGTGGGCGGCGAAGACGAGGCGGCGGCTGACGGAGGCGGCGGTCTCGGCGCCGTGGTCGCGGCGGACGAGGTGCAGGCCGAGGTCGAGGGCGGCGGCGCTGCCGGCGGAGGTGAGGATGTCGCCGTCGTCGACGAAGAGCACGTCGGGTTCGAGGTGGACGTGCGGGAAGCGGGCGGCGAACTCGTCGGCCCACTGCCAGTGGGCGGTGGCGCGGCGGCCGTCGAGGACGCCTGCTTCGGCGAGGGTGAAGGCGCCGCTGCAGAAGCCGACGAGGCGTGCGCCGCGGGCGTGGGCGCGGCGGATGGTGTCGAGGACGTCGGGGCGTCGTGGGGTGTCGACGTTCGGGCGGTTGGGGACGATGAGGGTGTCGGCGTGGTCGGCGGTGTGCAGGCCGGTGACGCCGGTGAGGGTGAAGAAGCCGTCGCGCATGACGGTGTCGGGTGTGGGTGAGCAGAGGCGGAAGTCGTAGAGGTGGCCGCCGAGTTCGGGGCGGTGCAGGCCGAAGACCTCGGTGGCGCAGCCGAGTTCGAAGGGGTTGGAGTTGTCGTCCACGATGACGACGACGCGGTGCGAGGATTCTTGCGGCATGTGCGATTCCTAGCACTCGCTGGGGTGTGTCGTCACGGGTGAGGCTGGTGGGCATGAACCCCATCTCGCTGGACGACGCGCTGGCCTCGTTCGACGCCCTGTGGAGCCCTCGGATCGTCACCCGCGTCAATGACTACGACGTGCGCGTCGCGAAAGTGCGGGGTGAGCACGTGTGGCACGTGCACGACGACACCGACGAGTTCTTCCTCGTCCTGGACGGTGAGCTGCACCTGGCGCTGCGCGAGCCCGATCGCACGGTCACGCTCGCGAAGGGCGAGGTGTTCACGGTGCCGCGCGGGACGTTCCACAAGCCGTCGGCGCCGCACGGTGCGCGGATCCTGATGTTCGAGCCGTCCGGCACGCTGACCGTCGGCGACCGGCACGACGAGGTGCCGGGGCACGTGGACGCGACGACCGGGCACGAGCTGTGACGGAGGGTGCTGGGGAGGAGCGCGGGCCTCCCCAGCACCACTGAGTGCGTCAGCCCAGGCGGCAGGCCGACAGGATGATCTCCTGGCCGAGCAGCGTGCGGACGCGGACGGCGTTCTGGATCAGCTGGCCGTTCGGTCCGGTCGCGGTCTCGTTGAGGTGCACGGTCGCGACACCGGGGATGCCGACGGTGGCGGGGCCGGTGCCGATGGGTGCGCCGTTGAGCGTGCCGACCTTCGACGAGCCGGTGACACCGTTCGCGTCACTGACGCACTTGGCCTCGATGGCGTTGAGCTTGATCGCCCCACCGAGCAGGGTGGCTCCTTCCACTCGTGCGTTCGCCTCGGTGCGTCCGGTGTTCGCGTCGAGGGTGCAGTCGGCGTGCAGGGCGTTCACCGACGCGAGACCCAGCACGTTGACCGTGGCGACGGTCTTGTCCTCGTTGGGCGGGCACTGGGCGTGCGGGGTCTTGGCGACGGTGATCAGGCCGGTGGCGTTGAGTGCCCACGCTTCACCGCGCAGGTGGACGACGACCTTGACGACCGCGGTGGCGGCGGCTCCGTCGTCGTCGGTGACGGTCACCAGGACGGTGTGCGCGCCCAGGGCGGTGAACGTGCGGGAGGCGGTGCAGGTGCCGCTACCGGCGCCCTGGTTGACGGTGCCGGCGACCACGGGGCTGCCGTCGTCGAAGTTCAGGGTGCAGGTGTGCTTGTCGTTGGTGGCGACGTCGGTGAACGGGGCGGTGAAGTTCACCGTGGTGCCGCGGGTGACGAGGGTCTTGTCGGCGGTGATCGTGGCCTGCGGGGCGACGTTGGACAGGGTGAGCGTGGTGGCCTGCGTGACGGGCGGGTTGAGGCCGTCGTTCGCGGTGAGCTTGAGCTGCCACACGCCGTCATCGGTGCACTTGACGGTGGTGGTCTGGGCGGCGGTGTTGCCGAACGAGCAGGTCGCGCCCGCGTCGACACCGGACTGCGGGGTCGCGGTCCAGGTGGTGGTCAGGGACGGGCCGTCGGGGTCGGTGACCTGTCCGGCGAGTGCGACGTCGGTGCCTTCCTGGCCGGCGTAGGGGCCTCCGGGCTTGACCACGGGCGGGGCGTTGACCTTGACGGTGACGCACTCGGTCACGTCACCGGCTCCGCCGCCGTCGGTGCCGCGCGCGGTCACGCAGAGCTGGTGGTCGCCCGGGGTCAGGGCGGGGGTGTCGACGGTGTAGTCGACGGAGCCGGGTCCGTCGAGCGGCAGGGCGGGGGTGACGGAGGTGATCGGGATGTCCGTGCCGCCGTCGACCTTCAGGGTCAGGCCCGTGAGCTTGGAGGCGAGGACGCCGGGTACGACGTCGGGCAGCTGGGAGACGTCCGGGACCTCGGTGCAGGTGCCGCCGGTGGTCTCGGCGATCTTGCGCAACGAGCTGGGCGCGTTCGCCGCGCCGCAGGCCGAGCCGTCGGACACGGCGAAGGTGAAGATCTTGACGTTCGCGTCCACGGCCTGTTGCAGCAGCGCGTCGACGGCGCCGCTGCCCTGGCCGTCGGACAGGAACACCATGATCCTGCGCTGCTGCGGTGCGGTGACGGCCGAGGCGAGACCCGCCTGCAGGCCTCCGGAGAAGTCGGTGCCGGTCGGGACGTCGCGGACGGTGAACAGCCCGGCGCCGCCGATGCGGACGCTTCTCAGCACCTCGGCGACGTCGGTGGTGCCGTTGCCGTTGGCGTCGGCGGCGGGCGCGACGATCTTCTGCTCACCGGGGTCCGGGCTGACGTCCAGCGTCGCGCCGGAAGTGCCGAACACGGCGGCGCCGACGCTGCCGACGGCGGTGTTCGGCACGGCCGCCTTCTGGTGCAGGGCCAGGGCGGCGGCGATCTCGCAGTCGAGGACCCGGTCGGCGGCGCCGTCGCCGTTGACGTCGCCGCCGCAGCCGGCGGCCACGCCGGTGCCGGTGGAGCCGGAGACGTCCAGGACGTAGGTCAGCGCGGTGTCCGCGACGCCGATGCCGATCGAGGCCTTGCCGGTGACGGTGACCGGGCCCGGTACGACGACGGCGCCGGTCGCCGGGCTGGTGATGGTCACGCCGATGCTGGTGCCGCCGGGCAGGGTGCCGGTGGCCGCGTGCGCAGGGATCGCGAGTGCCACGGTGGTCACCAGGGCGGTGCCGACCGTGATCATGGGTCTCATGCTGTGCCTTCTCCGCTCGTTCGGTTCGTCCCCGACCGATCGGAAGGAGACCGCACGTGGCGGAGCTGATACGGCCCGTCACCGGGATGCATAGATAGTCGACCTATTCGGAGCAAGCCCGATTCCGGTCTCGTGGCTCGCCCGGCTCGGGAACAATCGGGTCCGTGAGGTTCGGGGTGCTCGGTCCGGTGCAGGTCGACGGGGTGGAGGTCGCGGCGCCGCGGCAACGGGCGTTGCTGGCGATGCTCGTGCTCGGCGCTGGGCGGATCGTGGGCCACGACCAGCTGATCGGCGGCTTGTACGACGAGCCGCCCGCCGGTGCGGCCAACGCCCTGCAGTCGCAGGTCTCGCGGCTGCGCAGGGCGGTGCCGGGACTGGTGGTCGAGCACCACCCCGCGGGCTACCGGCTCGTCGCCGACCCCGCCGACATCGAACACCTGCGGTGCGCGGAGCTGCTGGCCGCCGGACGGGCCGCGCAGGCGCTGGCGTTGTGGCGGGGACCGGCGCTGGCCGACGTCGACGCGCCGTTCGCCCCCGCCGCGCGGCAGCCCCTGACCGAGCTGCTCATCGACTGCGCCCTGGCCGGCGGGACCGAGCGGCACCTGCGCGACCTGCTCGCCCAGCACCCGCTGCGCGAGGACCTGCGGGCGGCGCTGATGCGGTCGCTGCACCGCGACGGACGGCAGAGCGAGGCGCTGGAGCTGTTCGAACGGGGCCGGGCGCTGCTGGCCGACGAGCTCGGCGTCGATCCCTCCCCCGCGCTGGCCGCCGCCCACCTGGAGGTGCTGCGGGCGCGGGCACCGCACCGGGGCGTGCCCGCGCAGCTGACCAGCTTCGTCGGCCGCGACGAGGACCTGCGGCGGGTGGCGAAGTGGCTGCGCGAGGCCCGCCTGGTCACGCTGACCGGGCCCGGCGGCACCGGCAAGACCCGCCTGGCCGTCGAGGTCGCCCACCGCGAACCGGGCGAGGTCGCGTTCGTCGACCTCTCCGCCACCACCGACGTCGCCCGCGCCCTGCTCGACGGCGTCGGCGTGCGCGAGGCCGGGATGCTGTCCGCCGGGCCGATGAACGTCGAGGACAGGCTGCGGGCCGCGCTGGCCGCCCGCGAGGTGCTGCTCGTCGTGGACAACTGCGAGCACGTGGTCGACGACGCCGCCCGCGTGCTCGGCGCGGTCCTCGCCTCCTGCCCGGACGTGCGGGTGCTCGCCACCAGCCGCGAACCGCTGGGCATCACCGGCGAGACGCTCAGCCCCCTCGCCGCGCTGGACGACGACGCGGCCACCCGGCTGTTCCTGGACCGCGCGCAGGCCGTGCGGCCCGGCTTCCACGCCGACCCCGCCGTGGTCACCGAGGTCTGCCGGCGCCTGGACGGCATCGCGCTCGCGATCGAGCTCGCCGCCGCCCGCGTGCGGTCCCTGCCGCTGGCCGAGATCGCCGCCCGCCTGGACGACCGGTTCCGGTTGCTGTCGCAGGGCAGCCGCACCGCCGCGCCGCGGCACCGCACCCTGCACGCCGTCGTGGAGTGGAGCTGGGACCTGCTCACCGACGCCGAACGCGACCTCGCCGCGCGGTTCACCGTGTTCGGCGGCGGCGCGACCCTCGACGCGGTGACCGCCGTGTGCGGGTCCGAGGTGGACACCCTGACCTCGTTGGTGGACAAGTCACTGGTCGAGGTCGTCGACGACCGCTACCGCATGCTCGACACCATCCGCGCGTTCTGCGCCACCCACGCCCCCGACCTGCGCGCGGCGCACGCCCGCTGGTTCCTGCGCCGCGCGCAGGAGGCCGAACCGCACCTGCGCGCCCGCGACCAGATCACCTGGCTCGCCCGCCTGGCCGCCGACCACGACAACCTCGCCGCCGCCGTCGCCTGGGCCACCGCGCACGACCCGGATCTCGCGCTCGAGCTCGTCGCCGCGCTCGCCACCTACCACTGGTTCCGCGGCCTGCGCACCGAGGCCGCCCAGCAGGCCGACGCCGTGCTGCACGCGTGCGGCGAGACCCCGCCGCTCGGCCGTGAGCAGGAGTACGCGCTGTGCCTGCTGATCGCGTGGCCGGTCGCGACCGGCGACCAGAGCGCCCGCGTCCGCCAGGCCGACGCGTTGATGGACGCGCTCGACGGCCCGCCGCGCTACCCGATCACCACGATGATGTGGGGCATGGCGCTGGGCGCGCCGGAGGGCGGCTCGGCGGTGTGGCACCGGCGCAACCGGCTGCTGGGCGACGACCCGTGGAGCGCCGCGCTCGCCCTGGTCGGCGACGGGCTCGTGGCCCGCATGAACGGCGACCCCGCGATCGGGCGGGCCCTGCTGCTCGACGGCGCCGCCGCGTTCACGCGCGTCGGTGACCGGTGGGGCGCGGCGCTGGCGTTCAACCAGCTCGGCGAGATGGCGCTGGTCGACGGCGATCCCGCCATCGCGTTGCGCGACATCGAACGCGGCCGGCGCCTGCTCGCCGAGCTCGGCGCCACCGAGGACACCGCCGAAGCCGTCTGCGCCCGCGCTCAGGCCAGGGTCGCGGCCGGTGACCTCGACGGCGCGCGGGCGGACTTCCAGGACGCGCTCAGCCTCGCCCGCCGCTGCGGGGCGCTGGTCGTGCAGGCGGGCGCCCACCTCGGCCTGTCCGAGCTCGCGCTGGTCACCGGTGACGTCGTGTCGGCGCGTGCCGAGTGCGAGCGGGCGTGGGAGCTGACACCGGGCGGCTGGTACGGGCCGGACGAGATGCGCTGCCACATCGCCGTGCAACGCGGTCGCGTCGCCCGTGCCGCCGGGGAACCCGAGCAGGCGCGCCGGCACTTCGAGGACGCGCTGCGCCGGGCGCGGGGGCAGCGCAACCGGGTAACCGAGACCGCCGTGCGCGCGGAACTCGCCGCCCTGGCCGTGACCTGAACCGCCGCCACCACAGCCACGGCGGCAGCCGGTGGTGCGCGACGAACGTCCACAGGTCGTCCTGCGCGGTCTCGTCCGGCCAGCGGCGCAGCACCTGCAGGCACTCCCGCGACACGAACCCGTGCATCCGGGCGACGTGCGCGAGGGCGGTGGCGCCCTGGCGGCGCACCTCGATGCGGTCGTGGTCCAGCGCCCGTGCCACCCGCGGCGACACCACCAGCGGGTCCGGGTGTGACAGCACCAGGCCGATCACCGCCACCCCGACCAGGTCCTCGCCGCGGTCGAACGCCGCGTCGATCTCCTCCGGGCGCGCGGTGCCCATCAGGGCGGCGTGGTCGTGCCAGTTCATGCCCTCGCCGCGCATCGCCCGGTCCAGCAGGAACCGGCGGTGACCGTCGGAGCGTTCCCCGGTGCGCGCCCAGTCCGCGGCCAGGTACCGCCACACCGCGGCGGTGTCGGCGCGGGAGGTGGCGGCCAGGATCCGGCACAGCTCCCGCACGTGCTCCGGCTCCTCGGCGGCGGCGAGCTCGGCCAGGACACCGGGCGGACGGCCCAGGTCGTGCCACGCCGAGAGCGCGAGCCGCGGCACCGCGGCGAGATCGACCCAGCCGTCGGCGCCGCCACGCCCGATCTCGGCAGGCGTCAGCGACGCCCGGCGCCGGGCGTGTTCGATCGGGACCACGCCTCAGACCTGAGGCACCGCGCGCAGCAACGCGCGCGTGTAGTCGTGGGAGGGGGTGAGGAGGACTTGGTCGACCGGGCCTTGTTCCACGATTTTCCCCTGGTGCATCACCGCGACCCGGTCGGCGATCTGCCACGCCAGCCCTAGGTCGTGCGTGATGAGCAATGAAGCAAGGCCGAGTTCGGACCGCAACCGGAGCAGCAGCGCCACGATCTCCCCGCGCACCGAGGCGTCCAGTGACGCCACGGGCTCGTCGGCCACCAGCAGCCGAGGTCCCAGCACCAGGGCGCCGGCGATCACCACCCGCTGCTGCTGCCCCCCGGACAGCTCGTGCGGCAGGGCGTCGAGGTACAGGCTCGCCGGACGCAGCTCCGCCCGTTCCACAGCGGCCGTGACCTGGGCTTCCTCGTCCTCGGTCAGGCCGTGCACCCGCAGTCCCTCCGCGACCGCGTCGTACACCCGGTGCCGCGGGTTCAGGGCGCTGGACGGATCTTGCAGCACCAGCTGCACCTGCCGCCGGAACGCCTTGAGCGCCCGGCCCGAGCGCCCCACCTCCGCGCCGTCGAAGATCACCCGACCGGAGGACGGCGCCCGCAACCCCATTATGGTACGAGCCAGTGTCGTTTTGCCGGAGCCGGACTGGCCGACCAGCGCCACGATCTCGCCCCGCCCGACCGCGAGGTCCACCCCGTCCACCGCGCGCGTGCGGCCGTAGTCCACGACCAGGTCCCGCACCTGCAGCAGCGGCTCCGGTTCCGGCGCGGGCTCGGTCCAGCGGTGCGCCGGATCGCCGATCACCGGGAACGCCGCCGTCAGCGCCGCGGTGTGCGGGTGCGACGGGTTCGCGATCACCTCCCGCGTGGTGCCGCGTTCCACCAGCTCACCGGCCTGCATCACGGCCAGCTCGTCGCACGTCTGCGCGAGCACCGACAGGTCGTGGCTGATCATCAGCAGCCCCAGGTCCTGCTCGGCGACCAGTCTCGTCATCAGCGCCAGCACCTGCGCCTGCACCACCACGTCCAGCGCCGTGGTCGGCTCGTCCGCGATCACCAGCCGCGGCCCGCACGCCAGCGCCATCGCGATCATCACCCGCTGCCGCTGCCCACCGGACAGCTCGTGCGGGTACGCCCGCGCCTTCTCCCGGGGCAGCTCCACCTGCTCCAGCAGGCCCGCGACGTCGCCGGGCGTGCCGTGCAGGCGCATCGGCTCCGCGATCTGCTCACCGACGCGGCGCACCGGGTTGAGCGAGTGCATCGCCCCCTGGAACACGATCGACGCCGACGCCCACCGCACCGCCCGCAAGCGGCCCCACGACATCGACGCCACGTCCTCGCCGTCGAGCAGCACCTCGCCCTCGACGCGCGCGGTCTTCGGCAGCAGCCGCAGCACCGACATCGCCACCGTCGACTTGCCCGACCCCGACTCGCCGGCGAGCCCGAGCGTCCGCCCGGCCGGCAGCGACAGGCTCACGTCGTGCACGACGCGCTTGTGCCCGTAGTGGACGGTGAGGTTCTTCAGCTCCAGCACCCCGCTCACCTCCTCGGCGTCACAACGGCTTCGAGCGCCCGCCCCACGAGCGTGAACGCCAGCACCACGGCCACGATCGCCAGGCCCGGCGGCAGCAGGAACCACCACGCCCGCTGCGGCACCGCCCCGTGCAGCTGCGCCTGGTGCAGCATCGCGCCCCACGAGATCCGCGTCGGGTCACCCAGCCCCAGGAACGCCAGCGTCGACTCCGCCACGATCGCCGACGCCACCGCCAGCGTCGCGTTCACCAGCACCAGCGGCAGCACCGACGGCAGCACGTGCCGGCCGACGACGTGCGCGTGCCCGCCTCCCAGCGCCCGAGCCCGCTCCACGAACGGACGCGCCTCGATCGTCAGCGTCTGCGCCCGCACCATCCGCGCCGTCGACGGCCAGCTCGTCAACCCGATCGCCAGCACGATCGTGCCCAGCCCGCGCGGCAGCACCGTCGACAGCGCGATCGCCAGCACCAGCGCCGGCAGCACCAGGAAGAAGTCCGTCACCCGCAGCAACGCTCCCGCGAGCCACACGCCGAAGTGCCCGCTCAGCACCCCGACCAGCGTGCCGATGCCCACCGCGAGCACCGCCGCCGTCAGCCCGACGAACAACGACGTGCCCGCCCCCTGCGCCATCAGCACCGCCACCGACCGCCCGGTGTGGTCGGTGCCCAGCCAGTACTCCGCTCCCGGGGGCTGCCACGCCGCCGCCGTCACCCGCGTGACGTCGAGGGCCTCGGCCGGGATCAGCAGCGGCGCGATCAGGGCGACCAGCGCGGCCACCACCAGCACCGCGGCACCCGCCACGCCCGCGGGCCGGAAACCGCCCGTCCGGGCCCGCCACCGGCGGATCACCTCGACGCCGCTCATACCGCCCTCACCCGTGGATCGAGCACCCCGTGCAGCAGATCGGCCAGCAGGTTCATCACCACGACCGCGCCCGCCGTCACCAGCAGCAGCCCCTGCAGCAGGAAGTAGTCCGGCCCCGTCAGCGCGTCGTAGAACAACAACCCCAGCCCCGGCCACGAGAACACCGTCTCCGTGGTGATCGCCCCGGCCACCACCAGCCCGAACCGCAGGAACACCAGCGTGATCGCCGGCAGCACCGCGTTCGGCACGGCGTGGCGGCGCCGCACCAGGTCGTCGCGCAGCCCCTTCGCCCGCGCCGTCGTCAGGTAGGGGGCGTGCATCTCCTCCAGCAACGACGACCGCATCACCAGCGCGTACTCCGCGCACACCACCGCCACCAGCGTCACCGACGGCAGCACCAGGTGGTGCCCGACGTCGAGGGCCTGCGAGACGAAGTCCGGCGCCGTGTCGGTGTCGCGCATGCCCCGCGACGGGAACAGGTCCCCGGTCACCATCATCAGCAGCATGCCGAGCCAGAACGTCGGCACCGCCCACAGCGTCAGCGACACCCCGGTCGTGACCCGGTCGAACGCCGAGTCCCGCCGCCACGCCGCCCGCACCCCGAGCCACAGCCCCAGCAGCACCGCGACCAGCGTCGCCGTGCCCACCAGCAGCACCGTCGGCCCCAGCCGCTCCAGGATCACCTCCGACACCGGGCGCCGGAACGTGAACGACGTGCCCAGGTCACCGCGCAGCAGTCCGGTGAAGTAGGTCCAGAACTGCTCGTGCAGCGGGCGGTCCAGGCCGAACTGCGCGCGCAGCTGCGCCTGCATCGCCTCCGTGGTCGGGCGGCCCCGCGTCATCGTGACCACGGGGTCGCCCGGCACCACCCGGAACAGGAAGAAACCCAGCACCGCCACCATCACCAGGCTCAGGGCGGCACCACCGACACGACCGGCCAGGCGCACCTACTCGCGCTCCCCCGCCGTGGCCCGGCGCCGGCGCAGGTAGACCACGACCGCCAGCACCATGCCCGCCGTCGCCGCGCCGAACGCCGCGAGCCCGCCCCACCCGCGCGGGGCCGCGGCGGCCTGCTCCGCCGGCTGGGCGCCGTAGTAGCCCCACATGCCGTTCTGCGCCATGATCACGCCGCCCTGCGCGGGCTGGGTCGTGAAGCTCGCGAAGTGGTCGGACCGGTAGCCCTCCAGCGCGTTGTCGTAGGCGAGCACGACCGCGGGCACCTGGTCGTAGAAGCGGGCCTGCATCTGCTTCACGATCTCGATGCGCCTGGCCTCGTCGAACTCCGAGAGCTGCTGGGCGTAGAGCCGGTCGTAGGTCTCGTCGCAGAAGTAGGTGTCGGTCGTGCCGCCCTTGCCGTCCGCGCCCGGCCGCTGCGCGCACGTGTGCAGGCTCAGCACGAAGTCCGGGTCGATGTTGGTCGACCAGCCCGAGAACGCCAGGTCGTAGGTCGCGGCGGTGGTGGACTCGTTGAGCTGGTTGTCCGACACCAGCCGCACGTCCAGCGGGATGCCGATGTCGCCCAGCGACCGCTTGAGGTACTCGGCGGCCTGCTCGTCGTAGGCGCGTCCGGCCCGGCCGATCAGCCGCAGCCCGAACCGGGTGCCGTCGGCGCCGCGCGGGTGGCCGGCCGCGTCGAGCGCCGCGCCCGCCGCCGCCGGGTCGAACGTGCGCAGCTCGGCGGCCGACGGCGCCCAGTGGTACTTGCCGAAGATCGGCGGCACCAGCCCGGCGCCCTTCTCCGCGTAGCCGAGGTTGACCCGCTGCACGAGCGCGTCGAGGTCGATGGCCCGCGCGATCGCCCGCCGCACCCGCACGTCCCGCAGGACCGGGTTGCCGTCGCCGATCGGCTCACTGGTGCGGGTCTGCGCGCCGGGGTTGATCATCAGCTCGGTGAAGCGGCGGCCCTGCGCCTTGTTGCGGGTGACGCCTTCCTTGCCCGCGAGCGAGTCGAACTGGGCCGGCGCCATCCGGTTGACCAGGTCGACCTCGCCCTTGGCCAGGGCCTGCACCGCGGCGTCGGAGTTCTGGAAGTACACGAAGTGCAGCTCGTCGTACTTCGGCGCGCCCCGCCAGTAGCCCTTGTTGGCCCTGAGCTTGATGAACTGCCCCGGCACGTGCTCGGTCAGCACGAACGGCCCGGAGCCCACCACCGGCATCTGCTCGTTGGTGTGGTCCTTGAGGCTCGCGACCTTCTCCCACACGTGCCGCGGCACGATCGGCACGTCCAGCGCCGTCATCGTCACCTGCGGCGCCTTCGTCCGGATCACGACCGTCCGGTCGTCGGGGGCGGTGACCTCGGCGAAGTTCGCGACGAAGCTGCCGTTCGCGGTCCGGGCGACCTCGTCGGTCATCATCAGGTCGTAGGTGTAGGCGACGTCGCGCGCGGTGATCGGCACGCCGTCGGACCACTTCTTGCCCTCCGGGACCGTGAAGGTCCACGTGAGCTTGTCGGCGGAGGGCTCCCACCTGTTCGCCAGGCCCTCGGTCACCGACTGGTCCGCCGCGGCGTAGGCCGTCAGGTAGTCGTACATTAGCCGGCCGACCTCGGTGCTCGACTGGAACACCGCGAGGAACGGGTTCATCGAGTCGATCTGCTGCACGATCGCGACCTTCAGGATCACCGGCTGCTGTGCCGGTGCCGGAGGTGCCGAAAGCCCCACAGTCGTTGCTATTGCAAGCAACGCGGACAACTTCACCCGCACGAAAACCCCTCTTCCCCAGCAGCCCACCGCTAACTTACCGAGATGTGCGGATCATGATCTCGGCGGACATGGAAGGCGCAACCGGAGTCACCTGGACCGGGGACGTCGTCCCCGGAACGGAGCAGTGGCAACGGTTCCGGCGCCTGTTCACGGCGGACGTCAACGCCTGCGTCACCGGACTCGTCGCGGGCGGCGCCACCCAGGTCCTCGTCAACGAGGCGCATTCCTCGCAACGCAACCTCCTGCTCGAGGACCTCCACCACGCGGCTCGCCTGCTCACCGGCCGGCACAAACCGCTGTCGATGATGCAAGGTGTCGACTCCGATGTGGACGGAGTGGTCTTCCTGGGCTACCACACGGGAGCGGGCGCCCGCGGCGTCCTCGCGCACACCTACCTGGAGAACTCGATCACCGGCGTCTGGCTCGACGGCGTCCCCGCCTCCGAGGGCCGCCTCAACGCCGCGCTGGCCGCCGAACACGGCGTTCCCGTGCTGCTCGTGACCGGTGACGACCTCACCTGCTCCGACGCCGCCACCTACGCCTCCTCGGCGTGGACCGTGGCCGTGAAGGAGTGCGTGTCGCGCTACGCCGCCGTGTGCCTGCCACCGGCCGTGACTTCTTCACAGATCACAGAAGCGTCCACCGCCGCGATGTCCTCCGCTGGACGGTACGACGGCGCCGTGGCACCCCACCGCGTCGAGATCGAGTTCGACGCCTCCCACCTGGCCGACGCCGCCGCCATCGTGCCGACCGTGCAGCTGCTCGGGGCGCGGCGGGTCGGGTTCGACGCCGCGTCCATGACCGCGGCGATGAAGGCGTTCAAGGTCGTCACCCACATCGCCGCGGCGGCCGTCGAGGACGTCTACGGCTGAGTCACAGGCCGCCGAGCGCGAGCAGCCGTTCGACCTGCTCCGCCGGCAGCCAGGGCGAGGCGGCCGCCGCGCGGGCGGTCCGCTCGTCGTCGAGCAACGCGATCAGCGACGCCACCGGCAGGGTGGGGTGCCCGGCGACCTCGCGGCGGACGGTCGGATCGGGGTCCTCGGCCAGGCCTGCGGCGAGCGCGGCGGGCAGGTCGGGGTCGCGCGGGGCCAGGCACCGCATCCGGGGATCCGGGTCGGTGGCGAACCGGCGCAGCACCTCGGGAGGGAAGCTCAGCACGTCCGCGGGCCGCCACCGGGTCTGCTTGGCGGGACGGAACTCCCGCTCGATGCGCTCCGCCGTCTCCACGTCGACCAGGTGCGGGGCCCGCCGGGCCATCTGGGCGCGCACCTCGCTGTCGTCGTCGGCGAGCAGGCGGGCGACGACCTGCGGCGGCAGCGGTTCGCGCGAGGCGGCCGCCGACGCGCGGAAACCCCGGTACGGCGAGCCGATGTGCGGCAGCGGGTCGGCCATCACCCAGTCCAGCCGCATCGTGTGCAGCTCGATGCCCGCGACGCTGCGGACGAGAGCCAGCTCCAGCGCCTCGTCGTCCAGGCCGCCGTCGAGGTCCAGCGGGTGCGGGGCGGCCTCGATCCAGGCGTGGATGGCGGCGCGCACCGGGTCGGGCGTGTCCTCGCGGGCGAAGACGCCGAGGCGGACCTCCGCGCACGGGTCCTCGCCGAGCACGTCGCGCACCCGCGCCGGCAGCCGGGGGTGGCGGGCCAGCTGGGCGCGCACCTCCCAGTCCGGGTCCCCGGCCAGCCGTTCTGCCGTCTCCGCGTCGAGGTCGGCGCACCGCACGGCGCCGGCCCTGGTGACCGGATCGGCGAGCAGGGCGGGCACGAGGTCAGGCGGGTGCGTCGGATGCGGGTGGGCGGCGTAGTACGTGGCGCAGGCCTTGGCCCGCACGTCGTCGTCCTCGTCGGTCAGCAGCGCTCGTCGCACGTGCTCCGGTGCGTGCGGCCACCAGCGGCCCAGCGTCGCCCTGACCACCGCGCTCGGATCCGCCGCGAGGCGTTCGCGCAGGTCAGGTGGCACGCCGTCGTTCTGGGCGAGGTGCTCGCGGGTCGTCGGCTCGGCATCGGCCAGCAGCAGTTCGAACACCGCGCGGGTGGTGTCCGGAGCGGCCCTCAGGGCGAGCGCCGCCCGCACGGCCGCGTCGGGGTGACCGGCCAGCCTCAGCCGGGCGGCGTGGGGCAGGACAGGGTTGAGCGCGAGCGAGTGCAGCAACCAGTGCCCGCCGGTGTCGATCATCTCGCCGACCAGCGCGGGCGTCAGGTCCTGCCTGCGCCCGAGCTCGCCCAGACCCCCGCCGAAGGCGATCAGGCGCCGCACCGCGGCCTCGGGCAACGCCGGGTTCAGGGCGAGCCCTTCCAGGGCCTTCCTCAGGTGCACTGGTGTCCCCCCACGCGATCGGCACAGGCCCGTGACAATTCCACACGATGGCGCCGGATACGGTGGATCGATGCTGCTGGACGTCGCGCAGGTGTGCGCACAGCTGATCCGCTTCGACACCACCAACCGCGGTGGCGGCGACTCCGCCGGTGAGCGGGAGGCCGCCGAGCACGTCGCGGCCCTCCTGCACGACAACGGGGTGCCGCCCACCCTGCTCGAACCGGCACCGCGGCGCACCAACGTCCTCGCCCGCGTCCCCGGCACCGACCCGTCGCTGCCCGCCCTGCTCGTCCAGTCCCACCTCGACGTCGTGCCCGCCGACCCGGCCGAGTGGAGCTTCGACCCGTTCGGCGGCGAGGTCCGCGACGGGTTCGTGCACGGCCGCGGCGCGGTCGACATGAAGGACATGGCCTCGATGACGCTCGCGGTGCTCAACCGCTGGCACGTCGAGGGCCGCCGCCCGCGCCGCGACATCGTGCTCGCCTTCGTCGCCGACGAGGAGGACCAGGGCGCCTACGGCGCGCACTGGCTCGTGGAACACCACGCCGGCTACTTCGCCGGGGTCGAGGCCGCGATCAGCGAGTCCGGCGCGTTCTCCTACGACGTCGACGGCGTGCGGCTGTACCCGATCGGCACCGCCGAGCGCGGCACCTCGCACATGAGGCTCACCGCCACCGGCCGCGCCGGGCACGGCTCGCGCCGCAACGACACCAACGCCGTCACCGCCCTGGTCACGACGCTCGCGCGGATCGCGGCGCACCGCCACCCCGTGCGGCTCACCCCGACGGTGGAGGCGTTCCTCGTCGGCGCGGGCAAGGCCCTGGGCGTCGAGGTCGACCTCGACGACGTCGACGGCACGCTCACCCGGCTCGGACCCGCCGCGAAGCTCGCCGAGAACACCGTGCGCTGCTCGACCACGCCGACCATGCTGCAGGCCGGCTACAAGGTCAACGTCATCCCCGGCACCGCCACCGCGCACCTCGACGTCCGCACCCTGCCCGGCACCGTCGACGAGCTCGTCGCGACCATCGACTCGCTGCTGGGCGACGGGGTGACGCGGGAGTTCCTCGAGCACCAGCCGCCCGTCGAGGCCCCGATCGACACCCCGTGGTTCACCGCCATGGCCGACGCCCTGCGCGACGAGGACCCCGCCGCGCACGTCGTCCCGTACTGCCTGGGCGGCGGCACCGATGCCAAGGCGTTCAGCCAGTTGGGCATCGCCTGCTACGGCTTCTCGCCGCTGCGCCTGCCCGAGGGCTACGACTACCGCGCGATGGCACACGGCGTCGACGAACGCGTGCCCGTCGAAGGCCTGGAGTTCGGCGCGCGCGTGCTAGACCGGTTCCTGTCGAGCTGACCGCGCCTCCACCAGCTCCTGCACCGCGCTGGGGAGCGTCGTCTCGAAGTCGATCAGCTTCGCCCACGTCGGCGTGACCACGATCCGCACCATGCCGTCGTAGAGCGACCGCACCTCGCGCTCCCACTCCACCCGCTGCTCCGGCGTCATCGCGTAGCTGCCGTTCATGTGCAGGTACTCGTGCGGGATGCCGTCGACCACGTCCAGCTCGACCGTGCCGCGGATCAGCAGGATCTTCGGCGGGTGCACCTCGGTGTCGATCGTCAGCGCCACCACCGGGTGCGCTTTGAGCGCGTGCAGCTTCGGCGCGTTCTTCGAGGTGCACAGCACGACCTGCGCACCGTTCCAGAAGTGCGCGATCGGGATCGCGCGCGGCGTGCCGTCCTTGGCCACGTACGCCATCCGCAGCATGTCGCGCCCCAGCAGCTCCTGCGCGTACGGGCGGGCCAGGACCTCGGTGATCTCGCTCTGCGTCATCGTCATGCCCCGGGGACGCAGCCGCCACGCCGTTCTCGACACCGCCCCCGCGCGACACCCCCTACCGGGGCGGGAGCGGCAGCTCCATCGCGGGCAACCCGTCGATGCTCGCGACGTTGTAGGGCTTCTTGTTGGTGTACTCGCGGAACTCCTCGTCGCTCTTGCGGCCGAAGTAGTCCGCGTGCAGGTCGCGCTCGCTGCGGTAGTCCATGAACGGCACCGCGAACCCGCACGTGTCGCTGATCAGCTCCGCCGTCACCACGACCACCGCCCGCACCGCCGGCCCGTCCGCCTCGCCGAACCCGGCCACCAGCGCCGCGAACCGCGGGTCGTCGCGGAACACCGGCTCACCCCGGCCGTGCACGCGCACGATGTTCGGCGGCCCCTCGAACGCACACCACATCAGCGTGATGCGGCCGTTCTCCCGCAGGTGCGCGATCGTCTCGGCGTGACTGCCGCCGAAGTCGAGGTAGGCCACCGTGCGGTCGTCGAGGATCCGCAGCGTGCCCTGCCGGCCCTTGGGCGAGAGGTTGACGTGCCCGTCACCGGCGAGCGGAGCGGTCGCCACGAAGAACACCTTCTGGTTCTCGATGAACTCCCACAGCCGCGGCTCGATCCGCTCGTATTCCTTACCCATGCTCAGCAGTATTGATCGCCCTGCGGCACCTGTCAGCCACCTTTCCCAGGTGCTGAACCAGCACCGCGCCCGTCGACCGCGAACGGGCACGCGCGTGGGGCACGCCGAATCCGATCGCGCCGTGCCGCTCCCGGTCGAACGCCGAGTCCCGCCGCCGGCGACCCGCACGACGCCTGAACCGCCCGCCGCGCACCTCGGCCACCGACCGCGCCCCACGTAGTGCCCGAACCACCCGCACACCTCGGCCGCCCGACTGCCCGGCCACCGACCGCACGGCCGACGTTCCGCAGCCCGGCCACCGACAGCCCGGCCACCTGGGGCCTCGCGCTCACCCCATCCCGGCCGCCGCGCGCGCCTCCGCCTCCACCCGCTCGAAGTACCCGCGCCAGTCCTGCTCCGGCAGGTTCGAGTTGCCCGACCGCAGCCCGGCCGCCCCGTCCAGCCCCTCCCGCAGGATGTCCGCGTGCCCGGCGTGCCGGTTCACCTCCGCGATCACGTGCACCAGCAGCAGGTGCAACGTCACGTACTTGCGCTCCTCGGGCCACCACGGCACCACGCCCGGCGCGTCCAGCGGCAACTCCTCGATGCTCGTGTCGGCGAACGCCGTCGCCCGCGCGTAGAACCCCAGCACGTCCTCGCGCGACTCCCGCGCCGTGGCGAACATGTCCGAGTTCGGGTCGGCGTCGAGGTCGTACGGCATCTTCTCCGGGAACGGGCGGCCCAGGCAGTCGCCGAAGTAGCCCGCCTCCACGCCCGCCAGGTGCTTGGCGAGGCCCAGCAGGTTCGTGCCCGTCGGGGTGAGCGGGCGGCGCACGTCGTACTCCGACAGGCCGTCGAGCTTCCACAGGAACGACTCGCGGATCACCTTCAGGTAGCGGTGCAGATCGGCTTTCGGATCGGAGGCCATGCCCGTCACCCTTGCAGAGCGCGGTCCGCCGCGACGGCGATTTCCTCCAGCCGGGCGTGGTGGGCGGGCCAGAAGGACCGGTCGACCTCCGGCATGTTGTCGTTGCCGTCCTGCATGCCCACCGCGCCGTCGACCAGCTCCCGCACCACGTCCGCGTGGCCCGCGTGCCGGTGCAGCTCGACGATCACGTCCAGCAGGACCTCCCGCAACGTCACCGCCCGCCGCGCCGGCGACCACCACGGCACCACGCCCGGCGCGTCCACCGGTAAGGCCGCGATCGTCTCGTCCGCGAACGACCGCACCCGCTGGTAGAAGCCGACCACCGACTCCCGCGACTCCTCGGGCGCGGCGAACATGTCCGACGCCGGTGCCGCCTGCGCCGTCGACCACAGCGGCGCGTCGGGGAACGGCCGGTCGAACACGCGGCCGAAGTAGTTGAGCTCCACCCCGGCCGCGTGCTTCACCAGCCCCAGCAGGTTCGTGCCCGTCGGGGTGAGCGGGCGGCGTACGTCGTACTCCGACAGGCCGTCGAGCTTCCACAGCAACGCGTCGCGGGCCTCGTTCAGATACCGGTGCAGCAGCGTCTTCTCGTCCACACCGAGCAGCGTCTCAGACGGCACCGACAGTTCTGAGCACCAGCAGGTCCAGGTGGTCCACGACCGGCCCGGACTCCTGCGCGGCCGCCCGCAGCAACCGCTCCCGGCCCGCCTCGAACTCCTCCGCCGACAACGCCCGCAGCAGCGTGTCCGCCTCCTGCCGCAGCGTCGAGGCCTTGTCCGCCAACGACGACGCCGTCACCTGCGGCACCGCCTCCAGCCGCGCCACCGCGAACCCCAGACCCGAGGCCACCTCCTCCACGGTCGGGAAGCCCGACAGCGCCCGCGCGGCCTCCGGGAAGAACCGGAACAACCCGATCCCGCCGTGCCGCTCCCGGAACAGCGACCGCAGCACCACCACACCGCCCGGCCGCAGCACCCGCCGCAGCTCCGCCCCGGCCGCGCCGAGGTCGCGCACGTGGTGGATCACCGTCGACAGCCACACCACGTCCGCGGAGCCGTCTGGCAGCGGGATCGCCGCCGCGTCCCCGGCGAGCATCGGCAGCCCCGACGCCGCCCGCATGTCCGCCGCCGGTTCCACCGCCACCACGGACACCTCCGGGAACCACGTCCCGAACGCCCGCGTGAACAACCCCGTCCCGGCCCCCAGGTCCACCACCGCGCGTCCCGGTGCGAAGTACGGCGCCACCGCGTCCCGCCACGACGACAACCCCTCGAGCGAAATCTCCCGGGCCACCCGGTACGAGGTGGCCTCCCGAACGTCGTAGCGCGTCATCTCACCAGCTAAGCCCATACGAATGGCGGGCTGACAGTGAGCCTTCACACGGACTAAACATTGCGGAGCCATGTCCCTGCCGTGGTACGAAAGGGTTGCCCTGCATGCGAAAGAGCCATCTCAGACCCCTGATCGGGGTCACCGTCGCCGCGTGCGCCGTGTTCGCCATGGGAGGCGTGCCCACCGGCGCGGCCCCCGGCGCCCAGGAAACGGCGACGAACTACCAGGTCAGCAACGTTCGCACCGCTGAACAGCGCACCAAGCTCGCCAAGTCCGGCGCGGCGATCGACTCGGTCGAGGAGCACGGCATCGTCGTGGTCACCGCGACCGAGCGCGAGGCCAAGAGCCTGCGGGCACAGGGCTTCGAGGTCACCGAGCTGCCCAAGCGGATGGAGGCGAACTCGGCGATCGGCCCGTTCGACTTCCCCGCGGCGGACTCGAACTACCACAACTACGCCGAGATGACGACGGCGATCAACAACGCGGTCGCGGCGTACCCGAACCTGATCAGCAAGCAGGTCATCGGCAAGTCCTACGAGAACCGCGACATCGTCGCCCTCAAGATCAGCGACAACGTCGGCGTCGACGAGAACGAGCCGGAGGTGCTGTTCACGCACCACCAGCACGCCCGTGAGCACCTCACCGTCGAGATGGCGCTGTACCTGATCAACCAGTTCACGACCCAGTACGCGTCCGACGCGCGCATCAAGGGCCTCGTGGACACCCGCGAGATCTGGATCATCCCGGACGTCAACCCCGACGGCGGCGAGTACGACATCGCGACCGGCAGCTACCGGTCGTGGCGCAAGAACCGGCAGCCCAACGCCGGTTCCAGCAACGTCGGCACCGACCTCAACCGCAACTGGAACTACAAGTGGGGCTGCTGCGGCGGTTCCAGCGGCAGCACCGGGTCCGACACCTACCGCGGGCCGAGCGCGGAGTCCGCGCCCGAGGTGAAGGTCGTGGCCGACTTCGTGCGCGGCCGCAACGTCGGCGGCAAGCAGCAGATCAGCGCGTCGATCGACTTCCACACCTACAGCGAGCTCATCCTGTGGCCGTGGGGCTGGACCTACGACGACGTCGCACCGGGCCTGACCCAGGACCAGCGCGACACGTTCGCCACGATCGGCCAGCAGATGGCCGCGACCAACAACTACACCCCCGAGCAGTCCAGCGACCTCTACATCACCGACGGGTCCATCCCCGACTGGCTGTGGGGCACGCAGGGCATCTTCGCCTACACCTTCGAGATGTACCCCGGCAGCGCCGGCGGTGGCGGCTTCTACCCGCCCGACGAGGTGATCCCGGCGCAGACCTCCCGCAACAAGGAGGCCGTCCTGCAGCTGCTCGAACGCGCCGACTGCCCGTACGAGGCCATCGGCAAGGAAGCGCAGTACTGCGGCACCACGCCGCCGCCCGGCAAGTACTTCGAGAACGCGACGGACTTCCAGATCCGCGACAACACCACGGTCAACTCCCCGATCGCGGTGTCCGCGGTGACCGGCAACGCCCCGTCGACCCTCAAGGTCGCCGTGGACATCAAGCACACCTACCAGGGCGACCTGAAGGTGGACCTGATCGCGCCGGACGGCACCGTCTACGTCCTGCACAACCGCTCCGGCGGCGGCACGGACAACATCAACACCACCTACACCGTCAACGCCTCCAGCGAGGTCGCCAACGGCACCTGGCAGCTGCGGGTCAACGACAACGCCAACCAGGACACCGGGTTCCTCGACAAGTGGAGCCTGCAGTTCTGACGGCCTGAGGGGTCAGGGCGCCGGGGTTCCGGCGCCCTGACGCCCGTAGTCGCGCACCCGGACCGCGTCGTGCATCCGGGTGCCCTTCGAGTTCAGCTTCGCCAGCGGCCGCACCAGCCACGACGGCAGCGCCGAGAACACCTGCATCCCGCGCGTCAGCGCCCACACGCCCGCACGGGTGTCCGGGATCAGCGTCTTCGCGACCCCGAGCGCGAACGCCCTGCTGTCGTGCACGATCCCGCGCATCTCGTCCTCGTAGCGCGCGAAGGCCGCCTCGTGGTCGTCCCCGGCGGCCAGCTCGCCCGCCAGCACGTACGCCCCCAGCACCGCGAGGCTCGTGCTCCCGCCGATCGCCGGACCGGGGCAGTAGGCCGCGTCGCCGACCAGCGCCACCCGTCCCCGCGACCAGGTGTCCTCCCGCAGCTGGGTGATCGAGTCGAAGTAGAAGACGCGGTCCCCGTCGAGGTGCGCCATCCACTCGTCCACCTGCGGGTGCAGGCCCGCGAACGCCTCGCGCAGCAGCTGCTTCTGCCGCGGCACGTCGCGGTGGTGGTAGGCGAGCTCGGCGGAGCGGAACAGGAACACCGCCCGCGCGTCGTCGAGGTGCTTCGCCCCGTACACCGCCGCGGTGCGGCCCGGTCCGATGTGCCCGGTCATGGTGCCCGGCTCACCGGCCTCGCGCGGTACCGACAACACGGCGAGATACGCGCCCACGAACGTCTTGTCGACCTCGCCGAACACCAGCCTCCGCACGTTCGAGTGCAGCCCGTCCGCGCCGACGACCAGGTCGAACCGCCGTGGCGCCGAGGTCTCGAACGTCACCTCGCCGTCGTCGCCGATCGCCGTGATCGAGTCACCGAAGACGTACTCGACGTCGGCGCGCGTGGCGTCGTGGTAGATCTCGCTCAGGTCGTCGCGCATGACCTCGACGTGCCGGTCGGACGCGGCCGCGAAGATCTTCGTGACGTCCCCGCGGATCGGCCTGCGCGTGCCCTCGCGCAGCATGCTGATCCGCTGGGTGCCGGTCGCGAGCGCCTCGACGTGCGGCAGCACGCCCATCCGTTCGGAGATCTCCATCGCCGGCTTGAACAGGTCCACCGCGTGGCCGCCGGTCTTGCGCAGCACCGGTGACCGTTCCACCACCGTCACCTCGTGCCCGTACCGCGTGAGCCAGTACGCCAGCACCGGACCCGCGATGCTCGCCCCGGAAACGAGTATCCGCACGTCACGCCCCCTTACTTAACGGTCGGTAAGTACATGGCCGCGACTCTAGCACCGCGACTTACCGATCGTTAAGTAATATTCGGCCGTGCCACGACAGTCCGACACCAAGCAGCGGATCATGCAGACCGCGCGGGAGCTGTTCGCGCGTCAAGGAGTGCGGCAGACCAGCCTGCAGGAGATCGCCGACCGCCTCGGCATCACCAAACCCGCGCTCTACTACCACTTCGCCTCGCGCGAGGACCTGGTCCGCAGCATCGTCACCCCGCTGCTCGAGGACGGCGAGAGGTTCCTGTCCGGCATCGAGCAGCGCGCCGGCGTCACCCCGCGCGAGGTGCTGGAGGGGTTCTTCGACTTTCACTACCGGCACCGCCGCGACATGCTGCTGCTGCTCACCGAGATGACCACGCTCACCGAGCTCGGCCTGATCGACGTGGTGCTCGCCTGGCGCGGCCGGCTGACCCGCGTCGTGGTCGGTCCCGACGCGACACTGCGGCAGCAGGTCAGCGCCGTGCTCGCGTTCGGCGGCATGCAGGACTGCACCATGCAGTTCCCCGACGCGCCCTACGACGAGCTGCGCGCCTGGACCGTCGCCGCCGCGTGCGACGCCCTCGGGATCGCCGCTCCATGAGGACGGGTTCGGCACGCGCCGGACCGGCGCACGCCCGCCAAAAGCCGCCGTTCGGTCGCTGTCGATCGGCGCCGGGAAGGACGAACATCACGCGGTGCTCCCGCGCGGGAGCGCTACCAGACCGCCTTAGGATTCAGCCACACCTCTGCGGCTCCAAGATCAGTTGAGAACAGGTTCTCGAATCCGCTCTCGACCGGCCGGAGCGCGAGGTAGGGTCCGGAAACCGATTACCGCCGCGGGAGAGACATGCGTGCCGTCGAGATCAGACCTGGTGTCCGGATCCGCTGGGTCGAGGTACCGGGTGCCACACCCGCACGCGTCTACCTGCACGGACTGGGCGCCTCGTCAGCCCCCTACTACGCCGAGGCCGTCGCGCACCCGCTGCTCGCGGGCCGCCGCAGCCTCATGATGGACATGCTCGGCTTCGGCATCAGCGACCGCCCCGCGGGCTTCGCCTACTCGCTCGAAGGCCACGCCGACGCCCTCGCCGTCGCACTCGCGAAGATCGGCCTGCGCCGCTGCGAGATCATCGGCCACAGCATGGGCGGCGCCGTCGCCATCGTGCTCGCCGCCCGCCATCCCGAGATGGTGCGCTCACTCGTGCTCGTCGACCCCCACGTCGACCCCGCCACCCCCTCGCTCGGCGCCCCCGGCAGCCGCGGCATCGCCGCCTACGGCGAGGCGGACTTCCTCAGCCACGGCTTCGACCGCGTGCTGCGCGACGTCGGCCCGCACTGGGCCGCCACCATGCGCATGGCAGGCCGCGAAGCGCTCTACCGCAGCGCCGTCGACCTCGTCCGCGGTACCTCGCCCACGATGCGCAAGCTGCTGCTGGAACTGGAGATCCCGCGGGTCTTCCTGCACCCCGAGGACGCCCCGCCCAGCGGCGGCCGCGAGCTCGCCGCGGCCGGCGTCCAGGTCGTGTCCGTGCCCAACACCGGCCATAACATCATGATCGACAACGTCGAGGGCTTCGCGCGCGCCGTGTCCCAGCAACGCCTGTCGGTCTAGCCCAGCTCGCGGGCGACCGCACCGGACAGCAGCTCCCGCGCCCGCGACAACTCCAGCGACCCGCTGTGCCACCGCTCGCTCAACCCCTCGACGAGCGCGGTGAGCCGTTCCGCGGCCGCTACCGCGTCCACGTCCGGGTTCGCCTGGCGGACAAGGGCTTCGACGTCGGAGTTCCACGCCTGCGTCGCGGTGCGCAACGTCGCGCGCAGCTCCTCGTCGAACGCCGCGCTGGCCCGCAGCTCACCCCACGCGACGCTCGTCTCGCGCACGCGCGGGTCGTCCTGCAGCTCGCCCAGCAGCATCTGCTCGACCTGGGTCCGCGGGTCACCGGAGCGCACGTCGGTGTAGGACTGCGCCCGCTGGTTCACGTGCGCCAACGCCGCCCGCAGGATCCCGGCGCGGTCCTTGAAGTGGTAGTAGATCAACGCCGTGGACACCCCGGCCTCGGCCGCGAGCTTCTCGACGCGCAACCCGCGCACGCCGTCCTGCGCGATCACCCGCACCGCGGCCTCGAGCATCTGCGTCCTGCGCTCCGACACGGGAGTCCTCACCTCGGTTCCTGCTGCGTCGTGCAGTGGATGCCCCCACCGCCCGACGCGATGCCGTCGATGTCGATCTGCACCACCGTACGTCCGGGGAACAACCGCTCCAGCGTCGCCTTGGCCGCCGCGTCGGTGCGGCGGTCGCCGAACTGCGGGCCGATCACCGCGCCGTTGCACACGTAGAAGTTGATGTACCCGGCCGCGAAGTCGTCGTCGCGCACCCGCACGGTCTCCGGGCCCTCCAGCACCTCGACCCGCAACGGCCGGCCCGCGGCGTCCGTGGCCGAGCGCAGGATCTCCAGGTGGCGGCGGGTCACGTCGTAGTCGAACGAGTCGGGGTCGTTGTCCAGGCCCGCCACGACGACGCCGGGACCGGCGAAGCGCGCGTAGAAGTCCGTGTGGCCGTCGGTGATGTCGCGCCCGGCGATGCCCGGCAGCCAGATGACCTTGCGGATGCCCAGCAGGTGCGCGAGCTCCTCCTCGACGTCGGTCTTCGTCCAGCCCCGGTTGCGGTTGCTGTTGAGCACGCAGCTCTCGGTGATGATCGCGGTGCCCTCGCCGTCGACCTCCAGCGCGCCGCCTTCGAGCACCAGGTCCGTGCGGATCCGCTCGGCACCGGCCTGCGCCGCGACGACGCCCGCGACCTTCGCGTCCCGGCGGTGCTCCTGCTTGCCGCCCCAGCCGTTGAAGTTGAAGTCGACAGCGCCGCCGCCGCGCACGAACACCGGTCCGGTGTCGCGCATCCACAGGTCGTCGAGCTCCGCGACCACCAGCTCGACGCCGGGCATCAACGACCGGGCGATCTCCTGGTCCTCGGCCCGCACCAGCATCGACACCGGCTCGAAACGGGCGATCGTGGTCGCGATGGTGGCCTGGTCGCGGCGGACCCGGGGCAGCAGGTCGCGCCCCCAGACCCGCTCGCTGGCCGCGAACGCCATCCACGTCCGGCGGTGCGGCTCGCCCTCCTCGGGCATGACCCACGACCTGCTCACGGCTGAAGTGTCCCCGGCGGTCGTGCCGCTGGTCGGGTTCGCGCACCCGGCAAGCAGACCGCTGATGGCCGCTGCCGCCGACTGGACGAAGTTGCGCCTGTTCATGACCCCACGGTATCTCTGACTGAATTTTCAGTCAAACCGAAACCGCTGGTAGAGGCACTGCTCGCTCCAAAGGGGGTGCGTCAGCGGCGACGAGCCGGCCGCGCCGTCCAGTGCGGGGGCCGCGACAGCGCGTCAGGCAACCTGGTCCGCGCGTCGCCGCGCGCGGCGTTGACCTGGGGCTGGGTCAGGAACAGGCACGTGCTCAGGTCGGCGCCCGACAGGTCCGCTCCCCGCAGGTCCGCGCCGATCATGTCCGCGCGCGACAGGTCGGAGTTCGTCAGGTCCGCGCCGATCAGATAGGCGCCGCGGAAGTCCGCGCTGCTCAGGTTCTTGTTGCGCAGCCGGGCCCCGATCAGGTCCGCGCCCCGGTAGGACTTCGCACTGGCACGCAGGCGTTCGCTGGTGCGCAGCAGCAGGACGTTGACCTTCGCCCGGACCTCCGCGACGTCGAGCGCGAGGATGGCGTCGGGTGCGGCGACGGTGTGCTCCTCGACCTCGGCGAACGCGCGGGCGAGGTCGTCGTGCGGGTCGAGGCGGCGGGCCTCGGCGAGGTACCAGAGCAGTTCGTGCAGCTGCCGCACCACCGGGAACACCGCGAACATCTTCTGCCGCTCCGCTGTGCGCCAGTCGACGCCGGCGAACACGGTCTGCGACACGCGCTGACCAGCGCCGAAGCAGTCGTAGACCGTGCAGCCGGGGTACCCCTTCTGCCGCAGCTGGTCGTGGATGCCGCACCGGTGGTCGGCCAGCAGGTTCCGGCAGGGCGTGCCCGCGTCCTTGGTGGCGGCGAAGTCCGCCGACCTGGCGAACGGGAGCGCGACGCAGCACAACCCGAAGCAGTTGGCGCAGTCGCCTTTCAGCTCGTCCATCGCGGCTCAGCCTACTGGGTCACCGCTGCGCAACCGGATCTCCGCGGTCACCGCCACCGCCCCGTCCGGCCGGGTGCCGCGGTCGCGGTAGCGGAACAACAGCCGCCGGATCGCCGCGCCGATCTCCTCCAGCTCGTCGGGCGTGACGTGCAGGACGACGCCGAACTCCTCGTCCCGCGGCTGCTCGATCTCGCTCTCCCAGCGCAGCCGCCACGGCCGTGCCCTGCCGCCCTGGTGCGGCGCCTCCTCGATCAGCCCGAGCTCGGCGAGCTGACGCAGGTGGAACGAGCACAGACCCGAGCTCAGCCCGAGCCGCGTGGCCGCCTGGGTGGAGGTCAGCGTGCCGTGCTCGGCCAGCAGGTCCAGCAACGCGAGGCGCACGGGGTGGTCGGGCAACGGGCGTCGGGGCATGCGCACACCCTACCGATAACTTTGCAAAGGCTGCTACTTTGCAAAGCATGTCAGGCACCCCGCGCCGCATCACCGTCGTCGGCGAAGAGATCCTCACCCGGCGCTGCCGCCCCGCCGCCGAGTTCGGCACGCCCGAGCTCACCCGGCTGATCGAGGACATGTTCGCCACCAACCACGTCGCCGAGGGCGCCGCCATCGCCGCGAACCAGGTCGGCGTCGACCTGCAGCTCTTCGTCTGGGACATGACCGACGAGTGGGGCACCCGCCACACCGGCCACGTCCTCAACCCCGTGCTCGACGACCTCCCCGCCCACCGGCGGACACTGCTCGAGGAACCCGAGGGCTGCCTGTCCGTGCCGGGCCCGTACCGCGTGGTGGCCCGCCCCGACCGCGCCGTGGTGCGCGGCCGGGACAAGGACGGCACCCCGATCGTCGTCGAGGGCCGCGGCTACTTCGCCCGCTGTCTGCAGCACGAGACCGACCACCTGCACGGCAGGCTCTACCTCGACCGCCTCACCCAGCGCGAACGCAAGTCGGCGCTGCGCGAGATGGCCGCCTCTCAGGACGAGGTCTTCGCCCGCCGTGCCGCCCGCAGCTCCTCGGCGGCCTCGTCGAGCTGACGTTCCGCGCGCTCGGCCCTGATCACGGTCTGGGCGCGCGCGTCCTCCACCACGGCCAGGGTCTGCCGCACCGCCGCGACCTGCTCGGCGGTCTCCTGCCTGACCTGCGCGAACCGCGTCTCGAACTCCTGACGTGACCGCTCCAGTTCGGCCCGTGCGTCCGCGGCGGCCTGCTCGGCGCGTTCCGCTCGCACGACCGCCTGGTCACGGGCTTTCGCGGCACGGCTGACGGTCTCGGCCGCCTCCCCGCGAGCCCGGTCCGCGGCCTGCCCGGCGGCCACGACCTCGGCCTCCGCCCGCTCGACGACCGCCCGCGCCTCGGCCTGTGCCAGCTCCACGTCACGGCGGGCGGCCGCCCGCGCCTGCTCGATCTCCGCCTGCGCCTCGACGCGAGCCTGTTCGATCTCCTTCGCCGCCTGCCGCCGCGCCTGCTCCGCGTGCTTGACCGCATCGGCCTTGGCCTGCTCCGCCTCCGCCCGGATCTCCTCGACCACGGCCGCCGCCTGCACCCGGACCTCGGCGATCTCCGCCTCGGCCTTCTCCACGGCCTCCCGCGCGGCCGCACGGGCCTCATCCCGTTCCGTCACGGCGGTGTCGACCGCGTCGTCGGCTTCCTCCGCCGCCCGCACCGCCTGCTCGGTGGTCTCCTCGGCGGCCTTGCGGGCCTGTTCGGCCTCGTGCCGGCGCCGTTCCGCGGACGCCACCTCCGCCTGCGCCTCCGCCACCCGGCGAGCCGCCTCGGCCTCGGCGGCCTGGACCAGGCTCTCGGCGACACTCGGGTCCGCCATCGCGTTCAGCTCGCCGACGGCCCGGCCGAGGGTCTGCGTCATCTGCTCCGACAGCACCCGGAACCGGTCGAGGAGCTCTTCAGCCCTGATCTTGGCGGTACCGGAGACCCTCGGGAGATTCGTCACGGTGACGACCTCCAGGTTTTGCTCGGGGGCTTCCGCGAGCTTCTGCCGCTCCCTCCACGCCCGCCAGCGCGTGTGCTCGGGCAGGTCGCAGTACTCCGAGGGCCTGCCAGGCCCGCCACCTCGGAAAACGGGGCGTTCACAGCCGGGGAAGTTACAGCTCGTCTCCACACGGATATCGTAACAGAATTACGTGTTTAGTAACGTTATCCAACGCAACGCTACCCAATCGAGCAGGGAGGAGCTGGGCGCCGATAAGTGAACATTATCGGCGCCCAGAAATGACGGGATCGGAGTTCCGTTGGCGCCGGTTGTGACGCGCAGATGCAGTGTCAGCGCTCGGCCAGGACAAACGCAGCGGCATGTCACCGCATGCGCGCGCGAACTGTCAGTGGAAGCGCGAGCGGATGTCAGTGACCGATCCAGATCTTGTGGGCGGCAGGCAAGCAACCACGTTGGCGACCGCCCCTCCCCTGCCGCGCACCCACGAGATCGAGGACGTCATCTGTAACGGTGTTGTGGTGGATAAGGGTCGTTATCCACCACAACACCAACAAACCCGCGCGACGAGGTGATTCGCGAGCCCGTCGGAGACTGGGCACTGACTGTGGTTGACCACACCACCCTTGGGGCAGCGGATCCTGTCCGGCGCACTGCGCGAGTTCCGCCGCCGGGTGCACGCTCGACCGCAGGGACCTGCCGTTCGAGCCTGGAATCTGACCGACGTGCGGCGCAGGTGCCGCGCCTGGGCCCATCCCGGTTCACCAGCCACTAACGTCACGGTGACGCCATCCGGCAGAGCGCCCGCCTAGCAGGGGACACGGGTTACGAGACTCCCGCCGGCCGCGGTGGTGACTGCGGCCGGCGCTCTACGGTGCCTTCGACGACGGCCAGCTCGTCGGCTCGACCGTCAAGGTCTACACCGGGGTCGCCTCTCGTACCTGACCGCTGGCTCGCACCGCTCAGCACGCGCGATCGGCTGACCGTCGACCAGGCGCGGGCGCTGAAGATCGCTTCGTGAGCACCCGGCGCTCCTGCAGGCCGCGCCCGCGAGCCTCGACGACGTCGTGAGCACTTGTCGTTGAGCCAGGACACATACTGGCCAAGTTGAGGAACTGGTTCGCGCTGCTCGGCCGGCGCCGTCGTTCAGTGGGCGTTGCCGGACGCGATGTTCCGCTGCTCGTTCTCCCGTCGCAAGATGGCGATGGCCGCGTCCTTGGGGTCGCGCACGTCGTGAGACAGCGCGCGAAGCACCGCGTCCTGGTCGCCACCCAACTCGCCGGCGATGTCGTAGGCGAGTTCGGCCTCGACCCACTCCGGATAGGGCTGGAATCCCCGTTGCGTCAGGACGGAGGACCGATCGAAGATCAACCACTTGTGGCCCGCGTCGTGCGCCTCCGTCGGCCGCAACCGCGCGGCGCTTTGTGGATCGAGCGGCACGTCCTTCATCGTGTGCTGCAGCTTGAGCCGCACGCGCAGGGTCGTTGCCAAGTGGCCAGGAAGCCGGAGCAGAATCGCCTTCATCCGGGCGTCGTTCTTCTCCAGGTGTCTCGCCGCGTGGGCATCGAGATGCAGTTCGAGCAGCTCTGCCAGGAGCGCCGCCCGCCCACAGCTAGCGGCGTCCTCCTTGTCCTGCCGAGCACGCTGGTCGGATTTCCGCCAGCCGACCACGGCGATGAACAGCGCCGCGACCGACGCGACCACCGAGCCGATGAGACCTAGGTAGGGAGTCATGCCAGGGAACCTAGCCGTCGACACTGACATTTTCTGCGGAGAGCTATCGCACGAGCCGGAGTGGCCTACGCGGTCCACTTCGGACGCCCAGGCGGGGACCGGGCTGGTGAATCAGCGCTCGGACACCGGATGCCACGCCGCCTCGATCATCGACGATAGGTCGTCGACGTCGAAAAGGTAGTCATCCCGCCGACGTCCGCGCCCGGAGAGGTTCTTGTCCCGGATAGCCGTGTAGACGCGATGCATCCGCAGGTAGCGCGCCAGCCTCGACGAATGTGTGTTGCCGCGCTCCCCGGTCGTCAGGCGCTCCCGGAACTCGGCCCAGTTGTCCTCGTCCTTGACCATGTGCTTGGCGTAGCTCAGCAGTCGCGACTCAGCCGGTTTCTGCAGGTCAAACCCGTCGAAGATCAGGACGTGGTCTGCGTCGTCGCCGAGCCGCTCACGATCGGCCGGCGAGAGCTGTGAGAGGCTGAACTCCAGCACCCGGAACATCTCAAGGATGTCGTTGAGCCGATTGCACTCGGCCGGGGTGAGTTCGGCCGACATGAAGCCGAACTCGGCGTAGTACTCGCCGGCGAACCCTTCGGTCATGACCTCGGCGTGCCGCTGGTGGTACTCCTTGTCGTCTTCGTCGTCTGCGAGCTTGCCCAGCATCTCGTGCATCATCGCGAACATTCGGCGCTGAACGACATCCAGCGTCCTGGGCACCACGACGCTGTCCTCACGATCCTGTGCTCCTGCATCCTCGAATCCCAGTAGGTCGTTGATCGCGCTCCTAAGAAGATCGCTGATCGTTGTGCCGCGGGCACGCGCCGCGCGGTCGAGTTCGTCGCGGACGGCGTCGTCCACCCGCAGCGTCAGTGTCGCCATAACCCCTCCGTATGACCGTCTTTCTTGATGTAATACAGTAACACACATCCGTGATGCCCCGAGTCAACGGTCTATTCCATACGAGGTTTGACCGCGCCAGGTGCGCCTCGACACCTCCGAGGGCGCGCGATGTAGCGCGACGCCGCAGGCACGGCTGATCACAGCAGGAGCACAACCAATCTGGCCCTCGATCTTGCGAAGCCGACCCAGGACCGCCTGCGCATTTCTTGCCGACCGGTCCACTCTCAGCTCGCGCATATCTTGGCGACGACCGACCTTTGAAAGGGTCCAGAGGTGCGCGGCGAACGCATGGGCGCCGCACCGGATCCCCTTGACGGGCGCCTTGGTGAGTCTCCGCAGTTCAGGTCCTCGAAGCTCGCTACTATGTCGCATGGCTACGTGGCCTCCGTTCACTCGAGATGACCTTCGGGCAGCTGCCGACTTGGTCGAGTTCGACTCCGTGCTCCCTTTGCTGATCCGACAGTTGATCACGGAGACTGCGTCAGGCTTGACGGAGATCGACATGCCGGGCGGATCTGGCACAGCTTCTGGCGGTTTCGACGGTGTTGCAGTTGCGTCTGACGGCACCGCCTTTGTTCCGGCGGGCACGTCGGTTTGGGAGTTGTCCGTCGAAAAGTCCACCAAAGCCAAGGCCGACGCCGACTATGCAAAGCGAACGCAGGGGCCGAACGGCGAGACGTGTGCGGATGTGACTTATGTTCAGGTCATTCTGCGGCCGTGGACGAAGGCGCGGGAGTGGAGGAACGCACGCAGTCAAGAAGGCCGGTGGAAGCAGGTCCGGGCATACAACCTTGACAGTGTGCACACATGGCTGGAATCCGCCCCCGCCACGTCTGCATGGCTCGCGAGCCGGCTGGGCAAGCAAATCCCTGGGGTGACGTCAGCGGCCGATTGGTGGGACGAGCTGTGGTTGCCGTCAACTCATATCCCTTTGTCAGCCGAGGTTGTTCTCGCTGGCAGGGAGGCTGCGGCCAGCGAGTTGGTCGACTCTCTGATCCCAGGCCGAGCCGTCACAGTCGGCGGTGGGTTGCGAATCGATGATCTGCGCGCGTTCGTTTCCGCAGCCTTGCAGTCGTCGACGGATGGCCGGGCGGAGTCCCTGCGAGCACAAACGTTGTTCGTGGACTCGATCGAGAGCCTGGCCCAGCTGATGCGGCAGAACCAGCCCCTGGTGCTGGTCGTGCCGCATCCATCCTGGCTGTCCAATGTGGCCGTCCGTAGCCCACACGTAGTGATCATGGCGGCACTGCCTGGCCAGATCGGCGCACCGGAGGTCCCAGCGGTCGATAGCGAAGCCGTTACCCGGCAACTGACCGCGGCCGGGGCGCCGGATCAGCGGGCGTATTCGTGGGGTCTGCTGGCGCGTCGCAGCCTGCTCGCGTTGCGGCGGGCGTTGGCACTCAATCCGGTCCAACTAACACCTGACTGGGCACAGGCACCCGGTATGACTCAGCGTCGTCTACTTCTGTTGGGTGGCTGGGAAGGTACGAACGTAGATGACCGCACCGTGGTTGCCCAGACGGTCGGCCTTACCTATGGCAACGTGCAGGAGATCGCAACCGACCTGGCCGTAGCATCCGACGTTCCCTTTTTGGGAAGATTTCGTGAGCAGTGGCACGTTCTTACACCGGAGGACGCGTGGGCTCTGCTGAGAACGCACATCACCCTGGACGACCTACGCGCTTTGAGAACAGCAAGCCTGGACGTATTCGGCAGTGAACACGGCGCGAAATTCTCATCGACCTTGCGCATCGGCCTGGCTCAAACACTTGCACTCCTCGGTGCATTGGGAGACGATGTCCGGCTAACAGGAGGAAATACCGGCAGGGAATTCAGTCGCTCCATCGTTAATGAGCTGCTCAGCAAGGCAAACGAGGACAATTCATACCGCCATTGGGCTTCACTTAGCGATGTTCTTCCCCTGCTTGCTGAAGCTGCTCCCGACGAATTCATCGATGCACTACGCCAAGGTTTAGTCGACGACGAGCCGCTGCACCGACTCATGTTCCAAGATGCGCCGGGCGGCGTCGGGTTCACTCCTCCATCCCCGCACAACCATTTCCTGTGGGCGTTGCAGACGATCGCATGGGCGGAGGACCACTTTCCGGACGTCATCGACCTACTCGCGCGATTGGCTGCGATCGACCCTGGCGGGCAGTGGTCGACACGGCCAGACACGGCACTCGCGGACATGATGAGCAGTTGGCATCCCTGCACCGCGGTATCCGAGCAAACTCATCGCAACGGGCTACGCCAACTGATGCGGGCGCATCCCACGGTAACCCGTCGGTTGCTGCTCGCCTTGATACCGACTGGGCACGAGATTCAAACACCTGCGGCCAAGCCTCAGTTCAGGGACTGGGTGAGACCAATCCACATGACCTACGCCGATATACGCCGCGCAATCGAATTTGTTACGGACATGTTATTTGACGATCTTGATGATGACATCGATCGCCATCTGGAGCTGTTGACCAAACTCGAGGCGCTGCTGCCCCAGCACCGACAGTCGTTCGTGGACAAGCTCGCCGCGCTCGGCGTAGTGGTAACTGACGACGGGGATCGCGCCCGAGTCGCGGACGCCGTCCGAGCGAAGGTCGCGCACCACCGAGAGTATGCGGATACGCAGTGGGCGCTTCCCGAAGCGGAACTGCTCCTCCTCGAACAGGCCGAACAGACCTGGACTCCTACCTCGGCGGTCCGGCGCGAGCGGTGGCTGTTCGATAACGACATGGTCGAATTGGGCGACGTCGCCAGAAGGGACGACTTCGCCGCCTACGACGCCGCGGTGTCAGCCCGACGTGTGGCGGCAGCTGCCGCGGTCGTCCAGGCGGGTGGAATGCAAGCGTTGGTAGATCTGGTAGACGGTGTTTCGCGCCCGTACCTCGTGGGCTACGCCCTTGCGGGCCACACCTCCGATTTCGATCAAGCCATGATTGCCTGGCTGCAGGAGGGAGCGCACCGCCGAGAAGCCGCACGCGGATACCTACGAGCCCGCTTGCGCGGCGATGATTCCGCTGTGTGCGAGCGCCTTCTCGCCCTCACCCAAGATCCGGCGGTCAAAGCGGAAGTACTCCGCGCGGTGGATGACCCTCGAAAGGCATGGGAGAAGCTGCCCGCATTGGAAGATGAAGTGACACGCAGTTACTGGTGTGAATTCGTCTACTTTGGTCTTGGGCCGGATTTTTCAGGAGTCGAGCACGTCGCGCGCAACCTCGCCGCAGTGGGGCGCGACGCCGCCGCGCTGAACCTCATCGTCCTGTACTCCAAGCGCGTCGCCTCACTTCAGGCGGCAGAGATCGCAGCTCAAGCCTGCGAGGCACTTCTCGCCAGAGAAGAACCTGATCCTGAGATCGTGCGACTGAGAGAACATGGCTTCAGCAGGATCCTGGGCCTGCTTGCCCTACATAAAGATACCTTGGGCCTGTCGAGGGTGGCCTTCCTTGAATGGCAGCTTGTCCCGGCGCTGGGTTTCGAAGCACAAGTACCAACTCTCCATGCAGCACTTCAGGAAGATCCCAATTTCTTCGCAGATCTGGTAAGTCAGGTGTACAGGGCAAACAATGAAGAACCGCCCGACGATGAGGACGGTTCCCCTGAGGTAGAACACCGGCGGCGTCTTGCTGAACGCGCCTACAGGGTACTTAAGTCCTGGACTCAAAGTCCCGGCATCGGAGCCAACGACCTCATCGAGGCCGACTTGCTCCATTCATGGATCACCCGAGCGCGAGAAGCCCTCCAAGAGACTGGGCGACCGGTTACTGGGGATTTGATGATCGGCCAAGCCTTGGCCTACGCACCTCCCGACGCAGAGGGGCTATTTCCGCCACGCCCCGTACGTGACCTTCTCGAAGACCTTCGTGCTGACCATATCGAGCGTGGTCTTGAGACAGGAATCGTGAATCATCGCGGCGTTACCTGGCGTGGGATGACCGACGGAGGAAGCCAAGAATGGCAACTTGCCGCCAACTACCGAAAAGGGGCACTCGCTGCCACCGGGTGGCCGCGGACCCAGAAGATCCTGAGACGCCTCGCCGAACGCTATGAACAGGAAGCCCGCCGCGAGGACGACGAAGCAGAACGACATCGACGGGGACTACCTGATTAAGTGGTCCGCTCCGGGGGTTGATCATTAGGGTGTTCGTGCGTTTGCCGTGATCAGCACCTGTGAGGTTCATCCGCTCGTAGGACGGCCCACGTCGCCGTGGTTGATGCTGGCTGCGGCGGACGGGACAGTACGGTGAGGCTCGTGAGCCGACCAGCGAGCTATTGGGTGGACCAGTACGTGCAGGATCTGCGCACCCGCAAGCTGTCGCCCCACACGGAGAAGGCCTACCGCAGCGACCTGCTCGAAGTGCTGACACTTATCGCCGCACCACTGGATTGCGCACCAGCGGAGGTCGTGGTGTCGAGCCTGACCAGGGAAGCTGTCCGGTCGGGCTTCGCGCGCTTCGCGCTGACCCGTTCGGCGGCCAGCGTGGCGCGTGCTTGGTCGACCTGGAACGGCTGGTTCGCGTTCCTGTTGCTGCACAACGTGGTTGAAGGCAACCCGATGCAAGCCATCCGCCGGCCCAAGGGCAGTGCGAAACGCCCCAAGCCGTTGCGCGGTGAAGACTCCCCGGAGCGGCTGCTGGCGACCGTGGCGGCGCCGATCGTGGGCGCGCGCACCGGCTGGCCTTGCCGTGACCTGGCGGCGGTGGCGTTGCTGCTGTGCACAGGGGTACGTAGCAGCGAACTTCTCGCCTTGACGGTGTCCGACATCGCCGGACGTCCCGGCGGCCACCGTATCGGGGTCCGGGGCAAGGGCGGTACCTTCCGCACCATCCCGCTCGATGACTCCCTGCATACATTGCTGGCCGACTATCTCGCCGACCGGCGGGAACGATTCGGACCGACCAGGCCCGGCGATGCGCTGTTCGTCGACACCCGCGGCGAGCCGCTGCGCCGTGGCGGACTGCAGTACCTCATCGGCCGGGCGCTACGCGCCGCCGGTGTGCACGACCAGGTTCCTGCAGGGGCGGCAGTGCACGCCTTGCGGCACACCTTCGCCACCCGCTTGGCCGAGGACGGCGCCACGGCCGCCGACATCGCCGCGCTGCTCGGCCACGCCTCCTTGACCACGAGCCAGGCCTACATCGACGCCAGTGGCCGCGAACAACGCCGCGCAGTACTCGGTCAACGCACCACCCGCATCGTCCGCACCTTGGTCGACGTCCACGATTGAAGCCATGCCATCGAAGCTAATCCGACTGGCATGACGGACACGACCACCCGGCCATGGACAGACCAGTGGTGTGCCCGAGCTGCTGCCCCTGGTCGCGCGGGGACTTCCTGCTCGGCCTATGCCGCAGTGCAACAGGCCTACCCGATCCGCCTTGCCGGAGCTCGGCTCGCGTCGGAGATCGACCCGGCGCGGCGGAGATTCAGGACCGTCCAGCGCCGTCCTCAGGAGGCGGTAGTGGTTGGACGCTGGTAGCCAGGTCGACGTCGGGGCTCAGGACGAGGGTGTAGTCGGTATGGACGATCGCATGACCGGCGTCGATCAACCGCTGCACCAGGTGCCGCGGTAGTTCGTCGGGCAGGGGGTGAAGGTAATCAGTGGCCAGCAGCAGTGCCGCGTGTTCAGCGTTGATGGGCAGTCGCCGAGCTGGGTCGCCAGGGATGTGCGCGCGTGCCCGGTGCGAAAGTCGATGGCCTGTGGCTCTCAAGTGCAGTCGTCCGTCGAAGTGGTATGCCAGTTCGTAGCGTGGATGCGGGGTCAGCAGGCCGTTCAGGACTCGGGCAGCGTCAACCAGTCGTTGGAGGGACCAACCCAGTGCCTCGGCTACCTCGGTGTGGCGCGCGCCAACGGAGCCGACGTGCAGCAGCAGCCCGTGCAGCTCCCACGCGTCATCGTGCTCTGCAGCCTGCTCCTCATGCTGCCCGCCGTGATCGGTATCAGCGGGGTCGTGTCCGGGAGTGGGCTGGCGCAGCAGGTGATCCATAAGGTCGGTGTGGTCGATGTCCAGGCAGGTGGCCAGCCGGGTCACGTGCCGCAGCGGCAGATCGATCAACCGTTCGCGCAGGTCGGTGTCCGTCAATGTGAGCCACGAGTGGCCCAGCAGCTGGTCGAGCATGTCGTGAGCAGGGGTGCCGGCAACGCGTCCAACCAGTTTGCGCAGCAACGCCACGCCGCCCGCCGACTGGGTGTGCTGCTCGGGTGCCGATGTGCTCCGGGCTTGCGCTGCGGACTTCGTTCGGTCGTTGCCTTTGCGGCGACTCATGGGCGTCCGATCAGGTTGCTGTGCAGGAAAAGCGAACGCGCGCCCAGCCACCGGGCCGGCCAGCGGACGTGAGGGGCGCGGAGCAGTTCGCTCGTCACCGGCAGCCCCTCGTCTGTGTGCCAGTGCGTGCCCGCGTCGCGAAGCAGGGCGTGCAGGGTCTGCGGGGAGGCGCGACGGCCGCAATGCGTGAGCAGTGCGGCGCGATCGTCGTCGGTGCCTGGGCCGGTGCTATGACGGTGGCGTTGGTGGTGGCGATAACAGTGGTAGGTCCGGAACAGCGGGTGGGTGTCCGGTGGGACGTGTAGATGAGCCTCACCGAAATGCAGCCGGGGTTCGGGGTCGACACTCAAGGTGTCCGCCGGTAGTCCAGCCAGGTGGTACGGGCTGGATTCCAGCAACGTGACCAGGGCGTGCACGGCAGCGCGGGCGGGGTCGGCGATCGCGGTCACCGCGTCGGTGCTCTGGCGCGACAGCAGCGGCCCAGGAAGGTGGCGGGCTGGGTTAGGCAGCGAGGAGTAGGGGCTCCAGCGCAGCAGCATGTTGTGGTGGCGCCATAACGCGGCCTGTGTCGCACGCAGCCGGATAAGCCGTACCGGGGCTGGCGGCCGGTCGACCGTCAGCTGGTCGGCTAGAACCGCGGTGACCAGGTCCAGGCAGGCCTGGTCGGTGCGCAGGGCTCCAGCACGAACGACCAGAGGGTGTTCGCGTACCTGCGTGAAGGTGGTGGTGAAGACCGCGTCGATCGCGAGGAACAGGTCCGGTCGCCGGCGGTAGCAGTCGATGCGGAACAACGGGAAGTCGGTGTCCGGTAACGCGGCAATGGCCAACTCCGGTAACCACGTCGCTCCGCCTGATGGCTGTTCGGCGGAGCGGCTGGTGTCGGCGAGGGCGAGCAGTCGGTCGCGGTGGCGTCGACTGTCGACTGCGTCCTCGCCGGGGGTGGGTGTGAGCAGCCAGAGCGCGGCCCCAATGTGGGCGCACCAAGCGCGGACGGCGTCAACCAGACGGGGTGCGATGCGGTGGCCGCGGTCTAGGACCACATGGCGTGGTCGATGTCCGCACAACCGAGCTAGTGCAAAGCATTCCAAATCCGAAGTGCGCATCCGGCTGTTGCCGGCTGTGGCCGGAATCTGGGCGCCCAGTGCCAGCAGTACGTCGTGGGCCAGATCAGCAACTCGTGAGCGGGTGGTCGGCGACAGCGCCACGAGCAGCACACCTGCGCGGCGGGCGGCAGCGCCCTTCAGCAGCTCGGGCAACACGGGGCTGTCGTCGGGGTTGTGAACCCAGCGGGGCTCCACTGCCAGTCCGGCCTCCCCGGCCGGGTCGTCGGTCAGGATCACCATCACCGACTCCTTCCGCACCGGGCACCTCGGAGGTGGCCCACTACGCTTTCTGTCCGTGGCCTTGGGTTGTGGTCGGGACGGTCAGGTGTTCATCCGGGCAGGGACGCGGCTCCGAGCCGTAGGTAGGTGTTGTCGACGAGTTCGGCGTCGAGGGTGTCGCGGTCGTGCTCGGCGGCCAGTTCGGCCGCGGTGAGGGTGAAGGACGCCCAGTTGCGCCAGATGCCGTGGGCGAACTCCGCGTCGACTCGCGCGATGAGGTCTGCTTCGGCGCGGTGGTATAGGGAGTGGTAGCGGCGTATCAACTCCGGCACACGACGTCCTGGCAGCGGTTGAAGGTGGCGGGTGCGGAACACCCGCGACTCCATCATCGGTTCGCGGGCGACGACCTCCCGGCAGCCGTCGCCGCCGACCAGCAGCACCGCCAGCTGGCTCGGTTTGTGGTCCCACAAGTAGCGCAGTACTTCCATGGTGTGCCGGGTCAGGCGTTGGGCCTCGTCCACGACCAGCAGGTGCGGCCGGCCGGTGACCCGTTCCAGCACCAGGTTCTGAAGCCGGTAGCGGTTGGCGTTGCGGGGAGGGTCGACCAGGACCGCGCGGGCCAGTTCCTTGGCTACCTCCAGCGCGGTCGGAGCGTGGGTGAACACCACCTGCACCACGCGCAATGGGCCGCCACGGGCGGTGTCGGTGGTGACTGGGTCCAGCCGTTCTAGACACCACTGCACCGCGAAGGTCTTGCCCACCCCAGCACGTCCGTGAACCACACCCAGTCCCTGGTACCGGACCAGGTCCCGCACGTCCTGCTCGACCAGCTGCACCTCCTCGGTGGGCATGGTGGTGGCACCAGCCAGGCGCAGGAAGTGCTCAGGCATCCGATCTCGTGCCTTCCTCCGGCGACCTGGCGTCGCGGACGCCGCAGTCACTGATCCGGTCCTGGCCGCGATGGGGCGACATGATCGGGTGTCCGCCGGAGGTTCGTGCAACCTGCGGTGGACCAGATGCTGGGGTGTCCGTCGTGGCGGCTGCGTCGAGCAGGGTCAGCGGGTCGCGGAGGTCCAGCAAACTCGCGGAACCTCGCAGCGGTGTACTCGGAGCCCGCGCAGCAGTCACCGCGGCGGGCAGCGTGTCCTGTGGATCTCCGGTGGCCCGGTTGAGCGGCTCCAGCCTGCGACGGGCCCGCTGGTTGGCCTTGCGGCGGCGCGCCCCTAGCTGGCGGCCTTCCTCACTCCACGCCTGGCGGCGGCGCTCGTTCTGCTCCGGGGTCAGCGCCTGCGCCGGGTAGGCGGTGCCCAGATGCCGTCCGTCCTGGTAGACCTCGACGAACCGGCGGTCGTGCGGGGCGTAGCGGATCTGTACCCGCTCCCCCACCATGCCCTGCACCTGGAGATCCGGAACCAGATAGTGCAGGTTTTCGAACCGGATCCCCTTCGAGGTCACCATGACGCTGTCGCGCCGCTGCAGCAGCAGGTCGCGCAACAGGGCCTCATCGACGGTGCTCAGAGGGCTCGGATCGGCCTGCCAGGACTGCAGCGGTGTAAGCCCATCCAGCTCCGGATGCGGATGCTGCTGGTTGTAGGCGACAGCGAACCGGGCGAACAACGCGATGAACGCCCGCAGCGTCACCGCCCGCCGGTCCCGCTGATCGTCGCCGACGGTGCCCGCGGCATCCCGGTCGTCGCGGACGTGATCCTCGCCATCGGGTGAGGGGCGGCCGGCATGCTCACGCCAGGACCGGTCGTCACGCACCGGCCCGAACAGCCGTCCCTTCCCGTCGCGAGCGCCGCCGGTATAACCGGGCAGCTGGCACAGCAGCAACCGGTCGATCGTGCCGTGCCAGCGCTCCACGACCCCGCCGAAGCGCGGTGTGCGTGGAGGCCGTGGTCGCAGGTCGATCTGCAGCGTTCCGCAAGCCGCCCGCAATGCTCGCGCCCCGAACTCCCAGGCGCGATCATGCTCGATCACCGATGGCAGCCCGCCGTGCCTGCCATCGTCCGGGTCGGCCACGATCGCCGAGCGCAGGGCCGCCGCGACCACTCCCTGGTCCGGATGCAGCGCGATCACCCAGCCCATCAGCACGCGGTGCCGATGATCCAGGAACGAGGTCAACCACGGCCGACACACCGGACCGTGCGGCGGCAGCACCTCGATATCCAGCTGAGTGTGGTCGACCTGCCAGACCGCGTTGCGGCACGCCACCTGCCGCTGGCTGTAAGTGCGCATGCGACGCCGACCTTCGCTGCCCTCCCGCCAGTAGGCCCGCTCCGCGGGGGTCATTTGCGCCCTGAACGCCGCCTGCAACGTACGCAGCGCCACCGGGCGCGCATCCCGCCATCCCTGCCGCAGATGCTCGGCGATCGGCACCCCGAACACCTCGTCGCGACCCTCCACGACCGCTTGGCGGGCCCGGAACACCGCGCTGATATTGCCGTTGTAGTCCTCGAACGCCTCCAGATCCGCAGGGCTCAACCGGAAGCGTCGACCACCTCGCTCCGTGGTGTTCCCGGTCGTGTCCTCTCCAGCGGCACCACCCTGCCCGGTCGGTGCCGCGCAGGCCAGCCACCTGTAAACAGTGCGTTCGCTGACCCCGGCTGCGTTCGCGGCCGACCGGACATGCCCGACTCTCAGCGCACCCACTGAGCGCAACGCGGTCAGACGATCCACCACCCGCGCCCGGACCTCCGCACGCACCCGCGCACCGCCGCCCCCGGCGCGTCGGACCACCACCGACGCGCCGTCACCAGGACCATAGGCAGACAGCACCACCACTCCTGACCCTCGATCCGGCCGAGGGCACCCCTTGCAAACAGGCATCCCGGCAGACCGCGCGGCCACCGACATCGGACAGTCCACGTCGGACATGCGAGATGCCGTCGCCACCGAACGCGGCCTCGACCGTGGCGATCGCAGTATCAACCCGCGTCGCGGCGCGTCGAACCGACATCACCGCAACGTCGCACCCAAGCCACCCACACGGAGCATCTACACGACGGGTGCACAGCCACTCGAGCACCAACCGCCAGTTCTGCCGGTTCGGGACAAGTCCAGGCCTCCCCAAGCGCTGGGCCTCGCCCGCCGTTGACCGCGACGAACGCAGTGGCAGTACTCAGAACGAGATCTTCTGAGCCGCTCTCCGGTGTGGTGCAAAGCCGAGGTCCTTGGGCGATTAACATTGCGTGATGCCGATCAGGTGGTCGCGAATCCATGCTGAGCTTGGTCTGTCACCAACCCCGCTGACTCATGCCATGGTGATGCGGGCGATCGAGGCGAGGATGGCAGAGTACGACGACCTCGACTGGAAGCAGGCGCTGCCGCCTGAGGTCGAGAAGAAGCGCCTGGAGTTCGCCAAGGACGTGGCGGCGATGGCCAACACCCGTGGCGGCCTGATCGTCTATGGGGTCCGCGAGGAGAACGAGCGGGCTGTCGAGCTCACCGGCGTGTCGAATGGTGAGCGGGATCGGCAGACCCTGCGGTCATTCGCCAACAGGTATGTGCGGCCATTGGTCGACGGCCTGCTGATCGAGGCGCTCGACGGCGAGGACGGTGCCCCCGGCTTGATCGCCGTGTACGTGCCTCCGAGTCCGGACGCGCCCCATGTAATCGGTGATACGAACGCAATGGGCGTTCCGTTTCGCTATGAAACAGACACGAACTGGATGTCGGAGAACCAGCTCGAGCGCGCCTACCGTGATCGCTTCTCCCGGCGGGCCGATGATCGGGCGGCGCTGAGCGCGTTGATCGACGACCTGGCCCCAGAGATCGATCTACTGAAGGGGGTCTGGGTGGCGGTGGCGGCTCGGCCGGTCGCGCCGGTGCCCCTGTTGAGCAGTCATCCAGAACGCGAGCAGGTGACCGCGACGATGCTGAACGCACTGGAGCTGGTCTCCGAGATGTTCGGAAAGCCGCAAGGCCGGGTGCCGGTGCTGAACGAGCTGCTGCCAAACGGTGCGATCATCAACCCGAGGAACGGCCTGCGGCGTTGGGTTGTCCGATCGAATCACTACTCGGCCGACCCCCATGATCTGGTCGATTGCGCCCTGGTAGAGCTGCATCACGACGGCTCTGTCGCTCTGGCGATGGGATTGTGGGCATTTCTGCGCGGTGCACGCGTCTCCGATCGGGTCGCCGATATCCGGCCGGTGCCCATCAGGCTCGTTGACGCCGTGATCGCGGAGGCAATCGCGTTGGTATCGACTCATGTCCGCGGACTTGGTGGGGTCGGGACGATCCTGACCCGTGCAGCTTTGCTATGGGACGACCTTCCACGGGACTTTCCGCTGGTGGCAATCGACAACCAGTTGGGTGGTGGAGCGCTGAGCACGCTGTACCACCCCGTTCAAGAAGCGCGCGGGGTCCGGAACCCGAAAGCTGTGGAGGCCTCCTTCTCCGCCGACTACGACGTCACCGCTCTACGTGGAGTGGCCCGTCAGCTCGCGGATGATCTCAGCCAGCAGTTCGGCATGCGCGGTTCGAGTATTCCCAAGTGAGTCGCAAGTCACGGGCGAGCCCGACACTGTTGGCCGATGCCAGATATTCCCAACACAGATCGATCCAATCGCCGCGCGATTTCTATTCGGCTTCACCTTCACCAATTTCCTGACTCCGGGTCGACACCGAACAAATCCCGGTCGTACTGAGCATGGGATCCTGCGTTTGACACGTTGATTTCCCTGCTTTCCAACACGACCTCGTCGACATCGATGCAGCCTATCGATTCGTCAAACCGCCATGACAGCACTATCTTGAACCGCCCGGTGACGGTGGCATCACCCTGGATATACTCGATACCATCTCCATGTACTGAGTCGCGGGCGATCGTGGTCGAACCATCCGCGGTAAGCATCCCATGGAGGGTAAACTCAAGGCGCATCGGCGACGGCATCTGTATAAACTCGACCTTGTCCACAATTAGTTCGAAGTGGGCTGCCAGTGGTTCAACGTCCGCCCCGTACATTGCGTCAGCGGCTTCGAATTCTACAGTTGCTGCCGAGTCCACGATCTCCACTAACTCGCTAACCGGCTCCTGAAGTACAGTCTCCAGATCTCCACCTGCCACTTCCTCAAATACGGTAATCGAGGTGCGGCCACGCGCATTAAGCGTTAGTTCGACCTGGTGACAACGGTCGCCGTCCTCGATCTCAACCGTTCGCGATAAGAGGAAGTCAGCCTTGCCTGCGTCCAAACCGGCGAGTCGTTGAACGATCGCTGGCGCACCAACTTCGAACGCTTCACGCGTCTTCTTGTCGCTAAGGTCGGCCGCCGCTACTTTCATCAATGCGCTTGCAAGCCCTCTTCGGCTCTTGAGAACATGTACAGCATGCTCGATCTTCGGGGCATGACCTGAGCTCGCCCTCAATAACGTTGCGATACGCGGCAGATGTGTCAGGTTGTGGTTACTCTTCTCTTTGTTGCAGCGACCGCAGATCGGGGCGAGGTTGTACGGCGCATGAACGTCGTAGTTGTCAGGTAGGTCGAACTGCTTCTTTACCTCAGCCAGAAGTATCTTGCTGGAATCCTTAGGTACGATGTGATCGATCTCCGCAGAACGGTGTTCGACAGGTTCAGCACACCAATAGCACCTCCAGTTCCAGGCCGTGAGCAGGGCATGCCGGAGGATGTCATTTGTCTGTCCCGGCCGGTATCGGACGTCTGTCATGCGGTTCCTTCCCCGTGACGCAACCTCATATGGAGCCGGACCAGAGGCTAGTGAGCGCTACCGTGATGTCGGACACGAGCAACCCTTGCCGTGGGGTTCGCGCCACTCAACAGGCTCGAAGCAGTCGTCGTCATCAGTGCGGCGGACTTCTAGCCCTCAGACGTCACGATCAGGCTGGATCGTTCACTGACACCTGCGATGCGCACGGGGTGACACTTCGAATGCGCGCCACACCGGTCAGCCGACCGTGCGGAGGGCGGCCAGAACAAGGGCCTGGGTGACCGTGACGATCTCGGCGACGGAAACCTGCTCCTGAGGACCGTGGGCCAGCCGCACGTCCCCCGGCCCGTACTGCAGCGTCGGAATCCCCGCCCCCGCGTACAACCGGAGATCACTGCCGTACGGCGCCCCGCGCTCGGCGGGCCGCGCGGACCCGGTGACGTCGGCGTGCGCCTGCCCCACCAGGTCCGCGAGCGGATGTCCCACCGGCAACCGGCCGCTCGCGAACTGCCCACCGGACCACGTCACGACGGCGGGGTGCGCCCGCAGCCACGGATCGGCGGCGCAGGCCTCGGCCACGCACGCCTCCAGTTCGGCACGGGCGTGTGCCGGGTCCTCCCCCAGCGCCACGCCGAGCCGTCCCTCGGCCACCAGCAGGTCGGGCACGCTGCTCGCCCAGTCGCCTGCCTGCAGGGTGCCGACCGACAGCGGGTACGGGATCGGGTAGCCGGACAGCAGTGGGTCGGGCGCGGCGTTGCGGCGGGCTTCGAGCCGCGCGAGCGCCGCGTGGATCGGCAGGTAGGCGTCGATGGCGCTGGTACCGGCGTAGCGGGTGCTGCCGTGGGTGGCCTGGCCGGGGACCTCGATGCGGAACGTGAGCGCGCCGGCGTTGGCGACCATGAGCGCGCCGCTGGTCGGTTCGGTGATGATGCACGCGTCACCGGTGTGGCCGCGGTGCAGGGTGCCGAACGCGCCGAGCCCGCCGTCCTCCTCGCTGACGACGAAGTGCACGGCCAGCCGCCCTTGCAGCCGGACCGAGCGGATCGCGGCCAGCGCGGCGAGGATCGCGACCACGCCGGCCTTCATGTCGCAGGCGCCGCGGCCGTGCACGACGTCGCCCTCGACCCGTGGCCGGAACGGGTCGCCGCGCCATTGGGCCAGGTCACCGGGTGGGACGACGTCGACGTGTCCCTGCAGGACCAGCGTCGGCCCGTCCGTTTGCTTCGTGGCGCCGACCAGGCCCCACGCCTCCGTGCGCGGTGCCTCACCGCCGGGGAAGTCCTCCCGCGCCCGCAGCTCGTCGAGGTCCATCGACCACAGGTCCACGTCCAGGTCCAGCCGCCGCAGTTTCTCGGCCAGCACGTGCTGCAGCTCGGACTCCGCCGCGCTGCCCGTCACGCTCGGGACCTCGAGCAGCTCCACCAGCAGCCGGCCGATCGCTGCCTCGTCCACCGCCGCCAGCGCGGCCGCCTCCACGTCGTTGATCGTCACAGGCCGGACACTAGGTACGGGCTCACGCGCGAACAATCCGCAGAAGCGGCGTTCAAACCCGCATCTTTTGCAAAGATCCGGCCCGCGTGTGGAATCTTTGCGCATGGACAGCATCGACGAAGCGATCATCCGGTGCGTGCTGCGCAACGCACGCGCCACCTACGCCGAGATCGGCAAGGAGGCGGGACTGTCGCCGTCGGCCGCGAAACGCCGCCTCGACCGGCTGGTCGCAACGGGCGCGATCCGGGGCTTCAGCGCGCTGGTCGACCCGCAGGCGCTGTCGTGGCACACCGAGGCGTTCGTCGAGGTCTACTGCACGGGCAACCCGACGCCCGCCCAGCTGAGCAAGGCGCTCGAGGACATCCCCGAGGTCATCGAGGCGTGCACGGTCTCCGGCGCCGCCGACGCCGTGCTCTACATGATGGCCCGCGACATCCCGCACCTCGAACAGGCCATCCAGCGGGTGCGCTCGACCGCGCCGGTGGACCGCACCGAGAGCGCGATCGTGCTGTCACGCCTGCTGACGCGCCCGCGCCTCTAATCGCGGGTCAAGCGCTGGGTCGCCTCGTCGGCCGCAGTGGTCATCCTCGTCAGGAACGCGCCGACGACCTCGAGTTCGGCGGGCGGAGTCGTGCGCAGGACGTGGGCGATCTCGGTGCCGGCGACGCCGAGGAACTCGCGGGCGCGATCGCGCGCGGCCGGCGTGGGCCGCAGGGTGACGCGACGGCGGTCGGTGCTCTCGCGGGTGCGTTCGACGTGCCCGGCGGCCTCCAGCCGGTTCAGCAGGATCGTGGTCGCGCCGGTGGTCATGCCGATCTGCCGGGCCAGCCGCGCCGGGGACAGCGGGGTGCCCGCCTCGGCCGCCCAGATGATCTGCCCCAGCGCGTTGACGTCGGCGCCGGGCAGCCCCATCCACGCGGCGAGGTGCTGGTTGAGCTCGGCGAAGTCGAGCACCCAGTCGCGCAGCCGGTGCATCACCGCGACCTGCGTCGATGTCCACTCGGCGGTCAGCGGGTCGTCTGTCATGCAGGTGCCTTTGCCTCAAAGTAGCTTTGCAGCAAAGCTACCACTGATGGGGAGTTGCAGATGGCTGCACGACACGCGGTGATCTCCGGTGCAAGCATCGCGGGCCTCTCGGCCGCGTTCTGGCTGCGGCGCACGGGGTGGGAGGTGACGGTGCTCGAACGGTCCGGGACCTTCCGCGACGGCGGGCAGAACGTCGACGTCCGCGGCGTAGCGCGGGAGGTGCTCGCGCGGATGGGCCTCACCGAGGCCGTGAAGGCGCAGAACACCACCGAGACGGGCACCGTGTTCGTCGAGTCGGACGGACGGGTGCGCGCCGAGCTCCCGTCGAACGGACCGGACAGCGCCACCGCCGAGTTCGAGGTGCTGCGCGGCGACTTCGCCCGCACGATCCTCGAGAACCTGCCGGACGGCGTCGAGATCACCTACGGCGACACGATCACCGACGTCGCCGAGGACGCCGACGCGGTCACCGTCACCACCACGTCCGGACGCGTCCTGCACGCGGACCTGCTGGTCATCGCCGAAGGCGTCCGCTCGGCCACCCGCGACCTGCTCTTCGGCGACCAGGTCGACCGACGCGACCTCGGCATCGCCATGGCCTTCGGCACGATCCCGCGCACGGCGTCGGACGACAGCCGCTGGCGCTGGTACACGACCACCAGGGGACGGCAGGTCCACCTCCGTCCCGACAACCACGGCACGACCCGAGCGATGCTCGCCCAGGCCCACTCCGCCGACCTCACCGGGCTCGACCGCGCGGACGCCCTGGCGAAGCTGCGCGAGCAGTTCGCCGACGCGGGGTGGGAGAGCCGGCGCGTGCTCGACGGGTTCGACACCTCCGACGACGTCTACCTCGACCAGCTCACCCAGATCCGCATGCCGTCGTGGCACCGGGGCCGGGTGTGCCTCGCCGGGGACGCCGCCTGGTGCGTGACCCCGATGGGCGGCGGCGGAGCCTCGCTCGCGCTCGTCAGCGGCTACGTCCTGGCCGCGTCCCTGCCTACCGCCGGCGGACTCGCGGCGTACGAGAAGTGGATGCGGCCGCTGGTCCAGGACGTGCAGGATCTCCCGAGCTGGATCGTGCGGGTCGCCTACCCCCGCACCCGGTTCGGGCTGGCGCTGCGGAAAGTGGCGGACAAGGTCATCACCTCGCGCCCGCTGGCTCCGCTGACGGCGAGGTTCACACAGGTCGCGGACACGACGAGGCCGCTACCGCCCGTGGAGGCGCACGTCTGACCTGTCAGCGCGCCACGGGGAAGTCGAAGTAGGTGTCCGGGTACGGCTCGTCGTTGAGCGTGAAGTGCCACCACTCCTCGGGCAGGTTGCGGAACCCGGCCCGCGCCATCGCCGCCTTGAGCAGCTGCCGGTTCTCCCGCGCCGCACCGGTCACACGCGGGTCGTCGGTGTGCGAGAGGGTGTCGAAGCAGTCGTAGCCGGTGGCCATGTCGACGGTGTTGTCGGGGAACCGGTCGGGCGCGGCGCAGTCTTTGAGCGGCTCCCCCGGCACGTACGGCCGCTGGTAGCGCGGCGGCAGCTTCACGATCGTCACGTCGAGCGTGGACCCGCGGCTGTGCCCGGACTTCTCCGCGATGTAGCCGTCCGCGAACAGCCGGGTCTTGTCGACGCGCGGGTAGAACTCGGGCTTCATCCGCTGGTCGGCGAGGTCGCGGGCCCACCGCACGAAGTGGTCGACGGCGCGCTGCGGGCGGTAGCAGTCGTAGACCTTGAGCGTGTAGCGACGTTTGAGCATCTCGCGCTGCACCGTCCGCAACGCCTTCGCGGCCTGCTTGGTGAGGATGCACAGCGGCGCGCGGTAGCCGTCGATCCTCGTGCCGACGAAGTTGTGGGCCGTGTAGTAGCGGATGTCGTGCCGGATCGTCGGGTCGACGTCGCTCAGCACGACGAAGCCGGTGGTGGCGTGGGCGGGGGCGGCGATGGACAGGGTCAGGAGCACGGACAGCAGCAGGGCTCGCATGGAGTTCATCCAAGCAGTGCGGTGACGGTGGCTGAAGTGTCCACACCGGGCAGCGGGCGCTTCCGCAACGCCTCGGCCAGGTGGGTCCGGTGCCGCGTCCTGGCTTCGGTGGCCGGCAGGCGCGTGACGTGCCGGGTGTAGGCCTCGACCACCGGGGCGGCGGCCGGGTAGTCCCACAGGCCGAGGGCCATGCCTCCGGAGTCGGTGAGGACGTTCAGCAGCAGTCCGGTGTGGTCGATCAGTTGTTCGTCGACGTCCTCGCAGTTCAGGGCCGCGTGGAGGTGTGCGGCTGTGGCGACCCTGTAGGCGAAGTAGCCGTTGAGGTAGTCGCCGTCGCAGGCGTGCCTGAGCAACCACGAGCGCGCGGACATCATGTCGCACAACGCCTCGACGACGTAGACGCGACCCCATCCGGCGCAGCGGTCGCCGAGCCAGGTCAACGCCTCGGCACCGCCACTGCGGCGCTCCAGAGCCTTGGCCGCCAACGGCGCGAAGTAGTACGAGAGCAGGCCGATCGTGCGGATCAGCGGGATGTCGCGGTCGTCGTTGTCCGTCGCGAGCAACGCAAGTCCGACGACGACGGCACTTCGGTCGTGGCCGTGCCGCACGAGCTCGCGGCCGACGCGCCGGACGCGGTCGCTGTCCGCACGCAGAGCAGCCGCGGCGATGTGCTCGTTGTAGTGGATCGGGACGTCCAGGGTCGCGAGCGTGTCCGCGAAGTCCTCGACCAGGGAGGTCGGGGACGCGAAGTGGTCGTCGAGTGCGGCGGCGACTTCCCTACCCCTGACCCGCCGATCACTCGGCGCGTGCCGCCGGACGTGCCGTTCCTGGTCCGGGTAGGGAGCCCCGCCCCCGGGCAGCGGCCCGTCGGGGAACTGCGCGTGCAGCGCGAGGGCGTGGTCGTACAGCGATCCGCTCATGCGCGGACGAGGAACTCGATTCTGTCGATCATGGCGGTGACGGTAGATCGGCGGCACCGCCACCGGCAACAGAATTCGCCCCGGCCCGCGCCGACTCCAGCAGCCGCTCGGCCAGCGCCGCCACCAGCCCCCGCAACTCGTCCGGCCGCTCCACCACGAACGGCAGGTCGAGCGACGCGAGCACCCCGGGCAGCCAGTCGAGCCGCTCCACCCGCAACGACACCCGCACCCACTCACCCTCCGGCTCCACCACGGCGACACTTGCCGGCAACCGAACCCGGACCTGCTCCACCGTCCCCCGGATCCGCAGCTCGACCTCGTACCGGTGCGGAGCGGTGGCGAGCCCGGCCAGCACCCGCTCGGCAGCATCAACGTCGGCAGGCGGCGAGAACGAGCCGGGCAGCGTCCGCGCCGCCGCGATCCGGTCCAGCCGGAACGTCCGGTCCTCGCCGAGCGCGGGATCGACGCCGGTCACGTACCAGCGCCCGGAGTGGGCGACGAGCCCGTACGGGTGCAGCGTCCGCTCACTCCGGCGTCCGTCACCGGCGGTGTACCGGATGGCCACGGGCCGGTGGTGGGTCACGGCGTCGGCGACCGCGAGCAGCACGCCGGCCTCGGGCACAGCCACCCCGGCGGGCGGTGCGGTGAAAGCGAGTGAGCCGAGCACCGCGTCGAGCCTGTCGCGCAGCCGGACGGGCAGCACGCGGCGGACCTTCGCGGCCGCGGTCTCGCTCGCCGTGCCCGACAGCAGGCCCGTGACCAGGCCGATCAGCACGGCGAGCGCCTCGTCGTCGGTCAGCATCAGCGGCGGCATCCGGTACCCGGCGGCGAGGCGGTAGCCGCCGTAACGCCCGCGCACCGACTCCACCGGCACGTCGAGGTCGAGCAGGTGGTCGACGTAGCGGCGCACCGTGCGCTCGTCCACGTCCAGCCGCCCGGCCAGTTCGGCCACGGTCCGCACCCCTCCGGATTGGAGGAGCTCCAAGAGTGAGAGCACGCGGGCGATCGGACGGGGCATGCCCGACATTCTCGCGCACATACCGGGCGGATTCTGTCCGGTATCGCTCCTAGCGTGCCGGACATGGAGTTCGCATCGATTCGCATCATCACCGCCGACGTCGCCCGTCTCGCCGGCTTCTACGAACGCGCCACCGGCGTGCCGGCGACCTGGGCCAACGACGACTTCGCCGAGGTCAAGACCCCCAAGGGCACCCTCGCGATCGGCAGCACCCACACCGTGGCCCTGTTCGCCGAGGGCTCGGCCGAGCCTGAGGCCAACCGCAGCGTCATCATCGAGTTCGAGGTCGACGACGTGGACGGCGTCCACGACCAGCTCAGCTGCGTGGAGGTGGTCCAAGAACCCACGACCATGCCGTGGGGCAACCGGTCCCTGCTGGTCCGCGACCCCGACGGCAACCTCGTCAACTTCTTCAGGCGGGCCACGCCCGCAGCACCGAGTCCAGCGCGTCCAGGGCTCTGAGCCACGACGCCTCGACCCCGCGCGGATGGCTGTGGAACGCCCCGGACCGCTCCAGCGACACGAACCCGTGCAGCGTGCTGTGCAGCAGCCGCACGGCGTCGGTGAGCTCGGGGTCCCACATCCCGTATCCCCGCAGCGCCGCGCGGGTCAGCTCCGTGTGCCGCACGGCGCTGTCCGCAGCGACGTCCGGGTCCAGCGCCAGCTGCACCGCCGCGTACCGGCCGGGGTGCTCGTGGGCGTAGCCGCGGTGGGCGGAGGCGAACGCGACCAGGGCGTCCTTGCCCGACCGGCCCGCAATCGCCTCCGCCGACCGGTCCGAGAGCTCGGCCAGCGCCAGCACGGCCATGCGCGTCCGCAGGTCCTGGGCGTTGCGGATGTGCGAGTACAGCGAGGCGTCCTTCACCCCGAAGTGCCGGGCCAGCGCGGACACCGTCACGTTCTCGAAGCCGACCTCGTCCGCCAGGTCCGCCGCCGCCTGCGTGAGGCGGTCGGCCGAGAGCCCCGCACGTGCCATCCGTCACCCTTCCTAGGGTCCTTAATCATTTGCCTAGGACCTCTAGGAAAGCCTAGCGTCCCGGACATGAAGCCGTTGACCGAACATGATCTCCGCACGTCCTTCGTCAATTCCACCAAGGGCGAGGCGAAGCGCATGCACGTGCCCAAGGACCTGGGCGAACGGCCGTGGGACGACCTGGACTTCCTCGGCTGGACCGACCCGGCCGCGCCCGACCGCTCGTACCTCGTGATCGAGCTGGACGGACGGCCCACCGGCATCGCGCTGCGCAGGGCCGCTCCGGCCGGACGGGCGCGCAAGTCCATGTGCTCGTGGTGCCTGACCACGCACTCCGGCGACGGCGTGGTGCTGATGAGCGCGCGCAAGGCCGGCAAGTCCGGGCAACTGGGCAACACGGTCGGCGTCTACGTCTGCGCCGACCTGGCGTGCTCGCTGTACCTGCGCGGCAAGAAGAGCGCGGGACCCGGCTCGCGGTTCCACGAGTCGCTCTCGCTCGACGAGCAGGTCGAGCGGATGGTGTCCGGGATCAGCGCGTTCCTGGACCGGGTGAGCTCGTAGGGCTCAGAGCTCGAGCACCAGCTCGGCGCTGCAGGCGCGGGCGCAGGGCCACGGGTCGCCGCACTCGGTGCAGCCGGTGGTGGCGGGCAGGTGCGTGTCGAGCACCTGGACCGCCCTCGATCGGTAGCGCTCCAGGTCGGTCTCCCAGTTGTGGCGGGAGCCCGCGGTCGCACTCGTCATGGTCATCAGTCCTCGGGTCGATCCGGTGCTGACAGCATGCACCTGTGACGCCGCTCACGGGCGGCAATTTTGTATTTCGCCACGCCGAAACCCCTCCTTCCGGTTACACGCCCGAGGGGGGACAAGCCCATGACCTGCTACATCCTGCCCGCGCACCTGCTGATCGAACTCGCCGAAGCGGGCGACGTCGACCTCCGCGACACCATCGCGACCCTGCTGGCGTCCGCGACGCTGCGCGCCCAGCGCGAGACGCTCACCGAGGCCGTGCAGTTCCTCGACCTCAACGCCGCCCAGCTGCGCGGACCCGCCGCCGAGGCCAAGGCCGTGCACGACGTCCAAGGCGGGGACGAACGCGGGCTGCCCGGCGTCCTGCGCCGCAAGGAGGGCGACGGCGCCGCGGCCGACCCCACCGTCAACGACGCCTTCGACAACGCCGACCGCACCCACGACTTCTACCGCGACGTGCTCGGCCGCCACAGCGTCGACGGCAACGGCCTCCAGCTCGTCTCGTCCGTCCACTTCGGACGCGACTTCGACAACGCGTTCTGGGACGGCACCCAGATGGTCTACGGCGACGGCAGCGGCAAGGTGTTCCAGCCCGGTGCCCTCGCCCGCGACCTCACCGTCGTCGCCCACGAGATCACCCACGGCGTCGTCCAGTACACGGCCGGCCTGCGCTACCGCAAGCAGTCCGGGGCGCTCAACGAGTCGATGGCCGACGTCTTCGGCTCGCTGGTCAAGCAGCACGCGCTCGGCCAGTCCGCCGACCAGGCCGACTGGCTCGTCGGCGCGGGCATCCTCGGCACCCAGCTGCAGGGCGTCGCGCTGCGGTCCCTGAAGGACCCCGGCCGCGCCCACCAGCTCGACCGCCAGCCCGCGCACATGCGCTCCTACGTCGACCTGCCCGACGACGGCAACCCCCGCAACGACCACGGCGGCGTCCACATCAACTCCGGCATCCCCAACAAGGCCTTCCACCTCGCCGCCACCCGTCTGGGCGGCAACGCCTGGGACCGCGCCGGCAAGGTCTGGTACGACGCGCTGGCCACGAAACTGCGGGTCAACTCGACCTTCACCGACGCCGCCGCGGCGACCGTCGCCTCCGCCCAGGCGCTGTTCGGCGGCGAGGTCGCGAGCACCGTGCGCAGCGCGTGGACCGACGTCGGCGTCAGCTGAACCGGTTACGCCGCATGCGTGATCGCTCCTCTACGGGTCCGCTGGTCCACTGGAGACGTGGCCGATTTCTTTCTGGAATCACCGGAGTCACTGGGAAAACTCACCGATCAGCTGCGCCGCGCGGGCGAGGACGGTGCGAACGGGCAAAAGCACGTCAAGCAGTACGGCGATCTGACTCTGCCCGAAGAAGGCCTGCTGCTCGACACGTTCGCCTCCCACGAACACGCCTACGGACTCGTGCACGGCGCGATGCAGGCCATCGCGATCCGAGGCCAGTACAGCGCAGAGGCCATCGACCAGACCGTGGACGCCTTCATGCGCGAGGACGCACGCGTCAGGGCATCCCTCGACAAGGCCTTCCACGCACTTGACGGGTCGGCCCCGCGACCCGACTTCAGCCCCTACGAGGTCAACCGGCGCGGCGCCGCGTTCAGCGACGGCGCCGAACCGTCCGACAACTTCACGCAACCCCAGCGCCCCCGCGACGACGGGCCGCTCTTCAAGTTCGATCCCTCCTCCGACGTCTTCAGCCCGACCGCCGTCCTGCGCGGGGTGTGCGTCGAGGTCGCTGGCCGCGACCCGTTCGAAGCGATGGTGCGCTGGCTCAGCGGCGACTGGGTCGCCTACCACCGCTGCGTCACGGTGTGGCGGCAGGTCGGGACCGCCTGCGAGCAGATCGGCGCGAACATCGGCCGCGCCGGCGCCGACATGGACGCCGTCTGGCGCGGCAACGCCGCCGACCAGGCCGGGCAGTACCTCTCCATCCTCGCCAGAGCCGTCACCGACTTCGCCCCGATCTGCGTGACACTCGCCGAGCACTACGAGGCGGGCGTCCAGGCGGCGCAGAAGTTCAACGAGGCACTGGCGGGCATCGCCGCCGGCATCTCCGACATGGCCAACGCCTGGCTCCTCTCCACGATCGCGATCAGCCTGGGAGTCGACAACGACTGGCTGACCCGAAGAGCGGCCGTCGCGCTCATCGCCTTCTACGCGTCGCAGATCATCGAACTGGTGGCGGAAGCCATGTCGCTGTGGGGCCAGGCCAAGGACCGCGCCGCGGGCATCCTCGGAGCGATCAAGACCGTCGAGTTCGGCCGGCTGCGCGACCTCCGCCCGCCCACCGTGCTGCTGTCCCCGGGGTCGCCGCAGTGAGCGATGTCGACGAGCCGCGCCTGCGGCAGGCCCTGCTGCGCCACCTGGTCCGGTCCTCACCGGACCCGCAGGTGAGCGAGATGGCCCGCGAGGTTCTGTCGGGCCGCATGACCGTGAGCGAGGCGGCGGGCAGCCTCGCCTACCGCGACGTGTTCGCCGCGGCGGCGGCCCGCAGCGACCAGGTGCTGCGGTCGATCTCGCCGGAGGAGTTCGCCGAGGCCCAGCAGACGCTTCCGGTGGCGGCGAGCCTGCTCGACCCGCCCGTGCTGCCGGAACCCGTGCGGGCGCGGGTGGTGTTCGAGGAGGAGTGGGACGACTCCGTCACCTCTCCGTGGGACGAGTCCTGACCAGGCGCAGCAGCGGCGCCCACTGGGCGGCGGTGAGAGGTAGCTCGACGGAGGGGGCCTTGCTGTCCCGGATGCCGACGCCACGACCGACCTCGACGCAGTTCCCGTCGCTGGCGCTGTGACTACTCTTGCGCCACCTGGTCATCACGAGCCTCCTCACCAATGATGTCGGTGATCAGCTTCCTCGATTGCACCTCGTCCAACGCCGTCCGATCGAGTGACTTGAGAACTGTCTCGTAGCGGCCCACGGAGGCCTGGTCTTCGAGGAAGACGTTGGCCCCCTCGCTCTCGACGTAGACGAGCGGCGGGATCTTCTTGAACTTGAGGAGGTCGAAGTCGCCCGCCAGCCCGGCGTGCGGCCCGAACGCCGTGGGGATCAACCTGATCGTGAGGTAGGGCCGCACGGACAGGCGCAGCAGGTGGTGCAGTTGCTCCGCCATAACATCGGCGTTGCCCACCGGCAGCCGCAACGCCTGCTCGTGCAGGTAGAGCGAGATGGTCCGCTGCCCGTCGAGCACGGCGGTCTGGCGCACGACCCGGTTCTCGACCAGCACGCGTGCGTCCAGCTCGTCCAGCGGCTTGGCCAGCCCGAGGTGCCAGGTGTAGTCGGGCACCTGCAACAGGCCGTGCACCACGTTCATCGACCAGCCGCTGATGTCCGACGCGATCCGCTCGTGCTCCCGCAAGGTCCGGACCCGGTCCGGCGCGGCGGAACCCGTGGGCTGCAGCCAGTCGCGGATGTGCGCGTCGTGGTGGAGGGCCATGAGGTGGTCGCACTCGTCGGGCGGCGTCCGCAGCAACCCCAGCAGCTTGGCGAGGTCGACGTCGCTGACGCCCTCCTTGCCGTTGAGCAGCTCCGAGACCTTGGCCTCCTGCCAGCCCAGCAGTTCGGCGGCGGCGCGGTTGGTGAGGCCCGCCGCCCGCAGCAGCTCCCGCATCGCGTCGCCGAACTCGCGGCCGCGCACCGTTGATCTCCGCAATGGCATGCGGGGACGGTAGAGGCGGGATTCCGTTTGGCTCCACCCCTTCGCCGCAGGTCAACCTGAAAGCATGTCCTTTGGACGTTTTCCAAGGTCCGCGAGTCGTGCGCGGCGCTCAAGTTTCGCCGCCACGACCTCGCCCAGGGGCGAGTCCGGGCACTTGCGCCAGACGTGGGGGCGTTCGCGCTTGAGCTCCGACTCGATGCCGTCCGGCTCGACCTGGGTGAGCACGAGGTGCGCGCGGCGGCGGTTCGAGCGGATGCTCTTCCGCTTGTTCTTCGGGATGTTCTTGCGGGAGCTCTTGTCGTTCTTGCCGTAGGTGTTGCGGCGGTCCTTGGCGTAGCTCAGCGCCTTCTTCTCCTGCGGCGATCTCCTGGTCACAGGCCCAGCCTAAGAAGCTCCGCCACTGGTTTTGCTCAGGCGTGCTAAAGTTTGCTCATGCGAGCAAAGTCCGTGACCGAGCAGGCCCGGCGGGCGCAGATCGTGGCGGCGGCGATCGCCACGATCGCCGAGCTGGACTACGCGGAGACGTCGTTCAAGGCGATCGCGGCGCGGGCCGGACTGAGCAGCACGGGGCTGATCTCGTACCACTTCAGGAACAAGCAGGAGCTCGTCGACGTGGTGTTCGCGGACGTCTTGGAGCGCTTCCAAGGGTTCGTGGCCGCGCGGATGGGCCAGGGCTCGCCGCAGGAAGAACTGCGGGCGTTCCTCGTCGCCAACATCGCGTTCCTGCGCGAGCACCGTGCGGACATGGTGGCGTTCCTGCGGATCAGGGCCCACGCGGCGGTGACGGACGGGGGCATCGCCGACTCCGATCACGTGGGGCTCGCCGCCCTGCTGCGGCAGGGGCAGGAGGCCGGCGAGTTCCGCGTGTTCGACCCGGACGTGATGGCGGTGTTCGTGCTCGCGATGCGCAACGGCGTCGTGCTGCGGTCCGGGTCACTCGATCTCGACGTCTGCGAAAGGGAGTTGGTCGCGGCCGTCGACCTAGCCACGAGGGGTTGATCACGTGCGTCGGGGCACGCTGATGATCGCCGCATTGCTGCTGGTCAGCGCATGCGGCAAGGGGGAAGCCATGACGTCGGACGTCGTCGGGACGGACACCGGCAGGGTCAAGGGGGAACAGCGCGACGGGCACCTGCGGTTCCAGGGGGTCCCGTACGCGAGCGCCGAGCGGTGGAAGCCGCCGGTGCGGGCGGCGGCGTGGAGCGGGGTTCGCGACGCCCTCGCGCCCGGCAGTCCGTGTCCGCAGGTGGGGTCGAGCTACTCGGAGACGAGGAGCACGAACGAGGACTGCCTGTTCGCCAACGTCACGACACCGTCCACGACCGGTCGCAAGCCGGTGCTGGTGTGGGTGCACGGCGACGGCGCGATCGGCGCCGGGCACTACTTCGACGCGGAACGCCTCGCGCGGCAGGGGGACGTCGTCGTGGTGACGTTCAACTACCGGATGGGGGTGTTCGGCGGGTTCGGGCTGCCGGGGCTCGAGCACTCTGGTGAGTTCGGTCTGCTGGACCAGCGCGCGGCGTTGGAGTGGGTCCAACGGAACATCTCCGGTTTCGGCGGAGATCCGGGCAACGTGACGTTGTTCGGGGTGTCGTTCGGCGCCACGGCCGTCGGCGCGCACCTGATCGACCGGCGGCCGCTTTTCCACAAGGCGATCATGCACAGCTCGTTCACGCTGGTCGACGTGCCGAAGGGTGCCTGGTACCCGGACCTGGAGGCGTTGCCGTCGCTCGCGTGGCGGCCCGTGCCGGAGATCCAGGGGATCGGGGCGGCGATCGCCTCTGAACTGGGCTGCGCGGACGTCGAGTGCCTGCGCCGCCTTCCCGCGGAAAAGCTGCTGGACTACCCGCAGATCATGAACATCTTCCAGGCGATGGGCTACGGCGGTTCGGTGCTGCCGAGGTCGCCCGGTGAGTCGCTGGAGGCGGGCGAGTTCGCGGACGTGCCGATCCTCGCGGGCGCGACCCGCGACGAGCACAACAGCTTCGTCGGCCTTTTCCGGCCAGACCCGATGACCGCGCAGGACTACTCGCGGCTCGTGCGAGAGGCGTTCCCGGACCGCGCGGCCGAGATCGAACGCGAGTACCCCGTGAGCGCGTTCGCGTCGCCGAAGCAGGCGTGGGCCGCGCTGCTCACAGACCGCGTGTGGGCACGTGCGACGTTCCGGCAGAACGAGCTCTACGCGCGCAAGGCGCCCGTCTACGCGTTCGAGTTCGCTGACCGCAACGCCGCCACGGACCCCTCGTTCCCGCCGGAGCTGCACGGCGCGAACCACTCGTCCGACATCGACTACCTGTTCCCGGACGACGACTTCACCAAGGACCGCGGGCTGTCCGACCACATGATCAAGGCGTGGACGGACTTCGCCCGCGACGGTTCGCCGGGGTGGCCGCGGTTCTCCGAGGGGCAGTACGTGCAGTCGCTGGCTCCGGGCGCGATCGGTCGCGTCGACTACGCCGCCGAGCACCGGCTGGCGTTCTGGCGGTAGCGCACCACCCTTCACCAGGGCCTGATTCGATCATCGCTACCCTGGTAGTCGTGCCCGGCACCACCAGCTCGCGGACCCGCGCGTACCTCGCGCGGGTCTTCGCGGTGCTCGCGCTGGTCGCCGGCGTCGCGATGATGCAGGGCACTCCGTGCGAGACGGAGTTCGCCTGGACCGCGCAGTGCCCGACGTCCTCGACCGCGTTCGTGGCCGATCCCGTGGACGACGGGTCCGGTCTGATCGAGGGCATCCTCGTCGCGGGCTGCTGCCTGGTGGTGGCACTGGCCGTGCTGATCGGGTTCGCCGTGCTGCGGCGCTCCGGTTCGCTGGGCCTGCTGCAGATGCGCCTGCCCTCCGTCCTCGCTCCCCCTTCACGCCGGCAGGAAGTGCGGCTGGCGCAGCTCTGCGTGCTGCGCGCCTAGACCGAGCCCGTTCCTCGGTCCTTACTTCCTTCGCCACACGTGGAGTTCCGCCATGTCGAAAAACGCACGCCTGTCCCTGGTCATCATCGCCGTGGTCGCGGTGGTGGTCGCCGGTTTCCTGCTGTTCAGCCGCAACGACACCACCGCCGCACCCGGTTCCTCGTCCGGCGGCCGCGTCACCGTCGTCGAGTACCTCGACCTCGAATGCCCGTCCTGCCGCGCCGCCTACCCCGGCGTCGAGAGGCTCAAGACCGAGTACGGCGAGCGCGTGACGTTCGACGTGCGGCACTTCCCGATCCCCAGCCACCGCAACGCCGAACTGGCCGCCGTCGCGGTCGAGGCAGCGGCCGCGCAGGGCAAGCGCGACGAGATGTTCCGGGTGATGTTCGACGCGCAGCAGGAGTGGGGCGGCCAGCAGACCTCGCAGCGCGCCGCCTTCGTCACGTTCGCCCAGCAACTCGGCCTCGACCAGCCCGCGTTCGAGAAGGCGCTGGACGACCCGTCGCTGCTCGAGCGGGTGCTCGCCCAGCGCGCCGAGGGCAGCAAGGCAGGCGTCACGGGCACGCCGACGTTCTTCGTCAACGGCACCAAGTTCACCGGTGCCCCCACCTACGACGGCCTGAAGAAGGCGATCGAACGGGAGCTCGCGTGAACCGGATCGTCGCCTGGGTCCTCGCGGTCGGCGGCTTCGTCGGCCTGCTCGCGTCGTTCGTGCTGACGATCGAGAAGATCGCGCTGCTCAAGGACCCGTTCTACGTGCCTACGTGCAGCATCAACCCGGTGCTGAGCTGCGGCTCGATCATGACGACCGAGCAGGCGGAGCTGTTCGGGTTCCCGAACCCGTTGCTCGGCATCGTCGGGTTCGCGGTGGTGACGACGCTGGGCGTGCTGCTGGTCGCCGGCGTGGAGCTGCCGTCGTGGGTGTGGATCGGGCTGCAGGTCGGGGTGACGTTCGGCGTGCTGTTCGTGCACTGGCTGATCGTGCAGTCGCTGTACGAGATCCGGGCGTTGTGCCCGTACTGCATGGTGGTGTGGGCGGTGACGATCCCGATCTTCTGGTACGTGACGTTGCGGAACATCCGGCCGTCGTTCCAGTTCCACAGCGTGGTGCTGATCCTGTGGTACCTGGTGATCGCGGGTGGGGTGTTGCAGGCGTTCTGGTTCTACTGGTCGTCGCTCGTTTAGGTCCGTAGCGTTCGTGCTGGGCGAAACGACTTACCGGCCGTGAAGTGGTGGAGCAGAGCAGCCCGGCGGTGGCGAGGTAGGAACCTCGCCACCCGGCTGCGCAAGCTGCGGCCGTACGTCGTGGAGGAGCACCGGCGCCAGGCACTGGTGCGCCAGGTGGCGGCCGAGCGCGGGGTGGCGAACCGGCTCGACTTCGCGAGGTGCGCCGCCCTTCGGCGCGAACAGGTGCGGAAGAGGGCACGCTCCCAGCGGTTGGCGACCGTCGGAGTGGGGATCAACTTTCTGCTTTACCTCGCGGCGGGATATGTCGTGGCGCGGCACTTCCAGACACCCGACGCCCTCGTGTGGGCGATCCGGGGGGGTGTTCGCGGTGTCCCTCTTCGCGTTGCCGATCATGTTCGTGGTGAGGTTGTTCAGCTCGTCCGCCAGAGTGTTCTCCGTCGTGCTCGTACTGCTGGTGGCGTGCGCAGGGGTGGTGGTTTACGGGGAGGTCGTCGAGCGCGGTCCGGTGCACGCGATCGTCGGGAAAGCCGAGGAGCACGAACTCGCCTACTACTTGGTGCAGAGCTTGCTGGTCAGCGCTGTCGCAGTGGTGTGGCTTCTCATCGTCCTCGTGGTCGACCTGGGTCTGGACCGGCACTGGCGCGTGCGGAAGGGCGCGATGCCGACCGTGATCGACACGCTTCTGCGCTGCGTGGAGCTGGCGCGCGACGAGAAGAAGTTCATGGCACCGGACGTCCGCCGTGAACTCGTCTCGCGCACTCATGAGGTCGCTGTCGTGCTCAAGCACGGCCTGTGGCGATCGATGCCGGTGCGCAACCCACTGGCGTCGGCCGAGTTCCGCCGACGCTGCATTCACGCGGGGCAGTCGATCGAGGTCCTGTGCGTGCACCTGGTGCTCCCGACCGAGACCACTCATCGCGAGTACCTGACGCAGATGGTCCAGCTCACCGACACGGTGCTGTCTGGCAGGTACGGAGAGCTCCCCGACCACCCGGAGCGGGCTGCCTACGTCACCAGGAGCAAGCTGGCGACCGCGGGCCGGATCACGGTTGAGCTGGCGGTCAGCCTCGCACCCCTGGCCGTCTACCTGCTGCTGCGCCACCTCAAGCTGATCCCATCGGCAGCAGAGGTCCCGGTGCTCACCTTGTGCGTCGCGTGGCTCGCCACCTACGGCCTGAACGCCCTCGGCCGCCGCCACCCCGGCAACTCCCAGTTCCCCAACGTCCTAGGCGTGTTTGGCAGTACCAAGTAGCGCGCGCAGCCCCTCGATCCCCGTGAAGTGGTGCCCGCGCATCCCCACCAACTCGGCCGCCCGCACGTTCTCCACCCGGTCGTCCACGAACAGGATGTCCTCGGCCTCCCCCAGCGCGTCCCGGCAGAACTCGAACGCCGCCCGATCCGGCTTGGCCACCCCGATCCGGCAAGAGAACGCACAAAGCTCGAACAACTCCAGCCACGCGTAGGTGCGCTCGAAGTTCACAGCGTGGTCCTCGGGAATGTTGGACAGCAGAGCGATCCGCTGCCCCGCGTTGTCCAGCTCGTGCAGCAGCGCGACCATCTCGTAGTCGATGCGGCTCCAACTCGCCACGTCCTGCTCCACCAGCGGCGGATGGCCCACCAGCGCCCAGTACTCCTCGGCGGACACGTCGCCTCGGTCGTAGGCGGGCCGGTGCGCCCAGTAGGCGTCCCAGAACTCCGGCGACGTGCTCATCGCGGACATGACCTCGGGCGACTGGTCGCGCGCGATCACGCCGAACATGTCGAACAGCACGATCATGCCGTCACCACCGTGACGCCGGCGCTCGCCAAAGGCTCGAAATCAGCAGCGTCGGTGACCACGGCGTCCAAAGACGACACCGGCGCGACGTGAGCCAGGGCGGTGCGGTCCAGTTTCGAGGCGTCCACCGCGGCGATGACGCGGCGGGCCGAGGTGATGGCTGTTCGTTTCACCGAGGCGTCTTCCAGGTCGTAGGCGGTCAGGCCGTGTTCGGCGGAGAGGCCGCAGCAGCCGATGACGGCGGTGTCGAAGCGCAGGGCCTGTAGTGAGGCGAGGGTCAGGGGGCCGGTGAGGGCCAGTTCGCCTGGACGGGGGCGTCCGCCGGGGACGAGCAGGGTCAGGGTCGAAGAAGAAGAGAGTGCGTTCACGGCGTGCAGGGACAACGGCATGATGGTCAGCCGTCTGTCGTGGAGCAGGCGAGCGACCTCCAGGCACGTGGTGCCGCTGTCCAGGACCACGGACTCGCCGTCGGTGATCAGTGACGCCACGGTGGCGGCGATGCGGCGCTTGGCGTCCATGTTCTCGTCCGAGCGCAGAGCGAACGGGGGTTCGGAGCCGCGCAGGAGCAGGCTGCGGGCGCCGCCCCGGTAGCGTTCGAGGACGCCCTGGGCCGCGAGGACCTCCAGGTCGCGGCGGATGGTCATCTCGGAGGCTCCGGTCAGCTCCGCCAGGTCCGCCACACCGAGCGAGCCAGCGTCGCGGACCGCCTCGGTGATCTGCTTCAGTCGGGACACGAACGCGATTGAACATCAGTGATGTTCGAAACTCAACCTTTCGAACACGCGGATCGTTCGTTAGCGTGTGGCAAGTGAACGCTCTCAAGGCCGCGCGGGTGGCCACCTTCACGTACTTCGGCCTCAACGGGTTCCTGCTCGGCTTGTGGCTCGTGCACATCCCGACGGTCGAGGACCGCACCGGCATCTCGCACGCGGAGCTCGGGCGGCTGTTGCTGCTGCTCGGGCTGGGCGCGTTCATCGGCATGCGGATCGGCGGCAAGATCACCGACCGGCTGGGTGTGAAGTTCATCGTGCCGGTGTCGGGTGTGCTGTGCAGCATCACGGCCGTGCTGCCCGGTCTGGCCGTGAACCAGTGGACGCTCGGTGCGGCGCTCCTCCTCTTCGGCGTCGGCAACGGGCTGATGGACGTCACGATGAACGCACACGCCGTGGTCGTCGAACGGCACTACAAGCGTCCGGTGATGTCGGCGTTCCACGCGACGTGGTCGCTCGGTGGTGTCGCGGCGGCGTTGACCGGCGCACGGACGTTGAGCTGGGAGCTCTCCCCCGCCACCACGCTCGGTGCGGCCTGTGTGCTCGGCATCGTCGTCAGCCTCGCCACGGGCCGGTTGCTGCTCAACGAGAAGGAGGAGCAGCACGCCGAGGCGCAGACCGGCAAGCGCAAGGTGCCGCGCAAGATCTGGGTGATGGCGGTGCTCGCCGCACTGGTGATGCTGAGCGAGGGCGCGGCCAACGACTGGAGCGTGCTGCACCTGCAGGACGTCCTCGGCGCATCGCCGGAGCTCGCGGCGCTGGCCTACGGCGCGTTCGCCACGACCATGACGGTCGGCCGGCTGCTCGCGGACCGCATCACCGCGAAGGTCGGTTCGGTGCCGGTGCTGCGGTGGGGGTCGGCGATCGGCGCGGCCGGGATCGCGACCGCCGCGCTGTCGCCGTGGATCTGGCTGGCGCTGGTCGGCTGGGCGATCGCCGGCGCAGGGCTGTCGGGCACGGTGCCGCAGCTCTTCAGCGCGGCCGGTCACCTCGAACCGGGTGCGGCCGCGGCCAACGTCTCGCGCGTGGCCGGGCTCGGTTACCTCGGCATCCTCGCCGGACCCGCGGTGATCGGCTGGCTCACCCACCTGATGCCGCTGAACCTCGCGTTCCTGCTGCCGGTGGCGTTCTGCGTGATCGCGGCCGTGTCGGCGAACGTGTTGAGGACCGATGCGGCGCAGGAGAAGGTGGCGGCGTAAGACTGTCGGCATGGATCTCTCCCAGACCGACCTCGCGGCGCTCGACCTGACCACCGCGCACCTGGCCGACGCGTGCATCCGGGCGAACATCCCGGTCCGCACGGCCGTCCTCACGCCGGTCGTCCCCGGCACGAAGACCGGCGGACGCGTGCTGCCCGCCCGCCACGCGGGCAGCGTCGACGTCTTCCTGGAGGCCCTCGAGCGCAGCGCGCCCGGCGACGTGCTGGTCGTCGACAACGACGGCCGCCGCGACGAGGCCTGCGTGGGCGACATGATCGTGCTCGAGGCGCAGAAGGCGGGCCTCGCCGGTGTCGTGGTCTGGGGACTGCACCGCGACACCCAGGACCTGCGCGCGATCGGCCTGCCGGTGTTCAGCCTCGGCGCGAACCCGACGGGGCCGCTGAGCCTGCGTGACCGCGCGCCCGAGGCGCTCTCGACGGCCGAGGTCGACCAGTGGACCGTCACGTCCGACGACCTCGTGTTCGGCGACGACGACGGCGTGCTGTTCGTGCCGGCCGCCGAGGCGGAGGCCCTGGTCGAAAAGGCGCGTGGCATCCGGGATGTCGAACGGGCGCAGGCGGACCGGGTGCGGCAGGGTGAGTCCCTGCGCAGCCAGCTGAGGTTCGCCGAGTACCTCGAGAGCGGGCTCACGTTCCGCGAGCACCTGCGCAGGATCGGCGGCGCTGTCGAGGAGTGAGGGCCATGATCGCGGACAGGTACAGGGCACGGGCGGACGCGTTCGAGCACAAGGTCGCGACCGTGCGTTCAGATCAGTGGACCAACCCCTCGCCGTGCGCGAAGTGGACGGCACTGGAGGTCGTCGACCACGTCATCGAGATGCACGGCGTGATGCTCGGCCAACCGATCCCACGCACCGAGGACCCCCTCACGGACTTCCGTGAGGCACGCCGCCAGGTGCAGGAGGCGCTGGAGTCGGACCGGGCCACGAGCGAGGTCTCCACCCCGGTCGGCCCGATGACACTGGAGCAGCACGTCGACCAGGTCGTGAGCGACGACCTGGTGCTGCACGGCTGGGACCTCGCCCGCGCCACCGGCCAGGACGAGACCATCCCCGCCGCCGACGTCGAACGGCTCTGGGCCAGCGCCGCCGCCGTGCCGCCGGAGCTGATGGAACGCTTCCGCACACCCGGCGCGTTCGGCCCCGGCATCGAGGTCTACGGCGCCGAGATCGAGGTGCCCGCGGACGCGTCGCTGCAGGACAGGCTGCTCGGGTATGTGGGTCGAGACCCCTTGTCGAAAAGTTCCTGAGCGGTTCGACGGGTCCGCAAAGGCAGTGGACAAGGAGCTCGGACATGGACTGGACCCTGGAAGTCATCGTCGTGCCGGTGTCGGACCTCGACCGCTCGAAGCGGTTCTACGAGGAGCAGCTCGGTTTCAAGGTCGACCACGACACGACGTTCAACGAGGACGCGCGCGTCCTGCAGCTCACGCCGCCCGGCTCCGGCTGCTCGATCGTGATGGGCAAGGGCATCGTCAAGGGTGAGCCGGGCTCGCTCAAGGGCGTGCAGCTCGTGGTCTCGGACCTGGAGAAGGCCCGCGCGCAGCTGGTCGAGCGCGGCGTCGAGGTCGGCGAGATCGTGCGGATGAACGAGGCGGACGGAGGGTCGTTCCTGTTCTTCGACGACCCGGACGGCAACAGCTGGGCCGTGCAGGAGATCAAGGCCCGCGCTACCGGTGGGGAGTGGAAGTGAAGTACATGCTGGTCAGCTACGGCGGCAGCCAGGAGGACTGGGAGGGCCTCGCCGCCTGGTCGGACGAGGACATGCACCGCATGATCGCCTACATGCGCGACCTGGACGCCGAGCTGCGCGCGTCCGGTGAGCTGCTGCAGTCCGAGGGGCTCAGCGGTCCGGCGCGGGCGTTCGTGGTGCGGGGCAGCGACTCCGGTCCGGTCGTGGTCGACGGTCCGTTCGCGGAGTCCAAGGAAGTGATCGCCGGGTACTGGGTGGTGGACGTCGAGAGCCACGACCGGGTCCTGGAGATCGCGCAGAAGGCCTCGGCGTGCCCCGGGCCGGGCGGGAAGCTGCTCAACCAGCCGATCGAGGTGCACCCGATCATGAGCGCGCCCGACGTGGACCCCGAGACGCTGGCGCCGTACCAGAAGTAGCCGCGGTGAGGGGGCCGGTCGGGCCCCCTCACGGTCAGGACCGGGCGAACCGGTCGGTGGCGGTGATGATCGCGTCGCTCATGCTGCCGCCGCCGTGCCCGGTGTCGTCGAGGACGACGAGCTCACTGCCCGGCCACGCGCGGTGCAGGTTCCAGGCGGTGCCGAGCGGTCCGCTGACGTCGTACCGGCCGTGGATCAGCACGCCCGGGATGCCGTGCAGCCGGTCCATGTTCCGCAGCAGCTGCCGTTCCTCGAGGAAGCAGCCGTGCGACCAGTAGTGCGTCACCAGGCGGGCGAAGGCCAGCTGGAACTCCGGCTCCGCCACCGACAGGAACGGCTCGGCGTCGGGCGCGAGGGACATGTGCGTGTCCTCCCAGACGCACCACTCGTGCGCGGCCGTGGCGCGGACCTCGGGATCGGGGTCGTGCAGCAGCCGGCTGTAGGCGGCGGCCAGGTCGCCGTCGCGGTCGGTGGCGGGCACGGCGTCGCGGAACCGTTCCCACTCGCGCGGGAAGACGCGGCCCATGTCGCGGGTGATCCAGTCGGTGTCGCGGCGGTCCCCGTCGGTCACGGCGGCGAGCACCAGCTCGGTGACGCGCTCGGGGTGCGCCTGCGCGTAGGCGAGGCCGAGCGTGACGCCCCACGACCCGCCCTCGACCAGCCAGCGCTCGACGCCGAGGTGCACGCGCAGCGCCTCGATGTCGGCGATGAGGTGCTGGGTGGTGTTGGCCGAGAGGTCGACCTCCGGGTCCGTGGCGGACGGGGTGCTCTGCCCGGCGTTGCGCTGGTCGAACTGGACCACGCGGTAGCGCTGCGGGTCGAACAGGCCGCGGGTGCGCGGGGAACTGCCCTGGCCGGGGCCGCCGTGCAGGACGACGGCGGGCTTGCCGGCGGGGTTGCCCGAGACCTCCCAGTACAGGGAGTGGCCGTCGCCGACGTCGAGCACGCCCGACTCGTAGGGCTCGATCGGTGGGTAGCGCTTGTCGGATGTGCTCGCCATGGGCACATGATCACGCACGAGCGTGAGGGGCCGGGAACGAATTACCGGCCCCTCACAGCCGTCACTTCAGGTCGTACGCGCGGATCGCGTCTTCCAGGTCTCGGTCGGTGAGCGACGGCCGGAAGGGAGTCACCTCGACTTCGATGTCGTTCCAGTCGCGAACGACGTGGAGCTCGGCGCCGTCGGCGTCCTGGATCACGACCTCCGACATCTGGTGCAGTGCCAGTCCTCGGTGAGGGCGTGCCCACAGCTGCGCATCTCGCCAACGCCGGCTGATCCGCCGTCTGCGAAGCACTCCGTGCGAGTCGCGGTGCCAGCCCCGTCCCTGGCTGTCGACGAACGTGGTGTCGATCAGAGTGTCGTTCGGCAGCGCCACGACATCGCAACCGTCGGAGCGGAACATTCGCGCGTACCGCGCCTCATTGGCGGGCACGGCGTTGACGTACGCGGCGTACCTCTTGTTTCGCGCTGGAACGTATACGGAGCTCACCACCGCGTAGTACGGATGCGCGGAGGTGTTCGCCACCTTGATCGCGAACTGGGAGTCCGGATACCCGTTGCGTAGGTCCGGTTCGAGAATCAGGTCGTCACCCGGCGGGTCGACCTTGCAGATCACGATCCTCGCTGTCGCGTGCAGCCCTGCGGCGTCGCGGCGAGCCTGGTCCTCGCGGTTCTTCCGCAAGGCCGTGGCGGCCACGATCGCACCGGCCGATCCCGCTACCGCAGAAACGCTGCTCGCGATCACCGGCACATGGGAAGCCCAGCTCATGCACGCGATCGTAGGTGTGTGAGGGGCCGGGAACGAATTACCGGCCCCTCACAGCCGTCACTTCAGGTCGTACGCGCGGATGATCGTCTGCTGGACGTCACCGCCCGCGTCCGCCGCCCGAGCCTTGAACGACACGTTCTTGGCACCGTGCGGGTGGATCAGCGTGACCTGCCAGCCCGCCCGCGTCTTGCGCAGCGGCACCGGCTTCCACGTCTTGCCCTCGTCGTAGGACACCTGCACCGCAGGGTCCTTGATGTTCGTGACGGTGCCCGTTCCGTTGCGCTCCACCGTGATCGGCACGGTGACGACGCGTCCGGCGCGGTTGTGCTCGTCGAGCTGCGGGGTGAAGCGGACCGCGAGCAGCGGGATCGACCGGAACTGGTCTCCCGGCACGTGCTCCGAGGTGAACGACCAGTCCGCAGTGACCTTCGACGACACCGTGTCGCGCGTCGCCTCGGTGTGGATCGTGTAGCGCTTCTTCTCCGCCGGCGCGTCCGAGATGTTGGCGTACCCGGAGTCCGGCTGGTCCGAGATGACCTTGCCGTCCACCGTGACGGTCGTGCGGCCGACGCTCTGGGTGTACCCGTACATGCCCTGCGCGCTCTGCAGGGGCAGGTCCACGCGCATCACGTTGCCCACGCGGCCGGCGAAGCGCACCGTGCCCTCCTGGTGCGGGACGCCGGGGCCGTAGACGGCGCTGTTCCAGTGCTCGGTCGTGGTGCGGCCGAGCTTGAACACGCGCGGCGTGACCGAGGACTGGAAGCCGAGGCTGGGCCACTCGCCGAGCTTGGTGAACTCCGTCAGCGACCCGGACCACTCGACGCCGGGCGTGTAGAACTCCTTGAGCCGCAACGGCAGCGGACCGGAGGCGCCGCTGTCGCGCTGGCCGACCGAGCCCGGCACGCGGGCGTGCGTGACGGAGTTGACCCGAGCCAGTTCGCGGTCCTTCACCGAGCGCTGGACGGTGGCCGGCACGCGGGTCTTCTCGGTGATCCGCACGTGGTACTGGTACGGGCTGCCGTCGAACTTGCCGTTCGCGTCCGGCTTCGCCAGCACGGACTCGGCGTAGAAGTCGAACTCGGGCCAGGTCGTCCTCGACGGGCGGACGCGGACCGAGTCGAAGTTGTTGAGGTACCAGGTGCCGCCGGTCTCGCCCCAGTTGGCCTGCATCAGGAAGCCCAGGCCCGCGGTGGCCGACCTGGCGTCCTTCTGCTCGACGGCGATGGCGGGCTGGACGCCGTCCCGTGCGTCGAACACGAGCTCGGTGTCGCCGGTGACCTCCAGCGCCGGTTCGGTGAGCGTGGTGGTCAGGCCGCTCTTGGTCGGGTCCGGGTTGCGCGTGCTGATGGTGCCGTCGAGGAAGAACTTGCCCTTGGGCAGGCGCTGCACGAGCGTGCCGGACGGGTCGTAGCGGAAGTAGGCCTGCGGCTGGTCGAGGCTGACGAACCGGTAGTCGTAGTACTGCGTCGCGGCGCCGTTGTGGTCGAGGAACTTCAGCGTCACGTCGTAGCTCTCGACCTCCTTCACGACACCGACGGGCACGCGCGAGCCGTCGGACGAGAGCACGACCGCGCCGTAGATGCCGTCCGCGACGGCGGCACGGGTGTCGGCGGTGACCGTGGCGTCGGCCGACCCGCCCGCGGGCACGGTGAGCTTCGCGGGCGTGACGCTGAACAGGCCGGCGCCCGCGGGCTTCACCTCGGTGACGCTGAGGTCGAGCATCACGTCGGAGGTGCCGCTGTTGCGGTAGGTCAGCTTCTGCGTGATGGGCTGGTCGTCGTCGTGCGGCCACTGGGCGGTGCCGAGAGAGAGGCTGCCGTGGTTGGTGGACACGCTCGTGGAGACCGCACGGCCGACGTCGAGGCGTCCGGCGCCCTGCTCGTAGATCGACAGCGAGGGGTTGGGCTTCGCGCTGTTCATCAGCGCGGCCTTGATGTCCTCCGCCTTCCACGCCGGGTTCTTCGCCGCGAGGATCGCCGCTGCTCCGGCCACGTGCGGGGTGGCCATCGACGTGCCGGACAGCGCGACGTGGCCGTCGCCGGCGGGCGTGCCGATCTGGCCGTTCTTGGCCTTCGCGGCCACGATGTCGACGCCCGGCGCGGTGATGTCGGGCTTCACGGCGTTGTTGACCCAGCGCGGGCCGCGCGAGGAGAAGTCCGCGAGCGTGTCGTCGCGGTTCACGGCGCCGACGGTGAGGGCGGCGTCGGCGGACGCGGGCGAGCCGATGGTGCCGCCGGAGTTGCCCGCGGCGACGACGAACAGCGCGCCGGTCTGCTCGGTGATCCGGTTGAGCGCGAGCGACATCGGGTCGGTGCCCTCGTCGGGCCACGAGCTGCCGAGGCTCATGTTGATGATCTTGGCCTTGGTCGCGGCCCACTCCATGCCGGCGATGATGTCGCTCTCATAGCCGCCGCCGTAGTCGCCGAGCACCTTGCCGTTGACGAGCTTCGCGTCCGGCGCGATGCCCTTGTACTTGCCGTCGCCGGTGACCGTGGACGCGACGTGCGTGCCGTGGCCGACCATGTCGTCGGTGGTGGCGCTGTCGGAGAAGTTCTTCGACTCGAGCACGGCACCCGCGAGGTCGGGGTGGGTCTCGTCGACGCCGGTGTCGAGGATCGCCACGGTGACGTCCTTGCCGGTGAAGCCCTTCTCCCACGCCTGGGGCGCGCCGACCTGCGCGGCGCTGCGGTCCAGGGACGCGGTCACCTTGCCGTCGAGCCAGATCCGTCCGGTGCCCGCCGCCCGGGCACCGGCCCAGAACGAGCCGTCCTTGCCGACCGTGATCGCGTGCGAGCCGATGCTGGGCAACGACTCGGCGTTCGCGGCGCTGATCCCCTGCCCCTGCACGATCAGCGGAATCGTCTTGGAGGACGCGTCGTCGTAGCCGGATCTGGCCAGCAGCGAGACGTCGAACAGTCTTTCGTCCAGCTCGCCTGCGGTGAGGCGGGCCTGGGCGTCGAGCGGGACCACGTGCAGGTCGCCGCGCGTGTCGGTGAAGGAGCGGAAGCCGACGTTCTCCCTGCCCTTGGCTCCCCTGGCGTGGACCTTGCCGTTGGTGACGACGACCTCGTCACCGGTGAGGAGGGTGACCCTGGTGGTCAGCCCTTCGGCTTCGACCCGGTGTTCCCGCGGTGCCGCGGAAACGGGGACGGCTGCCGTGGCGGCAACCACGACAGCCGTCAGTCCTGCGGCGATGTGTGATCGTTTCAAAGCGAACTCCCCTAGTTCACTGAAGAAGGAATAGCCCTCAGTGACTAGGACACTTCGTTCTGTCGCGGCGTTGCCGCGTGGATCACATCAGTTGTTCACAGAGTCGTCTGGATTGCCCGTTCGACCGCCGCCTCGACGTGCAGGCGGGTGGTCGGGAAAACGGGAACGGGCACGTCAGCCTGGGAGATGAGCAGTTCGATCTCGGTGCAGCCGAGGATGACGCCCTGGGCGCCCTCGAACCGCGAGATCACGTCTTGATAGGCGCGGCGGGACTGCTCGCGGACGATGCCGAGGCACAGCTCGTCGTAGATGATCCGGTGCACGGTCGCCCGGTCCTCCTCGGACGGCACGAGCACCGTCAGGCCCTGCGACTCCAGGCGTTCGCGGTAGAACGCCTGGTCCATCGTGAAGCCGGTGCCGAGCAGGCCGACCGTGGTGAAGCCGGCCCTCTTGATCGCCTGGGCGGTGGTGTCGCCGAGGTGCAGCACCGGGATGCCGACCGCGGCCTGGACCTGGTCGAACACCTTGTGCATGGTGTTGGTGCAGATCAGCAGGAAGTCGGCGCCACCGGCCTCGACCTGCGCGGCGGCCTCGGCGAGCTCCTTGCCCGCGTCCTCCCAGCGGCCCTCGACCTGCATGCGTTCGATCTCGGCGAAGTCGACGGAGTGCAGCACGACCTTCGCCGAGTGCAGCCCGCCGAGTTTTTCGCGTACCAGCACGTTGGCCAGCCGGTAGTACTCCGCGCTGCTCTCCCAGCTCATCCCGCCCAGCATCCCGATCGTCAGCATGCGACCAGTCAAGCACTCCAGCGCGGGTCGCGGCCGGTGGTGGCCAGCAGTTGCTCGAACGGCGACGCGTCGGCCGGTGCGGCGGCGGGTGCCTGGAAGACCTTCATCTCGATCGCCATCGGCCCCATCTGCTCGACCAGGCCCTTGACCTCGGCGATCACCTCGGGATCCGGGTCGAAGCGCTGGCCGGTGGCCTGGGCGAGGTCGGAGACGTGGATGGTGAGGTCGAGCAGCGCGAGCCCGCCGACGGTCTGCGCGGGCATCTGCATGTTCCCGGCGATGCCCTCGGTCGCGCCGGGCTGTCCCCAGGCCTCGACGAGCTTCGCGGACTCCGCCGGGTACCGGGTGCGCCAGTCCGGGTAGGTGGGGGTGTGGCTGAAGTCGGCGTCCTGCTTGGCGGCGAGCTTCTGGAACTCGACGACGACGTGCAGCAGGTGGTCGAGCAGCGCCTGGACGTCGTAGTCGGCGCACGGGGTGGGCTTGGCCAGGTCGTCGTCGGTGATGTTGGCGATGACGGGCAGTGCGTGGTCGCGGGCTCGGTCGAGCAGAACGCTGAGCTTCATGGGTCCGACGGTATTTCGTGGCGCGTTCCCGCTCTTGAAGAAACGCGCCAACCTAGGATTCCGGCTGTGCAGGGGCCACGCCGGGACACGCGGGGGATCGTGGACGCGCGCGAGCTGTTCGCCCGCGTGCGGTTCCGCCGCAGGCTGCCGTGCGCCGAGCTGCGGCCCTACCTGGAGCACTACTGGCTGATCGACGGGTCGCTGGACGCGCCGTACACCACCCACGTCGTGCCGCATCCGTCCGTGAACATCGTCTTCGAACACGGGTACGCGCAGCCGGAGATCGCGGGCGTGGGCCTGGGGTTGTTCAGCCGCGTGCTGGACGGCCGGATCCGCGTGGCGGGTGTGCAGTTCCGGCCGGGCGGCTTCCGGCCGTTCCGCAGCGAGCCCGTGTCGGAGTGGACCGGCCGGCACGTGCGGCTCGACGTCCCGTCCGGCCTGGTGCTCGACGTGGAGGACGAGGACGACCGGGTGGCCGCGCTCGACGCGTTCCTGCTGGATCTCGGCCCGGCACCCGACCCGCAGGCCACCCTGGCGATGGAGCTGGTCCAACGCATCCGCGACGACCGCTCGGTCCAGCGCGTCTCGGACCTCGCCCGGCAGTGCGGCGTCGCGGTGCGGACGCTGCAACGGCTGTTCGCGGACTACGTGGGCGTGAGCCCGAAGTGGGTCATCCTGCGCTACCGCATCCACGAGGCGCTGGAACGGGCCGAGTCGGACGTGGAGTGGGCTCTGCTGGCCGCCGACCTCGGCTACAGCGACCAGGCCCACCTCGTCCGCGACTTCACGCAGACCGTCGGTGTGTCTCCCACGGCGTACGCGCGCGCTCTCACCTGAAGTACTCGCACAGCTCGACGAGAATCCCCTCGGGTCCGCGGACGTAACACGTCTTGAGAACCCCCTCGTACGTCTCGACGTTGCGCACGACCTCGGCGCCGTGCGGCCTCAACCGCGCGAGGGTGTCGTCGAGGTCCTCGACGCTGAACGCGATGTGCCGCAACCCGAGGGCGTTGATCGGCCCGTGCGAGCCGCCGTCGATCGCCCGCGGGGCCTGGAACTGGCTGAACTCGATCCGGTAGCGGTCGTCCGGCGTCTTCATCATGGCGATGTCGCTGCTGGAGCCGTCGAGGCCGATGACGCCGTCGACGAACTCGCCCTCCAGGTGGGCCTTGCCCTCGAGCTCCATGCCGAGGGCCTCGAAGAAGGCGACCGTGGCCGCGAGATCGGTGACGGTCATGCCGACGTGGTGCATGCTCTGGATGCTCATGCCCCTGGGACGTCACCGCTGCCGCGTTCTCGACGATCGAAGTGGTCCATTTCGCCGGTGTGTTTTTGGCTCTCCTGACTGGACCGCTTTCGCGGGAGAGTTCGTCGGCATGAGCCTCGCATTCCTGATCACGACGTTGGTCGCGGTCGTCACTCCGGGAACCGGTGTGCTGTTCACGTTGTCCGCCGGACTCGCCCACGGCCGCCGGGCGAGCGTGATCGCCGCGTTCGGCTGCACGCTCGGGATCGTGCCGCAGGTGGTGGCCACGGTGACGGGCCTGGCGGCGTTGCTGCACGCGAGCGCGGTGGCGTTCGAGATCGTGAAGTACCTGGGCGTCGCGTACCTGCTGTACCTGGCGTGGGCGACGTGGCGCGACCGCGGTGAGCTGGTCGTGCGCACCGACACCGCGCCGGCGTCCGCGCGCCGGATCGTGGTGTCCGCGGTGCTGCTCAACCTGCTCAACCCGAAGCTGACGATCTTCTTCGTGGCGTTCCTGCCGCAGTTCGCCACCGGGTTCGGGGAGATGGTGGCGCTGAGCGCGGTGTTCATGGCGATGACGTTCGTGGTGTTCGCCGTGTACGGGGTGTTCGCGGCGTCGATGCGGGACCGGGTGCTGGCGCGGCCTCGGGTGATGGTGTGGCTGCGGCGGTTCTTCGCGGCGTCGTTCGCGGCGCTCGGCCTGAAGCTCGCGCTGAGCTAGCAGGCGGCGGCCCGTTCCAGCAGGAACGTCCGCTCCCTCTCGTTGCGCGTCAGCCCGGCCGCCTTCTCGAACTCCGCCTTCGCCTCGGCGGTGCGCCCGAGCTTGACCAGCAGGTCTCCCCGCACGCTGGGCAGCAGGTGGTAGCCCTGCAACGCCTTCTCCCCGGCGATCTCGTCCACCAGGGCCAGCCCGGCGGCCGGCCCGAACGCCATCGACAACGCCACCGCGCGGTTGAGCTCGACGATCGGCGACGGCGAGATCTCCGCGAGCACCTGGTAGAGGGCGGCGATGCGCTGCCAGTCCGTGTCCTCGGCCCTGCGGGCGCGGCCGTGGCACGCGGCGAGCGCGGCCTGCACGTAGTACGGGCCGGGCGGCTGGTTCAGGGCTTCCGCGCGTTCGAGGGCCTTGAGACCACGGCCGATGAGCAGCCAGTCCCAGCGGCCGCGGTCCTGGTCGAGCAGCAGCACCGGTTCGCCGGTGGGGCCGGTGCGGGCCTTGGTGCGGGAGGCCTGGATCTCCATCAGCGCGACCAGGCCGTGGACCTCGGCCTCCTTCGGCGCGAGTTCGGCGAGCACGCGGCCCAGGCGCAGGGCCTCCGCGCACAGTTCGGGGCGCAGCCAGTCGTCGCCGGCGGTGGCGGAGTAGCCCTCGTTGAAGATCAGGTAGATCACCTCGAGCACGGACGCGAGCCTCACCGCGAGTTCGGGGCCTTCGGGGACCTCGAACGGCACGCCGGCGTCGGCGAGGGCCTTCTTGGCGCGCACGATGCGTTGCGCCACGGTCGCGTCGCTGACCAGGAACGCGCGGGCGATCTCCTCGGTCTTGAGACCGCCCAGCATCTTCAGCGTGAGCGCGACCCGCGCCTCGGTGCCGAGGACGGGGTGGCAGGCGGTGAACATGAGGCTGAGCAGGTCGTCGCCGATCTCGTCCTCAATGCCCTCGCTGGCGTCGGGGGTGGCCTCCTGCACCTCGCGGCCGATCTCCTCCACCTTGCGGTTGAGGTTCTCGCGGCGCCGGATCTGGTCGATCGACCGGCGCTTCGCCGTCGTCATGAGCCACGCGCCGGGGTTGCGCGGCACGCCCTCGACCGGCCACTGCTCCAGCGCCGCGACGAGCGCGTCCTGCGCCATCTCCTCGGCGAGGCCGACGTCGCGGGTGTACCGGGCCAGGGCGGCGATGACCTTCGCCGACTCCATCCGCCAGACCGCGTCGACGGTGCGGTGCACCGAGGTAGCCCCCATGGGGGCATCAGACCACAGCCACCTGACGTATTTCCACGACGCACGCCGGGAGGCCGATGCGCTTCACCCGCTCCACGGCCTCCTCGTGGTCGCGCACGTCGATCAGCCAGTACCCGGACACCCCGCACGCGTGCGGCACCAGGTCTCCCGCGTCGAGCAGGACCCCCGCCCGCAGCAGCGCGTCGCCGTGCAGGGCGGCCACCGGCCTCGGGCTCCTGACGAACACCATGAACCGCACCGTTCCTCCTCGTTCGCCGTCTACCAGGACGTCGAACGAGGAGGTGCCGGAATCGACGCGGTGATCAGCCGGACGTGAAGTCGGCGCGGTGATCCAGCGCCCACCGCGCGAACGTCCGGTACGGCCGCCCCGTCAGCCGTTCGTAGTCGGGCGACACCAGGAACTCGTAGTCGCTGAAGTCGTCCGCCTCGCCGCCCTCGTACCCGCCGAGCCCGAGGACGTACCGCGCGATCTCCTCCGGCCACCCGACGCTGACGTAGTGGGCGAGCGCCTCGTCCACGGTGACGTCGCGGAACGTGAGCGCGCGCCCGATCGCGGCCCCGATGTCGCGGGCCATGTCCCGCTGGGTGAGCGGCGCGGGTCCGGTCAGGTCGTAGGCGCGGCCGGCGTGGCCGTCCTCCTGCAGCACCTTGATCGCCACGTCGGCGATGTCGGCCTCGTGGATCGGCTGGCCGAGCGCCTCGGGTTCGGGGTGCACGATCGTGCCGTCCTCGCGGATCGACGGGCCCCAGAGGTCGATCTTGTTGACCGCGAACTCGCCCGGCCGCAGATGGGTCCACTCGACGCCGGAGGCCTCGACGGCCTGTTCGACGGGGAGGTGGTGGCTCGTGTCGTAGCCGTGGGTCACCGCGCCCGAGGACAACGTGACGATCCGGCGCACGCCCGCCCGCACCGCGCGGTCGACCACGTCCTGGGCGGTCGGCGGGTGCACGAACAGGTAGAGCTTCTCCACGCCGTCGAACGGGAGGCCGTCCGGGTCGTCGAGATCGGCGCGCACCACCTCGACCCGTGCAGGAAAGTCGGCCTTGGCCGGGTCCCGGGTGATCGCGCGGACCGGGCCGGCGAGGCCTCGCACCACGAGCCGGCCGACGTTGCCCGTCGCGCCGGTGACCAGCGTCGTCATCGCATGCCCCCTTCGATGCCGTCGAGCAGCTTGTCGAGCCCGAAGTCGAACGAGCTGTGCACGTGCTCGGCGAGCGAGCCCTCGGTCTCGTAGGCGCCGGCGTTCCACAGCGCGGTCATCGCCGGGTAGCGCTCGACGTCGAAGTAGTCGTCCCAGAAGATCTGCCGCGCGCCCCACCACGAGTCGCCGGACTCGCCGGTGGCCGCCGCGAGCTGCTGGTCGTCGACCTCGGACGCCGCGGCGCCGTGGACGAAGCCCTCGACGGCGACGTGCGCGACGGTGACGAGCCGCGGTTCCAGGCCGGAGTCGGCGAGGGCGGCCAGCACGAACTCCTGGCCGTCCATCAGTCCTGGTCCGAGGGGAGGGCGCACCATCGACACGTCCCGCATCCACGGGTGTGCCTGGTAGACCGCGCGTGTGCGGTCGGCGTAGTGCTTGATGCGCTCGCGCCACGTGCCGTCGGACGCGAGGTCCCGTTCCTGCAGCACAACGTCGGTCATCAGGTCGATCAGCTCGGCCTTGCCGGGCACGTGCGTGTAGAGCGACATCGTGCCGACGCCGAGTTCCTGCGCGACGCGGGCCATCGACATCGCGCCGAGTCCCTCGCGGTCGGCGACCTCGATCGCCGCGGTGACGATCTGGTCGACGCTCACCTTGGGTTTCCTGCCGACCGGTTTCGGCGGCTGCGGCGTGCGCCAGAGCAGTGCGAGCGTCCTGGCCGGGTCTCCCCCGCCGCTGCGTTCGGCGGCCATCCGTCCACCCCATTTCCGTAGGCCATACGGAAACAATACCGTACGGCCTACGGAAATGGGTCAGTTGACGTACCAGAGCACTCGCACGCTGGTCGGGGACTTGTCACGCAGCTCCGCGCACACCTCGTGGGCCAGCACGAGTCCGGTCCGCCGGCACAGGCGTTCGTCGGTGGGCAACGATGGCCGTTGGCCGAACCCGCCCGCCGCGAGCCCTGCGCGCACCACCTCCCGCGCGCGGTCTCCGGTCGCGGTCAGCTCCCGCCAGCAGTTCGCGCCGTGCCCGGAGCCGCAGCCGGCGTCTTCCTCGACGACCTGCAGCCCGGCCGCGGCCGACACCACGCCCTCATCACGCGGGATGCTCGCGCCAACGCTCAGGAACACGGCGAACGCCATTCCCGCCAGCGTCACCGCGGGCATCACGAACAGACCGGCGAGCACGCGACGTTCCACGAGCACGCCGACGGTGATCACGACCGTCGCGATCGCCGGGTAGAGCCAGTAGACCTCCAGCGCCGACGGCACCCACCGGCCCGGCAGCTCCCACGCGCGCGGCAGCACGAACCACGCCAGCAGGCCCACCAGGACCAGCCCGACCGAGATCCCGGTCCGCCACGACCGGGCCAGCACGACCCACACGACGATCGGCACCAGCCCGAACAGCCCGGTGTCGACCGACAGCGTGTTCACGACGAATCCCGCCACCAGCGGCACAGCGCGCCACCAGTGCAACTCCCCCATGTCCTTCACGCGGTCAGTAAAGCGGAAACGCCGCCCCGGTGATCGGGACGGCGTTTCCTGTGGTGGGAGCTGGGTTCTTACGAGCGCCAGGCGAGCGCGGTCAGCATCTCCTTGCCGCGCTCGGCGCTGCGCGGGTGGCTGAGCACGTCGTAGCGGCCCGCGACGAGCTGGGTGGTCGAGGCGAAGTCGCGCTTGCCGCGCGTCGCCGCGTACCGGGTGGCGGCGCTGGCCAGGCCGAACACCGTACCGACGACCAGGCCCGTGATGATCGGGGCGAGGGCGCCGCCGGTGGAGAACAGGCCGAGCAGCAGGCCGACGAACAGACCGAACCAGGCACCCGACGCGGCACCCGCGCCGAGGACGCGGCCCCAGGTCAGGCGGCCGGTGACCCGTTCGACGATCATCGGCTCGACGCCGACGATGGTGACGTCCGCGACCGGGAAGTCGTTGTCCGCCAGGTGGTCCACCGCCCGCTGCGCCTCTTCGTAGGTCCCGTAGGAACCGATGGGCCAGCCCGTGGGCGGGGTGGGCAGTGCGTTGACGCCCGTGGAACCTGCTCCCGTGGCGAACGGAGTCGCGGTGGTCATTTCCAACACCTCCGAAATGCGATCCCCTTTACACCTGGTACTACGAACGGGCGCCCTTTTCTGTTCCCGGAGTTGAGCCGATGTGACTCAGCTCCCTCTCGGTAAGGGTGATGTCCAGCGATTCCAACGTTTTCGCGAGGTCGTCAACCTGAGAATTCTCAGGTTTCTCGCCGGCGCGCTCGACGGTGAACTCCGTTCCGACCAAACGGCGGCTCAGGCCGGGCTCCAGACGCATCACGACGAGCCGGCGGCTGAACGGCGACCGCTCGTGCGTGGCGACGTAGTAGTTGGCGGCCGCGTAGTCCACGGGCCGCTGGTCGAGACCGGTCTCGAACTGGTGCTGCAACGCCCAGCCGTCCGCCGTCTGCTTCTCCAGCACCCAGCGGCCGTCCTCGCGGCGCAGGCGGTGCGGCCAGCCCGCCTGGTCCACGACCGCGCCGTCGACCAGCGGCATGGGGTGCAGCATCCCGGCGCCGAACCCGACGTCGACGAGCTGGTCGTCCACGATGGACATGAAGTGCGTGCGCGGACCGGTCATCACGCGGCTCATCTGCCGGCTCACGGTGTGCCCGAGGCGTTCCAGCACGGCGGTGAAGAGCAACTGGTGTTCGTAGCAATAACCGCCGCGGCGCCGTCCGAGCATCTTGTCCTGGATGTCGCCGAGGTCGAGTGACGGCACATGGCCGAGCATCACGTCGATGTTCTCGAACGGAATGGCGCGCACATGCGCCTCGTGCAACTCCGTCAGCGAACTCGACGCCGACGCCCCCGTGCGCGCGAAGTACGCGCCCAAATCAACCGATTCCGTCTGCCACACGGCTTTCCCCCTGAGCTAGTAGCCACTCCTCTTTCGTCAGCGCGTACTCCACCTCTCCGTATTCCGCGCCGGGCAGAGGATCGGGGAAGTCGACGTGGAACGTGCGGACGTGCCGCAGCCCGCACTTCTCCATCACGCGCCGCGAGCCGGCGTTGACGAACATCGTGATGGCCACGACGCGGTCGGCGCGGCCGCTGGTGAAACCGTGCTCGATCAGGGCCTTCGCCCCCTCGGTGGCGTAGCCCAGGCCCCAGAACGCGCGGTGCAGCCGGTAGCCGAGCTCGGCCTCACCGGTCCCCGCGAGCTCGAACCAGCCGACGAACCGGCCGGTCGCGGTCTCGAACGCGGCGTGGAAGCTCTCGCCGAGGTAGCCCTCGACCGGCGCGGGGTCGAGGTAGCGCATGACCTCGGGGTCGGCGTGCAGCGCGCGGAACAGCTCGGCGTCGGAGCTCTGGGCCGGGCGCAGCGTCAGGCGTTCGGTTCTCACGAACGCATCGTGGCGCGTCCGTCCACCGCTTTACCGAGCGGGCGTGATGGTCTCCAGGACCAGGCCCGCGGCGTTGCGCACGACGACCTGGGCGCCCGGCCGTGCCTCGTCGAACGGTGCGGCGAGCACGAACGTGCCGTTGCCGATCACGGCGGGCACGTCGGCGGAGCCCGGTGAGGTGTAGGTGATCGAGGCGACCTCCGGGTCGAACAGCAGGCCCACGGCGGCGTAGTCCGAGCTGGCCGTGCCGCCGCCCTCGATCGGCTTGAAGTCGTAGGCCACGCGCACCGAGCCGATGGTCTGGCCGTACACGAGCTCCACGTCGTCCTTGTCGCGCAGGTTGTCGACCAGGCCGTGCCGCTTCGCGCCGTCGTCGAGGCAGTAGAACATCAGGTCGCCGAACCGGCCGACGACGACGGTGCTGGTGCCGCTGACCTTCGCCGTGACGCCGTGGGAGAACTGGTCGGCGTCCGGGACCGCGCGGTCGCGCAGGCACTCGGCGAGCCGCTGGGCCTCGGGAGTGCTGCGGTCCGCGGGAGGCGCCGGGAGGTCGGTGACCGGCGCGGTCGGTCCCGGCACGCCCTCGAGCACGGACTCCTCGCCGTCGACGAGCGCCGTCGTGCCGGTCTCGGCGCCCGCGTAACCGCTCGGGGCGAGGAACATGCCGTCGACCACGGCGGGTGAGGCGTTGTTCCAGCCGGGGTCGACGGTGCGGGACAGGCTGAGGTGCTTCACGTCCGGGGAGACCAGGCCCGCCATCGCGCCGGTCGGGGTGGTGAACAGGATCCGCACCTGGCGGCGGCCGGTCCCGGCGCCGGCCGGGTCGGGGGCGGAGATCGCGGTGGTCGTGGCGGTGTTCGCGCAGAAGAAGACGCCGGTCGGGCCGCGGAACGCGCTCAGGACCGTGCCGTTCTTGTGGCTGACCGCGATCGTCGTCCACTGCTCGGCGGGCGGGTGCGAGGTCGCGGCGGCCACGCAGCGCGCCATCATGTCCGGCCCCAGTGGTCCCTTGTCGACGTTGTTGACCACGGCGCGGTCCTTGCCGACGAACTCGCCGTTGTGCTGCACGGGCGGCGCGGCGGGGTCGGCCGGACTGCCGAGGAGGGCCTGACCCGCGAAGACGGCCCCGGCGGCGAGCACGCCGACGCCGGCGGCGATGAGGGCGGGCCGGCCGGCGCGGGCGGACGGGCGCATGCCCTCGGAGAGGCGGCGGCGGGCGCGCAGGCGGACGTCGTCGGGCAGCGCGCGGCGTTCGGGCAACTGGTCGATCACGGGGTGTCCTCTGGGGTCAGGTCGCGCAGCCGGGCGCGGGTGCGGGAGACGCGGGCGCGCACGCTCGACTCGGTGATGCCGAGGAGCGAGGCGGCGTCGGCGGTGGACACGTCGCCGAGCAGGCAGAGCTGGGCGATCTCGCGTTCGGAGGCGGGCAGCTTCGCGATGACCGCCACCACCTGGGCGAGCCGGCGCTGGGCGTCGGTGCGGGCGGCGACGTCGTCGGCGTGGTCGCGTTCGTCCTGCGGAGCGAGCTTCGCGACCAGCCGCAGGGCCCGGCGGGAGGCGCGCCACTCGGTGCGGGCGCGGTTCGCGGTGACCGTGTAGAGCCACGGCAGGGCGGAGTCGCGCACGAGCCGGGCGTCGCCGCGCTTGCGCCAGGCGGTCAGGAACGTCGCGGAGAGCAGGTCCTCCGCCTGCGACCAGGACGCGGTCAGGCGGTAGGCGTAGTTCCAGACCGCCTCGGCGTGGCGTTCGAACAGCGCGGTGAAGGCGGCGTGGTCGCCCTGCGCGATCTGGTCCCAGAGGCGTGCGTCGGGCGGGCCGACGTCCGCGCACTCGGTCGTTTCGGTCATCACACTCCGCCTGGGGCCGTTACGACCCAGTGTGCTGCGTGACCCGCGTCACTCGCGCGCGGAGGTGCCGCCCCTCATTCGAGGTGTGAATGGCGCCGATGGCAAGATCTTCCCCGTGCCGATCGAGCAGAAGCAGCCCGGCAATGTCGAGGCGGAGACCCAGGTGTTCGCGAAGATCCCGACCCTTCAGCAAGAGGCGGCGACCGTTCCCGGCGTCGCTCCGGTGCCCCCTCCCGTCACTCCTCCTCCCGCGGTGACCACGCCCGCGGAGGTCAAGCCCGCTCCCGCGGCCGCCGACCCGGCGCCCGCGCGCAAGCAGAAGTCGCTGACCCGGCGGTTGGCCCGCCGGATCCTCGGCCCGACCTTGATGACGAAGAAATAGGCCCTGCGACGGCTACCTGTCGGGAACCTGCCCCAATCCTCCGCAGACCCGGCAGGCGGTCCGGTCCTCGTTGAGCCCAGAACCAAGGCAACGGCTGCACTCCTTCACAGAAGAACAGTGTCCGCTTCTACTCCGAGTGGGGGCAGCCGCCAAGCAGGGACCCATCTGGCAATAATGGGTGACCCCCACCGTTCACCCTCGGTGATCAGGCCTGGGTGGACGGACGGCCTGGAATCTCGTTGGCACGTGCGACATTGCCTGCGACGATGCGTCTGCTCTCCTCGTGCGGGAGCTTCCACCAGCCGGAGCACCCGCGCGGGCACGGGTGCGACATCTCGTGCAGCACAAGGCCTTCGGGACCGGGAACGGGTTGTTGCCACGACATGGTTCCGGACCCCGCGCACAGCAGGCAGGTGTCCTCTTCACACTCCACACCTGTAGGTACTCCACACGGGACACTTCGGGCAATCGCTGGATCGAGGGGAGATCTCCGATGGCAGTCGCGGTCGTGACGGGTGCGGGTTCCGGGGTGGGGCGGGCGTCGGCGCGCACCCTGCTGGCAGCGGGGTTCGAGGTCGTGCTCGCGGGCCGGCGCGAGGACGCGCTGATCGAGACCGGGGAAGGGTTTCCCGGTTCGTTTCCCGTGCCCACCGATGTGTCGCAAGAGGACTCGGTCGTCGCACTGTTCGCGGCGGCGGTGGAGCGGTTCGGCCGGGTCGACGTGTTGTTCAACAACGCCGGCATGAACGTGCGCGCGACCCCGGTCGAGGAGTTCTCCTTGAGCGCGTGGGAGAAGGTCGTCGGGGTGAACCTGACGGGCGCGTTCCTGTGCGCCCGCGAGGCGTTCAAGGTGATGAAGACCCACGGCGGTGGCCGGATCATCAACAACGGCTCGATCTCCGCGACCGTGCCGCGCCCGCACGCCGTGGCCTACAACGCGACCAAGCACGCGATGACCGGGCTGACCAAGTCGCTGTCGCTGGAGGGCAGGGCGTTCGGCATCGCGTGCGGGCAGATCGACATCGGCAACGCCGCCACCGAGATGACCGAGCGGATGGGCGCCGGGGTGCTGCAGGCGAACTTCGAGGTCGCGGCGGAACCGACGTTCGACGTGCAGCACGTGGCCGACGCCGTGCTCTACCAGGCCCGGTTGCCGCTCAACGCCAACGTGCAGTTCATGACCGTGATGGCCACGACCATGCCCTACATCGGCAGAGGTTGAGCCTGGTACATGCCGCCGCCGCGTTCGAGCAGGCCGAAGTCGACGAGGTAGCGGCGGATGGTGACGTGGTCGACCTCTCCCCCGTCGCACCAGGCCGCGAGCCGTTCGTTGATCTCGGGCTCCTCGTAGTAGGTCCGCGCGGTGAAGGCGTGCGCGTGCACGTGTTCGAGGATCTTGCGGCGGCGTTCGTGCGCGACCGGCAACGAGACGAGCTTGTCGCCCCGGATGAACGGCGCGAGCCCGTCGGACGGCGTCTGCTCGGTGAGCGCGGCGGCGAGCGGCTTGAGGTCGGCGGGCCGGGCCGGTTCCCCTTCGACCAGCCCGGCCTCGCGGAGCTTGCGCAGCGCGGTGCCGGCGTCCTTGACCTTCAGCCCGGAGGCGGCGGCGACGTCGGCCAGGCTGCCCGCGCCGAGGACGACGGCGGCGAACGCCCGCAGCCTCGTGGGTTCGGCCAGGGCGCGCACGACGGATTCCGGTGTGGTCATGTCTGCGAACCTAACGCCGCCGTCCACCCGTTTTCAGCGTGAGGGCGCGCCCTGCCAGTCCGCGCTCATCGGCCCACCAGGCCTTCGGCCATGACGTCGCCGAGGTAGGCCTCGAAGTCGGGGGTGTCCGGTTCGAGCACGTGCCGCACCCACGCCGAACGTTCGTGGGCGAGCGGCGGCAGTTCCCAGACGCAGCCGATGAGGTCCTTGGGGATGACGCTGAAGCGCGTGAGGTCGGGGTCGGTTGAGCCGAGGAACGGCTGGTCGCCGGAGACGGCGGTGCGGCAGTGCAGGACGTTGTCCCAGACCCAGTTGTAGGCGTTGAGGTACATGCCCGCGGCACTGCGGTGCAGGACGGTGACCGTGGCGGGCGGGGTCGGGTCCTCGAAGTCCGGGTAGATCTCCGGCAGGAACGCGTAGGCGGCCTCGCGGATGTCGTCGGTGATCTCCAGCCCCGGGGTGACCACCTCGTAGCGCTTGACGTGCCTGCCCGCGACGACCAGCGGTTCCCTGACCGCCAGCTGCTTCTCGTAGAAAGCCATGGGTCGAACATATGAGCTATCCCTGACAACCTGTGTCAGTGGTCTGTGGCAGTGTGTCCGCGTGCGCGCGAGCCGGTTGGTGTCCCTGCTGCTGCTCCTCCAGACCAAGGGGCGGATGACCGCGCACGCCCTGGCCGGCGAGCTGGAGGTGTCGGTCCGCACCATCTACCGCGACGTGGAGTCCCTGCACGCGGCCGGCGTGCCGCTGTACGGCGACGCGGGTCCGTCCGGCGGCTACCAGCTGCTCGACGGCTACCGCACCCGGCTGACGGGCCTGACCGAGCAGGAGGCGGAGTCGCTGTTCCTGGCGGGGCTGCCCGGCCCGGCCGCCGACCTGGGCCTCGGCGACGCGGTGTCGGCGGCGCAGCTCAAGCTGATGGCGGCCCTGCCGTCACCGCTGCGCGACCGGGCCTCGCGGATGGCCACGCGCTTCCACCTCGACGCGCCGGCCTGGTACTACGACCCGGAGCGCTCGCCGTTCCTGGAGGTCGTGGCGGACGCGGTGTGGCGCGAACGGCTGCTGGAGGTGACCTACCGCCGCTGGCGCGCGCCCGAGGAGGTGACGCGGGTGCTGCGGCCGCTGGGCCTCGTGCTGAAGGCGGGCCGCTGGTACCTGGTGGCGCTGGGGTCGTCGCGGATCTCGACGTACCGGGTGTCGCAGATCCAGTCGGCCGCGGTGCTGCCGGAGTCGTTCGCGCGGCCGGAGGGGTTCGACCTGGCTGAGCACTGGGCCGCGTCGCTGGAGGACTTCCAGGCGCGGCAGTACACGGGCTCCGCGGTGCTGCGGCTGTCGCCCGCCGGGTGGGAGGCGTTCTCGTCGCACGTGCTGCCGGTGGTGGCCCGGGCGGCGGAGGAGTCCGTTGTGGACGACGACGGGCACTTCCGGGTGACGGTCCCGATCGAGTCGATCGGGCACGCGTGCGGGATGGTCCTGCGGATGGGCGGTGAGGTCGAGGTGCTGGAGCCGGCGGAGCTGCGGGAGCGGGTGGCGGACTCGGTGCGCCGGCTGGCATCGATCTACCTGCCGTAGCGCGCCAGGTGGTGCCACAGGTGCTTCACGACCTGCGGCGGCGCGTCCGCCGTGTCGAGCAGGTCCGGCGTCAGCACCCCGTCGCGGGCGATCCCCAGTCCCAGCGCGACGGACTCCGGGGTGCGGTAGTCGGCGTGCCGCACGAGGTCCTGTGTGGACAGCCGGAAGCCGGGGTGACGTTCGACCGGGCACGGGAGCTCGACGTCGGGGTGGGTCGGGTCGAGCACGAGGGCCTCGACGTCCTCAAGCGTGACGGGTCCGTGGACGTGGGCCTCGACGTAGTCGTCGAGGAAGTCGCGGTCGCCGACGAGGTCGAGCAGGGCGAAGCGCTGGGCGGTGCCGAAGTCGACCGGGTCGAAGACGCTGTCGGGGTAGCAGAACGTCGTGCGGTCGAGGACGTGCTCCCCGAGCCGCAGGTGGGCCGAACCGAACCGGGGCGCGGCCCCATGAGGGAGGTCCTGCGCGTTGAGCGCGCCGTACTTGGGCCGGTGCGCGGGGTCGGCGTGGTCGTAGGCGCCGCCGAACAGCCGGCTCTCCCACTCCCAGCGCGCACCGCCGGGATGAGCGGTGAGGCCGCCGTTGCTGGTGCCCGTCTCGAACTGGGAGCGGTAGACGCCGTCGCGCACCAGCCGGTCCAGCACGCCGCGTCCGGGGTGGAAGTTGAGCGTGACGCGGAGGTGCCGCGGCAGCGGGTTTCCGGTGGAGCGGGCGGCGACGTGCGCCACCGCCCGCTCAGACGCGCTCGAGCTGCTTGTCATGCACCCGTCCCAGCACGAGCTGGGCGGCGATCGCGCCCAGCAGTGCCATGAACATGTCCCACTGGGTGTCCCAGACGTCGCCCTGCGTCCCGAGGAAGTCGCCCGCGGCCTCCCCGCCGATCACCGCCGCCAGCCACTCGCCCAGCTCGTACACGGCGCTGAACGCCAGGCACACGCACACAACGAGGAAGAACGCCCACCCGCCCGGCCGCACGACGCGGCGGCGCAGCAGGATCTCGCGGGCCAGGACGGCGGGCACGAAGCCCTGCACGAAGTGCGCGAACCGGTCGTAGTGGTTGCGGGCGAGGTCGAACCAGTCCTGCACCCAGAACCCGGCGGGCACCTTGGCGTAGGTGTAGTGGCCGCCCAGGACGAGCACCAGCGCGTGCAGGAAGATCAGCCGGTACAGCAGCGGTGTGAGCGGGAACCGCCGGTACGTCGCGACCAGCAGCACGCCGCCGATCACGACGGGCGCGACCTCGAGGTACCAGGTCGAGCGGGAGTGCGGCCCGATGCCGGACGCGACCAGGGCGACGGCTGTCAGTCCCAGCAGGACCAGCGGTTCCACCAGGCGCTTGTCATAGCTCACGGATCACCTTGCAGGGGTTGCCGACGGCGAGCACGCGCGGCGGGATGTCGCGCGTGACGACGCTACCGGCTCCGATGACCGCGTTGTCTCCGATCGTGACGCCGGCGCAGACGATGACGCCGCCGCCGAGCCACACGTTGTTGCCGATGGTGATGGGGGCGGCGGTCTCGAAGCGCTGGCGGCGGGCCTCGTGGTCCTCGATGGGGTGCAGGGCGGTGAGCAGCTGGGCGCGGGGGCCGATGGAGACGTCGTCGCCGATGGTGATGGTGGCGCAGTCCATGAGGATGGCGTCGTAGTTGAGGAAGCTGTTGGAGCCCAGGTGGATCTGGTAGCCGTAGTCGCACTGCAACCGCGGCATGACCCAGGAGCCCTCGCCGATGGAGCCGAAGAGCCGTGCGATGACGTCGCCGGAGCGGGTGGCGTTGAACTCGTCGACCAACGCCTGGCAGCGCAGGCGTTCGGCGACGAGTTCGGGGTCGGAGTCCTTGTAGAGCTGTCCGGTCATCATCTTCTGCTTCTCGGTGATCACCCTTCGAGAGTGCCCGAACGCAGCAGCGCGCGGGCGCGGCCGGCCGCGATCTCCATCAGCGCCAGGAGTTCCGCCGCCTCGAAACCGGGCGGCGGTTCGACCGCGAGCACCACAGGTGTGGTGGCTGGAACCGGTGGACGAGCGGGCAGCTGACCTGCGGGTTCGACGGAAACCACCACAGGTGTTCTGGTGCCGACGGGTCCGGCGACGCGCTCGCGCAGGGCGTCGAGGAGGTCCTGTTCCGGTTTTCCCTTGAGCAGCAGCAGGACGAACGGGTCGGCGTCGAGCAGCCAGCCGACCTGCAGTGCCAGGGCGGCGGCGTGGCGGCACGGCATCCAGCCGTCGCAGTCGCACTCGGCCTCGAGGTCGCCGATGCCGGGCAGCAGGTCCACTCCGGACTCTTCCGCGGCGAGGACCAGGTCGCGCGGCATGTCGTTGTCCAGCAAGGCGGCGATGTGGCCGGGGTGTTCGGCGACGCGGTCGAGCAACCGTCCCCATTGGACGTCGGTGAGCTCGGGGACGGCGACGGTGGTGTTGTGGACGGTGTCGTCGTCGTGGACCTGGGCGTGCAGGCGGCCGGGGCTGACGGTGATCGGGCCGACGACGCCGGCGTGGGCGTAGCGGCGGGCGAGGCGGATTAGCCCGGTGTCGAGGGCGGTGTCGGTCAGGGCCTTCGCCCAGGCCTTGCCCCACCAGGTGGTGGCGACGCGGCGCTTGACCTTGGGGAACGCGGCGAATCCGCGGGCGGTCATCAGGCGCTCCTCAGGGCGACGAGTTCGGCGAGTTCGGCGTCGGTGAGCTCGGTGAAGGCGGCCTCTCCCCCGTGCAGGACGGCGTCGGCGAGGTCGCGCTTGTCCTGCAGGAGCGCGGCGATGCGTTCCTCGACGGTGCCTTCGGTGACGAGCTTGTGCACCTGCACGGGCCGGGTCTGGCCGATGCGGTAGGCGCGGTCGGTGGCCTGGTCCTCGACGGCGGGGTTCCACCAGCGGTCGAAGTGGATGACGTGGTCGGCGCGGGTGAGGTTGAGGCCGGTGCCGGCGGCCTTGAGCGAGAGCAGGAAGACGGGCGCGCGGCCGTTCTGGAAGTCGTCGACCATCTGCTCGCGCTGCGGCACGGGGGTGCCGCCGTGCAGGAACCTCGTGGGCTGCTTGATGTGCTGTTCGAGCAGCCGGGCCATGCCGACGTACTGGGTGAAGATCAGCGCGGAGCCGTCCTCGGCGACGATGGTGTCGAGCAGTTCGTCGAGCAGGTCGAGCTTGCCGGACGTGCCGCGCAGCTCGGGGTGGCCGAGGTAGTGCGACGGGTGGTTGCAGATCTGCTTGAGGCCGGTGAGCAGCTTGAGCACGAGGCCGCGGCGCGCCATGCCGTCGCTGACCGCGATCTGGTCGAGGATTTCGCGGGTGAGCGCCTCGTAGAGCGCGGCCTGCTCGACGCTGAGCGAGACGTACCGGTCGGTCTCGGTCTTGGCGGGCAGTTCGGGGGCGACGCCGGGGTCGGACTTGCGGCGGCGCAGCAGGAAGGGCCGCACGACCTTGGCGAGGGTGTCGTCGGGTTCGGGCCAGCGGGTGCGGAACGCGCGGTGGGTGCCGAGCAGGCCCGGCGTCGTCCAGTCCAGCACGGCCCACAGCTCCGACAGCGAGTTCTCGACCGGCGTGCCGGACAACGCGACGCGGGCGGCGGAGGGGATGCAGCGCAGGGCCTTGGCGGTGCCGGAGTGCGGGTTCTTGACGTGCTGGGCCTCGTCGGCGACGACCATGCCCCACTCGTGGGCGCGCAGTGCCTCGGCGTCCAGGCGCATGGTGCCGTAGGTGGTGAGCACGACGCCTTCGGTGGCGAGAGTCCGGTGTGGACCGTGGTAGCGGCTGACGGGGGTGCCGGGCGCGAAGCGGCGGATCTCGCGTTCCCAGTTGCCCAGCAGCGAGGCGGGACAGACGACGAGCGTGGGGTGCTCGTGGGCGCGGTGCAGGTGCAGGGCGATGAGGGTGATGGTCTTGCCCAGGCCCATGTCGTCGGCCAGGCACGCGCCGAGGCCGAGGTCGGTCATGTGGGCGAGCCAGCGCAGGCCGTACAGCTGGTAGTCGCGCAGCCGGGCCTGCAGCGCGGCGGGCTGGGCGATCTCGGGGATCGTCGTGATGGCGGTGGTGAGGCTGTGCGGGGCGACCTCGACCGGTTCGCCGTCGATGACCGCGACACCGGTGAGGGCCGCGGTGACGGCCTGGGCGGCGGTGAGCGGGGCGAGCCGACGGCGGGTCCTGGCGGCGAGCAACGGGTCGACGAGCACCCACTGGTCGCGCAGCTTCACGATCGGCCGGGACGCCTCGGCGACGAGGTCCATCTCGGTCTCGGTGAGGTCCTCGCCGCCCAGCGCGAGCCGCCAGTCGAACGTGAGCAGGTCGCCGGCGCCGAAGCGGCCGCTCGGTTCGCCGATGACGGCCTTCGCGGACAGCGTGGTGGCGAGCTCGCGCGGCCAGTGGACCTCGATGTCGGTGGTCAGCAGTTCGCCGACCTCCTCGTCGCTCAGCTCGGCCTGGTCGAGCAGCCGCTGCAACGGCGGCCAGTCGACGCGGCCCATGGCCCGGATGGCGTCGAGCTCGCGGCCGGAGCCCCGCACGTCGCGCGGGTAGGGGTCGGTGACCGCGCGAACCTGCACGACGCCGCGGAACCCCATGTCCTCGGTGGTCTCGATGCGCAGCGAGAGCATGATCTGCTCGTCGACCCACGTCTTGAGCTCGGAGACGTCGTGCGCCTCGGCGCCCGCGAATGGTCCTTCACCGGTGCGGGGCAGCGCGTCGGCGACGGCGTCGAGGAACAAGCGGAGCTCGTCGTAGTCGCCGTGCGCGGCGAGCTGGCGCAGGTGCAGCTCGTCGGCGTGGTCGAACGGCCCGACGCGCCACGTGTCGTGGCCTTGGGCGGTCACACCGGGCACGATCCGCCCGCGAGCGACGAGAGCGAGCGCGGTCGCGGCGGCCACCGACCAGTAGTCGTCGCCTTCGAGAACCGCTGGCAGGGCTTCAAGCAGGGGTTTTCCGTGGAGCTGTCCGAATCTGGGCGGGTCGGCAGGCGCGAACATACCCTGTACCGTACACCATACGGTACGGTAGGGTGGCGCTCGTGATCGAACACACGGGCAGCGGCGACCCGGCGCGGACGCTGGCGTTGCTGTGGCGCACCCAGGAACGCGTGTCGCGCAAGGGCAACGACCTGAGCGTGGACCGCATCGTGCAGGCAGGCATCGCCCTGGCCGACGCCGACGGCCTCAAGGCGCTGTCGATGCGGCGCGTGGCCGAGTCCCTCGGCGTGGGCACGATGTCGCTCTACACCTACGTCCCGGGCAAGGGCGAGCTGATCGACGTCATGGTCGACACCGTCCAGGCCGCCACGGGCCGCGAGGAGGCCGAGGGCTGGCGCGCGCACCTGGCGTACGTGGCGCGGGAGAACCTGGAGCTGTACCGCCGGCACCCGTGGCTGCTGCAGGTGGCGCCGTCGCGGACGGTGCTGGGCCCGCAGGTGGCGGCGAAGTACGACTTCGAGCTGCGCGGCCTGGAGGGCATCGGTCTGTCGGACGTGGAGATGGACTCGGTGCTCGAGCTGGTCCTCGGGCACGTGCAGAACTCGGCGCGGGGGCTGACGGCGGCGGCGGTGACCGAGAAGGAGACGGGGCTGACCGACCAGCAGTGGTGGGACGCGGCGGCGCCGGTGCTGATGACGGTGTTCGACCCGGCGCGGTACCCGGTGGCGGCGCGGGTGGGCGGGGCGGTCGGGGAGGCGCACCAGAGCGCGTTCAGCCCGGAGCACTCGTTCGAGTTCGGGCTGGAGATGATCCTCAACGGGGTGGCGCAGCTCGTCGCGTCCCGGCCATGATGGCGGCGTGGACGACGAGTGGGTGCGCATCGCGCGCTACGACAACGTGAAGGGCCAGCCGAATCCCCGGGCCGCCGTGCGGGCTTGACTGCGCGAGCGCGGGATCGACTGGATGCCGTTCGGTTCCGAGGACGTGCGTGTCGACCTGATGTGCCGGCCCGGTTCCGGAGTGATCGCGATCTCCGTCGAGCCGGACGCGCTGCGCCGTCTCGGCCTGCACCCCGAACAGCCCACGTCCCGCGTCACGGGCGCGTCCCCGCCAGCGTGGTGGCACGCGGAGGCCGAGCGCCTCGGTTTCTGACGTGCGCCGCGCGGTAACGGGCGAGTGACACCTTCCGGGATGCGTCGTTAATTCCCACGCGGTGTCATCGACGTGCCTACAGTTACGCGACGCCGATCAACTTCGTCGTTCGGGAGGCCCGCTCGTGGTGATCGACTCGCAGCCGCGGCAGGCGCTGGTGCGCCGGGTCACCGGCCTGGCGCGGTCGACACCGGGCCGGTTGAGCCTGATCGTCGTGGTGCTGGTGGTGGCGAGCCTCGCGAGCGGGTGGCTCACGACGTGGAGCGTGAACCGGCAGGAGCGGGCGCTCGACGACCTGGCGACGCGGTCGGAGCCGCTGGCGCACGCCGCGCAGGAGGTCTACCGGGCGTTGCAGGACGCGGACGCGACGGCGGCGAGCGCGTTCCTGTCCGGTGGGCTCGAGCCCTCGCGGTTGCGGGAGCGCTACGAGGCCGACATCGCGCAGGCGCAGGCGGCGCTGTCGGTGGCGACGGCCTCCTCCCCCGAACTCACCGCGACGCTGGCGGCGCAGCTGCCGGTGTACACGGGGCTGATCGAGACGGCGCGGTCGAACAACCGCCAGGGGTTCCCGGTGGGCGCGGCGTACCTGCGGGAGGCGTCGGGGTTGATGCGCACGCAGCTGCTGCCGGCGGCGCAGGAGCTGTACCGGGCCGAGACCGACCGGGTCGCGAGAGCGCAGGACGAGGCGAACTTCCCGGTGGTGCCGGTGCTGGTGGCGCTGGCGTTCGTGATCGGGCTGGTGCTGATCCAGCGCTACCTCACGCGCAAGACGAACCGGTTGCTCAACGTCGGGCTGCTGGTCGCGACGGGGGCGGCGGCGGTGTCGCTGCTGTGGGTGACGACGGTGTCGGTGCTGGTGATGAACGACGTCGCGGACTCGCGCACGGCCTCGGAGAAGGTCGACACGCTGGCGCAGGCGCGGATCGCGACGCTGACCGCGCGCGGCGAGGAGACGTTGACGCTGGTCGCACGGGGTGCGGGGCAGAGCTACGAGAAGAACTTCGTGGAGGTCTCCGAACGCCTGGAGGGGCTGCTGGAGCGCGCGAAGAGCCTGGACGACACCGCGGCGGTGACCGAGGCGACGCAGGAGTTCCGGCAGTGGCAGGAGGTGCACCAGCGCATCCGCGAGGCCGACGACGCCGGGCGGTTCGCCGACGCGGTGAAGCTGATCGACAACCCGTACTTCGACTCGCTGGACCAGGCGCTGGTGCGGGCGATCGGCGAGGCGCGGCAGGACTTCAGCGACGAGGTGGCGGTGGCGCGGGCGTCGCTCGCGGGCACGGTCGTCGGGGTGCTGGTGCTCGCGGTGATCAGCGCCGCGGGTTCGACGATGGGGTTGTGGCAGCGACTCAAGGAGTACCGGTGAGGCGACTGGCACTGGCGGCGGTGTTGCTGCTCGGGGCGTGCTCGGCGGGACCGGCGCCGAGCGAGGTGGTGCCGCGCAGCGCGGCGGCCCCGCAGCCGGCGGGCGCGAGCACCGTGTCGGCGGCGCCGTCGAGTTCGGGGGCGCCGGCTCCGTCGTGCGACGCGACGGCGAGCCTGCGGCCCGGTGCGCTGCCGCCGGCCGGGCAGATGCCCGCGGGCTCGACGATGGAGCGCATCGCGCAGCGCGGCCGGTTGATCGCCGGGGTGGACCAGAACTCGTACCTGATGGGGTTCCGCAACTCGTTCACGGGCGAGATCGAGGGCTTCGACGTCGACGTGGCGCGGCAGATCGCCAAGGCGTTGTTCGGCGACGAGAAGAAGGTGCAGTTCAAGGTCGTCACGGCGGCCGAGCGGATCCCGATGCTGCAGAGCGGCGCGGTCGACGTCGTGGTGCGCACCATGACGATCACCTGCGAGCGCCTCAAGGACGTCGACTTCTCGCAGGTCTACTACCAGGCCGGGCAACGGGTGCTGGTGCGCCGCAACTCCGGTGTGTACGGCGTGGAGGGCCTGGGCGACAAGCGGGTGTGCGTGGCGTCGGGGTCGACGTCGCTGGGCAACGTCGTGAACAGGGCCAAGACCACAGTCAGCGTGCCGAACTGGACGGACTGCCTGGTCATGCTGCAGCAGGGGCAGGTCGACGCGATCTCCACCGACGACACGATCCTCGCCGGGCTCGCCGCGCAGGACCCGTACACCGAGGTGGTGGGGTCGCGGTTCACCGACGAGTCGTACGGGGTGGGGATCCCGAAGGGGCAGGAGGACCTGGTCCGGTTCGTCAACGGCGTGCTGGAGCGGATGCGCGCGGACGGCACGTGGCGCGCGCTGTACGGCCGGTGGCTGACGACGCTGGGGCCGGCACCAACGCCGCCGGTCGCGCGTTATCGGGACTAGGGAGGGCCCGCCGATGAGTGAAGAGGTCGAACTGCCCGAGACCGGGCCGTCGACGGCGCCGGGGACCGCGCCGTGGTCGGTGTCGCAGGAGGTGGCGCGGTCGAGCTCGGGACGCGCGCGCCGCGGCAGTGCCCGGTCGATGAGCCGCGGCCGGCTGGGCGCGGGCCTGGTCGAGGTGCCGCGCGTGCCGTACCGGGACCCGAAGACCGCGGTGCTCGAGAACCCCGAGGTGCCGGAGGCGAAGCGGTTCTGCTCGAAGTGCGGCAAGAAGGTCGGCCGCACGTCCGAGCACAAGCCGGGCCGGGTGGAGGGGTTCTGCCCGCAGTGCGGGCACGCCTACTCGTTCACGCCGAAGCTCGCGCCGGGCGAGGTGCTGCACGACCAGTACGAGGTGCTGGGGTGTCTCGCGCACGGTGGCCTGGGCTGGCTGTACCTGGCCCTGGACCACGCGGTGAGCGACCGGTGGGTGGTGCTGAAAGGCCTGCTCGACTCAGGCGACGCGGACGCGATGGCGGCGGCGCTGGCGGAGCGCCGGTTCCTCGCCGAGGTCGAGCACCCGAACATCGTGAAGATCCACAACTTCATCCGCCACGAGAACAAGGCCAGCGGCAAGCTCGTCGAGTACATCGTAATGGAGTACGTCGGCGGCGAGTCGATCAAGGACATGATCACGAACCGCCGCCGGGAGGGCCGCGGCGACGAGGCGCTGCCGCTGGCGCAGGCCATCGCGTACGTGCTGGAGATCCTGCCTGCGGTCGGCTATCTGCACGGCGTGGGCCTGCTGTACTGCGACTTCAAGCCGGACAACATGATCCACACCGAGGAGCAGCTCAAGCTGATCGACCTGGGCGCGGTGCGGCGCATCGACGACCACCACTCCCCCATCTACGGCACGGTCGGCTACCAGGCTCCGGAGATCGGCACGATCGGCCCGTCGGTGTTCTCCGACATCTACACGGTCGGCCGGGCGCTCGCGGTGATGAGCTTCCCGTTCGACTTCCGGGGCAAGTGCAAGGACCGGCTGCCGACGCCGCAGGAGGAGCCGCTGCTGGAGCGGTTCTCCTCGTTCCACCGGCTGCTGCTGCGGGCGACGAACCCGAACCCGGAGCTGCGCTTCTGCAGCGCCCAGGACATGGCCGAGCAGCTCACCGGCGTGCTGCGCGAGGTGCTCGCGCTCGAGGACGGGGTGGCGCGGCCGGGCCTGTCGCGGCAGTTCACGCCGGAACGCCGCCGCTTCGGCGTGGAGGGCGCGCTGGACCTGCGGGAGGTGGCGCTGGCGTTGCCCGCGCCGAGCGTGAGCACCTCGGACGCGGCCGCGTCGTGGCTCGCGACGGCGACGACGTCGGACCCGGAGGGGCTGCGCAAGGCACCGGAGCTGACGGTGGAGGTGCGGCTGCGGATCGTGCGGGTGCTGATCGAGTCCGGGGACACCGGGGCGGCGCTGCGGGAGCTGGAGGCGCTGACGGCGCCGTCGATGTTCGACGAGCCGGAGCTCGACCCCGCCGAGGACTGGCGCCCGGACTGGTACCGGGGCCTCGCGGCGCTCGCCGACCAGCGGCCGGGTGACGCGCTGGGGTTCTTCGACGCGGTGTGCTCGGCGGTGCCGGGCGAGGCGGCGCCGAAGCTGGCGCTGGGCGTGTGCTGCGAGGCGACGGACGACCTCAAGAGCGCGGCGGGCTGGTACGAGCTCGTGTGGCGCACGGATCACTCGTACGTGTCGGCGGCGTTCGGGCTGGCGCGGGTGCTGCTGGCGTGCGGGGACCGGGCGCGGGCGGTCGAGGTGCTGCTGGCCGTTCCGGACACATCTTCGCAACACTTGCCGGCGCAGATCGCGGCGGTGCGCGCGCAGCTCGGCGACTGCGCGGCCGAGGACCTCGTCGCGGCCGGGGAACGGTTGCACGCCTTGGACATCGACGTTCATTCGCACACGCAGCTGTCGGCGGAGGTGCTGGAGGCGGCCTACGACTACGTGACCCGCAATCAGGCCGCCGAGGGCAAGGTGCTGGACTGTGCACTCTCCGAACACGAACTTCGGCTGGGTCTCGAGGCGCGCTACCGCACGCTGGCCCGGTTCGCGGCCACGCCGGAGGAACGGATCGCATTGGTGGACCGCGCGAACGCGGTAAGGCCTAGGACGTTGGTTTGATGGACACCCTGAAGTGCCCGGAGTGCTCCGCGCCGGTGGCGGCGGAGGACCGGTTCTGCGAGGCGTGCGGACGCAACCTGCTGGTCCGCCGCACGCCGCTGGGCGGACCGACCGGTCCCGCGCAGGCCTCGTGCATCCTGTGCGGGTCGCCCGACATCGATGACGAGGACTACTGCACCCAGTGCGGCCGGCACCAGCCCTCGGCGCGCGACCGGGTCGAGTACACGCTCGGCGCGGTGTCCGGCGTGTCGGACCGGGGCAAGCGCCGCGCGCGCAACGAGGACTCGATGGCGTTCGGGCACGTCGCGGGCAAGGGCGTCGCCGCCGTCGTGTGCGACGGCGTGGCCTCCTCGGAACGGGCGGAGCAGGCCTCCCAGGCCGCCGCCGACGCCGCGGTGGACGTCCTGCTCAACGCGCTGATCGACTCCGCGGACGCCGAGCAGGCGATGATCGACGCCGTGGCGGCGTCGTGCTCCGCGGTGGAGAAGCTCGTGGAGGACGAACCGATGGAGGCGGGTGCGCGCGGGGTGGCGCCGTCGTGCACGTTCGTCTCGGCACTGGTGTCGGGCTCGTCGGTGACGATCGGCTGGGTCGGCGACTCGCGCGCCTACTGGCTGTCGGACGAGGGCTCGAAGCAGCTCACCACGGACGACACGTGGGCGGCGCAGCTGGTCGCGGAGGGTGTGCTGACCGAGGAGCAGGCGCGCACGGACCGCCGCGCGCACGTGCTGTCGCGGTGGATCGGCGCGGACGCGGGCCAGGTGGTGCCGCAGGTGGTGACGGTGCAGCCGACGTCGCCGGGGGTGTTCCTGCTGTGCTCGGACGGGCTGCACAACTACCGGCCGGAGCCGGAGGACCTGCAGCCGCTGCTGCCGTGCGGGCCGGAGGAGTTCGTGAAGGTGGCGCTGGAGGCGGGCGGGCACGACAACATCACCGTGGTGCTGGTGCCGTTCGCGCCGGAGAGCTGACGCCCGGCGCTCAGGCCGGGTGGGCGATGCGCGCCTCCTGACGCCGCAGGGCGTCGGCGAGGCGTTCGTCGTGGGTGCGGAACAGGTCTTCGTCGGCCAGCCCGAAGGTGGCCATCAGGCGCAGCATCGCCTCGGCGTGCGGTTCGGCGCGGCCGTCGCCGTGCAGGTGCTCAACGTCGGCGCCGCCGTCGGCCAGGACGCGCGACACCAGGACGGTGCGGTGGCAGTCCAGCGGTTCGCCCTCGGCGCACACGACGGCGATCCGCTCGGTCCGGGCGCCGCGCCGCAGGCGGTCGATGCCGCTGGTGAACGGCCTGCTCGCGGCCAGCCGCGCGAACGAGACCCTGCCACCGGCGTAGCAGCCGGGGTCGGTGGGCCGCGCGCCCAACTCGGCGCCGAGAAAGACGTACTTGATCCCGCGCGCCGACAGGGCGCGCTCGAGGGCGTGCCGGTTGAACCGCGGCGCGAAGCGGCTGAACGGGGTGGACCGCACGTCGGCGACCGCGGTGACGCCGTGCCCGAGCAGCAGGCCGGCGAAGGTGCCGAGGTCGTGGGTGGAGTGCCCGGCGGTCAGGAACTTCTGCCTCGTCATCGTCGCGCGACGATACCCGCGGCGGGGCGGGGACAGCGGCCTCGGACTCTGCTGGAATGAGCCGATGCGGAGGGCGGTGTTGATCGCGCTGGCGGTGGTTGTCACCATCGTCGCCGTGGTCTTCGGTCTCCAGCGCAAAATGGTGTACTTCCCCTCCCCCGGCCCGCTCCCGTCCGCGGACGAGGCGATGGCGGGCGGCCGTGACGTCCGGCTCGTCACCGCGGACGGCCTGCTGCTCGACGGCTGGCACTTCGAGCTGCCGGACGCGCCCGCGACGGTGATCGTGTTCCCGGGCAACGCCGGCAACCGCGAGGGCAGGTTGTCGCTCGCGCGGGGGCTGACGGCGCGCGGGTTGTCGGTGCTGCTGTTCGACTACCGCGGCTACGGCGGCAACCCCGGCAAGCCGACGGAGGAGGGTCTGACCTACGACGCGCGGGCGGCGCTGGACCTGATCGACGGGCCGGTCGTGTACTTCGGGGAGTCGCTGGGCGCGGCGGTGGCGGCCGAGCTCGCCACCTACCGGGCTCCCAAGGGCCTGGTGCTGCGGTCTCCGTTCACGTCGCTGGCGGCGGCGGGGTCGCACCACTTCCCGTGGCTGCCGGTGAAGATGTTGTTGCAGGACAAGTACCCGGTGGTCGAGCGGGTGTCCGCTGTGGACGTGCCGACGGTGGTGCTGCTGGGCACGCGGGACTCGGTCGTGCCGCCCGCGCAGTCGCGTGAGGTGGCGACGGCGGCGCGGGCGACGCTGGTGGAGATCGACGGCGCCGACCACAACGACCCGGTGCTGAACTCGGGGCCGCAGGTCGTGGACGCGGTGGTGTCTGTCAGCTAGGCGCGATCTCGCCGGAGCCGCGCGGGACGAGGGCGGCGGGGACGACGGCGTGCACCGGGGGTGAGGTGTCGCCGTCGACGCGGGCGAGGATGAGCTCGGCTGCTTTGCGGCCGATGCCGGGGACGTCCTGGCGCACGACGGTGACGGCGGGCTCGAGCAGGTCGGCGAGCGGGAAGTCGTCGAAGCCGATGACGGCGACGCGGCGGTGCAGGTCGCGGGCGCGCAGCACGCGCAGGGCGCCGACGGTGACGAGGTTCTGCGCGGTGAACAGCGCGGTGGGGGGCCGGTCGAGGTCGAGCAGCGCGGCGGTGGCGGTCTCGGCGAGGTCGGCGCCGTGCAGGTCGGTGTGCACGAGCTCGGTGCGCAGGGCGACGCCGGCGCGGGCGAGGCCTTCGAGGTAGCCGGTGTAGCGCTCCTGGCTGGTCCACAGGGTGCGGCGGTCGCCGAGGAACGCGATGTCGCGGTGCCCGAGGGCGGCCAGGCGCGCGACGGCGTCGCGGCTGCTCTCGCGGTTGGTGGTGGTGACGCAGTCGGTGTCGCCGAAGGTGGGCGGCCGGTCGACGAGCACCATCGGGGTGCCGCGTTCGCGTTCGTGCTGCAGGGCGTCCTGGTGGCCGCCGGCGGCCATGACGACGACGCCGTCGACGCGGCGGGCGGACAGCGAGACGAGCAGTTCGCGTTGCAGGACGCGGTCGTCCTCGTTGCTGCCGGCCAGGACGAGGACGCCGCTGCGGCGGGCGTGGTCCTCGACGGCGCGCAGCAGGGCGGCGTCGAACGGGTTGGACAGGTCCTCGAACAGCACGCCGATGGTGGCGCTGCGGCGGTCGGAGCGGCGCAGCGCGCTCGCGGTGAGGTTGGGCCGGTAGCCCAGGGTGCGGGCGGCGGCGCGGACGCGGTCGGCGACCTCGGCGCCGGCGCCGGGCAGGCCGTTGATGACGCGGGAGACGGTCTTGGTGCTGACCTTCGCGAGCGCGGCGACGTCGCGCATCGTGGGTTCGCGTCTGTCCATGCCGGTGCCCTTCGACCCTTGCGTCAACGATGACGCGAACGGTATACCCGATCGATATCACATGTAGCCGCTTCACCGTTACTCGCGGTGAGACCGCGGAGGAGTGGTTACGTCAACGTTGACGTAGGAGTGTGTCATGCGCAGAACGGTCGGGGTTGTCGGCGCAGCGGCGTTGCTCGTGCTCACCGCGTGCGGAGGTGGTGGATCGTCCGGCGGCGGGTCGACGCTGGTGGGGCTGGTGACGAAGACGGACACGAACCCGTTCTTCGTGAAGATGAAGGAGGGCGCGCAGCAGGCGGCGGGGTCCTCGGGTGCGACGGTGCAGTCGTTCGCGGGCAAGCAGGACGGCGACAACCAGTCGCAGGTGGACGCGATCGAGAACCTGATCGCGTCGGGCGCGAAGGGCATCCTGATCACGCCGAGCGACTCGAAGGCGATCGTGCCGTCGGTGGACAAGGCGCGGGCGGCGGGGCTGCTGGTGATCGCCCTGGACACCCAGCTCGAACCGGCTGACGCCGCGGACGCGACGTTCGCGACCGACAACTACCAGGCCGGGCTGCTGATCGGGCAGTGGGCGAAGTCGAAGTTCGCCAAGGAGGGCAAGCAGGCGAAGATCGCGCTGCTGGACCTCAACCCGAACCAGGTGTCGGTGGACGTGCAGCGCGACCAGGGGTTCCTGGAGGGTTTCGGCGTCGACGTGAAGGACAAGACCCGCATCGGTGACGAGTCCGACCCGCGGATCGTGGGCCACGACGTGACCGACGGCGACCCCTCGGGCGGGCGGCGGGCGATGGAGAACCTGCTGCAGAAGGACCCGTCGATCAACCTCGTCTACACGATCAACGAGCCGGCGGCGGCGGGCGCGTACGAGGCGCTCAAGGCGGCGGGCAAGGAGAAGGACGTGGTGATCGTGTCGGTCGACGGCGGCTGCCCGGGCGTGAACAACGTCAAGGCCGGGGTGATCGGGGCGACCTCGCAGCAGTACCCGCTGAAGATGGCGCAGCTCGGCGTGGAGGCGGTGGCGAAGTTCGCCAAGGACGGGTCGAAGCCGCAGAACACCGACACCGGCGTCACGCTGGTGACCGACCAGCCGGCGGACGGCGTCGAGTCGAAGGACTCGGCGTGGGGCCTGCAGAACTGCTGGGGCTGATCACATGGCCGTGGTGGAGTCACGCGAGACCTCGCCGCTGACGCGGCTGCAGCACCTGCTGCACGCGCAGGCGACGATCGGCCCGGCGGTGGTGCTGCTGGTCGCGGTGGTCGTGTTCGCGCTGCTGTCGGACCGGTTCCTGACACCGGGCAACATCTCGCTGATCCTGCAGCAGGTGGCGGTGGTCGGCACGCTCGCGGTCGGGCAGACGATCGTGATCCTCACGGCGGGCATCGACCTGTCGTGCGGGGCGATCATGGTGCTGACCTCGATCGTGATGGCGAAGGTCGCATCCGAGACCGGGCTGCCGGGCCTGCCCGCGCTGCTGCTCGGGTTTGTCGTGGGCACGCTGTGCGGGCTGCTCAACGGGCTGCTGGTGACGCGGCTGAAGCTGCCGCCGTTCATCGTCACCCTCGGCACGCTCAACGTGTTCTTCGCGCTGAACCTCTGGTACTCGGGCAGCGCGACGATCCGGGGCACGGACATGCCGTCGTTGCTGCTGTGGACCGGGCAGACGTTCACCGTGGGCGGCACGCGCATCACCTACGGCTCGATCATGCTCGTGCTGCTGGTGGCGGCGATGGCGTTCGTGCTGAAGAACACCGCGTGGGGCCGGCACGTCTACGCCACCGGTGACGACGTGGAGGCCGCGCGCCTGTCCGGTATCCGCACGGCGAAGGTGCTGCTGAGCGTGTACGCGACGGCGGGGCTGATCTACGCGCTGGCGGCGTGGACGCTGATCGGCCGGATCGCGTCGGCGAGCCCGCAGGCGGGACAGACCGACAACCTCGACTCGATCACCGCGGTCGTGATCGGCGGGACGTCGCTGTTCGGCGGCCGCGGCGCGGTGGTGGGGTCGCTGATCGGCGCGCTGATCGTCGGCGTGTTCCGCAACGGCCTCGCGCTGGCCGGAGTGGACGTGCTGTGGCAGACGATGGCCGTGGGTGTGCTGATCATCGTGGCGGTGTCGCTGGACCAGTGGATCAGGAAGGTCAGGTCATGACCCCGGTGTTGCAGGCGACCGGCCTGGTCAAGCGGTACGGGAAGGTCACGGCGCTGGCGGGCTCGGACCTGGAGCTGCTGCCGGGCGAGATCCTGGCGGTGATCGGCGACAACGGCGCGGGCAAGTCGTCGCTGATCAAGGCCCTGTCGGGGGCGGTGGTGCCGGACGAGGGCGAGATCTTCCTCGACGGCTCCCCCGTGTCGTTCTCCACACCGCTCGACGCGCGGCGGGCGGGGATCGAGACGGTGCACCAGTCGCTGGCGGTGTCGCCGTCGCTCGACATCGCGGCGAACCTGTTCCTGGGCCGGGAGCTGCGCCGCAAGGGCGTGCTGGGCTCGGTGTTCCGGATGCTCGACCGCTCGGGCATGCGGGAGGAGGCGCGCCGGCAGCTCGACGCGCTGGGGATCATGACGATCCAGAACCCCGGCCAGGCCGTCGAGACCCTGTCGGGCGGCCAGCGCCAGGCCGTGGCGGTGGCGCGGGCGGCGGCGTTCGGCAGCCGGGTGGTGATCATGGACGAACCGACCGCGGCGCTGGGTGTGCGGGAGTCCCGCGCGGTGCTGGACCTGGTGCTGCAGGTCCGCGAGCGGGGCCTGCCGGTGATCCTGATCAGCCACAACATGCCGCACGTGTTCGAGGTCGCCGACCGCATCCACATCCAGCGCCTGGGCCGCCGCAAGGCGGTGGTGGACCCGAAGTCGGTGTCGATGTCGGACGCGGTGGCGATCATGACCGGTGCCCTGGAGCCGCCGCCGGGTTAGCGGGTGCCGAAGGGGTTGTCGATCACGTACCGCCACCGGCCGTCCGCACCCCTGCGGGCGACGTCGGTGGCGGTACCGGTCACGTCGCCGATGGTCCAGTCGACGACGAGCAGGGCGATGCCGTCGTGTTCGTAGACGTGCCGGGGCGTGACGTCGATGGGCAGGCCTCGTGCGAGGAACCGCTGGTTGGCGTCACGCCGGTCCCGCCCGGTGACGACGGTGCCGGGTTCGGGGACGAACAGGCCGCCGGGTTCGTAGACGGCGTCGACGGCCTCGGGGTCGCGGGAGTTGAACGCGGCGGCGAAGGCGTGGGCGACACTGGAGGGGTGCATGCCGACAGCGTCGCTCCCGCCGAAGTGGGTCACCAAACGGTGACCTGGGACCGCCCGACCGAGGACTGCCCGGTGGAGGTGGCGCTGGCGGCGGTCAGCGGCCGGTGGGCGACGCTGGTGGTGCGGGACCTGCTGGCCGGGCCGCGGTCGTTCTCGCAGCTGCGGGCGGGGTTGCCGACGTTGAGCGCGAAGGTGCTGACCGAGCGGCTGGAGTCGTTGGTGGCGCAGGGGTTGGTGGTGTGCACCCGCTCCCCCGGGTTCCCGGTGCGCACGTCGTACGCGCTGACGCCGGCGGGGGTGTTGCTGCGGCCGTTGCTGGAGCAGCTGTTCCGCACGGGTGAGGCGCTACTGGGCGAGCTCGCGCAGGACTGACTCCAGGGGCGCGAGGAGGTTGCGCGAGGCCCTGAGCTCGTCGGACACCAGCGCGGTGTGCGTGCCGACGCGACGCCAGAACTGCCCCTGCACGGGGATTTCGACGAGTGTGAAGCTGAATCTCGGTGGGTGGCCGAGCTCGGTGGTGAGCTGGTCGACGATCTCCGTGAGCAGCTCGTAGGAGTGCCGGCGGGCGGCATCGCGGCGCCGGGTCTGCTCGGGCGAGGTGTGGTCGGGCCGCCACCGCTGGTAGGCCTCGCGCAGGTGCTCGGGCACGCCGACGGGTGGGCGGCCACCGCCGCCGGTGGTGAGCGACTCCGTCCACCACCGGTCCCACCCCGACCCGAAGGTCTCCGGCACGTACACGTCGTGCAGGCGCTCGACCGGCGGGGTCAGGGGCGGGATCGAGTCGGCGGTCGGGGTGCTGACGCCCATCGCGTCACGGACGTAGAGGACGAAGGCGTCTCCGCTGCCGCTGGACACCTGCCACGTGGAATCCCCAGGGAAGTGCATGTGCCACGGTAGCGGCCTACAGCGGTACGGCGTCGAGTGCTTTGTAGATGCGCTTGTCGCTGATGCTGTACCGGGTCTTGATGGTCTGGGCGAAGTAGGACAGGCGCAGTTCCTCGATCATCCAGCGGATCTCGTCGAGCTCGGGAGCGGGTTCGTCGACGGGCGTCTGGGCGCGCAGCTCCCGGTACTCGGCGTGGACCTGGTGGACCTGGTTCGTCCAGTCGAGGTCGCGGCGCGGGTTCTCGGGCAGCTTCTCGATCCGCCGCGACACGCCCTTGAGGTACCGCACGAGGTCGGGCAGCCGGTCATACCCGGTGTGCGTCACGAACCCCTTGTACACCAACGAGTTCAGGTGCGCGCGGATGTCGTTCGCGGAGTCCGGGGCGCCCTTGAGACCCGAGAGCTTCAGCTCGGCCTCGTGGTGGGCTTCGAGGACCTTGCGGACCTCCTGCACGACGACCCACGTGGTGTCGTTGAGCGCGGCCTGCACCTTCTTGAGCTGCGCGGCGTAGGACTTGGCGTCCCAGGCCGGGTCGCCCATGAGCCGGTCGACGGCGGCCATGATGCAGTCGGCGAGCAGGGCGGCGACGCTGCCGTGCGGGTTGCGGGTCAACGCGAGCTTGGCGCCGTTGTCGAGGTGCCGTTGCAGGTGCTTGACCGGTGAGTTGACGCCGAGCAGCAGGAGTCTGCGCACGCCGCGGCGGTGGGCGAAGGCCTGCCGGCCGGGGGTGTCGAGGACCTTGATCGCGGCGCTCTCGCCCTGGTCGACCAGCGACGGGTAGGCGGTGACGGTGATGCCGGACTGCCGTTGCTCGATGGTGCGCGGCAGCGCGTCGAAGTCCCAGGTGGTGAGGCCGGTGCGTTCGAGGTGCCCGGCGGCCTGCGACAGCGACTCGCGGACCTCGTCGCGCAGCTTCTCCTTGAGCACGGCGATGTCCTTGCCCTCGGCGAGGGTGCGGTTGTGCTCGTCGACGACCTGGAAGGTGAGCTTGAGGTGGTCGGGGACGGCGTCGAACTGCCAGTCCTCGCGGTGCACGGTCACGCCGGTCAGCGCGCGCAGTTCGCGTTCGACGCCGCCGAGCAACGACGTCTCACCCGGCTTGATGCGGGCCAGCACGGCGGTGGCGACGTCGGGGACGGGCACGAAGTTGCGGCGGATCTGCTTGGGCAGCGACCGGATGAGCGCGACGACGAGGTCGTGGCGCAGGCCGGGGATCTGCCAGGAGAACGCGTCGTCGTCCAGGGTGGTCAGGGCGGGCAGCGGCAGCTGGACGGTGACGCCGTCGTTGCGGCTGCCGGGTTCGAAGTGGTAGCTCAGCGGCAGCGTGAGCTCGCCCTGGCGCCACTGGTCGGGGTAGGCGTCGGCGCTGACGTCGGCGCGGTCGTTGACCAGCATCTCCTTGGTGAAGGTGAGCTGGTTCTTGTTCTTCTGCTTCTTCCACCACGAGTCGAAGTGCCGGGCGGAGACGACCTCGGGGGCGACGCGCTTGTCGTAGAACTCGAAGAGGGTCTCCTCGTCGACGACGATGTCGCGGCGCCGCGCCCGGTTCTCCAGCTCGCCGACCTCCTCGAGCAGCGCCCGGTTGGTGTGGAAGAACCGGTGGTGCGTGGTCCACTCCCCCTGCACCAGGGCGTGCCGGATGAACAGCTCGCGGGACAGCTCGGGGTCGATGCGCCCGTAGTTGACCTTGCGGCCGGCGACGATCGGCACCCCGTAGAGCGTGACCTTCTCCAGGGCGACGACGCTGCCGCGCTTGGTCTCCCAGTGCGGTTCGCTGTACTGGCGTTTGACGACGTGCTCGCCGAGGCGTTCGGCCCACTCGGGTTCGATCTTGGCGACGATGCGGCCCCACAGGCGGCTGGTCTCGACGAGCTCGGCGGCCATCACCCACTGCGGCGGCTTCTTCGCCAGCGCACTGCCGGGGAAGATCGCGAACTTGGCGTTGCGGGCGCCGAGGAACTCCGTGAGCGGGCGCCGTTTCTCGTTGGGGGCCTGCTTCTTGAGGACGTCCTTGACGCCGATGTGGCTGAGCAGACCGGACAGCAGCGCGATGTGGATGTTGCGGGCGTCGCCGGGCTGGTCGTTGACGTGCATGCCGATCTGCTTGGCGACCTGCCGCAGCTGCAGGTAGATGTCCTGCCACTCGCGCACGCGCAGGTAGTTGAGGAACTCGGCCTTGCAGCGCTTGCGGAACTGGTTGCCGGACAGTTCCTTCTGCTGTTCCTTGAGGTACTGCCACAGGTTGAGGAAGGTGACGAAGTCGGATTCCTTGTCGACGAACCGCGCGTGCTGCTGGGTCGCGGCCTCCTGCTGGTCGGCGGGCCGTTCGCGGGGGTCCTGGATGGACAGTGCCGCCGCGATGATCATGACCTCTTTGAGGCAGCCGGTGGTGTCGGCCTCGAGGACCATGCGGCCCAGGCGCGGGTCGACCGGCAGGGCGGCGAGCTTGCGGCCGGTCGGGGTGAGCTTGCGTTCGGCGGCGTTGATCGCGCCGAGCTCCTGCAGCAGGCCGATGCCGTCGTTGATGTTGCGGGAGTCCGGCGGGTCGATGAACGGGAACTTGGCGACGTCGCCGAGGCCGATGTTGGTCATCTGCAGGATGACGCTGGCGAGGTTGGTGCGCAGGATCTCCGCGTCGGTGAACTCGGGGCGGGCCTCGAAGTCCTCCTCGGAGTACAGGCGGATGCAGATGCCCTCGCTGACGCGGCCGCAGCGGCCCTTGCGCTGGTTCGCGCTCGCCTGGGAGATCGGTTCGATGGGCAGCCGCTGGACCTTGAGGCGGTGGCTGTAGCGGGAGATGCGGGCGTTGCCGGGGTCCACGACGTACTTGATGCCGGGCACGGTGAGGCTGGTCTCGGCGACGTTGGTGGCCAGCACGATCCGCCGGCCGGTGTGGCGCTGGAAGACGCGGTGCTGCTCGCCGACGCTCAGCCGCGCGTACAGCGGCAGGATCTCGGTGTTCTTGAGGTCCTCGGCTTTGAGGGCGTCGGCGGTGTCGCGGATCTCGCGTTCGCCGGAGAGGAACACCAGGACGTCGCCGGGGCCTTCGGCCTGCAGCTCGTGGACGGCGTTGATGATGCCCTGGGTCTGGTCGTCGTCCTCCTCCAGCGGCCGGTAGCGGGTCTCGACCGGGTAGGTGCGGCCGGAGACCTCGATGACCGGGGCGTCGCCGAAGTGCTGGCTGAAGCGCTGCGGGTCGATCGTGGCGGAGGTGATGACGATCTTGAGGTCGGGGCGGCGCGGCAGCAGCTGCTTGAGGTAGCCGAGCAGGAAGTCGACGTTGAGGCTGCGTTCGTGGGCCTCGTCGATGATGATCGTGTCGTAGCGGCTCAGCGTGGGGTCGGTCTGGATCTCGGCGAGCAGGATGCCGTCGGTCATGAGCTTGACCAGCGTCTCGTCGCCGGACTGGTCGGTGAACCGGACCTTGTACCCGATCGTGTCACCGAGCTTGGTGCCCAGCTCCTCCGCGACGCGTTCGGCGACGGTGCGGGCGGCGATGCGCCGCGGCTGGGTGTGCCCGATCTGGCCGGTGACACCGCGGCCGAGCTCGAGGCAGATCTTGGGCAGCTGCGTGGTCTTGCCGGAACCGGTCTCGCCGGCGACGATCACGACCTGATTCGCTGCGATCAGGTCCTTGATGTCGTCTTTGCGCTGGCTGACGGGCAGTTCGGCGGGGTAGCTGATCTTGGGAACGGACTCCCGGCGCAGCGCGACCTTGAGCGCGGCCTCGTCGATCTGGGCGGCGATCTCCTCGAGGATCTTCTTGCGCGCGAGCGGGTCCTTGACCTTGCGTGCGCCGTCGAGGCGCCTGGCGAGCCGGCGTTGATCACGCGGCATGAGCTCGGGCAGGCGTTTGTGCAGTTCAGCGTGCGGGGTGTCCATTTGGGCTCAAGGATAGTCAGGCGGTCGCGGTTCCTTCGCGTCAATAACTGTCAGACCCCCTCGCTACCGTCCCGGTGTGGACGTCGAGGGCTTCTGGAACCTGGTCGACGACGCGGTGGCGGCCGCACCTGACCAGGAACAACGGCTGGTGAGCCGGCTCGCCGCGCTGCCGCCGGGTGAGATCGCCGACTTCGCGGTGCTGCTCGATCGTGAGCGCGGCCGGGTGGACACGTGGGCCCATTGGCAGGCGGCCACGCTGATCTGCGCGGGCCTGTGCGGGATGGACTCGTTCTTCTACTTCCAGGCGTGGCTGATCGGCCAGGGCTCGCGGGTGTTCTCCTCGGTCGCGGCGTCGCCGGACGCCCTGGCGTCGGTGCCGGCGGTGCGGCGGCTCGCGGCGCTGGGCACGGTGGACGACTGGGCGGACGAGGACTGGCCGGAGTGGGAGTCGCTGTACCGGGTGCCTGATGAGGCGTTCGGCTCCGGCGACCTGGACGAGCTGCTGGCGATGCGGGGCCAGACGCGGGCGTTCGACGTCGATCCGGGCGGGGAGGAGGTGGAGATGGAGGCCCCGGCGGACATCGCGCGCCGCATTCCGCGGTTGTGGTCGCTGTTCGGCAAGCCTGCGTAGTTTCCGACCTCCGGGAATTGTCAGACCTGTCCGATAACGTCGTTCTCATGGATCTCGACGTCTTCTGGGCTCTGCTCGACCAGTCGGCTTCCGCTAGCTCTGACCAGCACGAACGGCGCGTGTGGCTGACCTCGCGACTGGCCTTGCTGCCGCCGGGTGACATTTGTGGTTTCGAGACGTTACTGGGCGCCTCGCGTGGCCGTGTGAACACGTTCGCGCACTGGCACGCCGCTTATTTGTTGTGCGACGGAATGTGTTCGGCGGACCGTTTCGTCGAGTTCCAGTCGTGGCTGATCGGGCTGGGCCGGTCGGTGCTCGCCTCGGTGGCGGCGTTCCCGGACGCCCTGGCGGACGTGCCGGCGGTCCGCACGCTGCTGGCGGTCGGCGCCCCGTCGTGGCCGGAGTCGGCGTGGCCGCTGTGGGAGGGCCTGTCGGGGGTGGCGCGGGAGGCGTTCTTCATCGCGACGGGCCGGTCGCTGGACAACGCCCTGGCGATCCTGGGTCACGTGCCGGTGGCGGACGCGGGCCTGTTCACCGGGGAGGTGTGGGACCTGGACTCGCCGGCGGAGGCGGCGCTGCGGTTGCCGCGTCTGTGGGAGCTGTCCGGTGGGCTGGAGGACGCGGCCTGAGCCTTCAGGCGCCCGGCGACGCGGCTACGACTTGGCGGCGTCCGCAGCGAGGTCGCTGGCCTTGACCATTCGTCGCTTCTGGCGTCCCCGGCGGCGCGACCTCGTCACCGCGCCACACCCCTGCGCCCTGGTCGCAGGGTCGGCTTAGCCACCTCCCGCTGCCACCTCCCGCTGCCACCTCCCCCTGCCTCACCTCGCTGCCGCAGCTGTCCCGCCGCACTTCCCCCGCCGCAGCTCGGACGGCACCATCCGACCGCCCCTGAGCTGCGCGGATGTCGAGGCGTCCAAAATTGTCAGACCCCCTCGCTAGCGTCTCGGACATGGACCTCGACGCGTTCCCCTGGGCGGTCCGGCGCCACGGCGTCGGCGGGGAGCGGCGTGCGGGTCGCGCGGTCGGCGTGTGCGGAGGTGGCGTGATGGACGAGGCGGACAGCGTGCCGGTCGATGTCGTGGTGTGGCGGGCTCCTGGTCCGGCGTCGTTCGCCGAGGCCGCGGCCCGGTACGCGGAGTTGCGGTCCTCGCCGCTGGGCGCGTTCGAGCCGGCGGTGGCGGCGTTCGTGCGGGAGCTGCGGCGCACGTCGCCTGATCCGTCGTCGCCGGTGTCGTGGGACGAGGCGCTGACGGTGGGGGTGGACGCGGTGATCGTGCACGTGGTGTGGCCGGGGCAGCGGCAGGTGGTGGAGCTGGTGTCGTTGCTGGCGGCCCGGCACGGGCTGGTGTGTTACGAGCCGGCTCGCCAGGTGGCGATGTCCTGACGCAGCGCGGTTTTCGTGTCCTCGGGTGCGAAGGAGGCGTCGACGGCGTTGGCGGCGAGGCAGGCCAGGGTGTCGTCGTCGAAGCCGAGGTGTTCGCGCAGCAGGCGGTACTCGTCGGTGAGCGTGGTGCCGGTGGTGGCGGGGATGTCGGTGTTGAGCGTGACGGTCAGGCCGGCGTCGATGAGAAGTGGTAGCGGGTGAGAGGAGAGCGATTCGACCAGTCCCAGCGCGACGTTCGACGACGGGCAGACTTCGAGCGGTGTGGCGCGGTCCCGCAGCAGTGCGACGACCTCCGGGTCCTCGAGTGCGCGGAAGCCGTGGCCGATCCGGTCGGCGAGCCCGGTGGTGACGGCTTCGGCGACGCTCGGTGCCCCGCAGCACTCTCCGGCGTGGTGCACGAGTCCGACGCCGGCGTCGCGGGCGGCGTGGAACACGGCGGTGAACGGGGTGAGCGGGTGGTTCTCCTCGCCCGCGGTGCCGATCGCCACGACCCGCGGGTGCGCGGCCGCGAGCCGCAGCGACTCCTCGAACCGCGCGACCGATCGCTTCCTGGGGTGGTCCACGATCACACGGCATTCGATGCCGTGGGCGGCCTGTCCTGCGGCGAGCCCGGACAACACCGCCTCGAGCGGCATGTCCGGATCACCGAGTCGTTCTCCGTGCGCTGCCGCGGTGAACGTGACCTCGGCGTACCGGGTCCCCTGCGCTGCTTCCTCGGCGCAGAACTCGTACGCGATCCGGTGGAAGTCCTCGGCTCGCCGCAGGCAGTCCCGCACTGCCCCGTTGTGGGCGGCGAACTGCGCGAACCCGCCGAACGTCCCGGCCTGCGCGGCGGGCACGTCCACGCCGTGGTGTGAGGCGAGTTCGGCGAGGGTGTCCGCGCGCACGGTGCTTTCGAGGTGGACGTGCAGGTGGGCTTTGGGCAACGCCACAAGATCACGCATGGGGCGCGACGCTACCCAAGTCCCACCCGCACCTGCCCCGCATTTTCGCCACGCTGGGGGTCGTACGCGACGGTCGCGGTTCGGCCCGGCTCAGGGCAGTGCGGAACGGTCGCGGACGCGCTGACCGGTTCCAGTTGCGCGGCAGGGCGCGGGGAGGTCACGCCGGAGGCGCCGCCCGGACCGATCCGCGCGAGTCCGTTCAGCTGGGACGGCCGCCGAGGAACGCGACGGCGCTGTCGATCTCGTGCTCGGGCACGTCCCCGTGCCCGCCGGGGTTGGCGTGCAACGACTTGCGGGCGCTTGCGAAGGCGTCGAACAACGCGAGACCGGCGTCGCGGGCGACGAGCCGGTCGTCCCACTGCAGCAGGAACCGCACAGGCGCGGCGATCCGAGCGGCCGCGGCGGCGAGGGCGTCGGTGGTGCCGATCAGCCCGAGCACGGCGCGGCGGACGCGGGTTCGGCGGCCAGCAGCGGAATGCCGACGGCGCTGCCCATCGACACGCCCCAGAACCCGACCCGGTCGCCCACAGCCACCTCCGAGCCGAGCAGGGCGTCGAGCACCGACTGCCATTCCGGGATCGCCCGCGAGGCTTGCAACGCGTTGTACCGGGCGACCACCGGCCCGGCGTTGTGCCCGGCCGCGACGAGGGAACGGATCTCGGCGGCGAACCGCTCGTCGTCGGCCGACCGGGCGCGGTTGCCGTGACCGGGCGCGTCGAGGGTGACGACGGCGAGCCCGGCGCGGGCGCAGCGGTGGGCCCGGCCGATCATGCCGGGGGCGTGTTTGTGCTGGCCTCCGCCGTGCGCGCTGAGGACGAGCCCGGTGGGATCACCGGCGGGGGTCCAGAGGGTGCCGGGGACGTCGCCGAGCACGAAGTCGCGCTGGGTGACGCCGTCGGAGGTGGTGTGCGAGGTGAAGCGCATGGGCCTGTCGCCTTTCGGAGCGGGGGGCGCTCCCGTGGCGACGCGCGGGGGTGGCGTCAGGCCGGGGTGGGGAGGGAACGCCCATCGATGTCGACCGCGGTGATGGGACTCACCTCCTCCTGCTCGTTCGCGTGGCGGTGACGCTAGCAGGTGATCATGGGCGTATTGCGCGCGACAGCGGCCGCCCGGCGCGGCTAGGTTGCGGTGCCATGCCTGATGTTGTGCGGACGCGCCACGGCGCGACGGTGCTGATGTGCGCCGAGGACGGTCCGGTGATCGGCGACGAGCAGTCCGCTGTGGACCTGATCGGCACGTTGTGGGGCCAGGACGTGAGCTGGCTGGTGCTGCCGGTGGCGCGGTTGGCGCCGGAGTTCCTGGTGCTGCGCACGCGGGTGGCGGGCGCGGTGGTGCAGAAGTTCCAGCAGTACGGGTTCGGCGTGGTCGTGCTCGGGGACGTCTCCGAGCAGGTGGCGGCGAGCACGGCGTTGCGGGACTTCGTGTTCGAGTCGAACCGGGGGCGGCAGCTGTGGTTCGTGGCGGACGAGCAGGAGCTGGACGCGCGGTTGGCGGCGGCCTGACCACGACAAACGGCCCTATTGCAACTTAATGGCAATAGGTAGTGTCTGGGGCATGGACGTTCGCCGCTCTCTGTCGCAGCACAGTGGTCCGCGCAAGTCACCGCACGAGGTGTCGCGCCGTCTCGCCGAGTGGGTTACGCCCGGTCTCGCCCCGCAGGACCCGGTGCGGATGCTGGAGGAACGGGTCGCGGGCCTGCTCGGCAAGCCCAGCGCGTTGTTCTTCCCCTCGGGCACGATGGCGCAGCAGGTGGTGCTGCGCGTGCACGCCGAACGCACGGGCCGCCGCGCGTTCGCGGGTCATCCGCAGACGCATCTGCACGTGTGGGAGAACCAGGGCTACAACGCGCTGCACGACCTGTGGTTCCACCCGGTTGGCGACCGCAACGAGCTGTTCGGCCTCGACGACCTCAGGGCGGTGAAGGAACCGCTCGCGGCGGTGGTGTTCGAGCTGCCGCAACGCGACATCGGCGGTCTGCTGCCGGACTTCGCCGACCTGGCCGCGCAGACGGCGTGGACGCGGCAGTCCGGCGGGGCCGCGCACTGCGACGGGGCACGGTTGTGGGAGGCGCAGACCGGCTACGACGCCACGTTCGCGGAGATCGCCGCGTTGTTCGACACCGTGTACGTGTCGCTCTACAAAGGACTCGAAGGTGTGCGGGGCGCGGTCCTCGCGGGCGACGAGGACACGATCGGGCAGGCGGCGGTGTGGCGGCGCCGCATGGGCGGGGCGATCGTGGACGCGTGGCCGCTCGCGGCGATCGCGTTGATGGGCATGGAGGCGAACCTGCCGCGCATGGCGGAGTTCAAGGCGCACGCCCAGGCGCTGGCCGAGGCGATCAACGCCGACGGCTTCGCCCACACCGTCCCGCACGTGCCGGCCACTCCCCTGTTCCACGTCCACCTGCCGATGTCCCGGCACGACGCGCAACGGGCGGCGCAGCACCTGCTGGAGGAGACGGGGATCCGGCTGTTCCTCTACGCGCGGTCGAACCCGGATCCGGGCCGCAGCAGCTTCGAGGTGAGCGTGGGCCTGAGCGGTCTGGAGTTCACGCCGCGCGAGGTGGTGGAGTTGATCAGAGGACTACCATCGCGGGTGTGAGCCTGCCCGAACCCGTCCAGCACGCGCTGGTCAGGGTGTCGCACTCGGTCCTGATCGACGTCGGCGCGCTCGCGAGCGTGCGCGAGAGGTTCGACGACGAGCAGGCGGCGTCGCTGGCCGGGTACCTGCGCAGCGCGCAGTCGCCGAACACGGTGCGCGCCTACCGGTCGGACTGGGTCGCGTGGGCCGCGTGGTGCCAGGCGGAGGGCCGGCAGGCGCTGCCCGCCGATCCGCTGGACGTGGCGGTGTACCTGGCGGTCGCGGCGGACACGGTGAAGCCGGACGGTTCGCCCGCGTTCGGGGCCTCGACGCTGGAGCGCAAGTCTGCGGCGATCTCGGCGGTGCACGCGGCGAACGGGCTGCCGAGCCCGACGCGCAGCGACGTCGTGCGGCTGACGCTGCGCGGTGTGCGCCGCTCCCGCAAGGCCCAGCCCAAGCGCAAGCGGCCGGTGCTGCTGGAGACCCTGGAGGCGTTGCTCGCCGAACGCCCCGCCGAGGGACCGGCCCGCGCCCGCGACGCGCTGCTGCTGCTGGTGGGGTTCGCGGGGGCGTTGCGGCGCAGCGAGCTCGCGGCGATCGAGTTCGACGACGTGACGGTGGACGTGGACCCGCGCACGCACGAACCGCTGCTGCTGATCCGGCTGGGCACGACGAAGACCGACCAGACGGGCCGCCACCAGCAGCAGGTGGTGCTGCCGCGCGGCAGCCGACGCCCGACCTGCCCGGTGTGCGCGTTCGCGGACTGGGCCGACGTGCTCGAGGGCCGCGAGGTCACCGAGACCGGCCTGCACCGCTGCCACGGCTACCAGCCCGCCGACCGGCGGGGGCCGGTGTTCCCGATCATCAACCGCCACGGCGGCGTCAGCGGCAGGGCGATGTCGGGGCGCGCGGTGGCGGAGCTGGTGAAGCGGTACGCGGTGCGCGCGGGCCTGGACCCGGCGTTGTTCGGCGGGCACTCGCTGCGGGCGGGGTTCGCGACGCAGGCGGCGCTGGGCGGGGCGAGCGACCGGGAGATCATGCGGCAGGGCCGGTGGACCAACCCGCGCACGGTGCACCGCTACATCCGCACGGCCAACCCGCTCGAGGACAACGCCGTGACCCGCCTCGGCCTGTGAATCTGTGACTCACCTCTCACTCTGCGTAGTTAACTGTAAACAAGATCCCCTCCGGCAGGGCTGAACCGGACGGCGTAACGCGCTGGGCCGGACGCACGCGTGTTCCGGAACGTTTCCGTGGCGTTTCCACGCCGTTTGAGCTGCTCTTTTGTCCCGCCATTCGGGCAAAACCCGGCGTTCTGACCAGCGCCGCAGCCGCGTTTCATGAATTGATCTCGCATCTTGGGAGTGGCTGGTCGCATGCACCGAGAGCAATACGATCGCCACGCCCGGTCATCGACGATGGTCGGGCTGTTCCAACGGTGACCACCCCGGCACCCCTGTAACGCCGGGGCGATCACTCCCTGCACCGGAACAAGGAGCGTTCATGAAGCGCACAACCCTGGGCCTCACCACGGCCCTGGTGGCCGCGGCGGCCTTCGCCGCCACGGGCACGCCAGGAGCCGGCGCGGCGCCACAGCCGGTCAACCCGCTGCTCGCGAACCAGGAAGCTCTGCACGCGGCAGCCGAGCAGGCGGGGACGATCTCCACCGCCCTCGGCCTGTCCAGCGGTGAACGGCTCGTCCCGCGCGACGTCGTCCGCGACGCCGACGGCACCGTGCACCTCCGCTTCGACCGCACCCTCGACGGCCTGAAGGTCATCGGCGGTGACCTCGTCGTCGCACAGAAGGCCGGCCAGGTCACGGCCGTGAGCAAGGCGTCCGAAGCCTCCCTCGCCGGCCTCGACACCACCGCACCCGCCACCGCCTCGACCGGCACGCTCGTCGTGTTCGCCCTCGGCACCTCGCCCGTCCTCGCCCGCGAGACCGTCACGCACAGCGTCAAGGACGACCAGACCCCCAGCGAGCTGCACACCTTCACAGACGCCCGCACCGGCCAGACCCTGCTGACCTACGACGGCGTCCACAACGCCGACGGCACCGGCCAGTCCACCTACAGCGGCACCGTCGGCCTCAGCACCACCCAGTCCGGCGCGACGTTCCAGCTCAAGGACCCCGCCCGCGGCAACCAGGCCGTCAACAACCTCAACAACGGCTCGGGCACCGGCACTCTGTTCACCGACGCCGACAACAAGTGGGGCAACGGCACCTACACCGACAAGGCCACCGCCGGCGTCGACGCCGCCTTCGGCGCCGCCAAGACCTGGGACTACTACAAGACGGTCCATGGCCGCACCGGCATCAAGAACAACGGCCAGGGCGCTCTGAGCAAGGTCCACTACGGCAACAACTACAGCAACGCCTTCTGGTCCGACTCCTGCTTCTGCATGACCTACGGCGACGGCGCCCAGAACCGCAACCCGCTGACCAGCATCGACGTCGCCGCCCACGAGATGAGCCACGGCGTCACCTCCGCCACCGCGGGTTTGATCTACTCCGGCGAGTCCGGCGGCCTCAACGAGGCCACCAGCGACATCTTCGGCTCCACCACCGAGTTCCACGCCGCCAACACCACCGACACCGGCGACTACCTCATCGGCGAGAAGATCAACATCCGCGGCGACGGCAAACCCCTGCGCTACATGGACAAGCCCTCCAAGGACGGCAAGAGCCTCGACTACTGGACCTCCAGCGCCGGCAGCGTCAACGTCCACTACTCCTCGGGCATCGCCAACCACTTCTTCTACCTGCTCGCGGAGGGCAGCGGCGCCAAGACCATCAACGGCGTCGCCTACGACTCCCCCACCGTCGACAACCAGCCCGTCACCGGCATCGGCCGCGACAAGGCCGAGAAGATCTGGTACCGCGCCCTGACCACCAAGTTCACCTCCAGCACCAACTACGCCGCCGCCCGCACCGGCACCCTCGCCGCCACCGCCGACCTCTACGGCGCCGGCTCACCCGAGCACGCGGCGGTCAACCGGGCCTGGGCCGCGGTGAACGTCAAGTAGGACTCCGCCGCCAGAAAGCGCCGAGGCCCGGACCGACCCCCTGCACGGTCCGGGCCTCGGCATATCCCGTTGCTCGCCCACGGACAATCAGTCCTATGGGGAGCTTCAGCGACGTGCACGTCCGCGACCTCGAATGTCCGGCCTGCGGCCACCGGGACGACTACTACGTCCAGTTCAAGTTCGGTGCCTGCCAAGGCGAAGGCTTCGAGGTCGGGGACAGCATCAGCTGGGAGCACGTTCTGCACGGAGAACCGGGGCACCGGCTCGTCGCCGTCGCCGCGATCGGCAGCGCCTGTACCGCCTGCGACGGCCCCTACCAACTCGACGACGTCGGCAACGACTGGTTCGAGGTCTACCTCGAGCAGGACGTCATCACACTCGTCACCTGGGACAACGGACGACTCGACCTGTCCGCGAGCGACGACTTCGTCGCCCTCGACGCCTACCCGCCAGGCCGCGCCCCGACTCCTCAGGGCTCCAGATCAGTCGCCGCCAGGAACGACCCGTCCATGTGAAACGGCACCGAGTCGTGCGAGTGCGTCACCAGCCACCGCCCGTCCCGCCGCTGCAACCCCACGGTCGTGCGCATCCACATCGAGAACCCCTCCGGATACCCGACCGGCACCGCCGCCAGCCGCGCCAGCCCGTGCGCGAACGCCACGTCCCCGGACACCACCACCGTCAGATCCCGGTGCTCCAGCGTGATCGGCCCCTCGAACCCCGCCATCCACCCCGCCAGCGACTCCACGTCCCGCGCGTCAGCGGCAGAGTTGCGCAACGGCGGCGCCAGCGTCGCCGTCACCACCTCCGGCGCGAAGCGGGCCACGATCCGCGCCGGGTCCCGCAGCCGCATCCCCTCCTCGTGCTCCGTGAACGTCGCCCGGATCGCGGCCTCGTCGACAGTCAGCGTCTGGGTCATCTCCCACAACCTCCACCTCGAAGTGACACTCCGATGTCGAGGCACGGCCCGCGGTCTCGACATGGCGGTGAGAAGATTTTTCCGGGCAAGCACGAGCGGAGGCCGCAAGTGAAGTTCCTGATCCTCATCTACAGCAACCCCAAGTCACGAGCCGCGTGGGACAAGCTCACCGACGAGCAGCAGATGAAGTTCGGCCAGGACCACTACGACCTGACCGACAAGCTCCGCGCCTCCGGCGAGCTCATCGTCAGCGAAGGACTCCCCGGCCCCGAGACCGGCAAGGGCGTCAGCATCAGAAACGGCGAGGTCGTCGTCACCGACGGCCCCTTCGCCGAGGCCAAGGAGTACCTCGCCGGCTTCTACCTCGTCGAAGCCGACTCCATCGACCAGGTCATCGCCCACGCCGCCACCCTGCCCGACGCCCACAACGACGGCATCGAGGTCAGGCCCGTCTGGGACATGTCCATGCTGGACGACGCGTGACCGACCGCATCGAGGGCCTGCTGCGCACCCTCGCGCCGCAGGTCCTCGGCGTCCTCGTCCGCCGCCACGGCCAGTTCGACATCTGCGAGGACGCCGTCCAGGAAGCTCTCCTCGGCGCCGCCCAGCAGTGGCCCGCCGACGGCATCCCCGACAACCCCAAGGGCTGGCTCATCACCGCCGCGAGCCGCCGCTGGATCGAGCAGTACCGCTCCGACACCGCCCGCCGCCAGCGCGAGGACAAGGTCGTCGCCCTCACCCCACCACCACCCGACCCGGTCCCCGCCCAGGACGACACCCTCACGATCCTCGCCCTGTGCTGCCACGACTCGCTCACCACCGCGTCGCAGATCGCCCTCACACTCCGCGCCGTCGGCGGACTCACCACCGCCGAGATCGCCCGCGCGTTCCTCGTCCCCGAAGCCACCATCGCCCAGCGCATCAGCCGCGCCAAGCAGAAGATCAAGCAATCCGGCGCCCGGTTCCGGCCCCCCAAGGACCTCACCGCCGTCCTGCACGTGCTCTACCTGATCTTCACCGAAGGCTCCACCGCCAGCTCCGGCGACGACCTCCTCCGCGTCGACCTCACCGCCGAAGCAATCAGACTCACCCGCGAACTCCACAAACGCCGCCCCCACGACGGCGAGCTCACCGGACTGCTCGCGCTCATGCTCCTCACCGACGCACGCCGCCCCGCCCGCACCGACCCCCACGGCGCCCTCGTCCCCCTCGCCGAGCAGGACCGCACCCAGTGGGACCCGAACGCGATCGCCGAAGGCACCGCACTCGTCCAGAACGCACTCGAGACCGCCCAGATCGGCCCCTACCAACTCCAAGCCGCCATCGCCGCCGTCCACGACAACGCCACAACCGCCGAGGACACCGACTGGACCGAGATCCTCGGCCTCTACGACCTGCTCACCGTCACCGCACCCGGCCCGATGGTCACCCTCAACCGCATCGTCGCCGTCGCCATGGTCCACGGCCCCGACCAAGCCCTGAAAGAACTGTCCACACTGGAACTCGACCACTACCGCGTCCACGCGGTCAAAGCACACCTGCTCGACCTGCAAGGCCACCACGACCAGGCCCGCGACGAGTACGAGAAAGCCGCCACCCTCACCCTGAGCGCACCCGAACAGCGCTACCTCAGGTCCCGGTCGCGCCCCCCACGGTAGCGTCCGACGACGGCGCCTCCTTCGGCGGCACGACACCCGACAGATCCCCGCCGTTGTCGTTGGACCGCAACACAAACGGCCGCGTCGGCGTGTACTGCACCACCGAGATCGAACACGGGTCCACCACGATCCGCTGGAACCCGTCCAGGTGCACACCCAACGCGTCCGCCAGCACCGCCTTGATCACATCACCGTGCGAGCACAACACCCACACCGCACCAGGACCGTGCTCCTGCGAGATCCGCGCGTCATGCGCCCGCACCGCCGCCACCGCACGCGCCTGCACCTGCGCCAAACCCTCACCGTCCGGGAACACGGCGGCGGACGGATGCTGCTGCACGACCTTCCACAACGGCTCGTCGTACAGGTCCTTCAACGCCTTGCCGGTCCACGCCCCGTAGTCCACTTCGGACAGATCCGGCTCCGCCACGGCCACCAACGACCGATCGGCCAGCAACGGCGCCAACGTCTCCTCACACCGCTGCAGAGGAGACGACACCACCGCGCTGACCGGAACGTCCTTCAACCGGCCGACCAGGGCCTCCGCCTGCGCCCGCCCCCGCTCGTCCAACCCCACACCAAGCGATCTCCCGGCGAGCACACCGGAACCGTTGGCGGTCGAACGAGCATGTCGGAGCAGGATCACCGTGGCCACGACGTCCACCTTAGATCGGCTGCAGCAACCCCATCGACAGCAGCCCCATCAGCACCAGACCCAGCATCAACCGGTACCACACGAACACCGAGTACGAGTGCTTCGACACGTACTTCAACAACCACGCGATCGTCGCGTACCCCACGACGAACGAGATGATCGTCGCCACGATCATCTGCGGAATCGACGCCTCACCCGCCGCACCCGTGCGCTCCAGCACGTCCGGGATCGAGAACAACCCCGCCCCGAACACCGCCGGAATCGCCAGCAGGAACGAGTACCGCGCCGCCGCCTCACGCGTCAGCCCCAGGAACAACCCCGCGGTCAACGTGCCACCCGAACGCGACACACCCGGGATCAACGCCAGCGCCTGCGCCAGCCCCATCCCGATCGCGTCCTTCATCCGCAGCTCGTCACGCTGCTGCTTCGCCAGGTGATCCGCCAGACCCAGCAGCAGACCGAACACCACCAGCATCGTCGCCGTGATCCACAGGTTCCGCGCCGACGTCCGGATCTCGTCCTTGAACAAGTACCCGAGCACCGAGATCGGCACGGAACCGATGATCACGTACCACGCGAGCTTGTAGTCCTTCTCCTTGCGCGCTTCCGCGCTGAAGAGGCCGCGGAACCAGGCGCTGATGAAGCGCCCGATGTCCTTGGCGAAGTAGATCAGCACCGCCACCTCGGTACCCAACTGGATCACCGCGGTGAACGAAGCGCCCGCGTCGTTGCCGAAGAACAGCGTCGACGTGATGCGCAGGTGCGCACTGCTGGAAATCGGCAGGAATTCCGTCAGTCCTTGGACGAGTCCGAGGACAAGAGCCTGCAACCAGCTCAACTACCCACTCCTGCCAGATCCAGAGCCTCGGCCGCGGTGCGAAGGCCCGCGATCCCCTGCTCCAGATCTTGCAGCATCGGCGAAACGGACAGCGTGGTGACCCCCGCCGCGGCGAGCGCCTTCATCTTGTCTGCTATGCGCTCCTTCGGCCCCAGCAACGACGTCGCGTCCAGGAACTCCAGCGGGATCGCCGCCATCGCGCCGCCGTAGTCCCGGGCCAGGTACTTCTCCTGGATCTCCTCCGCCTCCGCGGGGAAACCCATGCGCACCATCAGGTTGTTGTAGAAGTTCTGCTTGCGCGAGCCCATCCCGCCCACGTACAGCGCCGTGTACGCCCGCACCGGATCGGCACACGCCTTCCAGTCGTCACCCACGATCAGAGGCACCGTCGGAACGACGTCGAACCCCTCCATGGTCAGCCCGGCCTTCTCCCGGCCCGCCTTCACCGACGCCAGCGACTCCGCCGAGTACTCCGGCGAGAAGAAGATCGCCAGCCACCCGTCCGCGATCTCACCCGTCAGCTCCAGGTTCTTCGGACCCACCGCCGCCAGGTAGATCGGGATCTTCTCCCGCACCGGGTGCACCGTCAGCTGCAACGCCTTACCGGGACCGTCCGGCAACGGCAACGTGTAGTGCTCGCCCTCGTACCGCAGCTTCTCGCGGGTCAACGCCTTCTTGACGATGTCCACGTACTCACGCGTCCGAGCCAGGGGCTTGTCGAACCGCACACCGTGCCAGCCCTCCGACACCTGCGGCCCCGACACACCCAGTCCCATCCGGAACCGGCCACCCGACAACGTGTCCAAAGTGGCCCCGGTCATCGCCGCCATCGCCGGCGTCCGAGCCGGGATCTGGAAGATCGCGCTACCCACGTCGATGCGTTCGGTCTGCGCGGCCACCCACGCGAGCACCGTCGGCGCGTCGGAACCGTAGGCCTCCGCGGCCCACACCACCGAAAAGCCGAGCCGGTCGGCCTCTTTGGCCAGCTCAAGGTTCGCGGCGTCGTTGCCGGCGCCCCAGTATCCGAGGTTCAATCCGAGCTTCACGAAGCGAGACCCTACCGGTCAGTAACACCGATTGCCAGGCTCACACGATGATCACCCCTTAGCATCGCGCACGTGGAACAGCGATACCTCGGCCGCAGCGGCCTCCGCGTCTCCAGGACGGCGCTGGGCACCATGACGTGGGGACGCGACACCGACCCGGACGAGGCCGCCACCCAGCTCATGGCCTTCGCCGACGCCGGCGGCACCCTCGTCGACACCGCCGACGTCTACACCGAAGGCGAAGCCGAACGCATCCTCGGCGGCCTCCTCGGCGAGATCGTCCCCCGCGACGAACTCGTCCTCGCCACCAAAGCCGTCGCCCGCCGCACCGAAGGCCCCTTCGGCGGAGGCGCCTCCCGCGGCGCCCTCCTGCACGCCCTCGACGGCTCCCTCCGCCGCCTCGGCATCGACCACGTCGACCTCTGGCAACTCCACGCCTGGGACGCCGGCGTCCCGATCGAGGAATCCCTCTCCGCCCTCGACCACGCCATCACCGCCGGCAAAGTCCGCTACGCCGGCATCTCCAACTACAGCGGCTGGCAACTCGCCACCGCCGCCATGACCCCCACCACCCACCCCCTCATCTCCACCCAGGTCGAGTACTCCCTGCTCGAACGCGGCATCGAACGCGAAGTCGCCCCCGCCGCCCGCCACCACGGCCTCGGCCTGCTGCCCTGGGCGCCACTCGGCCGCGGCGTCCTCACCGGCAAGTACCGCAACGGCACCCCCGCCGACTCCCGCGGCGCCTCCGCCCACTTCGCGGGCTACGTCGAACAACACCGCAACGACCGCGCCGCCCGCATCGTCCAGGCCGTCGCCACCGCCGCCGAAGGCCTCGGCACCTCCGCGCTGTGCGTCGCCCTGGCCTGGGTCCGCGACCGCCCCGGCGTCGTCGCCCCCGTCGTCGGCGCCCGCGACACCAACCAGCTCATCGCCTCCCTCGAAGCCGAAGCACTCACCCTGCCCCCGGCCATCCGCGCGGCACTCGACGACGTCAGCGCCATCGAGCTCGGCTACCCCGAACGCCCCATGCCCTGACTCCCTTGTGTCTGGGCGTGTTGTTGTAGGTAGAGGTTTCGAGAGTTGGACCACCGATGAAGGTTCATTTTGGTCCACACTGAAGCTATAGAGATAAACGCGCCGAGATCGGTTTCACCCCACCCCTTGCGTGACCTCCGACCGAACGTCGTGGATGCTGGAGACCACGACGTTTCTACGGAGGACCCGATCTTGCGCCGGCTCGCTGCTCTGCTCCTGACCACCGCCGCGCTGACCGCGTGCGGCCAGACAGAGGGGTCGCAGGACCCGTTGCAGGTCGCCGAGGTCCTCGAAGCCGCCACCCCCGCCCGCTCCCCCGAGGTCAACCGCGCCCCCGCCGGCGAGGTCACCCCCGGCGGCACCTTCACGGACGCGGGCACCACGCTGAAGTTCCGGGTGAACGGCCGCAACGTCGAACTCGACCGGCTGCGCAGCGCCGTCTTCGAGATGACCACCGACGACAAGGGCGCCGAGACCAGGGGCCCCGGCCTGCGCGCGGGCGACGGCGCCACCAACGGCGTCCCCGACCGCTTCGGCCGCCTGCTCGTCGTCGACACCCGCGGCGGCGAGTTCATCGCCTTCTCGATCAACCCGCTGATCATGCGCCAGCGCTACCCGATGCCCGGCACGCCCTACGGCATCGCCTACGACGCCAAGCGCGACCTCGCGTGGATCACGCTCACCGACCGCAACGAGGTCGTCGGCCTCGACGTAGCCGCTGGAGAACCGTCCGAGAAGCACCGGTTCCCCACCGTGCGCCAGCCCAACACCGTCAGCGTCGACCAGGAATCCGGACGCGTCACCGTCACGTCCGGCGACAACGGAGGGGTACAGGTGATCTCGCCATGACCGAAGGGGTGATCGACGGGGACTGGGAGTACCGGCCACTGCGCCTGCCGCCCGGCATCTCCCGCCGAGCCGCGACCACGCAGCTGGCCATCCAGGCCGAGTTCTCCGGCTGGGAGCTGTCGCGCACGCTGCTCTACAGCGACGGCTCCCGCAAGATGTGGCTGCGCCGCAAGGTCCAGCCCGCTCTGGTGCCAGGCCTCATCACCTGACCACCACCCCCTCGCCGAACGCGACAGGCTCGCACTCGGCGACGAAGTCCGCCGGAAAGCCCCGCTCGAACGGGGCCGCCGCCACCAGGCGCGCGACCGCTTCCGGCGGCAGCTCCACCTCGCCCAGGCAGTCGAGCACCTGCTCCGGCGTGCGCGCGCCCACCAGCGGCAGCGCCCCGGCGCCCCGCACCCACGCCAGCGCCACCTGAGCAGGCGTCGCGCCCAGCTCCTGCGCGACCTCCCGCACCACCTGGGCCGCGGCCGCCTCCCGTTCGGACAGCCGGCCGGACCGCTGCGTGCCACCGGAGAGCTTGCCCGCAGCCAACGGCGCCCACGCCGCCACCGTGAGCCCCAGCGCGTCCGCCATCGGCAGCAACTCCCGCTCCACGTCGCGCTTGAGCAGGTTGTACGGCACCTGCAGCCCCGCGAACGCCGTCCAGTCCCGCCACTCCGCCAGCGCGTTCGCCCGCGCCACGAACCACGCCGGCGCGTCCGACACCCCGACGTAGAGCACCTTCCCCGCCCGCACCACGTCGTCCAGGGCACGCATCGTCTCCTCGACCGGCGTGTGCCGGTCCCACAGGTGCACCCACAGCACGTCCACGTAGTCCGTGCGCAACCGCCGCAACGACCGCTCCAGCGACAGCACCAGGTTCTTGCGGTGGTTCCCGCCCGCGTTCGGATCCGCCGGATCCCTCGACAACGCGTACTTCGTCGCCACCACGAACCGGTCCCGCCGCCGCAGCACCGCGCCCAGGACCTCCTCGCTCTCGCCGTAGGCCGAGGCGGTGTCGAGGAAGTTCCCTCCCGCGTCCGCGTACGCGTCGACCACCGGTCGCGCGAGCTCCGAGGTGCGCAACGTCATCGTGCCCAGCAACAACTCCGAGACGCGCAGGCCGGTCCGGCCGAACAGTCGATATCGCATGATCCACAGCATCGCGGCGATCCGCCGCGCGAGGGAGACCTGCTCAGGGTCCCTCTAAACTCGCCGATCATGGCCGACAACGCACTGGGCCGCTTCCTGCGCGCCCGCCGCGAAGCCACCGCTCCCCCTGCCACCGGCCGGCGCCGCACCCCGGGCCTGCGCCGCGGCGAACTCGCCGACCGCGCCGGCATCAGCGTCGAGTACCTCACCCGCCTCGAGCGCGGCACCGACCGCTCTCCCTCCGGCCAGGTCCTGTCCGCCCTCGCCGACGCGCTCGCCCTGACCGCCGACGAACGGATCCACCTGTACCGGTTGATCAAGGCCGGCACGACCTGCTCCCCTCCCCCGCCACCGGAGCTCCGGCCCACCGTGCGGGCGGTGCTGGACAGCCTCGACCCCACCGCGGCCGCCGTGCTCTCCCCCGCCGGCGACGTCCTCGGCAGCAACGCGGGGTTCCGCGAGATCTCCGGCCTGGCCGGAGAACCGAACCTGGTCCGCTTCGCTTTCGGCCCGCACGCCAGGACCCACTACCCCGACTGGGAGCAGATCGCCGGCCACCGCGCCTCCGCTCTCCGCGCGGCGGCCGACCTGGGCGATCCCACCGCCGCCGCACTGGCCTTCGAACTGGCCCTCACGGCCGGTGCCGCGTTCACGACCCGATACGACGCCGCGTCGTCCCTGCCGCCGTCGATCGGCACCGAACGCTGGGGCTCCCACGTCCTGGCGTTCGAAACGCTGTACCTGCCTGACGAGGCAGAACATCGGATGATGATTTATTTCATTCAACACTGAAGCAATAGAGTAAAACGACGTGGTACCGGATGGCAGAATCCGCACCATGCCCCGCCCGGAGAAACCGCTCGACCCCTTCGCCGGGCCTGTCGAACAGTTCGCCTTCGACCTGCGCAAACTCCGCGAGAAGGCCGGCACCCCCGGCTACCGCGAACTCGGCAGGCTCAGCCACTACTCCCCCAGCACCCTCGCCGACGCGGCCCGCGGCCAACGCCTGCCGAGCCTCGCCGTCTGCCTCGCGTTCGTCCGCGCCTGCGGCGGCGACGAGGAGGAGTGGGAACGGCGCTGGCGCGAGATCGGCGAGGCCGACCCGCGGCCGGCCGAACGCGACTCCCCCTACGTCGGGCTCAAGGCCTTCACCGAGGGCGACGCCGACCGCTTCTTCGGCCGGGAACGCCTCGTCGGCAAGCTGCTGGGCAAGCTCGAGCACCACGACACCGTGCTCGTCGTCGGCGCCTCCGGTTCGGGCAAGTCCTCACTGCTGCGGGCCGGACTGCTGGCCCGCACACCCGGCGAGCTGATCACCCCCGGCACGCACGCGACCCTCCCCGAAACCGGACTGCTCGTCGTCGACCAGTTCGAGGAGGTCTTCGCGCTCCCCCACCGCGACGAGTTCATCACCGCCCTGACGAGCCGCGCCGGGCAGACCGTCATCGGCATGCGCGCCGACTTCTACGGCCACTGCGCCCGCTACCCCGCTCTCGCCCAGGCCCTCGAGGACGCCCAGGTGCTGGTCGGCCCGATGAGCACCGACGAACTGCGCAAGGCCATCACCCAGCCCGCCGTCGAGGTCGGCTGCGCGCTCGAGACCGGGCTCGTCGCCCGGCTCATCGCCGACGCCACCGGCGAACCCGGCGTCCTCCCCCACGTCAGCCACGCGCTGCTGGAGACGTGGCAGCGCAAGCGCGGCAACACCCTCACGCTCGCCAGCTACCACGAGAGCGGCGGCATCGCCCGCGCCGTCGCCACCACCGCCGAGCACGCCTACACCGGTCTCGACGAACGGCAACGCGTACAGGCCCGGCAGGTGCTGCTGCGCCTCGTCACCCCCGGCGACGGCACCGAGGACACCAAGCGGCCCGTCCGGCGGTCCGAGCTCGCCGCGGACGACGTCGTCGAGCACCTCGCCGACGCCCGCATCCTCACGGTCGACGGCGACACCGTCGAGATCAGCCACGAGGCCGTCATCCGCAGCTGGCCCCGCCTGCGCGACTGGCTCGCCGAGGCACGGGACGACCTGCGCGTGCACCGCCGGCTCACCACCGCGGCGGCCGACTGGGAGGCCCACGACCGCGATCCCGGCTCGCTCTACCGCGGCGCGCCGCTCAGCCAGGCCACCGACTGGGCCCAGCGCGACCCGGCCGCGCTCAACGCCGCCGAGAAGGCGTTCCTCGACGCGAGCAAGGCCGCCGCCGACCACGAGCTGGCCCGCGAGAAGCGCCGCACCACCACCCTCCGCCGGGTCGTCGCGCTGCTCGCCACCCTTCTGCTCGTGGCGACCTCCGCGACCGTGTTCGCCGTACGAGCGCAACGGCACGCCACCGAGCAACGCACCAACGCGATCGCCCAGAAGGCCATCGCCGACGCCAACGTCCTGCAGGAGCGCGATCCCGGCCTCGCGAGCCAGCTCCGGCTGACCGCCTACCGCCTCACCGGCCTGCCCGCCGCCCGCGACGCCCTGCTCAGCACGTTCTCCGCGCCTCAGGTCACGGTCGTCAGCGGGCACGCGGAGCCTGCCTCGTTCGCCGTGTTCAGCCCGGACACGAGGCTCCTCGCGACGGCGGGCGACGACCGGACGCTGATCATCCGGGACTTCACCGACCCGAACCACCCGGCCGAACTGGGCCGCGTCCGCGCCGGTGACCACGCCACCCACGGCATGGCCTTCAGCCCGGACGGCAGGACCATCGCCACGGCGGGCTGGGACGGCGTGGTCCGCCTCTTCGACGTCACCGAGCCGCGCCGGCCGGTCGAGAAGGCGCGGATCACCGGCCACGACGGCCAGGTGCAGGCCGTGCGGTTCACCCCGGACGGCCGGTCGCTGGTCAGCAGCGGATCGGACCGGACCATCCGGATCTGGGACGCCTCCGGCAAGCCCGTCCGCACCATCCAGGCCCACGACGAGAACGTGCACGACATCGCGATCAGCCCCGACGGATCCCGCATCGCGTCCGCGTCCTGGGACGGCTCGGCCAAGCTCTGGGACCTCGCGACCGGCGCCCCGCTCGCCGCGATCGGCACCGCCCAGGCCGGCGTGGAGATGCAGACCGTGGCCTTCTCCCCCGACGGACGCACGGTCGCCACCGGCGCGGGCAACGGCGCCGTGCGGCTGTGGGACGTCACCGACCCGCGCACCCCCGCCCTGCTCGGCGACGCCACCGGGCACACGTTCGCCGTGCACGCGGTGGCCTTCTCCCCTGACGGCCGGTTCCTCGCGAGCGGCGGCGGCGACAAGAACAACCGCGTGTGGGACGTGAGCGACCCGCGCGACATCCGGCTCGCCTCGGTGCTCGGCGGCCACAGCGACGCCCTGGCCTCGGTGGCCTTCTCCTCCGACTCGCGGCACATGGTCATGGCCACCACGGACGCGGAGGTCCGGGTCCTCGACCTCGCGAACCTCACCTACCCGCGCCACGAGCAGACGGCCTGGAAGCTCGACTACGACCGGCAGGGCCGGTACTTCGCGACCGTGTCCTCCGACGGCGCCATCAAGCTGTGGCGGCCGGAGGACCGGCACGCCGAGGAGATCTCCACCCTCCCCGCGCTCGCACCGGACGACGAGGGCCAGACCATCGACATCAGCCCCGCGGGCGACCTCCTGCTGGGGACGACCACGGCGGGCGCCGTCCTGTGGGACGTCAGCGATCCCGCCCGGCCACGCGAGCTGTCCAGGGCGATCACGTTCAGCGCGCCGATCGTCGCGGCCACCTTCAGCCACGACGGCCGCACGCTCGTCGCCGCCGCCGAGGACGGCGTCGTGGACCTGTGGAACGTCTCCGACCCGCGCAAACCGGTCAAGGCCGGCAGCCTCACGGTGCCGCGGACGGCCACCGTCTGGCAGGTCGAGCTGTCCGCGGACGACCGCACCCTGGTCGTCGTGAACGGCAGCCGCGAACTGCAGCTGTGGGACGTGCGCGACCCCGCCCAGCCGCGGGCCTACCCGCCGCTCAAGACCGACGGCAACCCGAGCCCGATCCGGCGCGGCGGGCAGGCCGGCCGCGAGGAGGTCTTCTCCGTGGTGATCCACGGCACGGTGATGGCGTTCGCCAACCAGGGAGCGAGCGGCGCGCTGTACGACATCAGTGATCCCGCACAGCCGCGCAAGCTCGGCTCCCTGCCCAACGAGGGCGGGCCGCTGCAGCGCCTGGCCTTCTCCCCCGACGGCACCCTCGTCGCGGCCGGCACGACCGACGACGTCGTTCGCGTGTGGGACGTGCGCGATCCCCGGAACCCCCAGGTCCGGGCAGTGCTGCACGGTCACACGGAACGGGTGTGGGGCGTGGCCTTCGCACCGGACAACCGCACGCTGGCGACCACCGGCGCGGACCGCACCGTCCGCGTCTGGGACCTCGACGTCGATGCCACCGCGACCCGCGTGTGCACCACTACGACGGCGCACCTGCCCACTCGTCATTGGGAGCACTACTTCCCCGGCGTCGAGCCGAGGCCCCTCTGCTGACCAACACCTCTCACCTGTCCTCTCACGGCATTTGTACTGCGAGAACGTTGTGCGGTGTCGATGTCCGGGCGTTGAACAACAACGTCTGCGCAACGTGGGGCGCCGATCGGACGAAGGTGACTTTTCAGTCAACACTGAATTAATAAAATTTACCGAACCCGTTGTCGATATGATCAGATTCTGGGTCATGGAGCTCGTGCCGCACGAAGTCGGGGTCGCTCACAGCGCACTGCCGCACGACGAAACGTCCGCCCGTGCCCTGCTCGCGCACGCCGCGGCGCAGGGACTGCACACCGTGGTCGTCACCGCCGAGGAGGGGGACGAGGGCGCCTTGGCCGTCCTGCGCGAACTGCGCGCGGAGTGGCACACCGAGGACGGGAAGGTCACCGCCCAGCTCGACACCGACGCCGAGGGCCAGCTGCGGCACCTCTGGGGACTCTCCACGGACGACCGGGCCGCGTGGCTCGCCGCGTTCCCCCGCCACGACGACCCGAACTGGTGGATGCACCGCCTGCTGGTGCTCAACCACCACCCGGAGTGGGCGCCGCTCAAGGAGTGGCTGGTCGACGAGCACGTGCGGCTCTTCGGCCGCCCTCCCGGCCGGCGCCGGTCTAGCGCGGCAGGCCGCTGAAGTCGGGCTGGCGCAACCGCTGGATCCACGGGATCGGGTCCTCCTCCGGGACGTCCCGATCCGGCTGGACCGCGGCGAACGTCAGCACCGGCACCCTCGGCACGCCCACCGCGATCACGTCGTCGTGCGTCCCGGCGATCCACATGACGCCGGTGTCGGCGATGTTCGCCACCACGCTCAGCTCCGGCAACACGAACTGCACGAGCGCGAGGCCGCCCGGCATCTCCGCCAGCCCGGCCACGTGCTGGTTGGGCTGCCACGGGAACAACGTGATCGCGACGGGCGTCCACTGCGCCGAGCCGTCGACGGCCCGCACGGCGTCGCGGTACCAGCGGCTGATCTCGACCGAACTCGGGATGCCGAGGAGCCCGAGGCCCAGCACGAGCCCGCCGACGACCAGCCCGGCCGGCGCGAGCGGGAAGAAGCTGAGCAGCACCACCACCCCACCGAGGGCAACGGGCACCGCGGACCACAACCACGCTCGCACTCCCCAGCGCAGACCCTTGTAGGCCCGTGCGGTCGCCGGGTCGTCCAACGGCCGGCCGAGCGGCTGCTCCACGCGTTCGCGGGTCGGGTGCTCCCCCGGCTCCTCGGCCTTGGCGTTCTCCATCTTCGCGAACCCGGCCACGCGCACGACGGCCCTGCCGCCGGCGTCGGGACCGCAGACGAAGACCTCCTGCCGTTCCAGCACCATGTCCGGGAAGTCCTCCAGCCAGCCCCGCAGCACCGTGCCGTCCGCGAGCAGCAGGCGGTCGTCCACGTCGTCGGGCTGCTTCTCCGCCACCGTCGCGGCCACCCGCCGCCACGGCTGGTCGAGCAGCCCGCGACGCTGGGCCCTCGTCTCCGCGCGGTACATCAACGGCCCGATCCCGAACAGCAGCGTCACCAGCACCAGCACCACGAACGCGGCGAGGTTGCCCGGTGAGGACGGCAGCAGCCAGCACGTCACGGCGCCCGCGCCGGTCACCACCGCGAGCCCGCCCAGGGTCTTCGCACCCCACCGCAGGTCCTGCAGGATCAGGCCGGTGGACCAGTCGTCCTTCGCGGGCACGTCGGTCCGCGGTTCCAGGTACCGCACCAGTCCTCCCCTACCGCGGCAGATCGCTGAAGTCACTCTGCCGGTACCGGCGCCACCACGACAGGGGATCGCTCCGCTCGCCCGCGCGGCCGGGCAGCACGACCGCCGTCGTCAGCCCGCCGATGCCCGGCAGCCCGACGGTCAGCCGGTCTCCGCGCTCACCCGCGACCCACATCTCCCCTGTCGCGGCGATGTTCGCGATCAGGTTGTAGTGCGGCCTCGGGAACCGCACCAGCGCGGGACCGTCCGGCAGCTCCGCGATGCCGGCGACGTGGTGTCCTCGCTGCCAGGGGAACAACGCCACCGGTACCCGCGTCCACTCGCCTGCCTGGGCCACGACCTCGGCCTGTTCCCGATTGAGCCGGAACGCCTCGAGCGTCGCCGGGACGGTGAGCAGCGACGGGGCGACCACCGCGGCCGCGACCAGGCCCGCCGGTGCGAGCGGCGACAAGCTCAGCGAGACCAGCACCGCCACCACGGCGAGGGTCACGACCGCCACCGCGATGACGTAGTACCCCATCGACCGCATCAACCCGGCGTCGCCCCGGACCCGTCCGTCGTCCGCGGGCCGGCCGAACGCGCGTTCCACCCGCTCCGCGGGCCGGTACTCCCCCTCGTCGACGGTGGCGGCCCACATCGACGTCGACCCGGCGGCCCGCACCAAGCCCCGGCCCTCCTCGTCAGGACCGAGGACGAAGACCTCGTGCCGCTCCCCGACCACGTTCACCAGGTCGTCGTACGAGGCGAGGGAGCTCTTCAGCACCACGCCGTCGTCGAGCAGCAACCGGTCGGCCGGGTCGTTCTCCTGCTTCTCGGCCACCGTCGCGGAGACACGCCGCCACGGCAGCTCGAACAGCCCGCGCCGCAGAGCGCGCCACACCGACCTGTTCGGCAGCAGAGTGCCGAGTGTCATCACCAGCAGGAAGCCGAGCACGATCCGCGCGGCGGTGTTGCCGGGCGCGTCCGGCAGGAAGAACGTGGCAGCGAACGTCACCACCACGACGAGCGTCTCGATCCGGTGCGCGCGGCCCGCGCGGACGTCGATCAGTTCGAGACGGGTCGACCAGTCGTCCTTCGCGGGCACGTCCGTCCGCGGTTCCAGGTACTGCAGCACCAGCCCCCCAGCTATGCCCCGGCGGCCACCTCCCGGATCAGGTTCGCCAGTTCCGAGGGCCGCTCCAGGGGGAGCATATGTCCGGCATCGGCCAGGATGACCGAAGTTCCGCCGAACTTCACAGCGTCGGACTCGGGCACCAGGCGATCTTCGTCGCCCACCACGGCGACGACGGCCTTCTCCTGGGCGACGGTCAGGCCCGCCTCGCGGTCGTAGCGGTCGACGGCGGGGCGGAACAGGGCGATCGTCTCCGGCCAGTGCCCCCACACCATGTCCGCGGTCAGGTCGACGTCCTCGGGTTGCGGCTCGTCGCCGAAGAGCCACCAGCGCAGGCCCGCGGTCTTGGTCGGCTCGATCTTCTCCCGCACCGCGCGCACGATCGGGCCGAACGCGCGTTCCAGCTCCCGCACGAGCTTGCCGAGGGCCTTGGGCCACGCGAGCGTCGTCTCGGACATGCCGCTCGCCGCCGTGGACACGAACACATTGCCCAGCACGCGCTGCCGGAACAGCCGCGGCCGGCGTTCGGCCATCGCGAGCGCCGCCATGCCGCCCATCGAGTGCCCGGCGATCACGACGTGGCCCTGCGGCACGGCACGTTCGATCAGCTCGCCCAGGTCCTCGCCGAGCTGGTCGATGGTGGCGGTCTCCTTGGACGCGCCACCGGACTTGCCGTGGCCCCGGTGGTCGTAGGCGATGACCTGGAACTCGGGGCTGAGCAGCTCCACGACCTTGTGCCAGCTGCGGTGGTCGAGCGCGTAGCCGTGCGCCAGCACGACCGTCACCGGCGCCTCGGGGTCGCCCGCCCGCACCACGTTGAGCTCGGTCCCGTCTTCCAGCCGCACCATGCGGAGTCCTTTCGCCGTGTCGTCTGTTCGTCCTAACGAGACAACCCGGTTCCAGGACACGCCCTAAATGCGGCCGAGCACGACCTCCGGTGGCAGCTGCCCGCCGCCCACGCCCGGCACCCCGCGGAACTGGTACGGGGTGGCCTTGCCGCCGGGCTGGATGATCCACGCCTGCCCCGGCTGCCCCTCGGCGAGCACCGACTGCACGGCCTCGGCGACGTCGGAGGGCGTCAGCAGCGGGAACGCGGCCGCGGCGAACTCCTCCTTCGCCGCGCCCAGCAGCAACGTGTCGACGAAGCCGGGGCACAGCGCGGAGACCGTGATGCCCTCCCCCGCCAGGGCCTGGCCCGCCGCCCGCGCGTAGCCGACGACCGCGTGCTTGGTCAGCGTGTACAGCGGGTCCGACGGCATCGCGGTGACGCCCGCGAGCGACGCCGTGATCACGACCTTGCCGCCGCCCTGGCGCCGCAACGCCGGCACGGCCGCGCAGAGCCCGTACACGACGTGGTCGACGTTGACGCCGACGAGCTTGCGGTAGCGCGCGACGTCGAGGACGTCCACGCCGGGCTGCCCGCCGCCGATGCCGGCGTTGAGGTGCACGACGTCGAGGCGGCCGAGCTCCTGCTCGACCTGTGCCACGGCGGCGGGCATCGTGCCGGGGTCGGCGACGTCGCCGGTGAGGGCGAGGCCGTCCACCGCGGACGCGACCCGCCGGGCGCCCGCCGCGTCGAGGTCGAGCACGGCGACGCGGGCACCCAGCTTCGCGAGCCGTCCGACCACGGCGGCGCCGATGCCTCCGGCGCCGCCGGTGACCAGCGCGACCCGTCCGGTCAGGTCCACAGTGGACATGGCGGCCTCCTCTAGCTGTTGCGCAGGAACCGGTCGAGCACCCGCACGCCGAACTTCAGGGCCTCCACCGGTACGCGCTCGTCCACGCCGTGGAACAGGCCGGAGAAGTCGAGGTCGGCGGGCAGCTTCAGCGGCGCGAAGCCGAAGTTGCGGATGCCCAGCTGCTGGAACGACTTGGCGTCCGTGCCGCCGGAGAGCATGTACGGCAGCACGCGGGCGCCGGGGTCCTCGGCGGTGATCGACGCCGTCATCGCGTCCACCAGGGCGCCGTCGAACGTGGTCTCGACGGGCGGCAGGCCGATCCACTCGCGTTCCACGTCCGGTCCGAGCAGCTCGGCGAGCTCGCGGTCGAACGCCTCCTCGCGGCCGGGCAGGATGCGGCAGTCCACAGTGGCCTCGGCGGTGGACGGGATGACGTTCGCCTTGTAGCCGGCGGAGAGCATCGTCGGGTTCGCGGTGTCGCGCAACGTCGCGCCGATCATCCGCGACAGCGCGCCGAGCTTGCCGATCGAGCCCTCGATGTCGTCGTCGGGGAAGTCGAGGCCGGTGATCTCGGTGACGCCGTCGAGGAACTCGCGCACGGACGGCCGGATGATGAGCGGCCACTGGTGCTGGTCGAGCTTGGTGACGGCGGCGGCGAGCTTCGCCACGGCGTTGTCGCGGTGGATCATGCTGCCGTGCCCGGCGGTGCCCTTGACGCGCAGCTTGAGCCAGCGGATGCCCTTCTCCGCGGTCTCGACGAGGTATGCGCGGACGTCGTCCTTGAGCGTGATCGAGAAGCCGCCGACCTCGCTGATCGCCTCGGTGACGCCCTCGAACAGCTCGGGCCGGTGCTCCACCAGCCACTTGGCGCCGTACAGGCCGCCCGCCTCCTCGTCGGCGAGGAAGGCGAACACGATGTCGCGCGGCGGCACGACGTTCTCGCGCTTGAAGTGCCGCGCCAGGGCCAGCGTCATGCCGACCATGTCCTTCATGTCGACCGCGCCGCGGCCCCACACGTAGCCGTCCTGCACCGCGCCGGAGAACGGGTGCACCGACCACTCCGAGGCGTCGGCGGGCACGACGTCGAGGTGCCCGTGCACGAGCAGTGCGCCGCGGCTCGGGTCCGCGCCCTGCAGCCGTGCGACGACGTTGCCGCGGCCCTTGGCGCCGGACTCGACGTAGGTGGTCTCGTAGCCGACCTCGGACAGCTTCTCGGCCACCCACTCGGCGGCCTTCCGCTCCCCCACGACCGTGTCGGGATCACCCGTGTTCGTCGTGTCGATCCTGATCAGCTCGCTGACGAGCGTGACAGCCTCTTCTTGCGCCAGCGCCAGTGCGTTCCCCGTTGTGCTCACCCCGTCTTCCTACCATCCGTCAGAACACGGACCAGCCTGTGAGAGTGGTGAAACGGTCCAGCGCGTCGACTCCCGCGACGGAGTTGCCTCGTGCGTCCAATCCTGGACTCCACACGCAGATCGCGCACTTCCCGGGGACGACGGCGATGATGCCGCCGCCGACGCCGCTCTTGCCGGGCAGGCCGACGCGGTAGGCGAACTGGCCGGCGGCGTCGTAGGTGCCGCAGGTGAGCATGACGGCGTTGACGCGCTTGGCACCGCTGACGCCCAGCAGCCGGGTGCCGTCGTTGCGGACGCCGTGGCGGGCGAGGAAAAGGGTGGCACGGGCGAGGTCGGCGCAGCTCATGGCGATCGAGCACTGGCGCACGTACTCGTTGACCACCACGTCGACGGGGTTGCGCATGTTGCCGTAGGAGGCCATGAAGTGCGCGAGCGCACGGTTGCGGTCGCTGTGGTCCAGCTCGGACTTCGCGACCTCGGGGTCGACGTCGAGCGAGGGGTTGCCGCTCTCCTGGCGGAGGAACTCGAGGAGCCGGTCCGCGGCGCCGTGGCCGAGGTGGTCGGTGACGACGACGGCGCCGGCGTTGATGAACGGGTTGCGCGGGATGCCCTGCTCGGTCTCCAGTTGCACCAGCGAGTTGAACGGCGACCCGGACGGTTCGCGGCCCACGCGGGTCCACACGTCGTCGCTCTCGGCGAGGGCCAGGGCGAGCGTGAAGGCCTTGGAGATGCTCTGGATCGAGAACGGGCGGTCGTGCTGCCCGGCGCCGAAGACCTCGCCGTCGAGGGTGGCGACGGCGAGGCCGAAGGCGTGCGGGTCGATCCTGGCCAGTGCGGGGATGTAGTCGGCAGCGGCGCCACCTGGCGAGACCTCGGTCGCGATGCGGTCCACCAGTTGCTGGAGCTCCATGCCGTCATCCCATCACGGGACGGGCGTCACGCCACCTGGAACTCGTGGAACTTCGTGGCCTGGCCCGCCTTGACCGTGCAGGGCGAGTTGACGGTGCCGATCCACGTCGGGTCGCCGTTGGCGTAGCGCGGCGTCAGGGCGAGGGTCGCGTCGCCCAGCGAGATCGTGGTCGTGCCGGCGTTGGCGAGCGTCAGCGACGGCAGGGTGCCGGTGGCGACGACCTGGAACGTGCCGGAGCTCGGCACCGGGGTGTTCGGGATCGCCGACGTCGCCGTGACGTTCTGGACGGTGCCCGCGTTGTCCACCACGACGTTCGTGGTGAGCGTGCCGTCGACCGAGCGGCCGCCGATCCACCACACGGTGTTGCGGATGTCGTCCGAGACGGTGGCGGTCACCGTCGTCGAGGCGGGCGCGGTCGGGACGCCGACGGTGGCGGAGTCCGGCACGTCCGGCGAGGTGACCACGGTCGGGACGTCGTGCGTGCCGGTGATCGAGAACTCGCACACGTAGGTGATCGACAGCGAGGCGGTCGCGGCGGAACTGGTGCCGGCCGTCGTCACGCTCAGCGCTCCGGCCACCAGAACGACGGCGGCGGCGCGCGCGAAAAGTCCGGTCTTCATCTGCAGGGACCTCCTGAGTACGACATTGAACTGCAAGAAGGCGGTGTTGCTTTACTCGCCAGTAAAGTAACCAGGGCTGTTTCTTCGTGGCAAGCGAAAACACGCTTTTGTCATCCGGGTGCGAAATGCGTTCCGGCGATTTGTCAGTCGCGCAGCAACAAATAGTGCGCGCGCAGGGCGAGTTCGAGCGTGAACCGCTCTTGCGCGTCGTGCATCCGGTCGCCGAACAGTTCGTCCAATTGGTTCACGCGGTAGCGCACGGTCTGAGGGTGCACCTGCAGCCGTGCGGCGACCTCGGGTGCGCCACCGCGCGCCGACAGCCACACCTGCAGGGTCTCGGCGAGTTTCGTGCGCTGGCGGTCGGTCAGCGGGGCCAGCGGCGCGAGGGCGCGCTGGGCGAGCTGCCGCGCGAGGAACTCGTCTGCGAGCACGGTCAGTTCGACGACGTGGTCGGCGCTGTCGAGGACCGGGCGGTCGGGCAGCACCTTCTCCGCGGCGAGCGCGAGGACCCGGCGGGCGCAGGCCAGCGACCGGCGCGCGTCCTGGGGCGGCACCGGCAGGCCGACCGCGGCCCGCCACCCCGGCAGCGCGCGCCGCAGCCAGCGCGGCACCGCCACGGGGTTCGGCACCAGCAGGTACGGAGTGGCGTCCTCGAGGTTGACCAGCACGTCGGGCGGCAGGTCGTCGGCGGGCGCGGCGGACGGCTCCAGCGCCACCGCCACCAGGCGGTCCGGCATCGGCCAGGCCGCCGCCCGCGCCGCGTCGAGCACCGCCTGCCAGTTGCCGGCCGGGTCGGCGACGAGCAGCTCCATCAGCTTGCGCCGCCGCCGTTCCAGCGTGCCCGCCGCGCTCGCCTGCGCGGCCGCGTAGCCCTCGACCGACAGGCTGACCAGCTCGTCGACGTGGGCGATCATCGCCTCGCCGAGCACCGACATGAGCCGCAGCGACAGCTCCCGTTGCTCGGCGAACCCGCAGACGTGCCGCCAGGCCACGCGCGCGCCGATCCGGTAGGCGGCCTGCAGGCTGTCGAGGCTGCGCCCGGACTTGAACTCCCACGCGCCGAGCTTGCGGTGGATGTCGTCGTGCGGATCGGGTTCGGCGTCCGGAGCGGCGATACGGTCGACGAACTTCACCAGTGCCTGGCGGATTCCGTCGACCACGTTCTCCCGGAAATCGCTGTATTCCGGAATCGCTTTCTCGATCGCCTCGAAGATGCTCACCGAAACGGGAGACACTTCCATTCGGAGTAAGGGCGCGAGCTCCCGCGGGACCGATCTGCGCGGATCGTCCAGCCCAGTCATCCTCGCGAGTGTAGGAGGAAAACGAAACCGGGTCGTTCAGCCAACCGGGCCAACCGGTTCACACGAAGAACAACCGGGCCACCGCGTCCCGCGCGACCAGGAACCCGGCGATCCCCAGGATCCAGCCCGTCGTGCTCGCGCCCTTCTCGGCGAACCACGTGCTGACGCGCCTCAGGAACGGCTCGACCCGCTCGCGCAAGGCGAGCCTCGCCCCGAGCAGCAGCACCGCCGGCACGATCATGACCAGGCAGTACCCGGCGAGCAGCAGCCCGACCTGGGCCGGGCGCAGGTCGGCGGCGCTCATCATCCCGATCGCACCGAGGTAGGGCAGCATCGTCGCCAGCTCGACCACACCCGCGAGCAGCGCGATGCCGGCGAGCGCCGCCGCGGACCCGTTGGCGCTGATCCTCGCCTGCCACTTGCCGGTGTTCGTCTTCTTCTTGCTGTCGAAGCGGAAGCTGACCGCGAACAGCACCACGCCGATCACCAGTTGAATCCACAACGCGACCTTGCCGTCGAGGTGGTCGACCACCTGCGACGCGCCGAGCACGATCAGCGCGCCCACGACGAAGTAGAAGACGGTGATCGTGCCCAGGTAAATGCCGAACCGGCTCAGCCTGAGCCTGCCCGGCGTGAGCATCAGCCAGATCGGGACGAACAACGTCCCGATGCTCGTCGAGTCGAGCAGCGCCAGCCCCGCCAGCGCCGCCACCAGCCCCAGTGTCACGTGCTCCCCCACAGTCGTTCGAGGTGGCGCGCGATCACCCGCGCCGCCACCTCCTCCGTCATCACCTCGGGTTCCAGCGCCCGTTGCGCCGTCACCCCGTCGACCAGGGCCGCGAGCCCGACGGCCTCCCCGCCGTCCAGGCCCGCGCCCTCCAGCACGTGCCGACACAGATCCCTGATCTGCCGTGCGCCTTCCACATGCCGTTGCAGCAACACGGGATTGGCCGCCGCACGGGCAGCGAACGCGAGCCACACCCGTGCGCGCGCCGCGTCGTCCACGAGCGCGATCGCACACAACGCGCCGTGCAGCCGTTGCTGGAGACTCCCCTCTTGGTCCAGCACCGCCTGCACCTTCGCGGTGAGCTCCTCCACGAGCTGGTCCTGCGCGAACAGCAGCAGCTCGTCCTTGCTGCGGAAGTACTTCTGCAGCAAGCCGGTCGTCGCGTTCAGCTCCCGCGCGATCCGGGGCAGGCTCGCCGCGTCCAGCCCCTCGGCGTCGACCACCCGGTAGAGGGCGGCGACCACCTGCTGACGCCGTTCGACGGGATCCGCGTGTTTTGGCACGACCGTTAGATTACGTCCTTAATCCAACGCGCGCAAACCGGCGCAGCGTCGTCTTCGCCTCCGGATCGCGCACGGCCTCCTGGAGTTCGATGGCGGTGACTCGACGGCACGCGCCCGTTTCCGTGATTTCCCGTCTTTCCCGACAACCGCCTGTTCAGAGCTGGTACCACGACGGGCAGGGGACAGAGCCGAAGTGGGGGATGATCGGATGGAATTCGTTCTGCTGGGCGGAATGGCCGTGCTCAGCCGCGGCACCGAGATCGATCTCGGGCCGGCACGGCAGCGGTGCGTCCTCGCCGCACTGGCCGCCGACGCGGGTCACGTGGTCTCGGTGGACCGTCTGACGCGGCGCGTGTGGGGCGACGAGCCGCCGCTGCGGGCAAGGGCGACGTTGCTGAACTACCTGTCGCGCCTGCGGTTGCTGCTCGTCCGCAGCGAGGCCGTGGCGCGCCGCCCCGGCGGGTACGTGCTGGAGGTCGACCGGTCCTCGATCGACCTGTTCCGCTTCCGCGACCTCTGCACACGAGCCCGGTCCCACGACGACCGCGAGGCCGCAGACCTACTGCGGCAGGCGCTGGAACTGTGGCGCGGCGAGGCGTTGACCGGCATCGACGGCGACTGGGCCACCGGCGAACGCGACCGGCTGCACCACGAACGCCTGGCCGCCGAACGCGACCTCACCGACGCCCTGCTCCGCCTGGGCCACGCCGAGGACCTGATCGCGCCCCTGACCGACCGCACGGCGCGCTGGCCGCTCGACGAGCACCTGGCCGGCCAGCTGATGCTGGCCCTGCACCGCTCCGGCCGCACCGCCGACGCCCTGGCCCACCACCGGGACCTGCGCGACCGGCTCGTCGAGCAACTGGGCACCGAACCCGGCACCGCCCTGCGGGACCTGCACCAGCGCATCCTCGAAGCCGACCGGACGCTGGCCCCCTGACCCACGAGCCCGAGCACCCCGTGCCGAGACAACTGCCTGCACCACCGAGGTGGTTCACCGGCCGCGAGTCCGAACTGGCACGGCTCTCCGGCGCGCGAGCCGGCACCACGACGATGATCTCGGCGATCGGCGGCACGGGCGGCATCGGCAAGACCTGGCTCGCCCTGTCGTGGGCACACCGGCACGCTTGCCGGTTCCCCGACGGCCAGCTGTTCCTCGACCTGCGCGGCTTCCACCCGAGCGAGGAACCCGTCGCCCCCGACGCCGCGCTGTCCGGGTTCCTCACCGCCCTGGGCGTGGCCACGCACCGCGTCCCGCTCGACCTCGACGGCAAGTCCGCCCTCTACCGCAGCCTGCTCGCCGACCGGCGGATGCTGGTGCTGCTCGACAACGCCGCGGGCTCCGAGCAGGTCATCCCGCTGCTGCCCGGCGGCCCCGGCTGCACCGTCCTGGTCACCGGCCGGTCCGGGCTCGTGTCGTTGATCGACCGGCACGGCGCGAACCACCTGCGCCTCGACGTGCTGGCCGACGACGAGGCCTCGGCCCTGCTGGCCGCCCGTCTCGGCGAGGCGCGCGCCACCGCCGAACCCGACGCCGTGCGGGAGCTGGTCGCGCTGTGCGGCGGCTACCCGCTGGCGTTGTCGATCACTGCCCGGCACGCCGCCGTGCACCCGTCCGTCCCGCTCGCCGAGATCGCGGCGGAGCTCCGCGACCTCGGCCTGGAGGGGTTCGACCTGGACACCGACCCGGCCTCGTGCCTGCCGTCGGTCCTGTCGTGGTCGCTGCGCCGCCTCACCGACGAACAGCGCACCACGTTCGCGTTGCTGGGCGTCTCCCCCGGACCCGACACGACCCTCGCCGCCGTGGTGCCTCTGACGGGCCTGTCCCTCGCACGCGCCCGTAAAGCCCTCACGGCGCTAGAGGACGCATCTCTGCTGAGCCGCCGCCACGACCGGTACGTCATGCACGACCTGGTGCGTCACTACGCCGCCGCGCTCGCACACGAACTCCCGGCCGATGTACGAGAGTCCGCGTTGGCCAGAGTGCTGGACTTCCACCTGCACACCGCCCACGCGGCCGACCGGCTGCTGGACCCGGTCCGCCAGCTGGTGTCCCCCGAAGCCCCGGTGCCGGGCGTGCAACCGCACCCGTTGGCCGGCGCCGCCGCCGCGATGGCGTGGCTCGAGGCGGAGCACACGACCCTGCTCGCCGCCCAGCGCGTCGCCGCCGACCTCGGCCGCCACCAGGTCGTCTGGCACCTCGCGCGGGTGCTCGACACGTACCACTACCGGCGGGGACACCGCGAGGAGGCACTCGTCGTGTGGCAGGCGGCGCTCGCGGCGTCCGCGCACCTGCCGGACCCGACCGTCCGCATCCGTTCCTACCGCTACCTCGGCAGCGCCTGCACCCGGCGAGGCCTGCAGGAGCAGGCGACCACGAACCTGGAGCACGCGCTCGCCCTCGCCGTCCGCCACGAATCGGACACGGAACAAGCCCACATCCACCAGGCGCTCGGCACGACGTGGGAACGCCGCGGCGACCTGCGGCGCGCCCTGCACCACGCCGAGCAGGCGCTGAGCCGCTACCGCAGCCTCGGCAACCCGGCCTGGGAAGCGGACGCGCTCAACGCGGTCGGGTGGTTCGCGGCGTGCCTCGACGACTTCGAGACCGCTCGCGAACACTGCCTGGCCGCCCTCGACATGCACCGCGAACACGGGTACGCCGCGGGTGAGGCGAGCACCTGGGACAGCCTCGGGTTCATCTCCCACCGCACCGGTGACCACCAGGCGTCCGTGCACCAGTACGAGCAGGCAGAGGCTCTCTTCAGCGTCCACGGCAACACCTACGAGGTCGCGAACACCCTGGAGAACCTGGGACATCCACACGCCGCCATGGGACAGCACGACCAGGCGCGCGCGGTGTGGCAGGAGGCACTGCGGCTATACAGGGAGCAAGACCGTGCCAACGACGCCGACCGCCTTCGCCTGCATCTCGCCTCTTTGCCCTCCCGCTGAACAACCCCACCGCAGTCGTCGGCATCACGACGTTGCCCGAGCCCTCGGCCACGTTGGTGCCGCACGGTGTGCAGGTGATCCGTGTGCGTTCACGGGAGCGTCAGCGCGTGGTCGTCGCGTGGCTGAACCTGTCCGAACCGGCGTCGGCGGTGGTGGACGCGCTCGTCAGCGGTACGCACCCATGACGTCTGTCATGGGGAACTGATGTTTGCCGACACTGCCGTCTGCCCGTTCCGACAGAGATCGTTGAGGCATGACAGCGATCGAGGTGCGGGGGCTGACCCGCCGGTACAGCGGGGGATTCGAGGCTGTGCGCGGCGTCTCCTTCGACGTGGAGCGGGGCGAGATGTTCGCACTGCTCGGCACGAACGGGGCGGGCAAGACCTCGACGGTGGAAGTGGTGGAGGGGCTGTCGCGCCCGGCCGAGGGGTCCGTGCGCGTACTGGGTCACGACCCGTTCGCGGAACGTGCGCTCGTCCGTCCCAAGATGGGCGTGATGCTGCAGGAGGGCGGCTTCCCACCCGACCTGACGGTGAGCGAGGCGGCCAAGATGTGGGCGGGGACGCTGACGTCGCCGCGACCGGTCGACGAGGCGTTGACGCTGGTCGACCTGGCACACCGGGCGACGGTGCGGGTGAAGCAGCTGTCCGGGGGTGAGCGGCGGCGACTGGACCTCGCGCTCGCGTTGCTGGGCAAGCCGGAGGTGCTGTTCCTCGACGAGCCGACCACGGGTCTCGACCCGGAGAGCCGCCGCAACACGTGGGAGCTGATCCGCGCGTTGCTGCGCGAGGGCGTGACCGTGCTGCTGACGACGCACTACCTCGAGGAGGCGCAGGCGCTGGCCGACCGGCTGGCGATCATGCACCGCGGCCGGATCGTCGCGCAGGGCACGGTGTCCGAGGTGGTGGACGCCTACCCGTCCCGCATCTCGTTCACGCCGCCCGCCGGGGTGGCGCTGCCGGTCGTCGCGGACACCGAGTCGTCGGGCCGCGTGACCGTGCGGACCAACGACCTGCAGGCGACGTTGCACGAGCTGCTGACGTGGGCCGCGCACCACGACGTCCAGCTGTCCGGTTTGGACGCCCGGTCGGCGTCGCTCGAAGAGGCGTTCCTGGCGATCGCGGAGGAGGCGGCATGAGGGCCGTGGCTGTGGGACAGGCCGAGCTGAAGTTGTTCTGGCGCAACCGGACCGCGCTGTTCAACTCGTTGCTGCTGCCGTTGTTGCTGGTGCCGGTGCTGTACTCGGTGGACGCCGACGGCGTGCCGCTGGTGGTCGGGCTGGTCGGGTTCGCGCTGCTGATGGCGGTGTACTACAACCTCGTGACGACGTTCGTCGCCCGGCGCGAGGAGCTGGTGCTCAAGCGGCTGCGCGTCGGCGAACTGACCGACCCGGAGATCCTGGTGGGCGCCGCGCTGCCGTCCGTCGTGGTCGCCCTGGGCCAGATCGTCCTCTACTCGGTGGTCGTCGCGATCATCACCGGCGTCGACCTGCCGACCCGTCCGTGGTTCATCCTGCTCGGCGTGCTGGGTGGCACGGCGGTGTTCGTGCTGCTGGCCGCGGCCTCCTCGGCGTTCACGAGGACCGTCGAGATGGCGCAGGTGACGTCGTTGCCGGTCCTGATGGCGTGCCTGTTCGGCTCCGGCCTGGTGTTCCCGCTGTCGGTGCTGCCCGACAAGCTCGCGATGGTGCTGCAGTACCTGCCGCTCACCCCGGTCCTGGAACTGCTGCGCGCCGGCTGGGCCGACGGCCCCGTGCTCAAGCCTGTGAGCGTCCTGGCGGTGTGGATCGTGCTGGGCACCTACGCTGTGCGGAAGTGGTTCAGGTGGGACCCGCGGAGGTGAACTTGCTCGGCTGGTGGCGGTCGCGGGGCAACGCGGCGCGGTTCGACCTGTTCGTCCGCTACACGTTCTACCTGAGCTACATCTTCCTGCCACCGCTGCTGATCGTCGGCTTCGCCAACGAGGTGAGCACCACCGCCCTGGTCGTCCTTGTCACGGCGGTGGTGGCCTACGTCGTGCTGAGCTTCCGCCTGGTCCACGTGGGCATCGAGCACAACCTGGGCCGCGGCCCGTTCCCCCGCCACCTGCTGGTGATCTACCTGGTCGCCACCTGCGCGGTGCTGGTGGCGGGCCAGCTCGCCTACCCGGACCCGTTGCCCGGCAAGAACGACAGCCCCGGCGACGGCATCTCAGTGATCTTCCTGGTTCTCGCGATCACCACCCTGTCCGGCGTGCTGCGCCCCCGAGTCCTGGTCGTGCTCGCCCTCGCGGGCGGCCTGTGGATGCTACTCACCGCTCCCCCGGGCCACGCCCTGTTCATCACGCTGATGCTGCAGTTCCTGGTGGCCGCGTTCCGCTCGACCCTGTGGATGCTGAAGATCGTCTGGGAGCTGGACCGCTCCCGCGAGGTCCGCGCGAACCTGGCCGTGGCCGAAGAACGCCTCCGCTTCGCCCGAGACCTGCACGACGTAGTAGGCCGCAACCTCTCCGCCGTAGCCCTGAAAGCCGACCTGGCAGCCCAGCTCGCGCGCCGCGACCGTTCGTCCGCGGCCATCGACGAGATGCTCGAGGTCCGCCGAATCGCCCAGGAGTCCCTCGACGAGCTCCGCGCCGTGGTCAGCGGCTACCGCACAGCCGACCTGTCCGTAGAGCTGGCCGGCGCCCGCTCCCTCCTGGCCTCAGCAGGCATCGACTGCCGAGTGATCGGCGACGTCACGTTCGGCGGCGAACCGGCAGGCGCCCTGGGCTGGGCGGTCCGCGAAGGCGTCACCAACGTCCTGCGCCACAGCGAGGCCCGCACGTGCACGATCACGTTGCGAGGCAAAGTCCTCACCATGTCGAACGACGGCGCCCCACCCACCGGCTTCCGCTTCGGCAGCGGCCTCACAGGCCTGCACGAACGCATAGCCGCCCTCGGCGGCTCGGTGACAGCAACCCCAGAAGCTCCCAACCGCTTCGTCCTGACCGTGGAGCTCCCGTGATCCGCATCCTCCTCGCCGACGACGAACACCTCATCCGAGGAGCCATGGCCGCCCTCCTCTCCCTGGAGGACGACCTGGAGGTGGTGGCCCAAGCCGCAACAGGCGCAGAAGCCCTGGCCACAGCACGAGTGCACCGCCCAGACGTGGCCGTCATCGACCTGCAAATGCCAGACCTAGACGGCGTCTCGGTAGCCCAAACCCTGGCCGTAGAACTCCCCACCTGCTCCACCATGATCGTCACCAGCCACGGCCGCCCAGGCCACCTCAAACGAGCCCTGGCGGCAGGAGTCCGAGGCTTCCTCCCCAAAACCGTCTCCTCGGACGTCCTGGCCACGGTGGTCCGAACAGTCCACACAGGAGGCCGCTACGTGGACCCGGCCCTGGCAGCAGAAGCAATCAGCGCCGGCGACAGCCCCCTGACCCCACGAGAAGCCGACGTCCTGGAACTGGCACTAGAGGGCGCCCCCATCGACGAAATCGCCCGCCGAGCGTCCCTCTCCCCCGGCACAGTCCGCAACTACCTCTCCTCAGCGGTGGGCAAAACGGGAGCCTCCAACCGCCACGAGGCAGCCCGCTACGCCAGAGCAAAGGGCTGGATCTAACGATCCCACCACTCAAGAACCCGCAACGCGTAAAAGGTGAGCCACTTCGACGGCTTGCCCTTCTCCACGTCGATCTCAAACCACACGTCCCCAGGATGCCGCCCACCCTGCAACCAGGTCCCATCATCCTGCCGGGCACGCCGAACAACCTCCACGGCCTCCGCCATCCGCGGATCCTTCCGTCCAGCAGCGCGGAAGTAGTCCAGGGCGTTCAACACGCTGTACCCCCACCGAAACGGCGACCGGAACGTGGTAGCCCACTCCCCCACCACCTCGCCAGTGGACAACCGCCGGAACAGCCCCCGCTCCAGCAGGTACTCCTCCCCACGCACCCGAGCGGCCCGAACCTCCGCACCCCCACCGCCAGCCGCCTCGAACGCCAACAACCCCTTCAAGGAGTTGAGCGTCGAGTGGAACGAAGACCGAACAGACCCCTCAATCCACTCGCAGTTCCACCCACCATCCGCAAGCTGATGGTCAACGAACCACCGGGCGATCCCGTCGACCTCCGCCCCAAGCCACACACCGTTGGCCAAGGTCCACGAGTTGATGCAGCAATCAACCTCACCACCCCAATAGGGCAACCCCTGGTACTCCCACCGAGCGTTGGCAGCAAGCAACTCCACAGTCCCAGCCAACGCCGAAGCCTCAACGCCCCACTCCCGCAACGAGGTCAACGACCAGGTAGTAGCCGTCCAAGGCTGCCCACTCCCACCCCCGACGAACCCGGCGGGAAAGAAGGCCCCACCAGCCCACATCCCGTCAGCCCCCTGAGCAGCCAGCAACCGAGCCCCGAACCCCTCACGGGCCACCCGCCCCCAGGTAGCCCGCCACACAGCCTCATGCACCCGAACAAGATCCCGCTCCACCTGCCACCGCAGCGCAGGATCGGAGTCGAGCAACCACCCAGTCAGCTCCCGCATGCCGGAACCCTAGCCCGCCACACACCGCCGACCAGCACAAACACCGCGCAAGCCCCCCGATTTTGGCCCGCACCGACGATCATGTAATCTATGCACACACCACGGCGAGAGCCGAGGCCAGAACTGAATACGTCCGGGTGGCGGAATGGCAGACGCGCTAGCTTGAGGTGCTAGTCCCCGAAAGGGGGTGGGGGTTCAAGTCCCCCCTCGGACACAAAGCAAAGAAGAAGGGCTGTTGACCAACTGGTCGACAGCCCTTCTTCTTTGCAACAAACATAGCGAGCTCATCTCGAGAACCCGCGCCTATCGCTCCTCTGCCAGGCGCTCAGATTCTGTTTTCGCAGTTGGCGGCACGTGTCCCGGGACAGGCTCGCCGGGATCCTCCAGTCCCGATCAGGAGCGTGCACAGGCACCCAGGTGGAGCAGCCTTGCCCACCCGTCCCATGCGGTCGATCACACCATCCTCGCAGTTCAAGTGCCTACTTGAACCCGTCCCACCCACCTGTCCCGACGACGTTCCTGGCAGGACAGCCGGGACAGGTGCGGTCCTTCACGCGGACTCGGCGATCGCCGCTCGGATATCGGCCGTCAGATAGCCACGAACGCGTCGCGTGGCTTCACCTTCGTGGACGTACTGGCGCACAGGACGACATCCGAGATCGCCCATTTCTTTGCCGAACGCCGTGGGCTCGACCTCCAACGCCTCCACCAATTCCGCAGTAGGGACGAACTCGCGCTCGTGCAGGCCCTCGCCCAAATAGCGCGCCACCGATGCCAACGGCTCCACAAGCCTGTCACCGGATACCCTGCTCACCTCAGCAACCGGCGCGTGATCTCGGACCGGAAGTGGGTCCTGCCCGGCGGCCTGACCAGTCAACGTCCCTTCGGCCTCGCGAAGCGCCCGGCCCCGTTCGCAGATCACCCTCCAGTCGTCGTTGGGCATGTAAAACGTCCGCACCGTCAGCGCCAGGACGTCCGCGCCAGGCTGCGCCTCGCCGTCCGGGCGCAGGATTCCCACGCCCTTGTGCGACGGGAGCAACCTGCTGCTGTCGTACCCGCGGGTGTTCATCTGGTCGCCCAGCACGATGTTGCTGTCGCGCCAGTCCATGACCCGCAACGCGAACCGCGACCCGAGCACCGCCCGCAGCTTCGACGGGATCGTGGTGCTGTCCGGCCGCTGCGTGGCCAGCACGATCACCACCCCCGCCGCCGGTGCCTTCTTCGCCAGCCACGTCAACAGCTCACCGACCCGCTCCCCCGCTGTCAGCCTCTTGCCCTTCACCAGCACAGGCGTGCGGTCCTCGAACGCGACGTGGACCTCGTCGACGATCAACGCCGTGATCGGCATGCCGAGCGACCGGTCCCTGGACATCGCCGGTGTCACCTTCGATTCCGGACAGGTCACGTCGTCCAGGTGCTGCATCCGGCGATACCGCTGCTGGACGTCTTCGACCAACTCTTCCAACCAGTCCAGAAACCCCAGCACGTGCTCGCTGTCATCCCCTGCCATGAACCGATGCGCGACCTGCTCCACCGCCCGCCAGTCCTTGCCGCTCTTGAAGTCGGCGACGTACAGGCGTGCGTGCGGGTCGAGGACGAGGCCGGCGGTAGCGAGCCGTTCGGCCATCGTCTTGCCCTGGCGCGGGATCGCGCCGATGAGCAACGACGTCCACACCAGCGGCAAGTCGATCTGCCGACCGCGCGCGTCCGTCCCGAACGGCACCGCCTTCCACGCATCCCACCGCCTCACCTCGAGCAACGGTGTCCGAACAGGCGGCGAGGCATACGGGTCCTTGTCCGCCACCCACAGCGCGACTCGACCGGCATGACCGCCCTTGCCTCGCACCCGTTCGACGCTGAGCTGGACCTCGTCCACCGCCAGAGCCGACGCCAGCTCTTCCCTGTTCCTCACCACGTCGGCGGCCTTGCGGGTAGCGGGCAGATCCACCGTGACCGCCCAGCCCGCACCCTCCCGGCAGGGCCGTTCGACCAAGCGCAAGGTCTCATGCCGGCCGATCAGCTTGGCGTCGCGGAACACGTCGATGAGCACCTGGGCGTCCATCGTCCACATGAGGATCCGAGGGCCGGCCAGCACGGTCTTCCGCCCTGGCGACCCGTCCTTTGCCCGTCCCGCGACCGCCAGCAGACCCGCGGCCACACCTCCGACCGCCCACAACACCAGATCGCCGTAGAACAACCAGGCACCAGCGACCACCAGAAAGCCGACCAGCATCACCGTCGCCGTGACTTTCCAGCGAAACAGCGTCAAGGCGCGGATCTCCACGAACTTGTCCGCGAGCTTCTCCGACTTCTCCGCCGCCTCGCGGTAGTCACCGACCCGCACCCAGTTTCGCCACCCGCGCACCGCGATCACCAGGCCGCGCCCGACAGCCTTCACACAGCGAAACGGCACTCGAACCACCCACGCGAGCGCGTCCTTCACCGCTCGCTTCAGCGCCTGCCGAGACCTCAACACCAGCGGAACGACACGAGCACCGGTCCACGCTCTCTCAATCCGCTGCATCAACGCACGCTCTTCAACCAACTCGGCATCGAGCACCTGCTCGGAAGGAACCAGCTCGCCGGTCATCACTGCTGCCCGTTCAACGCCGCGGCCAGCTTCGACGACAAGCCGCGCGAACACCCGGTGACCTCACGGACCCACGCGGGCGAGACCGTCTCACCCGACTTCCGGGCTTTACGGGCAACCGCGAGGTATTCGGCGAACGACGTGCGAGGCGCCCGCGGCACATCGTCACCCGCGGCAACCGCCCCCAGCTTGTCTCGGAGATCCGTCACCGCTTCCGCGGCCACGAACACCACCAGCGGTGGCACGGAGTGCAGCACCACGAGCGCCGCCGACCCGGCCACGAACGCACTCCAGGTGTTCATGACGTACGTGGCCCCGAGCGTGAACCACTTCGCCGCCCGCACCCATCCACCAAGCCGCACACCCCTGCGAGCCGTCACCTGCTCCGCCCGCAGAATCGCCAACAGAACCAAGGACACCATCGGATCCAGCAGCCAGGCCGCGAACCAGGTCAGCGACCACACCGGCGCACCAGCGGCGGCGAACTGCTGCACGTTGGTCATCGTGAACGCAAGCCCGAGCAGGATGCCGGTCCAGCACAACCGGTCCACCTGCACCGCAACCCGTTCGATCGGCTCGCTCACCTTCGACCACCACCACGACGGGGCACGTATGCAGTCACCATGAGGGCTTTCGTCAGTGCGTAGGACGCGAACAACGCTGGCACCCCGAGCGCCCCGAGGAGCAGCCAACCATCGCCACGATGCGTGATGATCACCCACTGAACGGTCACGATCACCACGGCGTTCACGACCACTCGGCCGGCTAGCGACAGCAGCCGAACACCTGACCGCTCCGCGTTCGCCGAAGCCTTGCCCCGACGTGCGCCAGCTCGCCAGATCATCACCAGAACCACGAGGACACCGACTACGGTCAGCGCCTGCGGAAGAGTCACGCTGATGGTGTTCATGAACGCGGGCCCCTCTCGACCCGTTCACGGCGCCGAAGCCAGTGACGGTGTACCTCGCGCCGCTCGTGCTCCGTCAACGCGCCCCACACACCGACCGTATCCGCGCCGGCCGTGCGCAATTCGAGCTCCAAGCACTCGTCACGCACCGAGCACCCAGCACACTGCAGTTCTGCCAAGTCGCGATCAGTGAGTTCTCCGTCCTCCTCCCACGGGGGTGCGCACGTGAACGTCCACAGGCACAGCCCGTCGTTCTCAACCACATCGGTCAACTCATCGGTCGGCACTCGCCGCAACCGTTCCAGTGACACGGCGATCTCGGTCGGTTGTAGATCAGTCACGGAGCACCTCCGGCTCCGAGAGCACCCGCCGAAGCGAGCGGCCGGTGACGACGAGACGCCCGTGCTGACGGCGAGCGGTCAGGATCCCGAGTCTGATGGCCCGGAACACGACGGACCGGCTGACACCAAGCACCCAACAGGTCTCGCGAATCGAGTGAACTGAAGTAGGCATGGAATGAAGCCCTTCATTAGGAAGAGCTGATGGCTCAGCTCTAAAAGATTGATTTCAGCGCGCCTCAAGACGCGCTAGGTCGCACGCGGCGCGTTATGCGCCGTGTCACGTCACCGAAGAACAGAAAGCGGCTAATCTCAGCGCTGAGGCGGAGCGCGGAGGAATACGTGTCGGAAGATTGGGCGGCAGTCGCCAGGGCGATCAACGAGCGCGTGAACGAACTCGGCTGGCGTCAGCGCGAGCTCGCGGAGCGTTCGAACGTCTCGCAGGCGATCGTCCGGGAGATCCAGCACCACACGGTCGAGCGCAGGCGGGGACCGCGTACGTTGGAGTCGCTGTCCACAGCCATGGGCTGGCACCCGATGCACCTCGACGCGGTGCTGCACGGCCGTCGACCACCCGACCGGGATGAGCCGATCATGGATCCCGGCGACTCGCTCTGGTCGCGGTTGGACACCGTAGAACAACGTCTGATCGACATCACCGAACGTCTCGACGACCTGAAGTCGGACCTCGCCTCGGTGGCGAAGCAAGTTCGCGAGAACCGGTAGCGGTGCGCGTTTCCGCTGGTTGAGCGTGCTGATTTCCATGCACCAATTCCAGCGCGAATAAGCACCCGAACCCATGCATGTCCAATGCAAGTTCAATGCAGGTTCTGCGCTCCGGGGGTAGCGCGAGCATGAGCGTCAGCGACGAGTGGACCGGCCAATCCGCGCGCTGTCTCCAAGCGGCCCTTCGCATGACTCACGAGGCGTTCGCGGAACATCTCGGCATCGGAGTCCGCACGGTCGCCTCCTGGCACCAGAAACCAGACACAAAGCCACGCTCTGGACTACAGCGCGAACTCGACAAAGCCCTCGCCCAGGCGCCGAGTGACATAGCCGAACGCTTCCACGAACTGGTCAACGGCGGCCCGCTCGACCTGCCGGACGGTGCTGCCTCAGACGCCGAAGCCCGCCTCAGCGAGGACGCCACGATCGTTGCCGCGCTGAACTGGCTGGACACTCACGCCGGCTGGGATCCCGGCACTGCTCGCCGAGAAGTGGCCGCTCGACTCGCGGCGCTCGACCTGCACGCTCTCCAGGATCGTGGCGTTCGGCGCGGCCGCGTAAGCCAAAGGGACACCGCGAGTGCACTGGCGGACTACTACGGCACGTCGGCTACCGATCATGGCCGCTATGCCGCTTCGTTCGGCACGAACACGACTGTCACCACCACCGTGCTGACGCACCCGGAATGACTCGACCTCGACTGTCCGTTGTTTCCCCCGCACGACAAGTTGACGCTCGCCGGTGTAACTCCGGCGGACAACATGTCGATGGACGGGACGAGCGCGGAGCGCGCCGCGCAGCGGCTGGCCGAAACGCTGGCTCTGGGACACCGCATGGTGAACATGCCGCTGTTCCGCTTGCTCGACGTGGAGATGCGGAAGCAACAGCTCGCGGGCGTCGTGGGCGTGACGGACTTCGTGGGGTACGTGGTGACGATGGACCTGCTCGAGGGTGAGCTGGTCGACGCGCTGACGACTGGTAGGCCGACCAGCCCCGGCTCACTTCCTCTCCGCGACACATACCTGCCGGACCTGACGACCGCACTCGATGTCGGTGATCGCATGTGCGCAGGCGGCGCTCTCGCCCTGACGGCGATCGCCCGTCCCGCAGACGCCTTTCGCGGCGATCCGGACTATCTCCTGCTGGTTCAGGAGCGCTCAGGTCACGTGATCAACGCCGCTCGCCGCCTAGCCGTGATCCCGAAAGGCTTTCACCAGCCGCTGACGGACTTCCGCGCCGACGCTCAGGTGGGTGCGACCCTCCGTCGCGAGATGGAGGAGGAGCTGTTCGGACGCGACGACGTGGACAACACGATCGGCGAGCAGCGCCACGCAGACCCCATGCACCCGAGCCGCCAGTCCGCACCGATGCGATGGCTGCTGGCTGAACCCGGCCGCCTGAAGATGGAGTGCACGGGATTCGGCTTGAACCTCGTGAGCGGCAACTTCGAGTTCGCCAGCCTCATCGTCATCGAGGACGAGGAGTTCTGGATCCGCTACGGCGGGGACGTTCAAGCCAACTGGGAAGCGTCTCGTCTGCACCAGTACTCCAGCCGTGACTCGGAGCTCCTGGACGAGCTGGTGAACGATGTAGCTTGGAGCAACGAAGGGCTCTTCGCCCTCCTGCAGGGCCTGCGGCGCCTCCGCCACATCGGCGGCTCCCGCGTGGCCCTGCCAGAGATCGAATGGGAGATCAGGTGACCGCCAACTGGCAAGCCGGAAATGCCGCGGACGACAGCGCGGAGACCCGCGGCTGGCTGGTCGGGCACTTCATCGCCCCGTCGATCGGTGTCCGCTCCCAGAAGGACGTCGAAGTGAAGTGGGGGACGCACCCCGCCGGCGACAAGCGTCCGGAATGGACAGCGGACGACCAGCGCACGACCCTGGTTCTCCTGGTGGAAGGCAACTTCCGCGTGGACACGACCGACGGCAGCAAGACCATGAACCGTCAGGGCGACTACATCATGTGGGGACCGGGTGTCGACCACTCGTGGGAGGCACTTGCGGACTCCGTCGTCATGACCGTTCGGTGGCCGTCACAGACCTGACACCTCAAAGCTCGGCAGGTTCACACGCGGACCACCGAGCTCACGCAACCGCCGGAGACCTTGGAGCAACGCGAACAAGCCCTCGTTGCTCCAAGCCTCCTGCCGCACCAGATCTGTGACGAGCTCGCCGTCCAGAGTCGAGTACAAAGTCAGCCCGGACGCCTCCCAGTTCGCTTCGAGCTGCCCACCGAACTGCGGCCAGAACTCCTCGTCCTCGATCACCACGAGCGTTGCGAACTCGTAGTTGCCGCTCACGAGATTCAGTCCGAACCCGGTGCATTCCATCCGCATGCGCCCCGTTTCGTCATCCAGCCACCTCATCGGCTCCGACCAACGTCCCGGATGCATCGGCGATGCCGCGCGCGGAACACCTGCGGTCCCGTCCACGTCGCTGCGCCCGAACAGCTCCTCCTCCAGCTCTCGACGGAGTGTGGCGCCGATGCGGACATCAGCCCGAGGATCGGTCAGCGGCTGGTGGAAGCCCTTCGGGACCACGGCCAACTTCCCGGCGGCGTTCACGACCTCGTCCGATCGCCTCTGCACGATCAGCGCGTAGTCCGCCGCACCGCGGAACGGGTCGGCAGGCCGCGCGATCGCCACCAGCGACAGGACCCCGCCGGCGCAAGTTCGTCCCGCGATGTCGAGCACGGCGTCCACGTCCGGCAGGTATCTGTCCCGCACCGGCCGCGGTACACCGGCCCCGTCCGCCAAGGAGTCGAGCAGCTCCGCTTCGAGAAGGTCCATGGTCAGCGCGTACTCGACGAAGCTCCCAACATCGAAGGTGCCACCGAAGCTCTCTGCGCCGACGTCGATCTTCACGAGCCTGTACAACGGCAAGTCCGCGAAACGCACCTCCGTAGCTGCGGCCGTCGTGAGCTGCTGAACGGCCGCCTCCGCGCAGTCTGCGGCCAAGGGAAACGTCGCACCTGCTCGCTGGCCGAGTGCAAGCCGCTCGTCACCGACCCAAAGAGGTAGACGAAGTTCGTTCCACTCAGCCAGCGTCAGCACACTCGTCTGGACATCGATGCCGGGCCCACGGACAGCGAACGTGTCACATGTTCGGTAGTACCGCCGCATCTCGTCCGCGACTTGGCTCCGACCAATCCCTTTCCTTCGCGCCCGACGCTCCCGAAGGGTCTGGATGTTGGTCAATTCCATCCGTGCGCGCACCTGCGCAGCAGCTGATCCCGAAGCCCAACCCGCAGCCTCGTCCAACCATCCAAGCGCACCCGCGAATTCAGGTCGGCCCGGCGTCTGATCCGCGATTCTTGCCTGCCCGGTCTCTATCGGCGGAGCCAACAACTCCTCGACCGACGCGCCGAGCATGCTCTCCAACAGCCGGGCGGTGCTCGCCTTCACCTGCCCCAGGGCCTGCCCACCAGACCGTCGGCCGGCTACAAGCCGTTGCAGGTGCCGCAGCCCCAGGGTTCCAGGTTCTCGGTGCTCGCGTGCGTACAGCTCGGCTTCCTCGACGAACTCCTCCAAGGTCAGCCGGCGATCCCATATCCGCTGTTCAAGCACTGTGCGAAAGGTGCGCATCACTACTCCTGCGTATCCCGGGTCGTATCAGGTCGCCCTAAGTCACCCGCAGGACGTACCGCTGACCGAGCGCTGATGGAACATTGATTTCAGTCTGACATAACTGCTCGCATTCGTCAGACCGTCCGGTGGCGTGAGGACTCCGCGTCCGCCTCAAACACGCCACCGGACGTCACCTACCCACAGCGAAGGGAGCTCCGATGATCGCGAGCACGATCACCCTCGCGCTCTTGGCAGCGGCGACCTGGACCTGGATCGTCGGCGACCACTTCGACTGGTGGCAACGAGCGGCCGCGCGCCGCCGACACCAAAGACACAGCCTCTAAGCGGCGCCGATGAACGAATTCACCGCCGAGGCGATGGGCGAAGCGTGGCTGTCACTGACCAACGAACAGCGCTCCGAGTTGCTGTCACGACGACGCGAGAACCAGCTCATCGAGAACGTCCGGAGGAAGTCAGACATGCCCAAGAGGCACTCCACCGCACGCGGCCGAGAGTTCGGCGAGGGGATGCGCGCGGCAATCGCCGAAGCGGGCATGTCCTCCCGACAACTGGCCGATCTGCTGGGCTGGCAGGAGGCCAAGGTCTCTGACATGGTCAACGGCAAGGGCGGCGTCACCGCCCAGGAAGTAGCGGTGGCGCTCGGGGCGTGCCGAATCCCCCAGGCTGAGCGTGAGCACCTGCTCGGCCTCTTCCCCGCCACAGAGGTGGGCGGCTGGTGGCAGCCCCACGGCAAGTGCGCACCAATCAGGTCACGCACCGCTCAAGCGCATCTTGCCGCGGCGGACACCATGGTGAGCTGGCATCCGCACGCGATCCCTGACCTACTTCGGACGAACGGCTACGCCCACCAGTTGCTGGCTGCTTCGGCCAACGTAGCCCCGCACGAGATCGACGAGCGATTGCTTGCCCTGAGCGAAATGCAGCAGTCACTCGGTGGCAACCTCAGCTGCGTCTTCTACCTTCACGAGTTCGCACTGGATCTGCAGGTCGGCGGACGCCAGGTCCACATCACTCAGCTGCAACACCTCACGCGCATGGCCTCTTGGGCAAAGGTCAGAGTGCTGGTCGTGCCTGCGGAGGTCGGCGCGCACGCCGGCATTGCAGGGCCGTTCACCCACCTGGCGTTCCCGAGGTACCGATCGCTGGTGTGGATCACCACTGAGAACTCCAGCCTCTTCGTCGAAGAGGAGCAGGCGGTCAAGGGGTACGAGGCGATCATCCGCGCGCTCGACGACGTCAGCCTCGACGACGACCAGTCCTTGAAGTGGATCTCCCGCCGGTGCGTCCGGCTTCTGGAGCACGATGAGTCAGCTGACGAGGTCCGCGAGAACGACTCCTTCCCACCGCTGTAGACGAAAGACGGTGCTCGTTCGTGCCGAAGGATTTCCGGCCGACTGCCCTAGAACGCGCAGTCGGTCGAACGCTCAGCAGATGGCGAGACGACCGCGACCTGAGCCTCGTCGAAGCGGGCCGACGCGTTGGCTTCAGCAGCGCCAAGCTGTCCATGATGGAGAACGCGATACAGCCCTCCGCGATCTTCGATGTCATGGCGCTGGGCTACGTCTACAAGGTGCCCACAGCCGAGTGGCAACACTTGATGGCTCAGGCGCAACACGCCGCCGACCTCAGGAAGTCCGGGCAACCGCGAGCAACCATCTTCGACCCGGCCGAGGACTTCCCGCTCCTCATCGCCGACGCAACTCGGCTACGTGTCTTCGCCGTGGACGCCCCACCGACGATCTTCCAGCTCGCCGAACACACGGCAGCGACGATGTCGGACGATTTGATCAACCTCGCGCAGCTGACGCGCACCAGGGAGGCGTGGGCGACACGAGCCACTGGCAGTGACCCGGTCCCCGTCGAGGCTGTGCTCACAGAAGCGGCGGTGCAAGGAGCATCGGGTAATCGGCGCGCAATGCGGGCGCAACTACTGCACCTCATGGAAATGAGCGAACTTCCCGAGGTGAGTCTTCGCGTGGTGCCGCAGTCGGTTGCAGCCTGCCCCGCCATGAACTTCTCCTTCACATGGCTGAGCTTCGCGCACCGACAGCACGACGACGTCGTGTACACGGAAACGTTCCTGCGCTCTGAGTACGTGGAGACCCGTGCTCAAGTCGAGAGGGTGGCCGACCGGTTCTCCGCGCTGCAGGCGTTGACGCTCGACGAAGGCGACTCGCTCGAGTTGATCGCCGAAGCCGCCGCCCGCATGTCACAGCAGTGAGTTGGCATGCGCCAGCAGCGGTTGCGCAAGATCTGGATTATCACCCTTGTCCATACGGCGAAGTAGACGAGAAGCAGCATAGAGCTGAGCCACGCGCCCGGCTTCGCTGTCGAGCGCATCGCCGAAATTCGCCCGAATCTGCTCTACTGCGGAAGGAACCAGCAGGCTGTAACAGAGCAACGTCGCCACATCCGTTCCTGCAGGACCGGTCCCCCACATCTCCCAGTCCAGCAAACCGAACTCCGGCTGCATCAAGTTGTTCCAATGCAGGTCGCCATGCACAGTCGCCCACGCCGTCACGTTGGTGTCGACAATCGTCCCGAATCGCTGCTGAATCCTCTCGGCGACAAGATCTTGAGGAATGCTGACCCTGTCCGTACGCGTGTTTGAGACGACCTCGAGCGTTCGGCGAAGCTCTTCCCACCAGCGGTCCGGCAGATCAATCACCTGACGCAACGCGTCAGTGCGGGAACACGGTGAGCCAGCCACGACTGTCATCACCTCAGCCCGCTGGTGACGTACCTCCTCCCACTCGTACACGTCGAGCACGCGGGGCTTCATCAGACCGGTGAACACGTTCGAATCGAGGTTGCCCGTCCAGAAGGCTCCACCGGTCCATCGCTTGTTCTCAGAGACCACACGAAGCCAGTAATTTGCTTCGCCTCGATGCGCAAGAGCGCCCACGGAACGATCAAGCCATCCGTACCGCGGCTGGCTGATGACGATCAGTCCGAAGTGGTCGGCCGCCTGATGGAGGTTCTCCAACATCCACTCGCGATATTGGGTGTCAGCGTCACTCACGTCAGCGGCCATCGGTTGCCATCACTCCTCAATTCTCCCAGCCACAATCATGGCCAGAGAGCTAACACGCCGCACGTGCGAACACCTAACGTATCGATCGGGTTCAACACGAGCTGGCGGCAACAGCAGGCCCTACCCGTCTACGGACAACGTCAGCCCGGCCCGACCGGCGAAGTGCTCTCTCCCCCACCCCGAACGGTCTGAGCCCGTGGATCCGCGCCGGTAGCACTCGACGAGACGTGGCCGACGCAGCTCGTCGTCAAAGTGGTCAGCGCGTTTAGCCGTACTCGCGATCGAGTGGTCGTCCTGCCCTGGCCGACGAACCCGAGCTCCACTTCGGACGCGGTCGACGCCGCGAACAACCTCGGCCGCCGCGCGAGTTGCGGCTCCGAAGTGGACTCGAACGCATCCGGGTTCGCCGACCTCGTCGTCACCAGCGCGCCGCCACACCAGACCACCGCGGAACTCACGGATGAAGCCGTGCTCACCGCAGCACGGCTGCTCCGCCTCGGGGGCATCTTCGTCGCGCTGACGCACAACGACACGACGGCCGGTGAACTCACCGACCGCACCGGCCAACTCGTCACCAGCGCCCAGTTCGCCGATCTGCTCTACCTGCAACACGTCGTCGCGCTGCACGCCCCGATCCGTGACGGCCGGTTCCAAGTCGAACTGAACGACCGCGAAGCGGAGGAACTCGGTCGTGCGCGGCACCGCGCCGCGGTACGCGGGCTTCCGTCGCCACACCTGCGCATCCACTCGGACGTGCTGGTGTTCGCGCAGCCCCACGACCACCTCGCTCGACCGCTCACCCCAGCCCGCGCAGCCGCCGAGACGGGAGTCATCCGATGAGCAACGACCTGCCGGTCTCGGTGTGGACGACCGCACAGACCTCGCCGTCGACCCAGCGCAAGAACCGCTACACCCGCGAGTCGGTCGCGCATCCCGCGAAGATGCTGCCCGACGTCGTGCGGTACGCCATCGCGCACTACACCGAACCGGGCGACCTCGTGCTCGACCCGATGTGCGGCATCGGCACCACACTTGTCGAAGCCGTCCACCTCGGACGGCGCGCCGCGGGCATCGAGTACGAACCGCACTGGGTCACCGTCGCGAACAACAACCTCGCCCTCGCAACCGAGCACGGCGTCGAACACGACGCTCACGTCATCCACGGCGACGCCCGCCAGCTGACCACATTGCTGCCGCCAAACCTACGCGGCCAGGCCTCGCTCGTCGTGACCTCACCGCCCTACGGACCCTCGACGCACGGCCGCGTCGCCGTTGCCCCTGGCGAAGGCATTCAGAAGTACTTCCACCAGTACGGCAGCACTCTCGACCGCGGCAACCTCGCCAACATCGGATACCACCGGCTGCTCGCCGGCTTCACCCGCATCCTCGCCACAGTCGCCGAGTTCATGCGACCCGGAGGACACATCGCCATCACCGTGCGCCCATGGCGCGAGCACGCCGAGCTCATCGACCTGCCCTCACAGATCCTCACCTGTGGACGCAACGCCGGCCTCATCCCGGTCGAACGCTGCGTCGCTCTCCTGGCCCGCGTCGCCGAGCACGACCTCGTCGCCCGAGGCTCCTTCTTCCAACGCGACTTCCTCCGCAAGCAACGCGAAGCAGGACTCCCCCTCCACCTCATCGCACACGAGGACGTGCTCGTCTTCCGCACACCACTTCGCCCATCCCGCTCAGCGGCTGTCGAAGCACGCGCCGCATGAACACGCCCGTAACACCCGACCTGACCGTCAGGTCCAGCCCCGGGCCGGTGCTGGGTTCGCTCTGCACCGGCTACGGCGGCTTGGACGTCGGCGTGCTGGCCGCCTTCGGCGGCGGTCGCATCGCATGGTGCGCCGACCACGACCCACAGGTCGAAGAGGTTCTCGCCGCCCGCCTGCCCGGTGTGCCCAACCTGGGCGACGTTCGCCTCGTCGACTGGACCGCGGTCGAGCAAGTCGACATCCTCGCCATCGGGTTCCCCTGCCAGGAGATCTCCGCCGCCGGACAACGCAATGGCATCGAGAAGGGAACCCGCAGTGGAGTGTGGATCGACGTCGTGGAGGGCATTCGCGTTCTACGACCGCAGTTCGTCGTCGTGGAGAACGTCGCCGCGCTCCGCTGGAGGAACGGCGGACTCCACCGCGTTCTCGGGGACCTGGCCGAGGCAGGGTATGACACGGTCTGGCGCAGCGTTCGCGCCTCCGACGTTGGCGCGCCACACCGCCGTGAACGGGTGTTCCTGCTCGCGTGGCCCGCTGTTCCCGACACCACAGGCGCGAGACGGCGACAACCGCGGGGCCGCCGATCCGGCACGGCGCCGTGCCCTCGGTCGCCAGGTGAGTCTGCACGACGTCGTCAACGAGATGCTTGCAGCGCGTCGGCGAACACCAGATGGCTCCAAAACCAAGTCAACGCGGTCATCCAGAACAACTCGTCCCGGCCTCCGCCGCCCTCGCACACGAACTGGCGTGCCTTCTCCGATGTCGTAACTCGCTGGGAGAACGTCGCAGGCCGGACAGTCCCCCGTCCGACCGTGCCAGGCGCACACGGCGGTCCGGTGCTGTCCCCCGCGTTCGTCGAGCACCTCATGGGTCTCCCGGCTGGGTGGGTCACTGACGTTCCGCTGCCCCGCGTCAACCAACTGCGAATCCTCGGCAACGGCGTTGTCCCGCACCAAGCCGCCCTTGCGGTCTCGATGCTGCTTGCCGACTTCCACGCGGTCAGGCACACGCCAGCTCAAGGACGTGCGGCATGAACCTCGTCGAAGCTTTGGCCGGGATCGAGGCGGCCAGCACCACCAACCGAGCAACGCGCTCGCCTCGGGTTGACGGGCTCCCCGTTGCCCGGCCGCCTGAACGAGTTCAACGAGGCACCTCGTGCTACGCGTTCACCACCATCGATGTCCATGGTCGTCTGGGTGACAGGTCGTTGGTCAGGCTGCTGAACTGGCTGCCCGGCACCTTGCTCAAACCGACCGTGCTCAACGACCGGATCATCGTGCTCCGTCGTTCTCCAGGCACCGTGACCGTGTTGAAGCTCGGCCACATCCGCCTCCCTGCAGCGATCCGGCACCGATGTCAGTTGCACGCGGGCGACGGGCTCCTGCTCACGACCTCTGCCGCTCGCGACCTCCTTGTCGTCTGCACGACGGCGGCACTCGACCAGGCGCTCGGCTCGTACGTGCGCGGAAGGTTGTTGTGAATGACATCGACCTCGAGGCGGTGCGGCTTCTGCTCAACCGCCTCGGGGTCCGGCCGGAACAACTGCTCGACCAACCGGCATCGACCTCGATGCCGAGCATCCGCGAGTACGTCGAGAGCGTGTCCAAGGCCGTACCCGCCGGCACGCTGCGCGTCTACGAGACGTACTGGAACCGCATCGTCGACGAGTGGGGCGACCGCCCACTCGACGAGCCGACCCCGCTGGACATCAAGCAGCTCGCCGAGCAGACCAAGGCGGCAGCGCTCGTCCGCAAGAACTCCCGCGGCGGCCGCTCGGCCGCCGAGCACCTCATCGCGGCGGCCCGTTGCCTTTACCAACACGCGATCGCGGACCGCCTCATGTCCGAAAGCGACAACCCAGCGCGACGCGTCGCCAAACCACGCCGACTCGCCAACACCCGCCGTGCGCTTCCCGACAACCGACTCCGCGAGATCAACGAAGTCGCCGGCACGACCGGCAACGATCCCGAGCTCGACCTCGTCCTGCTCCGCTTCCACACCGAGACCGCCGCGCGTCGTGGCGGCGCACTCGCGCTTCGGCGTTGCGACCTCGACCCCGAGCAATGTCTCGTCAAGCTCTTGGAGAAGGGCGGCACCGTGCGCTGGCAGCCGGTCTCACCAACCCTGATGAAGCACCTCCTCGTTCTCGGCGAACAACGTGGCGCCGTAGGCAACGAGCAGCTTCTCCGCTACCGCAACGGCGACCCGATCACGAGGCGTCGCTACGACTACCTGTGGCAGCGGCTCGGCAAGCACCTGCCCTGGGTCGCAACGCAGCAGGTGAGCACCCACTGGATCCGGTACACCACGCTGACGTGGGTCGAGCGGCACTTCGGGTACGCCGTCGCACGGGCGTACGCCGGACACTTCGGCAAGAGCGACGCCGGCACCACGACCACCTACGTCCGAGCCACGCTCGAAGAAGTCGCCACGGCGCTCGCCGCGCTCACGAACGAAGAGCATCCGCTGGCGGTCGCCACTCCCTCGGCAACTCTTTTCGACAGGTCGTGACCCAATAGGACGGACTTGGAACGCCACACGCATCCAATCGAACATATGTACGAATACAGTGATAGGTTCTCGCCTCATGGATCGGCAGCTTCTTGAACCGTCCCAAATGGACGGCACACTCACCTACAGGTACGACTCGACCGGACAACCGGTGGCTCTCTTGCCGTCGAGGTGCAAGCTCGGGCGACACACGCTCGACCACTCCCAGTTCCGCGCAGTCGTACGAGACGGTGAAGCCCACATCAGCTGCCTCGCCTGCACGACCAACGGCTTCGACGACGCCTGGCGACTGGCGGCCACGGCGCCTGCTCCCGACAGCGCGGAACTGTCCGAGGAGCGCTACTTCGAACTCGTCCTCCACCGCGCGAACCGTGCACTGACTGCGAGCAGGTGAACATGACACTCCACACTCCACACACGACATGGGAGGGCGACACCATCCACGGCCGGAGGGCCGTGCTCACCAGCGTCGGGGTCCGGCTCGATCGGCTGTTCGCCCGTATCGCAGGTGCACCGCGAAAGGTGATCGAGACGGGCCTGGACATGACCGGCGAGGTCCCCGGCAGGCTTTACGGCCGCTTCCCGAGCATCGACGGCGACTGGTTCGGCGTCGTCAACTACGAGATCGGCTATGCCGACGGCCGCCCGCAGAAGGTGTACCTGGTCGACCAACTGGTGCCCTTCCACGTGCTCCGGCTGCGCGAACGGCCCGGCGGGCGAGGCTAGGCCGTTCGGGCTACCTTCAGATTCCTGGTGAGCAGGTAACACACCGGGATCGGAGGTCGCCGTGACACACGACTCCGTTCCCGCGTGGATCGACCCGATGCTGGCCAAGCCCGATGGTGGCCGCCTGCGGGAAGGGCCGCAGTGGGCGTACGAGTACAAGCTCGACGGCTACCGTGCCGCGATGCGGATCGCGGCTGACGGAACGACGGTGCTGACCAGCCGCAACGGTCTCGACCTCACCGCTGAGTTCGCTGAGCTGACCGGCGTGCTCACCGCGGCGCTGCGAGGGCGCGCCGCGGTGCTCGACGGCGAGGTCGTCGTCTACAACGAGGCCGGTCAGATCGACTTCGGCCTACTGCAGCAACGCCGAGCCCGCTTCACCCAGGACCGCGTGAACCTCTTCGCCGAGGCGACCGACGACCACCAGTGCATCCACACCGACCCCGAACGGGCGCGCACCGGGCCGTTCGGCGGCACCATCGCGCACGGCTACCTGACCCTCGCGCTGGCCCCGAAGTTCCTCTACGAGACAGTGGAGATCGAGGTACTCCAGGCCGGCGTGAACTACGGCCTGAACAAGGTCCGGTTCCCCGCCCCGGTGCCCGTCGGCTCAGCGGTGCGCGCCCGCGTGCGGTTGCTCGACGCCCGCGAGCGTGCCGGCGGCGTGGAGGCCACGTTCGGAATCACCGTGGAGGTGCCGGACTCCGATCGACCGGTGTGCGTGGCCGAGGCGGTCGTCCTCTACCGGTGAGCGCTCAGTTCGGCCGCCCGCCGGTGCGCGAGGACGCACATCTGCGCCTCCGTGCCGCGGGTGTGCTCGACCACGGCCTCGAATGGCAGCGCAGCCTGGTCCTCTGCAACCTTGCGCGGCCTGGGACGCGACTCCTCACTCGTAGTCAGTCGCCCTACTCAGGTGACGTGCGGCCGTCATTATCCAGGTTGCATCACACGATCGGCTGTTGTTCGCAAATGTCCGTAACGACTGGACCGCGGGGCCGATACCCACCGCATTAGCGAGGGATCGGAGCGCGCATGCTGGTTGCCACCGACGAAGTATGGGCCCGAACTGTCAAGGTCGCGCGCAATCAAGTACGTCAGCTGCTCGTCCCTAAGTCCACGCTCGAGGTACGTCAGACTGACACCGGTTCGGTTGTGTCCAACCAGTTCGGTGTCTGGCCGGCAGTAGTGGGTGGTAGCGCGCCGACTGACGGACCGCTAACGGCTCATCTCGACGTCACCGTTCCGGCGAGCCCGCTCCTGACGTGGTGCGGTAGCCGGGAACTTCACCCTCCGGAAGCGGTGTCCAACTCCTTCGAAGGCTCCATCGAGTTCCGGAAACCCGGCGTGCCAGGCAGTTTGCGCCGTCCTCAGCTAGGCGCTCTGCATTCGGTGATCGGATACTGGTCGACTGGAGTGACGGAGCCCGGCGTTGTCGTCATGCCCACAGGAACCGGCAAGACCGAGACGATGCTGGCTGTGATGCTTGCGGAACGTCCAGAGCGGCTGCTTGTCTTGGTACCGACGTTGGCTCTGCGAGATCAGGTCGCAGACAAGTTCGAAAGCTTGGGCATCCTTCAGGAGAAGGAGATCGCCGCACGGCAAGCACTCCGACCTTGCGTTGCACGCTTCAAGCACGGAATCAAAGATGTCGAGGATGCAGCTCAGCTGCTTTCGACATCCAACGTCATCGTCGCCACGCCGCATGCGCTCAACGCGTGTTCTGACGAAGCGCTCCAGGTGATCTTGCAGGGGTGCTCTCACCTGATGGTGGACGAAGCCCACCACGCTCCAGCCCCGAGCTGGAAGCGAGTCGTCGAAGCCTTCTCCGACCGCAGGGTACTGCTTTTCACCGCGACCCCGTTTCGCGAAGACGGTAAGAGCGTTCCCGGCCGCACGATTTACCGGTTTCCGCTCCGCGAGGCACAGCGCGACGAGTACTTCACCACGATCGACTACCAAGCCGTCGTCGCCATCGAAGGCACCGACGAGGTCCTGGCTGATCTGGCTATCACCCGCTTGCGCGAAGACCTCACTGCTGGCTACAACCACATCCTCATGGCCCGAGCCAAAAGCGTCGCTCGCGCAGAGTCGCTCTTGAAGTTGTATGAAGCGAAGGCCGGCGACCTTCATCCGGCAGTGCTCCATGAGAAGGTGGCTGCAGCCGACCGGCGAGCAGTCCACGAGCAGTTGAAGACACGTGACTGTCGGATTGTCGTCTGCGTCGACATGCTGGGCGAAGGTTTCGACCTGCCAGCGCTCAAAGTCGCCGCGCTCCACGACGTCAAGAAGAGCCTTAGCCCGATGATCCAGTTCATCGGACGGTTCACCCGCGCGCGAGCGGACGCTACAGATCTCGGTACCGCATCGGTGTTCGTTGCCCGTGATCCGTCCATCGTGGCGTCGCCGCTGCGCGACCTACTACGGGAAGACGCCGACTGGAACCTGCTTCTGCGCGACATGACAGAGCGAGTCACTCAGGCGGCCGAAGCAGTCTCGGCGTTCGACAACTCGTTCAGCGGCGGTCCCGAGGACGTGGCAACGGCCCTGCTGGAGCCCAAAATGAGCGCCATCGCCCACACCGCGCCAACCCAGAACTGGGATCCGGAAGCCGCGCTGGTCTTCTACGGGCCGGACAAAGTGCTCGACAGCAGCATCGCGCTCGGCGTTGAGTCGTCGGTCGCCTGGTTCGTCGTCGAGCACCGAGACGAGGTGGCTTGGGGTGATGTGAAGACTCTCGAACAGGTCCTGCACGAGCTCATCGTCATGTACTTCGACCGAGAACACCGCATCCTCTACGTGCACAGCTCGATGAAGAACGGTGACTACGCCGATCTAGCCGAGGCCGTCCTCGGCGCCGGCACCAAACCGATCAAGGGCTCGACCACGTTCCGCGTGCTGGCCCACCTCGATCGGTTGATCCCCACGAACATCGGGCTCCTCGATGCCAGGGACCACTTCAACCGGTTCTCCATGCACGTCGGCAGCGACGTGCTTCACGCTCTGGACGCCCTGGATCAGCAGGGAAAAACCCAGACGCACATCAGCACATCCGGCTTCAGCGATGGCGACCGCATCACCATCAGCGCCGCCCTATCCGGGCGCTTCTGGTCCACCAGAACGGCTCCGAGCCTGAGCGCCTGGCGGCAATGGTGTGACGCACAGGGCACGAAGCTGCTCGACTCGAGCATCGACCTCGCCAAGGTCCTAGGCGGCTTCATCGTCCCGCAAGACCTCACCGAACGCCCCGAACTCGTCCTGCTTGCAGCAGAGTGGGACTGGCGCTTCTACCTCGGTACAGGTCCCGAACTGATGATCCGAGTTGACGACAGCAGATACCACCTGACCGACATCGACATCCGGGTTGACGACTTCAGCACCACGGGGCCGTTCGTCCTGTCTCTCGTCACCCCGGCCTGGGAAGTCCCCTATCACGCAGACTTCACCGACAGCGGCCTCACCTACAGTCCACTTGGGAATGATGCTCAGGTCGAGACCGCCAGGACCTCGACCAAGCTGCAGCAGTGGATCAACGAGAACAAGCCCATGCTGCTGCTCGAGAACGACCGCATGATCACTTCCCAGGACAAGCTCCTCGAGCCCCGCTACGACCTGCGCCCGTTCCCACGTGAACGCTTGACGGCGCTCGACTGGGCGGGTGTAGACCTGTCTGTCGAATCTCAAGGGCCGGAGCGACGAGCGGACTCCATTCAGGCTTACATGGTCCGGCATCTGCTCAACACGCTGCAGTTCGACCTGCTCATCGACGACGACGGTGCCGGCGAAGCTGCCGACCTCGTCGGTCTTCGAGTCCACGAGCACGAGCTGCACATCACGCTCGTCCACTGCAAGTACTCCAGCAAGAAGAAGGCCGGGGCGCGACTCGATGACCTCTATGAATTGTGTGGTCAAGCAGTCCGCGGCGCGAAGTGGCGCCAACACGGCGCGATGCCACTACTTCGCCACCTCGACAAGCGCGCACAACGCTTCTATCAGCGCACCGACGCTTCACCCTTTATGGTCGGCGCGCTCACGGATCTCTACCAGCTCATGTCGATCGCGCCGCAACTACGCCCTCGCTTCCACAACCTGCTTGCACAACCAGGCCTCTCTGGTGCCGCGGCAACAGATGAGCACCTGCGAGTCCTCGCCGGCGCCGAATCGTATGTGCACGCGGTAACTAAAGGCACTTTCGAGGTGTACTGCAGCCAATGACGCAGCCGGATGTGTACCTATGGCGGAGGTCTCTTGAACGCAAGATGTAATCCTCATGCGCCAAGAGACTCTGCCTCCGGACGGGTGCGTCGCGCCGCCACTTGCTTGATCCGAAGTAGAGTGACGGGCTCCGAACGTCAATGAGGGCTTGGACAAACGTCCTGCCTTGCCACACCTACGAGTTAGGACTCGCATGGGACTCGGCAAGCAGCGCGTGCTCGTCCGGCGATTTCAAGGAGGTGCCCAACGCTCACGCTCGATGACCTGCGACGCAATCTCGCCTCGGTCTTCCTGGCTACAGCTGATGCCGCAAGACGTCGGCTAGAACTCGCCGGGGCGCCACTCACCGTCCACGTCCAACGGACGGTGATCGAACGCCCAAGCGCAACCGAGTGGAGCGGAACGCCCCACACCGAGGCACAGAACGTGCTGGCGTTCTGGCATCCCCTGCTGCCTGAGCCCCCGTGGCTCAACGACGCAGAAGTCGACGCCATTCGGAACTGCTCAACGCAACTCGTCGAGCTCGACGAGGCCAACCTGCCTTACTGGTGCCCCCTCCCGTCGTCCGAGGGCTTCATCGCCAAGCTCGGCCCACCGCCTCCTTTCGAGGAAGACCCCACAGGCTGGGTCATGCGGATTGTCGTTGTGCCCGCATTGCACTACCACTTGACAAAACTGCCGAGCGTAACTGACGCAGATGAGGCATCAGCCCTGGCGTTTGCTGACGAGGTACTGGATGTCGCGACGGCCAGTGATCTGCGATATAGCGTCAGTATTCCCATCAGCGGCGTACATGTGGAAGGCAATGAGACGCTCACCGTCAGCGATGTCCGCGTGCGCCGTCTCTTGCCGAGCGAGCAGGGCGCCATCTTCGATGAGCGTGGTGGTTTCGCATCAATGATGACCACCTTCACCGAGATCCCCCATACCGTTCTGGAATTGGAGCTTCGCGGCCCAAGGAACAAACAGAACCTCTCTCTGTTCGAACGAGCGCAGCCATTGACTACTGCGTTCCAGTTGTTTGGCCATCATGTGAAGGGGCGCTTCGCCGTCCAAGGCGCCGAACCTCCGTGGGTCATGGACGGACGTGGACACCAACCACTGCTGCTGCCCCAGCGATCACATGACACAGGCGCTGCTACGCAGATTACGCCCGAAGATCTGTTGGACATCGTGACAAGAGCGGAACAGCTCGAGCGCTACCACATCAGCGAGCCCAGATCACCGCGCGATCTAGCCGTACATCGGTTCGTCGCAGGTCTGGCACGCGATAGCTATGCCGACGGCGTGCTCGACTTCACAATTGCGCTGGAGGCGCTGCTGCTTCCCTATGACGAGAGCGCCCGACGGGGTGATCTTGGCTACCGCTTCCGTGTGCACGGCGCCCACTATCTGTCAGAGCACCCAGACGATAGGCCCGCCGTAGCGAAGCAGCTTAGCGGCATCTACGAGATGCGCAGCCGACTCGTGCACGGCTCGAAATACCCCGATAAAACTCAGATCATGGAGGCATATGCCCTTGCCTCCGACTTTGCTCGCCGCGGACTTTTGCGAGCACTCAAAGAGGGCTTCCCCACGCCAGCTTTGTTCAACCAGGCAGTACTGAGCTGACGGATGACACAGCGCTACGCACTGCAGACAAAGTCGGGCAGATTCTGCGCCACATCAGTCAAGAAGATCGCCCACAGGGACGGTACGCGTTCCATCCAGCCAATCAGAATATTTTTCCCGGAGCCTGCAGATCACTCGGCCATGTCGGGCATATTCGATTCCTTCCGACTCCAAGGGTCCACACAAGAAACAAAAATGACAAATATAGAGAACCAGAAAACCTTGGCAGGCGCCGCCCGAAATTTCACGTCGCGAATCGATATACAGGAACTCAGGAGGATCGATGGATCAAGATTCAGCGAGCACCAGCCTCGGTTCTGAAGTAAAGGAAGTCTCAAAGACTCCAGCGGGGAAACTCTCCCGATGGTTCTTTTGCCTACCCGTGGTTCTTCCTTTTCCGGACCGCACCCAGCTGGTCGATCACATTGGCAATCAACCTCGCAGCGACGATGCCGAGGACACTCCTATAGTAAGTATCGTCATCCACCAGATCACTCAGGATGCTGGTCGTCTTAGCGCGATGGGTGACGCTGTTTTCGAGGCAGTCAGTCGAGACCCTCAAATCATGCCAACTACTTCGACTGAAGAGCAGCAGCAGGCAAGAATGATCCGACCCAACGAGTACTACACGGTTGTCGAAGCCATGACAAACGCAAAGTCTCCGGATCAGCCTGATGCAGACTGGACTGGCGATCCGCAAGATCTACCTCCACGCGCTGATCCGCTCATGCGATGCCTCCGCTATATCGACGACCTCACAAGAGCATTTCGCTTGGCAGTCGAGCGTCCCCAACCTCGCCCTCTCTATCCAACTATCTCGGGACCCATCCTGTGCTACCACGCAGATGGAGAGGTAACTTCCTACGAGCATGAAGACGGGCGAATTTTGAATGTACTTCAGCCTGTCGGAACCTGGGAAGGACCCCAGCTCGTACTTCCAAATCACAACAACTTCCTGCTGGACGCATCACCGCCCGAACCTGGAATCAACGGACCGCTCGCCGAGAGATTTACGCAATGGCTTGGTTCCATCAGAATCGGCGACCGGCAGATCGGATGGTCAGAACGTTTCCTCGAAGCGAGAGAAGCGCTCTATTCCCGGGGAGAGGCCGGTCAAGCCGTCGTACTCGCCTCCACTGCCGCAGAGGTTCTAGTAACAAGCATCCTCACGACACTTCTTTGGGAAGACAAAGTCCCGACCGCAGTCGCAGCTTCAGCGTGGGAAGACGGAAAGATCGTGCCCGCAATCTTGAAACAACTCGCCCCCAGACTTAAGGGAACCTGGAAAACGGATCAGGGTGCACTTGGACATTGGTACCAGCGCGCGTACCGCTTGAGGCATCGCGTTGTCCATGGCGGATACGAGCCCACGAGACCCGAAGCGGTCGCCGCCCTGGAGGCAACTCACGCTCTTTCACAATTCATTTTCGATAGAGTTGTCGCGCAACGTGGAGTCTACCCGCGAACCACTCTGATGACCGTAGCTGCGTCGGGCCTCGAAAAGCGCGGCCTGTGGACTGGTAAGATTAAAGCGTTCGCAGAACAGGTTGCACCGACAGAACCCCTCTGGAAATCAGCGCTAGTTCGGTACAATGACGAACTCGTCAGGGAACGTCTCAAGACCCTGAAGTAGCCATATCTGCATCTGCACCTCTACGTTCCGACCAGTATGTTCGATCAAGATGGCCCAACCAAGCATTAACGGTCGAGGCAGCAGCATCAGGAATTACGGCCGCCATCGCGAACGGTAGGGACAAAGGTCTCTGTGTGCCCGAGCCACGTCAGAGGAGTGCGCTTACAAGTCCTGTACGTGCCGAAAACCACGTCCGTGCAGGTTAAGCCGCATGGTGGTACTCGTGGATGACTCCGCCGAGACGGTCCTGTCGATCTGTGGTGAGGAGTTCGATCTCCTCGGGTTCACGAGGCTGAGGCCGCGCTCGCAAGGGTGCTGCGGCTGCGAGTGATCGGTGGGTGCGGTGCTCGTTGTAGTGCCGCTCGTACTCACGCAACGCGTGCGTTAGGTGGGCCTGATTCCAGATCAGCGTGCGGTCCAGCAGTTCAACGCGAAGTGTCTTGGCCCAGCGTTCCATGATCGCGTTCATACGGGGCATCCGGACGCCGGTCGGTACCGTGTCGATCCCGGCGGTGCCGAGGATTTTGTCTATCAACGTTGGGTATTTGGCGTCGCGGGCGCGAATAAAGAACCTGATCCGCGTGAGGTGTCCGGTGTCTTCGAGGTCCATGAGCAGGTTGCGGATCGCCTGGGTGACCCTGTGGGGTGCCAAAACATGGCTCAACATGCCTGACCTGCGGATCACGCTGCTGCAGGCTCGTACTCCTTGACCAAGCCGCCAAGCACTCGCCGACGACGTACGGATCTGCATCCTGGCCCTCTGCCGCCGCCCAACCCCGCAAGGTGGCGTGGGTCAGGCGGTCGTGACGTCGTAGGTGTGGCCGGCGAGCCGCAGGCGATCGATCAGCGGCCGGCCCATGGCCGTCGCGGGCGTGAGCGAGCCGGAGCGCTGCGGGAGGTCGTCGAGGGCCAGGCAGAGGGCACTCTGCCCGAGCATGACGGCCGTGGCGGCGTAGCCGGGATCGCCCGCTCCGGCGACCGTGGCCCGGTAGCGGCGCCCCGAGCCGGTGGTGGCGTGCAGCACCGAACGGAACCAGCCCTTCGCACGAGCCTGTTCGCTGGGCCCGCTACCGGGCGCGGGCAGCACCCGGTCGAGCAGGCCACGGACGGGCTTGACCGACATCGCGCCGACCAGCCCGGCCAGCCCACCGGTGATACCGACCGCCATAAGCGCTCCGGTGACGCCCTGCCCCGCGCCCATCACCTCGCCGTAGCGCAGCTGCGGCCCGTAGGCCCAGTCGAGCAGGGCGTTGCTGCGCCGCACGATGCGGGTGTTGAACGGGGCCATCACGAACGGCGCCTGCCACGTTCCGTCGGCGGCGCGGGAGGGCATCGCCGCGTCACGGGGCTGGGCGGGCGTCGGCTCTGCTGCGCGGTCGGGACTGAGCGCATGCGGATCGGCCGCGACGCGGCGCAAACCGGGATTGCTCTCGTAAGCCTCGATCTGCGCCCGCAGCGAGTCGATCGTGCCGCCGCTGAAACCGCCGCGAACCGTAGCCACCAACCGCACCTCGGTGAGCGGACCCGCGCCGTCAGCCACGGCCCGCTCGTGCAGCAACAACATGCCCAGGTCCGACGGGATCGAGTCGTAGCCGCAGGCATGCACGATCCGGGCTCCGGAATCCAGGGCCAGCTCGTGCACGGCGTCGATCGCGGCACGGACGAACAACACCTCGCCGGTCAGATCCGCGTAGTGCGTGCCGGCCCGTGCGCACGCCTCGACGACCGGGAGCCCGTAACGCGCGTACGGGCCGACGGTGGTGGCGAGTACCCGCGTCGACGCGGCCAGCGCCGCCAGCGCGACCGGGTCCCCCGAGTCGGCGACGACCAGCGGCCACTCCCGAGCCGCCGCGGGCAGCCCGGCCCTGGTGGCGGCGAGCTTGTTCGCGGACCGCCCGGCCAGCGCGATCCGCACGCCCTCGGGGGCGTGCCGCGCCAGGTATGCCGCGGTTAGCGCCCCCACGAACCCGGTGGCGCCGTAGACGACGACGTCGTGCTCACGATTCATGGCCGTCAGCATGCCCTCAAGCTCCGGCCACCGCCCCAGTCGGGCGGCCTTTGGGTAAGCAGGCGCTTGCGTTGTGGCGCGAGGTTGTTCTGTGGTGGCTGAGTTAGTGCGGGACGAGGTCGCCTCGGCGTGCCCGGTGGTGGTGTGCAGGGCCGAACTGCTACTCGCCGCTCACAGGCCAGTATCCGCAGGCCGACTTCGGCCGGAACGAGGAGTCGGCCGAATACCCAGCCCTGCCGCTATCTGTAACAGGAGGGCTGGTTCCGTGGATCGCAGATGCATGGACGACGCGATGGCATCAAGACCACGAGCTCCGCTCCCCCGCTGGACTGTGCCACTCGTCGCCGCGCTGGCAGTCCTGGCCGGTGCAGCCGTGCTACTGGTTCTGTGGCGATGGATCGACAGCCGGGCCCTCGCCGATGCGGAGAAACGCACCTCAGCGCAGATCGAGGCGGTCAAACTCGCCTCCGGAATCGTCGTCGGCGGCGGCGGGCTGTTCGCCCTGTACCTGGCAGCCCGGCGGCAGCGCACCCAGGAGCTGGAACTCGAGGTGCGTCGAATCGAACTTACGCAACGAGACAGGGTGCAGATCCACGCGGAACGAGTTGCTGAGGACTCGCGTCTGGACGCCGCGGAACGTCGCGTCACCGAGCTGTACACCAAGGCAGCCGACCAGTTGGGTTCTGACAAAGCGCCGGTACGGCTGGCAGGGCTGTACGCGTTGGAAAGACTGGGACAAGGCAACCCTGACCATCGGCACACCATTGTCGACGTCATCTGCGCCTACCTGCGGATGCCGTACGCGTCACTCGACGAACAGGCCGACGCCGACGAGCTCATTAAGCGTCAACGGCATGAGGAACTGCAAGTACGAACCGCCGCGCAACGCATACTAGCCAACCATCTGCGCGATGACCCGTCTGCTAACAGCCCTGAATCGTCAAACTCGCTAACCAGCTTCTGGTCGAACGTCCACCTGGACCTCAGCGGAGCACACCTCGTCCATTTCACGCTTGCCCAGGCCAACCTGCTCTCCATCAACTTGAACAACGCGACGCTCGCGGGCGAAACCGTGTTCAGGGGGATGCAGTGCGAATCTGCGTTCGTACAGAACACGAACTTCCTCGGCCACACGGATTTCCGTGGCACCCAGTTCACCAACTCGGCATGGATTTCATCCTCTATCTTTGCTGACGGCGTTTGGTTTCACGGTGACAAGTTCTACCGACCAGCCAGATTCGGCCGACATGTTTCGTTCCAGGGAAGCACCTTCAACGGCAAGACACGGTTCGAGGGCGTGGTGTTCTCCGGCAGCGCGGACTTCCGCAACGCCACATGGCCTGACGGATCCACATCCGTCGAGTTCCGAGATACCGTCATCGAGCATCCCGAAGCAACCAACCCGGAAGCCGGCGCGAACTCCAACTGCTGGCCAGACGGATGGCATCTCGACGCCACAGGCGCCTACGCCACCCTCAAACGAAGTTAACTTGTGCCGCTCGAAAAGTCATCGCCGCAGTTCAAGGGGCGCACCTGTACTCGTGGACCACCCCAACGAGGATCCGCCTGCGAAGTGGAGGACAGCCAGGGCTATCAAGATCATGCGCCGATGCGGGGTGTTCGAAGATGTCTGGCGGTAGCTGGTCGCGAGCCTGGTGAGGCCGGTGCTCGTTGTAGTGAGTCTGGTAGGCCGCGAGTACTTGACGCGCATGACCTTCTCCCAGGACGAGGACATGGTCGAGCACCTCACGGCAGATGCTGCCGATGATCCGTTCGCACCGCGCGTTCATCCGGGGAGCTCGCGGTGCAGTCGCAATCACGCGAAGTTCCTCTGCCTCGAAGACGGCGTCGAACGCGTCTCCGTACTTGCCGTCGCGGTCACGCCGCAGGAAGCGCAGAGATTCCAGGCGCGCTCCGAGTTCGCTCGCCAGGTTCCTCGCCTGCTGGTGTGCGTGCCGAAAATTACGTCCGCACAGGTCAAGCTACATGCCGACACTCGTGGAGGACTCCGCCGAGTCGGTCTCGTCAGAGTACCGCGAGGCATTCGATCCGGTCAGTTCCAAGGGCCTGGTGCCGGGTTCGCAGGGGTGCTATAGCGGCGAACGATCGGCGGGTGCGGTGCTCGTTGTAGTGCCGCTCGTACTCGCGCAGGGCGTGCCGGAGATGGGCCTCGTTCCAGATCAGTGTGCGGTCGAGGAGTTCGCCGCTAAGTGCCTTGACCCAGCGTTCCATGATCGCGTTCATCTCGACGATTGCCTCGGATTCGTGCTGACAGGGATGCGGCAGGCCGTGTCGTGTAGCGGTATGCGGGTGAGGAGCGATCACGGTGTTGTGGCGAGCGAGTTGAGATTCGATGCACCTGTCCCGCGTTGGGTGCGGGTCCGGGATGAGTCAGAAAGTGGCGATCCGCCGTTCGACCTCGACGAGGACGGTTTCCTCCCTACGCGGGACAGTCGCACGGCTCGCTCCGTCTCACAACTTCTGGTCCGCCCCGATGAGGCAGCCGGCAGCGGCGCTTTGGTTTTGTTGGGTGAGCCCGGTGCGGGCAAGACCACGACGCTGTCGCTGGTGACAGGTGTCGGCCCCGACACCCTGCCACCCGATCCAGGTCAATCGGGCACGCTGTGGGTGACCGGCTCCGAACTGAGCGACCTTGCGACGTTTCGGGAGACCATCGGAGAGCACCTGGCCGCCTTGCCCTCCAGCGGGTTGGGCGCGGCGGCATACCCATTGACGATCGTGTTGGATCAGCTCGACGAGAGCCCGTTCCTCCGGAACCTGCCTCGACGCCTGCAACAAGCGCTTAAGGACAAGAACACACGGTTTCTGCGGCTGCTGATCGCCTGCCGCACGGCCGATTACCCCGAAGCGCTGACCGCGGTGCTCAAGCAGACGCTGGGCGGGTGCATAGTCGCCGACCTTGCTCCGTTAACCCGAGCTGATGTCACCACTCTGGCGTCAAGCTTCGACGGTGTGGACGCGCAGGCGTTCGTGAAGGCTGTTGTCGCCAACGGTGCCGGTACGCTTGCCAGCGTCCCGCTGACGTTGGCGATACTGCTTGGCGCCTACCGTCAGAACGCTCAATCGTTGGCTCAGGGAGCGCTCGGTCTATTTGCGCTAGGCGTCAAGCGCCTGGCCGACGAGCACGATCGCGAACGTGCCCGGACGTGGATGCCGATCACAAGTGTGCCGCAGCGCGTGCAGATCGCCGGCCGCATCGCCGCACGTCTCGTACTCTCCGGTCAGCGGGCGATCTGGACCGGTGAGTATGCGCTGGCAGATGCACACGATCTCACCGAGGGCGCACTGGCCGGAGGAACCGAGATTGCGGGCGGAAGCTTCGACGTCACGCCCGCTGCTGTCGCTCAGACCCTTCGAACGGCGTTGTTCTCCCGAAGCGGACCGAACCGTAGGGCGTTCGCCCACTCGTCGTTCGCCGCGTATCTCGCAGCCCGATATCTCGCGATTCGGGCCGACCGGGGTGGCAGCGGTGTGCGCCGCCAGCTGGCCGGTTTGTTCCTCGTCGCAGCCCCTGACGAGGACACCGTCAGCATCCCGGTCCACTTGCGTGAGACCGCCGCATGGCTGCTTGCGCATGCGCCGACTCAGCACCGCTGGCTGGCGCGCGCCGATCCTCAAGGTCTCGTGGCACACAGCGCCGTCATCACAGATCATGACACGCGGGCAGTGATGACCGATGGGCTGCTGCGACGCGCCGCCGAGGTCGAACTGTCCCAGTGGTCTTGGCGAGGCACACGCTGGCATCTGCCACATCCGGGTCTAGCTGACCAACTCCGTGTCGTCCTCGACACGCCCAACATCGATCCGGCAGGAGAGTCGAACTACGCCGAGGTGACTGTCGCCCTGCACCTCGCACGTGACTGCCCCGACGAGACTGTGACCGACCTGCTCCTGCGGTTGGCGGAGAATCCACAACTGTCCACTCTGCTGCGTACAACCGCCGCGGATGTCGCCATGGAAACCGCTGCCGCCGTCGCAGCGCCACGGCTGCGCTCACTACTCGGCACCCTCCAGGACGTGTCCGACGATCGCGACCAGGAGCACGACGAACTCGTCGGCGTCCTACTGTCCTTGCTGTGGCCCAAGCACGCGAACCTCGCGGAGGTACTACCGCACGTCCGGCCCGTGCAGCAAAGACCACAAGGCATGTACCGCTGGCAGTTGAGCCAGTTCCCGCGTGCAGTGACCGATGCCGATGTCCCGGCCCTGCTGGACACTGCATCTCAGCTGGCGCGCAAGGTCGCAAGCCTGTCCGAAGATGGCGACTTGGTCGACGTCACGGGCACACCGAACCACGGGCTCTCGCGTGAAACGACGCTAGAGGAGGTCCTCGCGCCAATCACCGATCGTGTGTCGGTTTCATCCAATGCACATCTGCACATTCCGGCGCTGGCAGATCTGTTCACTGATCTCATCCGAGTCGAATTCCGGCCGACGCTCCCAGTCGGACTCGACCTCGTGCACAACGACAGCACCGAGGACAGCAGAAGCCGGGAGTTGCGGCACGCGCTGGCCGAAGCCATGGTGCTGGAGATCGTCAAGCGCACAGGCGACTTCGACCTGCCACTCGCTCTCATGATCGCCCGTGAATGGCGGCGCACCCCTTCATACCGCGACACCCTCGCCCCGGTCGGAACACAGCGTGGCGACCGGACGCACCTGCTCGACGACCAAGACTTCGCCTGGGCATTGGACCGCGCAGATCACCATCACACCCAAGGCGCCCCAGCACATGCAGCCGCTTTGCGAGTCTTGGCGACCGCCATCGCCGACCTGTACAACCCTGCAACGTTCGAGCGCGCCTACACTCTCCACGACACACCTGAGTGGACAAACATCAAGTGGATGTACGAAGGCGTCGACCTGAACAGTCAGCGCGCCAAGAATATGAAGCGCAGCTTCCGCGGACCGAAGAAGTGGGAACACGCCACCGAGTTCGCCCAGATACAACGCCAGCGTCTACATGCGGCCACGGAAGGCGACACCACCGCTTTCCATCGCCTCGTGCACGATCTACGCGCCAACCCGCTCACCGGCCAACCCGACGTCACTGACACCTACGACGTACGACGCCATGCGGGCGCGATCCTGTGGCCCGAAGACGAGTTCCACAACGCCTTCCACCTCGCCGCCCGCCACTACCTGCTCACCGAGAACGACCACCGCGACACCTGGCTCGGCGCCCAGCTGACCAACCACAAGGCCGAAGCGGGCTACGCCGCCCTGCTGTTCCTGCACAACACCGGCCGGCTCGACGACCTGAACGTCCCGTGGAGCGCCTGGGTGGGTGCGGTCATCGACAAGGCACACCGACTGAATGTGGCCCAAGAGGGCACCGCTTACCGCAGTTTTCTCAACCAGATCGCAGTTCACGCGCCGACTCAACTCGACGACGCGCTCCAGCGACTGGTCCGTCGCGCCTGCAATGACGGCCAGCAACCGTGGGCGCTGAGCCAGCTCGCCTCGGCACTCCCACCGGCCACACACCATCTTCTCGTCACTCTCGCGGAGGAACTCCACGCGGCGCTGAACCGACAGACCATCGACACCGCACCCCAGTCAAACGACGCCCCACCGTCCCCGTCATCCGCCCTGGCCCACGTCGACCCCATCACCTTGCCTCCGACCCAACAAGCTCGCGATGCAGCCCTCCGAACCTGGCAAGACCTCCTGCGCCACCCTCTGATTACCGGAGACGCTCGAACTGTCCAACTGGTCACCCAGACGTTGGACGCCATCCAAAATAGCGAGACCTCGCATCTCGTCGGCGTCGCCGCCGCCGAGGTCCTGCTGTCCTCAGACGCCAGCGCCGCGTGGCCGGTCATCAACTCGAAACTGACGGAATCACCGCAATTTGCGCAGGACCTTGCCCAGGCATGCGCTAGCCGGATCATGAGCGACTCGATCATCGAGACGTTGTCCGACACCGAACTGGCCGAGGTCTACCTCTGGCTGGCCGACGCCTGCCCTCCCGACACCGAGGCCGACCTGACCGCAGACTTCTACGTCACAGGTGACCAGGCGGTTCACGAATGGCGCAAAAGGGTGCTGACACTGCTGTCCCGCCGAGGCACTGCGGCGTCAGTCCGCAGCGTCCGGAAGATCGTCGACCGGTTCCCGGGAGATCGCACGCTTCGAGCCGCGTTGATCAACGCACGGCGCCAAGCTCAAGCAGCCGCCGCCGTGCTGCTCACGCACGAACAGGTCACCACACTCCTGGCCGACCCTCATCGACGGGTCGTCCGCACTGCCGTCGAACTCGCCGAAGTCCTCCTCGACACCATCACCGACATCCAAAATAGCCTGCACACGCATTCCAACCTGCTCTGGGACTGCGAACGAATCCCGAAATTTGACGAATCAACAGGGAAAAACAGGCAACATCGTCTGTGGCGACCCAAACGCGAAGGAGCGCTCTCCGCGTACATCGCCCACGAACTACTGCTGAGGCTCGAACTCCGCGGCATCATCGTCAACCGCGAAGTCATGATCAAGCCAACCGACGAAGGAGACTCCGGCGAACGTCCCGACATCCTCGTTGAGGCGACGGCGACGTCCTCATGGCTTGAGAGCATCGAGACGATCAGCGTACCCATCGAAATCAAGGGCAGCTGGCACGAAGCGGTTCCCACAGCACAACTAGACCAGCTGATGCCCTACCTGGAGGCCAAGAACACCGATGCCGGCATCTACCTCGTCGGTTGGTACCCCCTAGAGCACTGGACCGCAGCGGACCCTGATCCCAAGCGTGCAGCGACGAGACTACACTCGCCTGAACGTCTCGCCGAAAGCCTCGAACAGCAAGCAGAGCAGATACGAAAAGAATCCGGAAAACGCAGTTTTCCCACTGTCCTTATCATCCCAAGAGCTACACCAAGCAAGGTGGGAAAGGTCGACTGATCCGGCCGCCAAAACCACCACGCACCGATCGAGCTCTTCCCTCTGGGAATTCCAGATTCGAACGATGAGTGGACACCAGTACGTTGACGCAGAATACCTGGAACCCACACTTCGGGCTAGGGAATTCCTGGTCCCCGCAGAGCAGCTGGTCAGTCAATTATCCCAATCCCATCTCCTCCACGTGAGTACCAGCTGTTGTAGTGGACGCTACGCCGCAGGTCCGACAGTTTCTCCAGCGCTAGCCCTTGTCACCAGGTCTCTTCGAACTCAGTCGCTGTCGTCGTAGGGCATCAAGTCGACGACCTCGTGGCGTCCGAGCTCCAGCAGCCGAGTCCTCAGGGCCGCGAAGTTCTCGTCGGGTCGCGTCTCGCTGAGGGCTGCGAGCGCCTGCGAAGCGATCCCGGCAACGTAGTGCTGCTCCCAAGGTTCGCCCTTGCCGAGCAGCATGAGCAGGATCCGGGTGCTGTCTCCGGGGACCGGCGTGCTCTCGCAACGGTCGGCGACCTCGATCACGTAGTCGACTACACCGTCGGTGATCTTCAACGTCTCGACCATGAGGCGCGACCAGACGTCGTCTCCGAGGCCGGCGACGAACGCCCAACGACCGACCGAGTGCAGTGCCTCAGCCGGTGCGTGCACGCGCTTTGCGTCAAGCAGCGCCTGCCAGAACTCGACTCCGACAGCAAGTTCAGGCGCGTCGCCGGTGAGGTTCTGAACGCGGAAAGCGATGTCCTCCGTGGTCTGCGCCAACAGTTCACCGTTGCCGCGGAAGGAGCTGATGATCGAGGCGACGCCGTAGCCTTCTTCTCCCTGCGTGGCACCGATTGCGATCCAATCGACCGCTTCGGTCACGCCTCGGCGGGCGGCATCGAACAGGTCGTCGCGAAAGGTGTGGAAGAACCACGGAGTTGCGCGGCCGCTGTACTTCAGGGTGAGGACGAACGTCTCCGCGCCGAGCTCCGGGTCGCGGAACAGCGCCTCCACATTCGCTTCCAACCACTCATGGGCGATGCGTTCAAGCAGCACGCGCCGCATCGACAGCACAGCTCGGAACTCCATACCGACGCTGCCGCGCACGGCCAGGAGCGGGTCGAGGATGTCCTCGAAACGGGCTCGGACACCGCGGTTGTTCCGGTGTTCCCACGCCGCCAGGGCGAGGATCGCCTGGAGGCCGTGTCCGCTCCGGCTGTTGATCGCGCGGTTGAGTGCGTCCCTGTCCCCGCCTGAGTCACCTGCCGGAGGAGGCTGGCGGTCGAGCAGATCGTCAGCCCATTCCCAGAGGTCGTCGAGTTGATCTCGCAAGGGTGCGTCGGTGTTGGCCAGCGCTGCGATCAGATCGACGAAGGCGACCTCTACCGCGTTCCAGTCCGCCTCGTAGTCGAAGTTGTTGTCGGCCAGGGTGGAGGGAGTCCACCTTTCAGTCCTCACCAATCTCGCAGCTTCGACGATTGCCGCAGTGCGGTCGCTGAGGTCTGCAGCCTTCTTGGTCAGGCCGGAGAAGTAGTGCTGCACGTAGGTTGGTTCGCGGAGTGTGCGCACGACTTCGACTGGGTCAGCTGCCCACTGCTCAGTCTCAGCCTCGATCACGACTTGAAGTGCTCGTGCGAGTTCCAGAGCGCCTCCGGTGGACGCGAACGTGTCCGCGCCTGGGCGCCATTCGGCCACCAACGCTGCTGCGGCAAGTACTGGAAGCGTCCGAAGGTGCTCAGCCGAGCGAGGCGACTCTGCCCAGCGACCCGAGACCTGCGGCATGCGGTTCTCGAACGTCCGCTCGGGTTCTCCGTACCGTGCAGTCACCGCAGCTATCTGCTCACCCCACGCGGCAAGTGACTCCGCCGGCAGCACTGACGACCACCGCCAGGTTCGAGCCCAATCACGGGGCACCTCTCCACCCTGCGCTTCGGACGGCGTGCCCAGCGCTTCGCCCCAGACGGCCAGGTCTTCGGGGCTCGGTTCGAGGGAGAGGATCGCGACCACCAAGTCCTGATCCTCACCTGAGGCCGTGGACGAAGTCAGTCGGTCCGCGATGTGGCTGATCTTGTCCCGCAGGGCGACTTCGTCGGCTCGGACGAGGAGCTGACTGGCCAGGCGTCCCCCGATCTTGCCCGGGATGGTCCTGACCTTCGTGAGGAGCACGGCGGGGTCGAGGCCCAGTTCGACGACCTTTGCGAGTAGCCTGCTGAGGTAGTGGGTGATGACGACCAAATAGTGTCGCTCCTGCTCGCCCAAGGGGGTCGTGAACCTGGCGATGTCAAGCGCGACGTACTTGGCCTGTTCGTGCTCGGCCGCCGCACGTACCTTCGCAACCAGCATGCCGAGCCTGCCCGACAGGTTGTCGGCATCGACCCCGGCCAGCAACTGGTCGAGAACGACCTTGTAGTAGTACCGGTCGGTGTCGAACGGGCTACCGTTCAGAACCAGTCGCCCGACCCTGAGCACGATGTCGTCGGCCGGATCCGACCGCTTCACAGCGTCCACCGCAAGCGCCCGGATGTTGCGGTCGCCGGGTAGTGCGGAGTAGATGTCACCGACCAAGGCGTCGGCGGGCGCTCCCAGCTGAGTCGCCATGCGGATGACCTCGAACCCCGCCTCCGACTTCTGCGCAGGATCCGAGAGTTGCTTCACATCAACGAAAACGAGCTTCAGCAGCGCGGCGAGGTCCGCCGGGTGTGCCTGCGCGAAGTGCTCGAGAAGTCCGGTCAACGGCCACGATGCGCCCTGTTCCGGCGGGGTGATCACGCCTGCCGCGTGAAGCGGGAGCAACCAGGCCGGATCGCGCAACCCCGTGAAGAACAACCGGAGGTGATGCGGGTTCGACGCCAGTAACCGGAGTCGCTCGATCTGCTCCTCGCCCTGCCACGCTTCGGCAGCGAGTTCGCGCACGGCCGTGACGACCGCGTCCGGTGGCGTGAACATGCGAACGAACCACGCCAATGCGCGCTCATAGAGGTCCGTTGCGTCAGCGAGAGCAGTACTCGTGTGCAATGCGCCAGCGGCACGGCCGCGAAGCCTGTTGTACTCAGCTACAGGGTCGAAGGGTCCAGCGAGCGGTCCGATGCCGGCCTTGCGCTGGAGATACCCCAGCAACTTCGAGGCGTGGTAGGAGGTCCGTTCGCGTCTCTCCAGGTCCCTGCGCAACGCGACCTTCAGCTCCTCGAGCGACGCGACGTCGTCGTTGCCCGGCTGGCGAACCTCGTCCTCGAACCTGTTGAGCGCTGCGAGCGCCGCAGCCGCCCCTCCCACCACGGCCTGTTGACTAGCCACTACACCGTCGAACGCCTCACGGACGTTGTACATGGCGCTCTCAGCAAGCCTAAGTCCACTCTCATCACGCAACGCCCACGCCAACATCTCAGCGGCTGTCCGCAACGCGGCCACCACCTTGATGCCGCGGTCTCCCAGCTCGGCATGAATCCGCTCGACAACCTTGAGCGGCAACCCTGACGCGAACTGATCTCCGCCCGAACTCCTTGACATCCTCAGCGTCACCTCAATAGCACTGCCACGGCAGGGCGTCGCGCCGATCGCAGTCTCTACACCGCACGTGGCGCCCAGCTCAGTCGGCGGAGTCTAACGCCGGTAGGGCGCCGCTTTCATCGACATTTCAGTGCGAGGGACTAAACGCGGGGCCCGCACCGGCCCAAGTCCACTTGGGACATTCCGAAAACCGACTGACCTGTGCCGCCCGGAAAGTCATCGCTGCAGCTCAGCGTATGACTGCAGAGTTCTGGCACCCCGCAGGTTATCTGCCTCCGATTGATGTGACTGAGCGCTTCAGCTGGCCAATTGAGCGCCGTGGGTGGCCAGTTCGGTGCTCAAGATGCACTCGCCGTCGCCGAGAAGGTTCGGACGCGGCCTGAATAGACTGCACTGTAGCGACAAGCCGGGCAGACCGTCTCTGGTGCAGTAGTGGCCGGCGAACCCGGCCGCGACGTCCTCGTCGGTGGTGAGGTAGATCCAGGCGGGTCGTGCACGCGTACAGGTAGGTGATGTCGTGGATACCAACACCGTACCCACGGGCAGTCCTGGTGCATCCGTGGAAGTACGGGCCCCGCCAGGATCCTGCTGGCGCGCCCGCGTTGCCTCTCCCAACACCGTCTCCTTCTCCGGCCGACGACGATCCGACTTGCTGCGGACCTCATCGGGTAAGGCGACGCCGCTCACAGATCCTTCACGTCGGCGCTGAACGGCTTGTGCGCCGGCCTCAATCGGTCGATGAACCCCACGATGCGCTTCTGGGCCTCCACCGAGATGTCCTCGTACGCCGCGAGCGCGCCGGGAATGTCCTCGCCGAGCAGGTCCGCCTCGCGCAGTTCGACCAGAATGCGGCGGGCGTCGCGCTCACCCGGACGGTCGGCGTAGCCGTTGTTCCCCGCCAACAGCAGCCGGTCCAGGTGTTCGGCCAAGGCCGCGGCGGGTCGGGTGGGCTGTCCGGTGACCAGGTCGACGGCGTAGACCTGCCCAGCCCAGCCGAGAACCGGGTCGGAGGGGTGTTCCCACACGCAAATGGCCGACCGGGCCATGTCGTGTGCGGCGCGCAGAGCCCGGCGGGTCGGGTTGTAGACGAATACCGGTCCTGACGACGGCGGTCCACCAGCTTTCGCGCTGTAGTGTGTGCTGCCCCGCCGGTAGGTCCCCAGCAGGCCGTGGTCGTCGACCTGGAAGTCGCATGTCAGCAGCACTGACGGTGCACCGGCGACCTTCTCTTGCTCGCGGATCCAGTGCTCCACCGCCGCCCACCCGTGCTCGTGCGCCTCGACCGTGTCCGGGGCGGGCAGCCAGGCGGCGGCCGTGAACTTCCTGACATCCATGAACAGCTCCTTGCTCGACGAGGTGAGGAAGCGGCCGTGCCGGGTCGCCGTGCCCAGCTTGGCTCCATACCCGGCGAGGTAGGGGGTCACCAGGATACGGACGAAACGTGCCAAGTGGTCAGGTAGTGCCTGGTAGAGGTCGTTAGAGAGCCAGTGCGCGGGTGCGCCGACACCACGAAGACCGAGTCCGCCCTGACATGGTTTCCGGGCTCCGTCGTGTCGGGTCAGTTGCGGGATGGTTCCGATGCGGCGCGGCGCGTTCGGCGGGATGTCCGTCGCGACGAAGGCGGTGGTTCGGCGCCGGGATCGAAGTCGAGCTTGACCACGGTGAGCCCCGCGTCGGTTGCGCGCCAGGACATGCCCGTGTCGTAGGTGATCATCGTGACCTTCGCGCCAGCGCGGAGTTGCACGGCCAGGGCACGGTCCACGATCTCGTCGTCCGGGTCGGGCATCCGGCGGTGGCCCGGCGGATCGGAGACGATCTCCACGGTGATCTGTCCACGTGCCTGCGGGTCCGGTCCGGAGCCGGGATCGGCTTCGCGCAGCACGCCGTCGACCTCGTCCAAGGCCTTGATGATGTGCGCGAGCGAATAGGCCCCCCGGTACCTGGTCTTGTCGTTGCGCTTGGCTTTGTCGAGTTCGTCCACCACCGCGATCGGCACCAGCAGGTGCACCGGCTGTTCACCGGCTTCCAACAGCTCGGCGAGGTCCAGTTCCTCCAACTTGCGCTCGTGTTCCAAGTACACGTTGGTGTCCAGCACCACCAGCCAGGACCAGCCCCGCCACTGCTTCGCGTGTTCCAGCTCGGTCATCGCCCGCGCCAGTGCATCGGAGCGTGCAGTCAACTCGTTGGTGACCATCGTGTTGAGCAACCGTTCCGGGTAAATATCCCCGCCGAAAGTGCCGCCCAGTGCGACCGAGTTACCGAGCAGCACCTCGTAGCCGCGTGTACGCACCAGGCGGTCTGCGGTGTCCGCGCCAACGGTCGAGTTCAGCCGACGGGCGGTCTCATCCACCCATTCCAAGTACTCCCACATTCGTTGCAGCGAACCGGCGAAGCCCCGACCTCCGCCGACGGCGTGCAGGTTGTCCACTTGGGACTTCAGCTCGCGCAGTAAGCGCAGTAGTTCGGACGGTTCGACGCCTGGCAGAGGGGAGACCAACATCGGCCGATGATCCCACGACGCGGCCCGACGACAGCGCTCGCCGCTGTGAAGCGACGTGAGCCGAAGTACTTGGTGTATACCGCCTCGGCACCGCCAGCCTGGACGACTGAATCCGACGCCGGGCGTTTCACGACGTTGACCACCGCGTTGCCAGGTCGATCTATACCAGATATTCATCGGGCAATGACCATGTGCCATTCGGAGGCGGCAGCGTTCGCTAGTGCGATGACCCCGAACGGAGGCAGAGATCGCGGTCGTTACGACACACTGGCCTGATGCCACCAACGCACGATGCGTTACCCAGGATCGAACGTCCTTGGGACAGCGACGAGGACGCTCCGCGCGTCGTGCTGGACCGCCTCGCCGTGGAGGCAGCACGGAGACTGGGGCTGGCCGCCGACGTGGCGGCGCGACTGCGCCAGCGCGTAGGTGAGACTCCTGATCCGGTGCTCAGCACCGCGCAAGAGGATCAGCAGGACTACTCCTCAGCACGGGCGACCTATCTCTGGATCCGCGACCGCGGATTCGGTGAGGTGGCGCCGAGGACACTTGCCTGGGCCGGGATGCTGCTCGCCATGGGCTACCTCCTCGTTGGGCCGTTCCTGTTCACGTGGTGGATCGGTTCGTCTCTAAGGCTGAATGTCGCGCTGCGCGTCGCAGTGCTCATCGTGCCTGCGGGGATGTGGCTGGTCGCTCTTCAACGACTGCGCTGGCGACAGCTGAACCGCTTCCTGTCCCCCAGACGCTGGCGTTTGGTGCCGATCATGGTTGTGCTGTGCCTCGGCGGGTACATGTGGCAGGCAACCGCGTGGTTCGGACTGGAGTCAGGGGTGCAGGTCGCGCTCGGTGCCTCGGCGCTGGCCGCAGCTGTTTTCGTCGCGGCGCCCCTTGCACCTGGTTTCAACGACTCCGAGGCAGACGCCAAGCAGACGGCACAGGCCGCGTTCGACCGATGGTTGGACAGCCTCTACGAGCGAGGAGTGCTGGCCGCCGCTGCCGAGGTGGCCAACAGCTCCGGAACCGTCTACAGCACGAAACTGGAACTGCCCGCGCGCAGCTACGTGGATTTCGACACCGTCGTCGACATCGACACCCCGGCGACAACAGATCTGCGAGAACTGCTCAAACGCGGCAAAGGCAGCGTCGCGCTGGCGGGACCACGCGGCGCGGGCAAGACGACCCTGCTGGAGCGATGGTGCGCCGGCGTCTATCTGCCGACCCCTGCTCGAGGTTTGTTGAGTGTGCGTGTGGACGCGCCTGTCGGATACGACCCGAAGGAGTTTCTGATCCACCTCTTCGGCCGCCTGTGCGACGAGGTCGAGCGGCTGCCTCGGCGCTCTCCTAGCCAACTCGAGCACGAGGTGAAGCTCGCCGAATCCGCGCGGGAGAAACGCGCCAAGATCCGGTACCTCCAAAGCCGCACCACCGAGGGCGAGCTGGGATTCGATGTCTCTTGGGGTGCGAAGATCGCGGCGAAGCGGAAGGTCGCGGTCAAGCGCGACGACATCCCGTTGAACTACCCCGAGCTCGTCGACGAGTTCCGCGGCTTTCTGCGTGAGGTGGCGGCCGTCATCGCGAAGTCCAGGGGCCGGGTCCTGATTGGCGTGGACGAGTTGGACCGGATTAGCGACGGGCCCCAAGCCCAGAAATTCATCAACGAGCTGAAGGCAGTGTTCGACGTGCCGCACTGCTTTTTCCTGGTGTCGGTGTCCGAGGACGCGCTCGCGGAGTTCGAGCTCGCCGCTATGGGGATGCGGACCGCGTTCGACAGTGCCTTCGACGCCGTCGTGCGAGTCGACTACCTTCAGTTCGCCGAAGCTCGCAGGCTGCTGAACCTGCGCGTCGTCAATCTGCCGGAGCAGTTCGCCGCCTTGGCCTACGCGCTCTCCGGTGGGCTCGCCCGCGAGTTGGTACGGATCGTCGAGGTGATTGGCTCGCGCGGCGGCGAGTTGCCTCAGGTGACCGAGTTCCTCGTGCGAGCCCAGCTCCGAAGGACGACGCGTGCGGCGATGGATCGGCTCGTCCGGTTGCCGGACCGCGCCGCCGGATCGAAGCTCGTCCCGGTGTTGGACGAGAACCCCACTAATGGTCTCCGTGCCTTCGCGGCGAGGATCGAAGCCACTGAGCTTTCCGAGGCCGCGAGGGACACCAAACTCGACGTCGTGGTCATGTGCGAATACCTCGCGATGCTGATGGACGTGTTCGACCACAGGCTCGACGAACAACACATGCGAATCGGCCTCACCCATGGCCCCGGCGACTTCGAGAACCTGGCCCGCGTGCGACGGTACCTCGGCGTAAATCCCTACGCAGCGAGGGAACTGCTGGCAGCGTTCGAGGAGGCGTGGCGAATTCCTGGGTGAGGCCGGACGGCCCACAGGTGGTGTGAGCATGCAGCGGCAGTGCAGGAGGTTATCCCAGCCGCGACGGAGCGATCCGCTTAACTAACTCACGATATCGCGACTTTGCCTTCGACCCTTGTTGAACATGCACATGGCCGACCTGCAAGACATTCCCGTACACGTCACCATGCACGGTGTTAGAGACGAACGAGATTGGCTCCGGCTCGTCCTCGCTGTGCTCGTCCACGCCTGGATCATCTCAGTCCGGCCGCATCGGTGGCGTAAATCCCTGACGCAGGCAGGCCTGCGGGGTTCCAAAACACGGCCCAGCGGCCTGACCTGCGAACCAGGATGCCGCAGGTACATGTTCGTTGATCAAGCCGCCGAGTATTTGCCGGCGACGTACAGACCCTGTACCGCTCGAAAAGTCATCGCTGCAGCTCAAGCTGCATATCGGCGCTCGTTGATTACCCACCGAGGATCCGCGTGCGGACGGGTCGAGACCCAGAGCCATCAAGATCACGCACCACTCACCGTCGAGGCACCCAGACGATGATCAAGCCGAACCAACTCGCCATGGATACGCCGATGCCCCAACCGCAGATTCTCTCTAGCGAGTCGAAGTACAAGCGCCGTGCGGTTGAGGAACGCCCGGTTCGCCGGCGCGGTGTGATCCCACTCGCGGGCGATGAACCTGCGGCGCCAGCCGGGCAACGTGCCAGGATGAGCGGCCTGACGGTGCCAGCAAACCGTTTTGCGCAGCAGCTGACTCGCGCACGCCGCAGCGGAATCTTCACGACCTCAATGCCGGCGTCAACGAGAACGAAATAGGACGACGCCGTTGAACCGGTGGCCCTTGCACTAACTAAGAGTCGAATTCGTTGGCACGAAGGATTGAAACACGCCCGCTTGCCCTCTATACTAGGTTCGAGCTATCCAAGACCACATGAACACGCGAATGTCGCACGATTGCTACGCGAGGGGGTTCAAGTCCCCCTCGGACACGGAATTACCCCACGGGAGCGCTTTACCCTGTGGGGTAATTGCTTTTATAAGGGCGCTTTCGGCGCCCTCGATCCCCAATCCAATGCTAGCGCCGATTGCGTTGGACGTTGAGTTCGCACGGGATTTCGACTGGTCAGCCTGAGCCTTAATCTCAGATCAGGCCCTACGCAGATTACTTCTAGCTGTAGATCGTAAAGTTGTGCTGTCAGATCGGACTCCGGATTGTGCCCGCGCTCAGTTAGCATTTTTGGGAGCTTCTGAAGCACGACGTCCTCGCGGACGTAGGTGTTGGCTGGCTTATCCGCAGGCCGGGTCGACGCGCTGTTGTAGCCGTGGCGGCACCGGTAGGCAGGCCGGTCGTGCACCCAGTGAGCGTCCATCCTGCGGTCGCACACCCCACATACGACCAGACCAGCCAACGCATATCTGCGCACCTCGCCGTCCTTGGCCTGCCTCGGCGCCCTGATCCGATGAACCGCCACGAAGGTCGCATCGTCGATCAGAGGTTCATGCGAGAGCTTCTCCGACACCTCCCACACCGTGACCGGGTTGCGGGTCACCCGGCCCGCGGCACGACCACCCCGCCGGCCTCCGGGTCCCCTCCCCCGCGTGCCGTGCCGATTCCACACCTGTCTGCCCGTGTACCGCGGGTTCTCCAAAATCGCCGCGACCGCAGTCACCATCCACCGCGCGCCCTGCCGATGCGCGTTCCGTCCCGGATCCGCACTCGACGGACACGGCACACCACGGCTATTCAGCTCACGCGCGATCGACGCCAGCGCACGACCACCCGCACGCTCACGGAACATCCACCGCACCCACGGCGCCGTCACAGGATCCGGCGCCAACACCTGGACCCGCCGACCCCACCCGCTGTGCCGGGCATTCGGATGTGGACCGCCGTCGACCAGGCGGTAACCGTAGGGCGGGCGGCCGCCTAGGAATCTGCCCTGCTGACTAGTCTGCGCCCGCATCGCTGCGAGCACGCGCTGCCGGGCACGGGCCACTTCCCGCTGCGCCTGCGCACCGAGCAAGACCATCAGTGCTTGGTGGACCGGGCTGTCCAGTTCGACCGCGCCGCCGGCCTCGGGTAACCACACCTCAACACCCAGCTCGTTCAACCGCGAGACCACCTCACGGAACTGGTCCCCATAAAACGCCCGCTCGTACTCGCCGATCACCACGGCGTCGAACGCGCGGTCCGACCGGGTCGCCGCGGCAAGCAACGCCGACGCCTCAGGACGCTCCCACCACGACCAACGACGCGACCTCCCCACGTCGAAGAACTCAACCACCACAGAACCGACACCATCGATCAACTCATCAGACACCGCACGCTGCCACGCTCGGGAGGTCTGCGGATCCTGGAACTCACTCGTCGACATCCAGCCATAGAACGCGAATCGCATGCACGCCTCGGGTACCGGCGTCGACACCGGGCGGTGGTTCGCCACGACAGCCAGCAACTCGACATTCGTCAGCACGGTCATCATCGGCTCCTCAGGTCAGAGCCGAGACCGCGAAGCCCAGAGCTCGTGACGAGCCCTGGCGCACGTCCACTCGAACGGAGCGTTCCGCCGCTTCCGAACTGGTCTTCGGTCGTCTGGCGCAGTGTGTACCGATGCTGTCGGCCCGCTGGCCCAGACGGCCGAAGCTCTGACCAAACCGGTGTACTGCTCCCGCTGCACGTCCATCCACCCGGTGGATACCTGCTGTCAGGACAAGTGATTTCCGCGCGTGGACCGACAAACCAAGACTGGAGGCAGTGATGCCGGTCACCGGAGATCGGCAGGTGCACGTCATCGGAGACGCCCATGTCGCGACCAGTCTCACGCCCCGGAAGACCGGAGGCCGGCCAAAGCTCCGAGCGCCGGGGAGCGCCCGCTGAGGGTCTTGAGGCCGGGCGTGTGCCAGGACGTGCCCAAGCGCTGGTATTGCTGTTTGCGAGCTGCCTGCCCGTGCTTGGTTCGGTGTTGCTCGCGCCGGTGCTTCCGGACATTCAGCGGGCCTTTGACTCCACCGCTGGTGCAGCGGCTCTCGCGCCGATCGTGTTGACCGCGCCAGCGTTGATGATCGGGCTGACGGCCCCGATCGCCGGTCGGGTCGTGGATCGGATCGGGCGCAAGAGGCTGTTGCTCGTCGGGCTCGTCACGTACGGCGTGTTCGGGACCGCACCGCTGTGGCTGCCGTCGTTGGAGCTGATCGTGGCCAGTCGTGTGCTGGTCGGTGTCACCGAGGCGGCCATCATGACGTGCAGCACGACGTTGTTGGCCGACTACTTCCACGGCCGGCAGCGGCAGCGGTACTTCGGCCTGCAGACCGTTTACACGACTGTGGCGGCCACCCTGTTCTTCGCCTTGGGCGGATTGCTCGGTGGTCAGGGTTGGCGAACGCCGTTCTGGCTCTACGCGGCGAGTCTGCCGCTTGCGCTGATGGCGGCCCGGTACCTGTGGGAACCAGCTGATCGTCAGGAACGTGCGAAGAAGGTCTCGCTCGAGTGGCGATTGCTCGCCATCCCGGTGGGAGTCACCCTGGTCGGCGGTCTGGTGTTCTACACGCTGATCGTCGAGTTGCCGTTCGTACTGAGCGCGGTCGGTGTGGATTCGTCCGCGACGATCGGCATGATCAGTGCGCTCGCCTCTCTCGCGACCGCTGCTGGCGCGTTCCTGTTCACGCCTCTCGCGGACAAGGGTCCCGGAGTGACCGTGACACTGGCGTTCCTGTTGTCGGGCATCGGGTTGATCGTGCTCGGCGTTGCACCGAGCGCTTCCCTCGTCGTCGCGGGCGCCGTCGTCACCGGCGTCGGGAATGGTCTGCTGCTGCCTGCCCTGGTCACCTGGGCGTTGGGGCGGCTCACCTTCGCTCAACGGCCACGTGCGTCCGGCATGTGGACCGCCGCGTTGTTCATTGGGCAGTTCGTGTGTCCTCTGGTGGTGCTGGTGTTGTCTGGGGCCATCAACGGTCTGTCCTCCGCACTTGCGGTGATCGGCGCCCTCTCGATCTCCCTCGCCCTTGTCACCAGGCTGGTGAGGTCGATCGACGCCAGGCCCGTGGTGTCCGAGGAGCGTTCGTGACGAACGCGGGTAACGCGCTGATCGACCTGGTTGTCACGGACAAGTCGGCCGCGGCACAGGGCGTCGTGGCTTTGACCCTGCGCCATCCCGACGGGCTTCGGCTGCCGGACTGGTCGCCCGGCGCACACCTCGATCTCGTGCTGCCCAACGGGATGGTCCGGCAGTACTCGCTGTGCGGTGACCGTTGGGACAGCACCAGTTACCGGATCGGTGTTCTGCGCGAGCCCGCTGGACGAGGTGGCTCGGCATTCATCCATGACCGGCTGCGTCCGGGTGACCGCGTCGCGACGAGTGCACCACGCAACAACTTCCGGCTCGTGCCGTCGCCCCGGTACCTGTTCATCGCCGGCGGGATCGGGATCACCCCGCTGCTGCCGATGGTGCTCCAAGCGGAACGGCTCGGCGCCGACTGGCACCTGCTCTACGGCGGCCGCACCCTCGCCGGCATGGCCTTCCTCGACGAACTCGGGGAACGGGCCACGATCGTGCCTCAGGACGAGTCCGGGCTGCTGGATCTGCCCGCTCACCTGCCTCCGCCGGGATCGGACACCAAGGTCTACTGCTGCGGTCCCGCTCCGCTGCTCCATGCCCTCGAACAGCTGACCGTCGACCACCCCGCCGGCCAGGTGCGAACCGAACGGTTCGTGGCCACCACCGAGGTGTCCTCCGCCTCCGACGAGCCGTTCGAGGTCGAGCTCCGGCGGACCGGGGTCACGGTCGTGGTCGCGCCGCGGCAGTCGATGCTCGACGCCATCAACGCCGCGGGCGCCGGCGTGCTCTCGTCCTGCCGACAGGGAACGTGCGGGACGTGTGAGACGGCTGTCGTCGCCGGCATCCCGGAGCACCGGGACTCCATCCTGGACGATGCCGAGCGCGCCGCAGGCGACTGTCTGTTCCCCTGCGTGTCCCGGTGTGGATCCGGCCGACTCGTGCTCGACGTCTGACATTGGAGACGACACCCATGCTCACCGTTCCCGTGTCCGAAGTAGACCCTTTCTCCCGTGACGTGTTGGAGGACCCGCTTCCGTTCCAGGGGCAGTTGCGCGAGACCGGGCCGGTGGTGCGCCTCAGTGCTCACGACGTGTACGCCCTTGGGCGATACGAGCAGGTGCACGCAGTTCTGCGTAACTGGCAGAGCTTCCAGTCCGCAGCCGGCGTCGGCTTGAGCAATTTCCGGTACGAGAAGCCGTGGCGTCCGCCGAGCCTGCTGCTGGAAGCCGATCCCCCACACCACGACGCCCCTCGTGCCGTCCTGGAGAAGGTCCTCGGTCCGCGAGCCCTGCGCAAGCTCCACGGCGCCTGGTTCGCCGACGCCGAGAACCTCGTCGAGGCGGTGGTGGCCCAGCGGGAGTTCGACGCGATCACCCAGCTCGCCCAGGCGTTCCCGCTGAGGGTCTTCCCGGACACAGTCGGCATTCCGAAGAGCGGCAGGGAGAACCTGCTCCCCTACGGCGACCACCTGTTCAACGCCTTCGGGCCACGCAACGATCTCTTCACCAGGGGCGATGCCTCGATCGGCGAGCTGTCTGCGTGGGTGAACGCCCAGTGCGCTCGCGAGGTCCTGGACGAGAACGGGTTCGGCGCCGCCATCTGGGCTGCCGCGGACCGCGGAGACATCACATATGAACAAGCCCCGCTGGTGGTTCGTTCTCTGCTCTCGGCGGGCGTCGACACCACCGTGCACGGGATCGCGGCTGTGCTGTACGCCTTCGCGACCCACCCCGAGCAGTGGTCACGGCTGCGCGCCGCACCGCACTTGGCGAGGGTCGCCTTCGACGAGGCGGTCAGGTGGGAGTCGCCAGTGCAGACGTTCTTCCGCACCGCGACGAGGGACACCGAGGTCGCGGGTGTCCCGGTGCGGGAGGGCGAGAAGGTGCTGATGTTCCTGGGCGCCGCGAACCGCGATCCTCGGCGGTGGCACGACGCGGACGTGTTCGACCTGGACCGCGATCCGTCCGGGCACGTCGGGTTCGGCATGGGTCTGCACCAGTGCGTGGGCCAGCACGTCGCGCGGCTGGAAGCGTCCGCGCTGCTGTCCGCCCTCGCGAAGAGGGTGGAGCGGATCGAGCTCGCGGGGCCGGCGAAGCGACATCACAACAACACCCTGCGCGCGTGGGAGTCGCTCCCCATACGAGTGCGGCTGGTGTGACGTGAACGGGGCCGGTGCCTGACAAAGGCACCGGCCCCTCGCGTTCACAGCGTGATGGCGCGGCGTACCGGTAGGTCTCGTGAGGAGAAGCCCGCCGAGACGGTGTGCAGCCCGGGCTTGAGCTCCCAGCGGTCAGCCGTGGGGTTCCACACGGACAATGCTTCCGCGGGGACGGTGATCGAGACCTGGAGGCGCTGTCCTGGGGTCAGCGCGACCTTGCGGAATCCCACGAGTCTGCGGACCTCGGCATCAGCGCCAGCCGGAAGCGCCGCGTAGAACTGGACGACCTGCCAGCCCGATCGGGTGCCGGTGTTCGTGACGGTGGCGGCCGCGGTCAGCGAGCCGTTCGTCCAGGAGACACCGAGTTCGGCGACGGTGAAGGTCGTGTAGGACAACCCGTGACCGAACGGGAAGAGCGGCTCCTGCCCGTTGCGGTCGTAGAAGCGGTAGCCGACGTGCACGCCTTCGGCGAACCGGACCACCTTGTTCACGCCGGGGTAGGACGACGGGGCGGCCGCGGGGCCTTGAGTCTCCGATGCCGGGAAGGTGACCGGGAGCCGGCCGGCCGGATCGGCGTCGCCGAACAGCACGGACGCCAGTGCGGTCCCCCACCCCCGGCCGCCGTACCAGGATTGAACGACGGCGCGCACCGAGCTCAGCCACGGCATGGCCACCGGACCGTCGGTGTTGAGCACGACCACGGTGTTCGGGTTTGCGGCGGCGACGGCGGCGATGAGGTCGTTCTGGTCACCGGGCAGGGACAACGTGGTGTGGTCCATGTCCTCGCCGGCCACGCGATTGACCACGACCACCGCGGCGTCGGCAGCCGTGGCGGTGTTCGCGGCTGCGGGGATGAGCGAATTGGGCTGCCATCCGAACGTCAGCGCGCTGTTGCCGGGTTCCGCAGTCGCGTTGGTGTACTCGATGGTGATGCTCACCCGCCGTCCAGCGGTGAGGCTGATGGTCCCCTGCAAGGGGTAGTCGGCCGGGCCGAGGAAGAAGCGGCGCAGATGGCGGGTACCGGAGATCACCGTCCTGCCGTCGACCACCAGTTTCGCGGTGCCGGAAGCCAGTAGGGAGAAGCGGTGCAGACCGGTCGTCGTCGGTGCCAGCGTGCCCGTCCACCGGGCAGACCACGTCGTCGGCAGGTTGGCCACGGGCGGCTGCTCGAAGTCGAGGTCCTGGACTCGTTGCGTTGCCACCGGCGTTCCGGTCGGGGTCGCCCCGGCGTAGAACGTGCCGTTCAGACCGCCGGGCAGCGCGCTGGCAGGCACCACCGGCAGCGGCACGTCGCCCACTGTCCCGGGTGAGGACGTGACCGTGACGCCCGCTCGAGCGCGAATCGCCTGCAACGGTGTCGTCCACGTGCCGGGGTCGACGTAGGTCGAGCCGGACACGCCCGTGATCGCCGCGGTGTCGGCGACTCCGATGACCGCGACGGACTTCACCGACGAGGAGAACGGCAGGACACCCCGGTTGGTCAGCAGCACGGTCGAATGCACGGCGATGTCGTGCGCCAGCGTCTGATGGGCGGGTGTGCTGACCACCGGGGACGGCGTGGGCAGCGGTGTGTCGAACAACCCTGCGGCGAACATCGCGGACAGCACTCGACGTGCGGCGTCGTCAATGCGGGCTTGTGAGACGTTGCGGGCGAGGTCGTCGGCGGAGATCCTCACACCGCCGGGTCCGAGTCCGGCGAGATCCATGCCGGCCTTCGCGGCGGCGACCTGGTCATCGCCGGCCCAGAAGTCCGGAACGGTGTAGCCCTGCAGACCGGCGATACGCTTCAGATCGTCGAACAAGGCCGGGCTCTGGGTGGCGTAGGTACCGTTGATCTTGGGGTAGGCCATCATCACGGAGGCCAGTGGTGCTGCCTTGATCGCGGCTCGGAACGGCGCGTGGTACACCTCGTGCAGCGCCCGCTCGGTCACCTGGACGTCGACTACGAACCGATCCACCTCCTGGGTGTAGGCGCCGAAGTGCTTCAGAGTCGGGATGGTCTTGCCCTGCTGCAGCGCGGTGGTCGCGGCTGTCGCCAGGACGGCGGACAGGTGGGGGTCCTCTCCGAACCCTTCCGACTGCCGGCCGAAGTGCCAGCTCCGTGCGATGTCCGCCGTCGGGGCGAGCAGGTTGTTGAACCCCTTGCCGCGACCTTCGACCGCGATGGCCGACGCCATCCGGCCGATGAGCGCGGGATCGAAGGTAGCGGCCTGCGCCAGCGGGACGGGGAAAGCCGTGACACCGGTCTCGCCGCGAAGTCCGGCTGAGGCGTCGGCGATGCTCAGCGCAGGAATGCCGAGCGCCGACAGGGAAGCGAAGTCGCACCGGATCAGCGCGATCTTCTGCCCCGGCGTCATGCGGGACAGCAGTTGGTCCACTCGAGGATCGGCTGCGGCGGTGGATGCGCTCGCAGTGCGGGTGCTCACCAACGCGGTCAGGGCGGTCAGTGTGGTGGCTGAGATGAAGCTTCGACGGTCCATGTCAACCTTTCAGGAGGTGACGATCACTTGGCGGCGTATGCCTTGTCCAAGGCGGCCAGGGCCTCGTCGACCGTGGTCGAGCCGGAGAAGAGCTTCTGCACCTGGTTGAAGTGCTCCTGCTGCACCTTGGGGTTGGGCCACAGCTGGTCCATGAACGGCACCGTGGTGCCGTTGCGCAGGTGCTGGTCGAGCGACGCGAGGGCCGGGTCGACCTTGAAGCTCGTGTTGGGGACGGCCGGGAGCGTGCCGCCCTTCTCGTTGTAGAGGTTCTGCCCCTTCTCGGAGGCGAGGAAGTCCACGAACTTCACTGCCAGCTCCTGGTTGCCGCTCTTGGCGTTCACCCCGTACGCACCGGACACGGCGCCAGGCATGCGGGTCTTGGCCTGGTCGTTGCCTGCGGGCAGGGCGGCCATGTGGAGTTCGACGCCCTCACCGGCCTCCGTGCGCACCGCGGCGAGGCTGCTGGCGACCTGGACCACGCCGACCGCGCGGCCCTGGGCCACGTCCTTGAGCGTGGTCTCGTAGCTGGTGCCCAGCGGCTGGTCGCTGAAGCACTGGGCGTTCTTGAGCTCCAGGTACTTGTCCAGTGCGGTCTTCCACCCGGAACCGGCGAACGTGGCCTTGCCGTCGGTCATCTGCTGAGCGAACTCGGGGTCGTCGGCGTAGGTCGTGGTGGCGACGAGCGAGTAGGTCACCAGCTGGGTCACCCACGGCGTCTGGTTGCCCAGCGCCATCAGCACCTTGCCTTTGGCACGCGCCTTGCCGCAGAGGGTGATGAGCTCGTCCCACGTCTTCGGCGCCTGGCCGTCGATCTCGGTCATCGCCTTCTGGGTGTAGATGAGGCCGATGCCGCTGTAGTTGGCCGGGACGATGTAGGTCTTGCCGCCGACCTGGGTCACCGAGCGGGCGCCGGCCGGGATGTTCGCGGCGAACGGGCGGCTGCTGAGGTCGGCAAGGTAGCCCGCCGGCTGCAGGACCTGGAGCGCGCCGGGGTTTCCGTTGCCGGGCCACACGGTGAACACGTCGGGGCCGGTGCCGGAGGACAGCTGGGTGCGCAGCGTGCTCTGCAGCTGGTCGGTGTCCGCGTAGGTCACCGTGACGTTGATCCCCGCGTTCTCCTGCTTGAACGCGGCGACGACCGCGTCCATCGACGCGCGGTCCGTGGCGTTGGCCGCCACTTTGAGAGTGTTGGGGTCCGAGGTGGACGACCCGGAACCGCAGGCGGACAGCAGCAGCGCGGAGGTCGCGATCGCTGCCAGGGCACGCTTCGACGAGGACATCGTTGTACTCCGTGTGTGACGTGGTGTGAGTGATGGGGCGGGCTCAGCCCTTCAGGCCGCCGGCGAATCCCTGGATCACGCGCTTCTGCATCGCGAGGTAGACCACGAGCACGGGCGCGATTCCGATGACCAGTCCCGCGAACACCATCGGCCAGCGGGAGACGTACTGACCCACGAAGCCGAACAGCGCGACGGGCACGGTCTGCTGCTCTGTACCGCTGAGGTACAGCAGCGGGGTGAGGAAGTCGTTCCAGACGAAGATGGCGTTGAGGATGACGACGGTGCCGGTGATGGGACGCATCAACGGCAGCACGACCGAGAAGAAGGCTCGCAGCGGGCCGCATCCGTCGATCAGCGCCGCCTCCTCGTAACCGGGGTCCAGCGCTCGCAGGAAGCCGGTGTAGAGGAAGACCGAGAACGGCGTCTGCAGTCCTGTGTAGAAGATGACCAGCGCGATCGGGTTTCCGAGCAGGCCGAGGTCGCGCATGGTCTGGTAAAGCGGGATGAGCGCGAGCTGGAACGGCAGCAACAAGCCGAGCATGAACAGCAGGAACACCGCCTTGGACCACGCACGGGTGCTGCGCGCCAAGGGGTAGGCGGCCATGGCGGACAGCACCACGACGAGCGCGACGCTGCAGACGGTGACGAATCCGCTCGTGAGCAACGCACTACCGAGGTTCGCCTGCTGCCAGGCGTCGCCGTAGTTCGCGAAGGTCAGCGACGGGTCATCGCCGGTTCCGCGCAAAGACAACGAAAGCAGGATGTACACCGGGAAGGCGAAGGCCAGCGCGGCGAGGATCATCGCCGCCTCCAGGCCCGCGGTGCGCCACGTGTAGCGGTTCACTTGGCACCTCCGCTCCGGTTCAACCCGCGGTACTGGACCGAACTGATCACGGCGACCAGCACGGTGAGCACCACGGCCATCGCGATGCTGTAGGCGAACTCGTTGAACTGGAACGCCTGCCGGTAGATGACCGTCGACATCGTGTCGGTCTCACCGCCCGGACCTCCTTGGGTCATCACCCAGACCTGGTCGAACAGCTTCAGGCCGCCGATCACCGACAGCATCAGGTTGATCGTCATCGCCGGGCTCAGCATCGGCCGCGTGACGTACCAGAACCGGCTCACCGGGCCTGTCCCGTCCAGCGCCGCCGCCTCGACGACCTCCTGCGGGATCGACTGCAGCCCCGCCAGGAAGATCACCATGGAGTAGCCGGCGAACTGCCAGATCACGACCGCGACGACGGACCACAGCGCGAGGTCGGCGTCACCGAGCCAGTCCTGCTGCCACGACGTCAGGCCCACAGCGCCGAGCAGAGCGTTGATCGACCCTTCCGGCGCGTACAGGTACTTCCACAGGTAGGCCGTGACAACCGGCGTGATCACCGCGGGAGCGAAGAAGAACACCCTCAGCACGTTCCGGCTCTTGATCCGGGCGTGGACGCCGAGGGCCAGCAGCAGCCCGATCGCGTTCTGCACCACCGTGATGGCAGCGGCGACGAGCACCGTGTTCAGCAGGGCCGAGCGCGCCGTCTCGTCCTCCAGGAGCTCTCGGAAGTTCTCCAGGCCGACGAAGGTCAGCTCAGGACTGATCCCGTCCCAGTCGGTGAAGGCGTACCCGGCTCCCTGAATGCTTGGAACCAGTGCCGCGAAGGCGAAGAACGCCAGAGCGGGCACGAGGAACCACCACGGGGCCGAACGAGCACGGCGGCGCGGATGAAGCGCTGTTGCCATGACAGGTGTTCCGTTCTCGCCGGAGAGACAGCGATTGAAACGTTTTACAAGGTTTGGCGAAACATAGGTGACGCAGACCTCACTCGTCAAGCGAATGCATGGAACATGGTTGCTATACATGCATGAACGCAACTCACGCGGGACAGATGCTTCACAAGAGGCTAGTTGAAGCGTTACAACTTGAAGAGTGGAACAGCCCCTTCGCGTCACCGCGCCGACCGTCGAGCACCACCGCCATGCCCTCGGCATCGGCGAGTCGAGGCCGCGTCTGTCGTGGACGGTGAACGACCCGCGAGGACAATGGACGCAGGCGGCCTACGAGGTGGAGATCTCCGGTCCGGGCACAGAGCTGACCCGGCATCGCGTCGCCTCCGGCGAGTCGCACCTGACACCGTGGCCGGCTCGACCGCTGGAGTCGCGGCAGCGCCGGGCGGTACGAGTGCGCGTCTGGAGCGAGGACGGGCGGTCCACGCCGTGGAGTGAGCCGACGACCCTGGAAACTGGTCTGTTGCGGGCCGACGACTGGCGCGCGCACATGGTGTCCCCTGTGGACACTGTGCGACCGCCGCTGATGCGCAAACTCTTCCGTGTCGACAGAACCGTTGTCGCGGCTCGGGTCTACGCCACCGCGCACGGTGTGTACGAGCTCCTCTTCAACGGCACCGTCGTGGGCGATGACGTGCTCGCACCAGGTTGGACGAGCTACGGAACCCGCCTGCGCTACCAGACCTACGACGTGACCGATCTGGTGCGGCAGGGGGACAACGTGATCGGCGTCGTCCTGGCGGACGGCTGGTATCGGGGCCGTCTGGGATTCAACGGCGGCACCCGGAACATCTACGGTGACCGCCTCGCCGCCCTGGTGCAGGTGGAGATCACCTACTCCGACGGCGGCCGCGAGATCGTGGGCACCGACGAGTCCTGGCGATCGAGCACGGGCGGCCTGGTCACCGCCGGTCTCTACGAGGGTGAGCACTTCGATGCCCGAGCGGAGCCGGTCGGCTGGGCCGAGCCGACGTTCGACGACTCCGCCTGGCACCCGGTCGAGGTCGTGCGACGCGACACCGCGACGCTGGTGGCGCCGAGCGGGCCGCCGGTGCGCAGGACCGAGCTGGTCCGCCCTGTCGCGGTGATCTCCCGAACCGAGGGCCGCTTCCTGGTGGACTTCGGGCAGAACCTCGTCGGCCGGCTGCGCATCCGCGTCCGGGGTGCGGCCGGGGACGAGGTGGTGCTGCGGCATGCCGAAGTGCTCGAGAACGGCGAACTGTGCGTGCGGCCATTGCGCACCGCGACGTCGGTCGACCGGTACGTCCTGCGCGGTGGCGAAGCCGAGGAGTGGGAGCCGAGGTTCACCTTCCACGGCTTCCGCTACGCCGAGGTGACCGGCAAGCTCGACCCCTCGGACGTGACCGCGGTCGTGTGCCACACGGACATGCGGCGCACCGGCTGGTTCACCTGCTCCGATCCGGCGCTGGAACGGTTGCATGAGAACGTCGTCTGGAGCATGCGCGGCAACTTCCTCGACATCCCCACCGACTGCCCGCAACGAGACGAACGGCTGGGCTGGACCGGCGACATCCAGGTCTTCGCGCCCACAGCGTCGTTCCTGTTCTACTCCGCGGGGCTGCTGACCTCCTGGCTCACCGACCTCGCCGCCGACCAGCTGCCGGACGGCACCGTGCCATTCTTCGTCCCCGCCATCCCGACGCTGCCCGCCGGCGAGTGGCACCCGGCCTGGCCCGGCGCGGTCTGGGGCGACGCGGCTGTGCTCGTACCCGCGGTCCTGCACGACCGGTTCGGCGACATCGAGGTGCTGCGCAGGCAGTACGACAGCGCGCGAGCGTGGGTGGACCTCGTCGCCTCCCTGCTCGACGAGGACGGCGTGTGGCGACGGGGCAAGCAGCTGGGCGACTGGCTCGACCCCGCCTCCCCGCCCGACGACCCGTGGGCCGCACGAACCGACGCGCACCTCGTCGCCACCGTGTACGCCGCGCACTCCGCCCGCACACTCGCCGAGATCGCCACTCTGCTCAGCGAAGACCCACTCCCCTACCTCGAACTCCACGACCGCGTGAAGACCGGGTTCATCGCCACCTACCTGAAGGACGCTCACACGCCGGCCGCGCTGGCGTTGGCCCTGCGGTTCGGCCTGGTTCCCGACGGGCTGCGCCTCCAGACCGGCCGGCGACTGGCCGAGCTCGTCCGGCAGGAAGGACACCGCATCGGCACCGGTTTCGCGGGCACACCGGTGGTGCTCGACGCGCTGGCCGACACCGGTCACCTGGACGACGCCTACCAGCTGCTCCTGCAGCGGGAGTGCCCGTCGTGGCTCTACGCGGTCGGCATGGGCGCCACGACCATGTGGGAGCGGTGGGACTCGATGTTGCCGGACGGGTCGGTGAACCCCGGCGAGATGACGTCGTTCAACCACTACGCGTTCGGCTCGGTGGCCGACTGGCTGCACCGGACCGTCGCCGGTCTCGCACCTGACGCACCGGGCTACCGTCGGCTTCGCGTCGCCCCGAGGCCTGGCGGCGGCCTGACCCACGCCTCCGCGGAGCACGAGACGCCGTACGGCACGGCGCACGTGCAGTGGCAGCGTGACGGTGAGCGGCTCACGGTCGAGGTCGTCGTGCCCTCGAACACCACCGCCGTGATCGATCTCCCCGGCAGCGAGCCGGTGCACACCGGGCCAGGCGTGCACCGGTTCACGACGTCGTGCCGCCCGGCTCACCAGGACCCTGTCCCGGGTAGAGTTCCGGGCAGCTCAACCCCGCTGGAGGTCTGACGGTGTCGGCTGTGGGCATCAAGCAGGTGGCCGAGACCGCCGGGGTTTCCGTCGCCACGGTCTCCAACGTCCTCAACCGGCCCGACCGGGTCGCCGCGCCGACGCGTGCCCGCGTGCTGGAGGTCATCGAGCGGCTGGGATTCGTCCCGAACGCGGCCGCGCGCACGATGGTCAGCGGCCGCACCAAGGCCGTGGCGCTGATCGTGTTCGACGTGCGCAACCCGTTCCTCACCGATGTCGCGCGCGGTTGCGAGGACACGATGCTCGCCTACGACAACGCCGTGATGTTGTGCAACAGCGACGTGTCGCCGGCCAAGGAACGCCGCTACCTCGACCTCGTCACCGAGCAACGCATGCAGGGCGTGCTGATCAACCCCGTGCAGCCGACCGCGCAGTGGCTCGCCTCGTTGCGGTCGCGTGGCCTGCGGGTGGTCCTGCTGGACAACGTCGCCGATCTGCCTGATGTGTGCTCGGTCGCGGTGGACGACGTGGCGGGTGCCGAGCAGGCGGTCACGCACCTGCTCGGGCGTGGGCACGACAGCATCGCCTTCGTGACCGGCCCGATGACCATGCGCCAGTCCGTGGACCGGCACGCCGGCAGTCTGCGGGCGTTCGACCTCGCCGAGCGGCCGCACGACTCGTTGCGAGTGCTCGAGATGGCGGCGTTCACCGTCGAGCAGGGACGACGTGCCGGGGAACGTCTGCTGGCATCTGCTCGCAGGCCGACAGCGGTGTTCTGCGCCAACGACCTGCTGGCGCTGGGACTGCTGCAGGTGGTGCTGCGCGCCGGCGTCTCGGTACCGGGCGACCTGGCCATCGTCGGGTACGACGACATAGACGCCACGGAGGCCGCCGCCGTGCCGCTGACGTCGGTGCACGTCGGCGGCTACGAGCTGGGGCAGGCGGCGGCGGAGCTGCTCGCCGACGAGATCGACTCCGACGTCCACGTCCACCAGCGCAAGGTCATCGAGCCCAAGCTGGTCGAACGCGCGTCCTCCTGACCGCGTCACGGCCTGGTTCGCGGTCGCCGGCGGGCCGGCGGCAGCGGCCGGGCCCGCACACCGGCGACCACCGTGCTCTTCAACGAGCCGATGCCCTCGACGGTGAGGGTGACGGTGTCGCCGGGTTCGAGCGGGCGCCGGTCAGAGCCCCTGCCCCACAGTTCGGCCAGGCAGCCGCCGTTGCCGCAGGTCCCGGAGCCGAGCACGTCACCCGGACGTACCGACGTGCCGCGCGAGGCGTAGGCGACCATCTCCTCGAACGTCCAGCTCATGTTCGACAACAGGTCCGAGCCGACCACCTCGTCGTTGACCTCGGCGGTCAGCGCGAGTCGCAACAAGCCGTCCTCGTCACGCCAAGGCTCGAGCTCGTCCGGGGTCACCAGCCACGGCCCCAGGGTGGTCGCGGTGTCCTTGCCCTTGCACGGCCCCAGCCCGACCGCCATCTCGGCGTTCTGCAGGTCGCGAGCGGACCAGTCGTTGAAGATCGTGTACCCGGCGATGTGACCGCGCGCCTCGTCCGCGGTGAGGTCGTGACCTTCTCGCCCGATGACCGCGGCGACCTCCAGCTCGAAGTCGAACCGCTCGCACCCCGGCGGGACGGGCACGTCGTCGTCCGGGCCAAAAACGGCGTGCGGGTTGGTGAAGTAGAAGGTGGGCGCGGAGTACCACTGCTCGGGTACGCCCGCGCCGGCGCGCATGCCGTCGACGTGTTCCTCGAACGTCACGAAGTCCCGCACCGACGGTGGTTGCACCGGCGCGAGCAGACGGACCGCCGACAGGTGCGGACCCGGCGGCTTCGACAACGCTTCGTTGCCCGCGGCCGCGAGGTCGCCGAGCACTTCGGTGAGCGAACCCGCGTCGAGTGGGTGGAGCATGTCGTAGTCGAGTACGCCGACTTGTGTGGTTCCTTCATACGAATAGGTGGCGAACCTCATCGCGTCACACCGGCGGGGCGACGAAGCAGCCGCGGTCCGGGTCGTTGAACGACTCCTTGGCGACGAGCTCGCTCATCGGGTTGGCCGTGCCCCACTGGTCGGTGACCTCGGGCTGGGAGAAGTCGTAGACGTGCGGGTGCCACGCGTCCTCGTCCAGCAGTTCGAGCTCGGTCGTGTACTCGACGGTGTTGCCGTGTGGGTCGAGGAAGTAGGAGAACGTGTTGTCGCCCGCGAGGTGCCGGCCGGGTCCCCAGATCTTGCGGACTCCCGCGCGCAGCAGGCGTCCGGTGCCGCGCATGTACTCGTCGATGCCGCGCAGTTCGAACGAGATGTGGTGCAGCGAGGTGTGCGGTCCCTTGGCCAGTGCCAGGCTGTGGTGCTGGGGGTTGATCCGCATGAAGTGCATGACCTCGCCCATGTGCGGCGAGCTGAGGCTGTCCGACAGCGCGAACGCGAGGTGCTTCTCGTACCAGGCACGGGTGCGGTTGAGGTCGGGTGAGTTGAGCACGACGTGCGACAGCCTGACCGGAATGGCTTCCTTCTCCTCGACGCGGCGGTGCCTGCGGGTGTCGACGTCGGCGGAGACTTCGACGGTGCGGCCGTCGATGTCGAAGAACCGGAAGCCGTAGCCGCCGCCGAGCGTGTCGAGCTTGTCGGGAGTGCTGATCAACTGCACGCCGGCTGCGATCAGCGAGTCGGCGAGCACGTCGACGTCCTCGTTGGTGGCGGCACCGAACGCGATCAGGTCCAGCCGCTTCTCGTCGGCCTTGCGCAGCCGCACGATGTACTGCTCGGGTGAGCCTTCGGCTGCGAGGAAGCTGAGTCCCGTGTCGTTCGCGACCTCGGTCAGGCCCCAGACCCCCGCGTAGAACTCGCGTTGCTTGTCGTAGTCGGGCACTGCTAGGTCGACGTGCCTCAGGTGGGTCAGCAATCGCCTGGTCATCGGTTCTCCTCCAGGGTGAGCAGTGCGGCGGCGTTGCCACCGCGCACGGCGTGGAAGTCCGGTTCGGACAGCGCTGCGCCGCGCAGCGCTTCGAGCGGGTCGTCGGTACCCATGTCGAACGGGAAGTCCGAGCCGAGCAGCACGCGGGATGGTCCGGCTACGCGCACGAGTTCGCGCAGCGTTCCGGCGTCGTGGACGAGCGAGTCGAAGAACAGGTTGTGGCGCAGGTAGTGGCTGGGTGGATGTGCGCTGGTTCTGGCATCGGACCGCACTCGCCAGGCGTGGTCGGCGCGTCCGATGTGCGTGGGCAGGTAGCCACCCCCGTGTGCGGCCAGCACCCGGAGGTCGCGGTGGCGGTCCAGCACGCCCGAGAAGATCAGGTGGGACAGTGCCACGGCGTTCTCGGCGGGCTGGCCGACGCTGTTGGACAGGTACCAGCGGTCCAGGCGTTCGTCGAGCGTGCATCCGAACGGGTGCAGGAAGACGATCGCGCCGGTTTCGGCGGCCAGTTCCCAGAACGGCTCGTAGGCGGGGTCCGACAGCTCACGGCCGGGCGCGTGGCTGCCGATCTCGACGCCGGCGAGCCCTGCGCTCAGGGCGTGGTCCAGCGCGCGCACCGCCTGGTCGGGGTGGTGCAACGGCGCCAGTCCGAGGCCGCGCAGGCGGTCGGGCGCCTGCGCGCAGTGCTTGGCGGTGGCGGTGTTCGCCGTCTCCCAGACCGCTTGAGCCAGTTCGGGATCCGACCAGTAGTGGTAGTGCGAGGGCGAAGGGCTGACCAATTGAACGTCGACACCGACCATGTCCATCGCCGCGAGCCGGTGGACGTGGTCCGTCAGGAGCCTCAGCCGTTCCTTGATCATCGCACCGCTGACGGACTGCGCCTCGGGACCATTGCGCCGTGCGTCGAGCTCGCGAGCCTTCGCGTGACCTGGGGCATCGGCCACGAGCCGGTCCACTTCGGGGAGCAGGACGTGGGCGTGCACGTCCACGGTGGGTGCCGTCACGGTCGTTCCGCCAGCGTCGCCATCGTGCGACCCATGAGACCGGGTACGTCCGCGTCGCGCGCGCCGTCGAGCAGCCACTGGCCCAGTTGGACGGACGCGTCCACGACCGTTCGAACGCGCTGGTAGCGGCGGTCGCGGTAGGCGGTGAAGACGGCGTCGTCCCAGACGTCGTGCGCGGCCAGCAGTTCGGCGAGGACCAGGCTGTCCTCCAGGGACATCGCGGCGCCCTGGGCCAGCGTCGGAGGGCAGGCGTGCGCGGCGTCGCCGACGAGCACGACGCGGCCGCGGTGCCACGGTCCGTCGACCAGTAGCCGGTCGAACCACGAGTAGTTGACCACCGCGGAATCGGTGAGAGCGTTCTGGATCTCCGCCCACGGGCCGCCGTAGTTCTTCGCGAGAACCAGCATCTCGTCCGCGTAGGCGTCCGGCACGATGCTGTCCCGGTCGCGGCTGCGTTCCACCAGGTAGGCGTAGGCGGTGTCAGGGCCCGTGGGGCAACAGCCCGCGATGAAGCACGGCCCGCCGTAGATCATCTGCGTGTGCTCCACGCCTGAGGGCCGCGGTACGGGTGCCCGCCAGATGGCCATGCCGGTCGGCACCGGGACGTCGTCGATGCCGATCAGGCGCCGGGTCGAGGAGTTGAGGCCATCTGCACCGACGACCAGGTCGTACCGCTGCCGCGTGCCGTCGGAGAAGATCACGTCGACACCGCCGTCGTGCTGCTCGAACGCAGTGGCGGTGAGACCCAGCCGCACCCCTGCTCCCGAGGCACGAACGGCTTCGATGAGGATCTGCTGGAGGCGCGGTCGTTGCATTCCGAGGGTGGCGGGCAGGCCGGTCCCCCCGATCGGGGCGGTCGGCTGGACGGCCACCACCGCGCCGCTCGGGTCGAGGATGCCCAGCTCGTTGAACGGGAACCCCTCGCGCAGAACGCCGTCGAGCACACCGACTTCATCGAGCACGCGTAAGGCGTTGCCCTGCAACGTGATGCCGGACCCGGCCGTGGCGTTCCAGTCCGGCTTGGCCTCCACCAGGTCGACGAGGTGACCGTCGCGGCGGAGCAGCACGGTCAGGGCGTTTCCGGCGGTTCCCCCGCCGAGGACGAGGACGGAGTGGGACATGACGACTCCTCGTGGGTTACTTGACGGCGACGGGGTTGACCGGTGAGCCGACGGCTCCGGTGATCGGCAGCGGCGCGGCGGTGAGCCAGAACTCGTGGACGCCGTCACGGGCGCAGTCCTCCGCGAGCGCCTCCAGGTCCCACATCTCGCCCACCAGCAGCCCGATGTGCGGGATGACGACCTGGTGCAGGGGCTGGAAGGCGTCGGCGAACTCGTTGGGCCGGACCTCGAACCCCCACGTGTCGGTGGCGATCGCGGCGATCTCGCTGCGGTGCAGCCACTCGGCGGTGCCGAACGACAGGCCCGGTGCCGGGCCGCCCGCGTAGTCACCCCAGCCGTCCCGCTTGGCTCGGGCCAGCTGTCCGGTGCGGACGAGCACGATGTCACCGGTTCCGACCTCGACGCCGTGTGCGTGCGCGGTGGTGACGAGGTGGGCTTCGGTGATGGCGAAGCCATCGGGCAGTTCGCCATCACCGATGACTCGGCCGACGTCGAGCAGCACGGCGCGTCCGGCGACAGCGGAGGCCATGTGCTCGATGCCGGTGACCAGGTCGCCTTCGGAAGTGACCGTGGTAGCCGCGTCCCGGCCGTTCCAGGCGCGACCGTGGTCGAAGATGTGACCGAGGCCGTCCCACTGCGTGGAGCACTGCAACGGCATGGAGATCACGTCGTCGGCACCGCCGATGCCGTGCGGGAACTTCTGCAGGCCCGCGGCGGCATCGGTTCCGGTGTCGAGCATCGTGTGCACGGGGTTGGTCCGCCGCCGCCAGCCCTTCTGCGGCCCGTTCATGTCGAACGGCAGCGACAGCGAGAAGCTCTCACCTCGCCTGATCAACGCCGCGCCTTCCGCCCGTTTGCCGGGCGTGAGGAAGTTCAGCGTGCCGAGCCGGTCGTCCTGGCCCCAGCGGTCCCAGTTGGAGCAGCTCTTCGCGGCCGCGGCGATCGCGCCCTCCGGATCGGCCGGGTTCACGCCTGCTCCTCCGCGACACACCTGGTGCGCTGCACGCCCAGACCGGTGATGGTGGATTCCATGACGTCGCCGTCGCGCAGCAACCGGCCGTGGTGGATGCCGTTGCCGGCCGGGGAGCCGGTCAGGACGACGTCACCCGGCAGCAAGCGCGCGGTGTGCGAGGCGTACGATACCACACGAGCGACGTCGAAGATCATGTCCTTTGTGGACTCGTCTTGCATGGTCTCCCCGTTGAGGCGGAGCGTCAGCCGCAGGTCCATGGGGTCCGAAACGAACTGCGCGGGCACCAGGAACGGGCCGAGCGGCGTGAAGCCCGGAGCGTTCTTCGCACGGAACCAGTCCGTGCCGATCTCCTTCATGTCCGTGCGGAACACGAGATCACGCGCGGTGAGGTCGTTGGCGATGGTGTAGCCGGCGACGTGCTCCAGCGCCTGCTCGGCGGACACGCGGTGCGCGGGCTTGCCGATGACCGCGACCAGCTCCAGTTCCCAGTCCGGCTGCATCGCCCAGGACGGGAGGACGACGTCGTCGTACGGTCCGGTGATCGCTGAGGGCAGGCCGGTGAAGACGTAGGGCAGGTCGTCTCGCGCACGGCGATCCATCAGCGTGGCCGCGCGCTCCCGTGCCTGCTCTTCGGTCTCCGCCGAGTCCTTCGGCCGGTTCGCCACGACCAGGTCGATGACGTGCTGACGATAGTTCGCGCCGGACTGGATCACCTGCCGCGGCTCCACCGGAGCGTGCACCCGCAGACCGTCCTGCGACCGCCACTCCTGGCTCTCGTCAGCAGCGAGGCCGCGCAACTGGTCCTGGGCCTCCTCCCAGCGGTCCAGGATCGCGAGGACGGAGGCCGGCCGCCACGGAAGTGCCGTCTCCAGGTCGAGCACTCGGTCACCGACCACCAGCCCGGGGAACGGCCTCCCGTCGCCGGAGAAGGTGCCCAGTGCGAACCGGACCGGTTGCGCCAGTGTTGCCATCAGGTGTCCTCCCGTGTTGTGAGGACTACTGTGACCGGCGTTAAATAATCACGGAAATGAATGTTCTAGATGCGTTCCATCCATGGCGTGGATGACCGGAGGCGCGGTGAACCTGTCGAATCTCGACCTCAACCTCGTCGTTGCCCTGCGAGCTCTGCTCGAGGAACGCAACGTCACCAGGGCAGGACAACGCATCGGACTGACCCAGCCGGCCATGAGCGCGGCACTCGCACGGTTGCGCCGCCACTTCGACGACCCGCTGCTCTCCCGCACCGGCTCGCGCTACAGCCTCACCCCGCTGGGCGCCGTCCTCCGCGACCGCGCCGCCACCGCGTGCGAGGTCCTGGAACGCACGTTCACCAGCCAGGCCACGTTCGACCCCGCCTCCGACACCCGCGAGTTCACGCTCATCAGCTCCGACTACGGCGCGACCGTCCTCGGTGTCCCCCTGGCCCGCGCGCTGCACACCGAAGCACCGGGCGTCCACCTGACCTTCCAGCAGACCTCGCCGACGTTGCTGGACAACCTCGGCACCCTTCTGAGCACTGTGGACGGACTGCTGCTGCCCCACGGCGTGATCGACGGCTTCCCGGCAGTGGAGCTGTTCAGCGACCAGTGGGTGTGCCTGGTCTCCGACGACCACCCCGACGTCGGCGGCGAACTGACCCTCGCCCAGCTCGCCGAGCTGCCCTGGGCGGTCTACCAACGCGCGTACGACGCGCCGGTCACCCGCCAGCTGAGCATGCTCGGCATCAGCCCCAACGTGGACGTCTCGGTCCCGTCGTTCCACCTGCTGCCCATGGTGGTCGCGAACACCAGACGCGTTGCACTCGTGCAGAAACGGCTGGTTGAACGCTCCCCCACACCTGGCGTCCGCGTCATGCCTTCGCCCTTCCCGTCGGTACCGCTGCAGGAAGCGATGTGGTGGCATCCGGTACACGCTCAGGACGCCGGCCACGCCTGGCTGCGCTCAGTGATCAAGAAAGTCGCGCAGGGCCTGAACGACGCTTCAGATGCCGACGCCGACCACCCTCCCGCGCGTGTGACCTCGTCCAGTCAGTGGATGTGCGAGCCGCCGTTGACGTCGTAGGTGGCACCGGTGACGTATCCGGTGTCCGGGCTGCAGAGGAAGGTGATGACGCCGGCAACGTCGTTGACGTCGCCGGTGCGGCGGGCGGGGATGTCGGCGACCATCGCGGCCTTGCGTTCGGCGGAGAGCTTGCCCGCGGTGATGTCGGTGTCGATGAGGCCAGGGGCGACGGAGTTGACCGTCACGCCGTTCGGGCCGAGTTCCCTCGCCAGGGCACGGGAGAAGCCGAGCAACGCCGCTTTGGCCGCCGAGTAGGCGACGCCGCCGAAGACGCCGCCGCCGCGTTCCGCGGAAACCGACGAGAGCATGACGATCCGGCCGAAGCCCCGCTCCGCCATGCCCGGAGCGATGCGGCGGGTCATCAGGTAGCTGCCGCGGACGTTGACGTCGAAGACGCGGTCCCACTCCTCGTCGGAGACCTCGACGAAGCGCACCGGCGAGGTGATGCCCGCGTTGTTCACGAGTGCCCCGATGGGAGCGAGCGTCGACTCCACAGTGGACACCGCGGCCTCGACCTCGTCGCGGTCGGTCACGTTGGCGCGCACGCCGATCGCGCGGACGCCGTGCCGTTCGGTGATCTCGTCGGCGGCGGCCTTGGCGCCGGCCTCGTCGAGGTCGAGGACGGCGATCTCCCAGCCGGTCGCGGCCAGGGCGTGCGCGGTGGCCCTGCCGATGCCGCGTTCGGAGGCCGCGCCGGTGATGATGGCGGTACGAGTGGTCATGGTGCTTCTCCCCTGGTCAGTATTCGGCGCGCACGCGCGCGGTGATGGCGTCGACGGACAGGCCGTAGCGGTCGTGCAAGGTCGGCAACGCGCCCGCGGCGAGGAACTCGTCGGGCAGCGCGATCGGCACGATCTTCGTTGCCGCGCCGGCGAACGCGAGGCAGGAGGCCACCGACTCGGCGAGGCCGCCGATCACGGAGTGGTTCTCCAGGGTGACCACGAGCCGGTTGCCCGCCGTCTCCCGCAGGATCGCCGCGGTGTCGAGCGGCTTGATGGTCGGCACGTGCAGTACGGCGACGTCGACGTGGTCGCGCTCCAGTCGTTCTGCGGCTTGGAGGGCGCGCATCGTCATGAGTCCGGTGGAGATCATCAGCACGTCACGGCCGGAGCGCAGCGACGCCGCCTTGCCGAGTTCGAAGGTGTAGTCGTACTCGTCGAGCACGGTGGGAACGTTGCCGCGCAACAACCTCATGTAGGTGGGGCCGGGTGACGCGGCGAGCGCGGGAACGGCCTGTTCGATGTCGACGGAGTCGCAGGGGTCGACGATCGTCAGGTTCGGCATCGCCCGCAGGATCGCCAGGTCCTCGGTCGCCTGGTGGCTAGGCCCGTATCCCGTGGTGAGGCCCGGCAGTGCGCCGACGACGTTGACGTTGAGCGACGGTTCGGCGATGTCCAGGCACAGGAAGTCGTACGCCCGCCGGGTCGCGAACACCGAGTAGGTGGAGGCGAACGGCACGAGCCCGACCTCGGCCAGCCCGGCCGCGGCGCCGAGCATGACCTGCTCGGCCATGCCCATCTGGAAGAACCTGTCCGGGAACGAGTCGCGGAAGACGTGCATGTCGGTGTACTTGGCGAGGTCGGCGGACAGCCCGACGACGTCGGCGCGTTCCCGGGCAAGCCGTACGAGCGCCTCGCCGAACGGGGCCTTGCTCGTGCGCTGGCCCTCGTCGGCAAAGGACGCGATCATCGCGGAGGTGGTGAGCCTCTTGGTCGGGGTGCTCATGCGGGAACCTCCAGCGCCTCGCGGGCGAGCTGCCACTCGTGCGCCTCGACGGGCATGAAGTGGGCTTTGGGCCTGGTCTCCAGGAAGGGCACGCCGCGGCCGACCTGGGTGTCGCAGATCAGCACCGACGGCGCGAACCGGTGCTCGGCGATCGCGTCGAACGCGTCCACCAGCGCCGCGACGTCGTTGCCGTCGACCCGCACAGCGTTCCAGCCGAACGACCGCCACTTGTCGACCAGCGGTTCCGTGCGCAGCACGCCCGCCGTGGGACCGTCCGCCTGCAGCGCGTTGACGTCGACGATCGCGGTGACGTTGCCGAGGCCGTGGTGGGCGCACGCGAGCGCGGCCTCCCACGTCGAACCCTCGTCGAGTTCGCCGTCCGACAGCAGGTTGAACACCCTTGCCGGATTTCCCTTGTGCCGCAGGCCGAGCGCCATGCCGGTGGCGACGCCGAGACCGTGGCCGAGCGAGCCGCCGGAGATCTCCATGCCGGGCGTGTAGCTCGCCATGCCGGACATCGGCAGGCGTGAGTCGTCGCTGCCGTAGGTCTGCAGTTCCTCGACTGCCAGGACGCCGGCCTCGGCGAGCGCGGCGTACAGGGCGATGGCGTAGTGGCCGATGGAGAGCAGGAACCGGTCGCGTCCGTCCCAGTGCGGGTCGTCGGCGCGGAAGTTCAGCTGGTCTCCGTAGACGACGGCGAGGACGTCGGCGACGCCGAGCGCCTGGCCGATGTAGCCCTGGCCCTGCACCTCCCCCATGTCCAGCGCGTACCGCCGGATGCGTTGTGCCGACTGCTGGAGCCGGTGCACTCGCTCAGACAACTGCCTTCTCCTTCCTCGGTGCGACGGCCTGGCCGCGGTCGGCGGCGTTCCACGTCTCCCGCGTCGTGATGGCGGCCAGCAGCCCCAGCACCCCGTAGGCGGAGAACAGCAGTGCCGGGCCCAGCCAGCCCGTGGCGGCGTAGAGCGCGGTGGCGATCAGTGGGGTGAACCCGGAGACGACCGCCGAGATCTGGTAGGCCAGCGACACCCCGGCGGTGCGGGTGCGGGCGTCGAACAGCTCGGAGAACCACGCGCCCTGCACGCCCGCCAGCGAGTTCTGGCAGACCGCGTAGCTGATGACGAACGCGAGCACGATCAAGGCCGCCACACCGGTGTTGACCGCGAAGAACATCGGCAGGCCCCACGCGACGGTGATGGCGCAGCCGAGCAGGTAGATCGGCCGGCGCCCGATGTGGTCGGAGGCGTGGCCCCACAGCGTGGTGGCCGCGATGCCGACGGCTGCCGCGGTCGTCAGGGCGAGCAGGCTCAGCGAGCTCGACGCCAGCGGCTCGTCGCCCATCTTCAGGTAGGACAACATGAACGTCACCGACACCGCGTAGCCTGCCGTCTCGGCGATGCGCAGGCAGAAGGCGCGCAGCACGTTGCGCCAGTCGTCGCGCAGGACCTCCCACAGCGGGTTCTTCGCTCGCTGACCGGATTCCTTGAGCTCCTCGAACTCCGGCGACTCGTCGATCTTGAGCCGGATCAGGATGCCCACGACGATCAGCACCGCGGACAGCAGGAACGGCACCCGCCACGCCCACGTGCCGGGAAGCTGGGCGCTGAACAGGAACGCCAGGTTCGCGAGCAGCAGCCCCACGGGGAAGCCGGCCTGGGTGATGCCGGTGTAGAGGCCTTTTCGCTTGCGCGGAGCGTGTTCGAAGGTCATCAGGATCGCGCCGCCCCACTCGGCACCGAACGCGAGACCCTGCACCACCCGCACCGCGACGAGCAGGATCGGGGCCAACGCGCCCACCGTCTCGTAGGTGGGCAGGCAGCCGATCAGCACCGTCGCGATGCCCATCAGCAGCAACGACGCCACGAGCACCGGCTTGCGACCGATCCGGTCGCCGAGGTGACCGGCGATGATCCCGCCGAGCGGGCGAACCGCGAACCCGATGCCGAGCGTGGCGAACGAGAGCAACGAGGCCGAGAGAGGATCCGACTCGGGGAAGAAAGCCTGCCCGAAGTACAACGCGGCGGCCGTGCCGAACCCGATGAAGTCGTACGTCTCGATCGTGGCACCGATGCCGCAGCCCACGGCGACCCGCATCTTCTGCGGACTGCCCTCGCTGCGGTGGGCGGGACCTGAACTCTCCACGCAAGCCTCCTCGCTCAGTGTTGAGTGTCAACAGTCGAATGTTACGAGGAGTTTGCTCGCCGAGTGTTCGACTGTCAACACCCAACAGTCAGCGAGCGTGCTTCCAGGCTCAGGCCTTTGATCAGGAGCGGAGCGTTCAGAGCTGTGCGGTCAGCCTCTCAGCCGCTTCCCGCATGTGCCCGTCGATGACCGTGCGCGCCGCCTCCGCGTCCCCCCGCTCGATCGCACGCACGATCGGCCGGTGATGATCAGCGGACAACGTGACCTCGCGGTCTTGACCAGCGGCAGCACTCATCACCACCACTCGCGTCGGACCTTCCAGGTGCCGCCACGACTTCAGCAGGATCGTGTTGCCCGACAGCTCGCACAGCAGTGCGTGAAACCCGAGGTCGAGCTCGATCTGCTCGATCAGGTCGACCGCGGCGTCGAGCTTCACCAACGCGATGTCGAGCGCCGTCACAGCCTCCTCACGGCGCGGCGAGGCGATGAGCTCGGCGACCGCGAGAGTTTCCAGGGCGCCACGCACGCGGTAAAGCTCATGCACCTCGTCCACCGACAAAGTCCGCACCCGCAGCATGCCCCGCAGGCCCGCCGTCACCAGGCCTTCCTGTTCGAGGTGTCGCAGCGCCTCGCGGACCGTGCCGCGACTGATGGACAGGCGCGCGGCGATCTCGACCTCACCGAGGTGGTCCCCCGGCGCGTACTGGCCGGAGAAGATCGCGGAGCGCAGCGCTACCAGCGCACGCTCCCGCAGGGTCGTCCGGTCGAGGCTCGGCAAGGCGTCTGTGCTCACAGGCTGATCGTATCGAAATGTCGACAGTCAACGCTCAACGCCGATGACGAAGCCGCAGACAGGTTGCACAGTTGGCACGACCAGCTGCGGTGCGTGCCTCCAACCGCCTTCTCCGGCGGGGCGCTTCCGACTCCAGTCGCGTGGAATCGGTCGACGCGTTACACCCGCAACTCACGCCGCTGACAACGCGTACGGACCATCACCGACGTTCGAATCCAGCGACGAGGACATACACACGTACATTCGCTGCCACGGCCCGGATCGGTGTAGTCCTGGTCGAGGAGTACGAGACGCTGGAGGCGAAGCGCATAGAGCTCTGGGCTGACGTGCCGAGGATGGTCGGCTCGGTCCTGATCGACGAGAAGGGCCTCTGATCGCCCGTCATAATGAACGCGCCCACGGTTTCTCTCTGGGGGCACGTCCACTTTCTGCCGAAACGAGGTTCAGGTGGATCCCGAGTACCGCTACTGGGCTTGGCTGGCCGAAGGCAAGTCCTCTGTGGACGACGCACGGGAGGTCATCCGGACCTGGACGAGTCCCGAGGGGCTCGATCAGGAGGAGTCGTACCTGCCCGATTCCGGGTGGAAGACGACCTGGACGTACCAGGACGTGCGGGACCAGCACAAGCGCGGTTACCTGCTGCCCATCACCGAGGACGACGTCGAGCGGTTCAAGCAGCAGCAGCGCTGAGCACTACGGGCTTTCGGCGGTCGGCCGCAGACCGTCCGATCTGGCGGGCGGCATACCACCCAGCCGACGGGGTGTAGTGGTTGCGCAGGTAGGCACAGATCACGTTGATCACGGTCTGCCGCTGGGCGGGATTGTCTTGGACGACGCGTTCCAGCGCGTACAAGCCACCGTGGCGGTGTGCGTGCCGAAAACTACGTCCATGCAGGTCAAGGCACATGGCGATACTCGTAGATGACTCAGCCGAGAAAATCATGTCGGTCTATGATGAGGCGTTCGATCGGAGCGGGTTCGCCAGGCTGAAGCCCGCCCGCAGGGATGCCGCGTCGGCGGGCTGGGTGCTCGCTGTAGTACCGCTTGCACTCACGCAGTACCTGGCGCAGATGGGCCTGATTCCAGATCAGCGCGCGATCGAACAGGTCGCCGCGAAAGTCCTTGCTCCAGTCGATACAAATCAGCCCGAAAGATTGATTAGTGCCGACTGGCCCTCTATACTAGGTCCGAGCTATCCAATAGCGCATGAACACTCGAACTGCGCAAGCTTGCTACACGTGGGGGGTCAAGTCCCCCCTTGAACCGCAACTCGTCACGAGCTCCCGACGGGATCAGTGCGCTCTGGAAACCCTAACCGACACGCCGTCAGCCGTCGGGTTTTCAGCGAGAACCGCTGGCAGCGCATATGCGATAGTGGCCAGATCCAGCCGCAGACAAGAAGCTCACGCAAATTCGTGGCGTCGTCTGGGTTCTCAAGTCCGGCTATTTACGGTGACATTATCAGTGGCGCCACAACTATCTTCACCTTGCATGCGATTGTATGGCCCCATCGTCACACTGCCTGGCGGCGTAGAGGTGCCGATGGGGCTGTGGCTGTCGGCACCTTCACGGTGCGACTGGGAGTACCGTCGTACCAGCCGCACCACTCAGGATCGCTTTTGCGTCCACTAGCGCGCCGATCGCGGCCGTCGATCCAGTCGCCCGGACAAATCGACGGCATGCTTCGACCTTCGGGCCCATCGATCCCGCGGGAAAGGTCAGCCGTTCAGCCTCGTCCACGTCGAGGTGATGCAGCGGCTCGGCACTGGGCAGACCGAAGTCCGTCATCACGGCGGGCACGTCCGTCAGCAGGAGCAAACGGTCGGCTTTGACTGCGATCGCGAGCTCAGCCGAGGTCAGGTCCTTGTCGACGACCGCCTCGACGCCGTGCAACGCCCCTTCGTCGACAACGGGTGCTCCTCCCCCTCCTGCACAGACCACGATCGTGCCGCTGCTCACCAACTGCTCGATGGATTCCTGCTCCACCAGGCGAAGCGGCTCGGGTGACGGGACGACGCGGCGCCAGTGGGGGCCGTCCGCCGCGATGGTCCACCCGTTCTGGTGAGCCAGTTTGTCGGCCTGAGCGCGGTCGTAGATCGGGCCGATGAACTTCGTCGGCGCGGAGAAAGCGGGATCCTCGGCGCTAACGACCGTCTGGGTGACCACGGCGAGGATCGGTTTGCGGACGCCGGCGTTGCGCAGTGACTGGGCGAGCCAGTAGCCGATCATGCCCTGGGTTTCGGCCCCCAGTGTGTCGAGCGGATAGGGGCGGGTCAGGGAGGGGTCGGCCTCGCTTTCCAGGGCGAGCAGACCGATCTGGGGGCCGTTGCCGTGACACACGATTAGTTCGTGGTCTGCCGCCAGCGGCGCGAGTGCCCGCGCCGCTGCTTCGACGTGGTGCAGTTGCACCGTTGCGTCCGGCTTCTCGCCCCGCATCAGCAGGGCGTTGCCTCCAAGTGCTACGACGATGCGCATCAGGAGGCCAGTCCGGCCACGATGACCGCCTTGATCGTGTGGAGGCGGTTCTCGGCTTGGTCGAAGACGACCGAAGCGGGCGAGGAGAACACCTCGTCGGCTACCTCGGCGCCGTCCAGACCGTACTTCTCGTAGACGCGGCGGCCGACCTGGGTGGTTCGGTCGTGGATGGACGGCAGGCAGTGCAGGAACTTCGTGTCGGAGTTGCCGGTGGCTTTCATCAGCTCTGCCGTCACGCGGTAAGGGATCAGCAGTGCGACGCGGCTGTCCCAGACCTCAGGCGAGTCGCCCATGCTGACCCAGACGTCGGTGTAGATGAAGTCGACGCCGCGCACCGCCTGCTCGGCGTCGTCGGTGACGAGGACGCGGGCACCGGTCGCGATGGCCAGTTCGTGAGCCTTGGTGACCACGTCCGCAGGTGGTTGCAGCGAGGCGGGTGCGGCGATCCGGACGTCCATGCCGAGCAGTGCGCCGGTGATCAGCAGTGATCGAGCCACGTTGTTGTGGCCGTCGCCAACAAACGCGACGCTGATCTCCTCGACCGGGCCTGGGTGGTTCTCGGTCATGGTGAGCACGTCGGCGAGCATCTGGGTGGGGTGCCACGAGTCGGTGAGGCCGTTCCAGACGGGCACGCCGGCGTGGTCGGCGAGCTCTTCGACGGTGTCCTGGGCGAAGCCGCGGAACTCGATGCCGTCGAACATCCGGCCGAGGACCTTGGCGGTGTCCGGAATGGACTCCTCGCGGCTCATGTGGGAGCCGGTGGGGTCTAGGTAGGTGACGTGGGCGCCCTGGTCGTGGGCGGCGACCTCGAAGGCGCAGCGGGTGCGGGTGGAGCTCTTCTCGAAGACCAGGGCGATGTTCTTGCCGACGAGCAGCGGGTGCTCGGTGCCGGAGGCCTTCGCGCGTTTGAGGCCGCGGGCCTGGGAGACGAGGTCGAGGAACTCGTCCTTGGTGAGGTCGAGTTCCTTGAGCAGGGAACCGGGGTGTCGCATCGCAGAGGTTCCTTTCAGATGCCGTCGCGCTGGATCGGGCAGGTCATGCGGCGGGCGCCACCCCGGCCGCGGCCGAGTTCGTTGCCGGGGATGGAGACAACTTCGATGCCGTGGTCGGCGAGCATGGTGTTGGTGACGGTGTTGCGCTCGTAGCCGACGACGACGCCGGGTGCGAGTGCGAGGAAGTTGTTCGCGTCGTCCCACTGCTCGCGTTCGGCGGCGCGGGCGTCCTCCGCGGCACAAAGCACGCGCAGGCGGTCGAGGCCGAGCTGGTCCGAGATGGTCGCGAACACCGAGTCGCGGTGCTCGACGCGCAGGCCGGCGGCGGGGCGTTCGACGACCTCGAGCGGGTCGGACGGGGTGATCAGCCAGGTCCGCAGAGAGCTCGGGTCGAGCTCCGGGTAGCGGATGAACGTGGTCGGATCGAGCATGGTCATGACCGTGTCGAGGTGCATGAGGGCGTGCGACCGCGGCAACTGGACCGCGACCACCGAGGTGGCCTGACCCGTGCGGAACAACTCACGCCCCAGGATCTCGACGCCCATGGGTGTGGTCCGCTCCCCCATGCCGACCAGGACGACGCCCCGGCCGAGGACGAGGATGTCGCCGCCTTCGAGTGTGGCGGGCTGGTGGTCCGCGTCGTCCGAGCCGTAGTAGGTGGGGAACGTCGAGTCGGCGAACAGCGGGTGGAAGCGGTAGATCGCTCGGCAGTGCAGTGACTCGCGGCGGCGGGCTGCCTTGGCCATGGGGTTGATCGTGACGCCACCGTAGATCCACGCCGAGCTGTCGCGGGGGAAGAGCGTGTTGGGCAGCGGCGCCAGCACGAAGTCGTCCAGCCCCAGCGTGTTCCACCGCAGGCTGTGCACGCCCAGCGGGGACAGGTCTGCGCGGGTCATCCCGCCGACGAGCAGCTCGGCGAGTTGCGGGGCGTCGACCTTCTCGGCGAACTCGCGCACCGGAGCCGCCAGGGTCGGGCCGAGCAGCTCTGGAGTGCACACTCGGTCGAGCACGAACGCCCGTGCCTCCGGCAGCGCCAAGGTTTCGGCGAGCAGGGTGCCCGTGTGGTGCACCGTGATCCCCCAGTCGCGCAGGACAGCGGAGAAATAGTCGTGTTCCTCGCGTGCCTTCGACGCCCAGAGCACGTCGTCGAACAGCAGCTCATCGCAGTTGCGCGGGGTGAGCCGGCTCAGTTCGAGACCCGGCCGGTGGACGACCACCTGACGCAGCACACCCACCTCGGAGTGCACGCCGGGCGTCATGAGTTCGCCTCGCCGTACTCGCCGCGACCAATCTTGAGCCAGATGTAGAGCGGCACGCCGAGCAGCAGGCACACGGCGCCGTAGTACACGGCCTGGTAGCCACTTCCGGCCAACGCCCAGAACGCGAAGACGAGCGCGAGCACGGACACGACGCCGTCGCGGACCAGGTGCGGCCATTCCGCCTTGCGACCGCGCACGAGCAGCCAGAACAGCTGCGCGGCGGCGCTGAAGAGGTAGGGCACGACGGCGGTGAACACCGACAACAGCACGAGGGTGGTGAAGACCTGCTCGAAGTTGGTGTAGCTGACCACGACCAGCGCCGAGGCGAGCACTGTGGAACTGATGATGCCGAAGCTGGGGATGTCACCACGGGTGCGCAGGAACGCCTTCGGGAAGAGCCTGTCCTTCGCGGCGGCCATGGGCATCTCGCCGATGATCAGCGTCCAGCCGATCAGGCAGCCCAGGCCGGACACCACGGCGGCGATCGCGACAGCCTGTCCTGCCCACTGACCGCCGAAGATGGTGTTGGCGGCGTCGGTGAACGGTGCCTTGGTCTCGCGCAGCGCGGCGTTGGGCACCGTGCCGAAGACGGTGAGCGTGCCGAGGATGTAGACGACGGCGCAGCCGATCGTGCCGAGCACCGTCGCCCGGCCGACGTTGCGCTCGGGATCGCGGACGCGTCCGGCCGCGACCGAGGCGGTCTCGATGCCGATGTAGCTGAACAACGCGATGGCTGCCGCGGCGGAGATCGCACCCCAGAGCGAGATCCCGCTGCCGTTGAAGGCGCCGAAGTTCGCCGACTTCACGAAGAACAGCCCGATCGTCGCCATGAACAGCAGCGGCACGATCTTCAGCACGGTGAACACGATCTGCGTGACCGCCATGTTCCGCAGGCCGGACAGGTTCACCAGAGCGGGAATCCACAGGCCGGCCAAGGCGATCGCGATGGACCAGCCGACCTCGTGGCCGGTGTTGACGAACACCTCGACGTAGCCGACGAGCGCGACGACGATGGCCGCGTTGCCGGCCCAGGCCGTGATCCAGTAGCACCAGGCGTTCAGGAACCCGGCGAACTCGCCGAAGGCGTTGCGCGCGTACACGTACGGCCCGCCGGAACCACCGATGCGCTTCGACAGTGCCCCGAAGACCAGGGCGAGTGCGAGCGCGCCGATCGTGACGAGGACGAACGCCACGAGGCTGACGGGACCGAACACGGCGAGCGCCGAGGGCAGGCCGAAGACACCCGTGCCGATGACCGATCCGACCACCAGCGCGATCGCGGTGGGAAGGCCGAACCTCGACGGCGCGGACGCGTCCCCACCGGGATCCGGCCGCGTCGTGGAGACCGGTCCCGAGATGTCTGTGCTCACGACGCACTCCTCACTCCGATGTGGACTTCCACTGGTCAGCAGCCTGCGCTCAGGACTCCCCTGGTCCCACATGCCCAGGTCTCTTCGGCTCCGGGTCCTAGGTCCCGCCTTCCGTAGGCCCGCGTTCTCTGCACGCCCGCTGCGAGCGCGAGAAGCCTGGACGCGTCAGCGACTCGCGAGGAGGAAATCGATGAAGGCCCTGGTCTACGGCGGTCCCGGCAAGCGCGAGTGGAAGGAGGTTCCGAAGCCCGAGATCAACGATCCGACCGATGCGATCGTGAAGGTCACCGCAGTCACCATCTGTGGCACCGACCTGCACATCCTGAAAGGTGACGTGCCCGAGGTCGAACCAGGTCGCATCCTGGGTCACGAAGCCGTCGGCGTGGTCGAGGAGGTCGGCGCCTCGGTCACTGGGCTCAAGCCCGGCGACCGCGTGCTGATCTCTTGCATCACCACCTGCGGCCGGTGTGCGTACTGCCGCACCGGCAGCTATGGGCAGTGCCTCGGTGGCGGGGGCTGGATCCTCGGGCACACGGTCGACGGGGTGCAGGCCGAGTACGTGCGAGTGCCGTTCGCCGACACGTCGACGCACCTGCTGCCGGCGGACGTCTCCGACGCCGCTGCGGTGGCGTTGGCGGACATCCTGCCCACCGCGTACGAGGTCGGCGTGCTCAACGGCACCGTCAAACCCGCGGACACCGTGGTGATCGTCGGCGCTGGACCCATCGGACTCGCCGCGATCCAGACCGCGCAGCTCTACAGCCCGAGCCACATCGTCGCGGTCGACCTGGCGGCGGCACGGCTCGACGCGGCCAAGCAGTTCGGCGCCGACGTCACGGCCGCCACGGCGGAGGAAGCGGAACGCGTCGTCGGAGAACTGACCGGCGGACTCGGTGCGGACGTCGCGATCGAGGCGGTCGGTGTGCCCGAGACCTTCGAGCTGTGCGCGAAGCTGGTGCGGCCGGGCGGACACGTGGCGAACGTCGGTGTGCACGGCAAGCCGGCGACGTTGCACCTGGAGAACCTGTGGATCCGCAACGTCACCATCACCACCGGCCTCGTCGACACCGTGTCGACCCCGACCCTGCTGCGCATGGTCGCGGCCGGCCGCATCGACGGCGAGCGGTTCATCACCCACCGGTTCGCGCTCGGCGAGATGGCAGAGGCCTACGAGGTGTTCGAGAACGCCGGGGACAGCGGAGCGCTGAAGGTCGTTCTGCAGGCGTGATCGACGGGCAGAAGGCGCCGGGGTGACCCGGCGCCTTCTCGCATTTCTCCGGCCCTCTACCGCGTGTGCCACACAACGGCTTGGTACCCGTCAAGCGTGGTGGTCGCGTAGCCGATGATCGACCCGCCGTTGTTGATCCGATGCGCGGCGGCGTACTCACTTCCCGGAAGGGCAGGCAGATCGGCAACGCGGCCGCGCCGGTCCCACCACACCGGACGGCCGGTGTAGCTGCCGGACGCATAGACCCCGCCCACTACCTCGCCGCGGTCGTTGACGTCCGCGGCGCTGCTCGACGCCGTGTCCGACGGGATCGTCAGCAGCGCCATCGCCCCGGCCCGGGCGATCACGAAGGCGCGGCGGGGTTCGTCGAGGCCGGTGAACGCTCCGACGATCGTCCCGCTCCGGTTGATCGCGGAGAGGTCACCGGTCGTGTGGAACGCGCCGAGGTCGGTGATGGTGCCCGACCGGTCCCAGGACACGGCGTGCCACGGTCCTTCCGCGGGAACGGACACACCGATCGCGGTCCCCGCCTCGTTCACCGCCTGGACCGACGCCGTCACGTGGCCCGGCAGCACCGGATAAGCGCTGGGCCGGCCTTGCCTGTCCCAGCGGACCGCCTGCGTGTAGTAGGAACCGGAGCTGTTCGACAGGCCCACCGCCGCACCGTCCGCGCTGATGGCCCTGACTTCGCTGTAGGTGCCCCCTGGCAGCGGCGCGAGCACGGTCGTCCGGCCGGCACGGTCCCACACCAGCCCGCGCGTGCCGGCGGTCGTCCCGTAGACGGTGGCGGTGGCGATCCCGCTGTCGGTGATCGCCACGGGCTGGACCCACCCTCCCTGCGGTGTGCTCAGCACCTCGATCCGGCCGGCCGAGTCCCAGCGAACGGCGTGGTACCCGTTGCCCGTGTAGGCGTCGCCGAGCACGACCCCGGCGTTGTTGATCGCGTACCCCCTGGTGTAGCCGCCCCCACCGGGGACCAGCCCCAGGTCGGTGACGCGACCGGCGCGGTCCCACCGCACGGCGTGGAACATCCCCTCGGGTGCGACGGCGGTGCCGGCGACCACGCCGCGCTCGTTGATCGCCTCGGCCGTACCGGACCTCCAGCCCGGTGGGAGGCTCAACACCTCGACGTCCGCCGCCGCGGCCGCAGTGCCGACAAGGCTCGCGGACGACAGGACCACCGCCGACGCGATCCGTCCACACCGGACCAACCAGCTCCTCGTACTCGTGCTCATGGCAAACTCCTCGACATGACGAGTTCGAGGCGCGCGGGACCAGTCCCGGCGCCTCGCACGGATCAGGCCTTCCTCCCCCAGCGGAAGTAGGCGATCGGACCGGCGAAGTTCACCAGGATCGCCAGCGCCCACCACCGCTTGCGTCCCCGGACGAACTCGCCGGGCCGCAGTGCCAGATCGGTCCACGCCGCTCCGGCCAGGGCCACCTGCACCGCCGCCATCGCGACCAACGTCCTGCGTTCGCCCTCCGGCAGCTCGCTCCAGTGCCTGGCCATCGTCAGATCCGTTCCGGCGCCGCGATGCGCACGTCGGTCACGCCCGCGACCGCACGTGCGAGGACCTCGGCGACGTGGCGGTCCGTGTCGTTGTCCATCTTGTCCACTATGGACATCTTGCCGCCGCTCACCTGGACCACCCACCGGCGAGGGTCGCCGATCATGCCGAGCCGGTTGCGGATCTCGGCTTCGATGATCCAGTCCGCGCGGCTGATCGACTTGAGCAGATCGCGGCGCGTCACGATGCCGACGAGCCGGTTGTCCCGCACGACCGGGACGCTGCGGATGCCGTGCTGCAGCATCAGGTCGGCCACCTCGGCCAGATCCGTGTTCGGGGTGACCGTCCGCGGCGTCGTCATCACCTCGTCCACCAGGTCCGCCGGAGCGCGGCGGGCTTTCGGTGGTTGGCCGTGCACCAGCCACCGGGGGTCCTGCGGGAGCCGGTCGCGCAGCAGCTCGGCTTCGCTCACCACGCCGACGAGCGTGCCGGTGGCGTCGACCACCGGCAGTGCGGTGTACCCGTGTTCGGCGAGCTGGCGAGCGGCTTCCCGCGCGGCCGTGTCCGGCGTGACGATGACGACCTCGGTCGTCATCACGTCTCGAGTCCTCACAACACTTCCCTTCAGCCCAGGATCGTGGTCTGGCGCGTGTGCGCGGTGTCGTTCCACTCCGGGCGCAGCTTGCTGTGCACGTCGACGACGCCGGGCAAAGCGCGCACGAGGTGCTCGGCGATCTCGACCTCGCTCTGGCGCTCGAGCTGGCCGCCCATGGTCACGACCCCGTCGGACACCTCGACGTCGACGCTGAACGGGTCGACCCACAACATCCGGCCGAAGATCTCGTCGCGAATCACCGTTTTCAGCTCTTCGTCCTCGCGCAGGAACAGCTTCAGCAGGTCGCGCCGGGACAGCACACCCACGAGTGCGCCGTCGGAGTCCATGACGAACAGCCTGCGCACGCCCGCGGCGGCGAGCTCCCGTGCGGCCGCGCTGGCCGCGGTGTCGGGTGAGGTGCTCTTGACCGGGCTGGTCATCACGTCGCGAGCGGTGATCCCGCCGGCCTGCGCCCAGCGGTGCTTCTCCTCGCGTCCGGCGAACAGTCCGGGCGCCTCGCTCGTGCCGCCCCGGAACTCCTCCTTCGGCACGAGGTCGGCCTCCGACACGACGCCGACCGGGTAGCCGCCGTCGAGCACCGGCACAGCGCTGATCTTGTTGTCCTCGAGCAGTCGCACGAGGTCCTTGAACGAGCTGCCGACATCCGCGGTGATCACCTCGCGCGTCATCAGCGAGGAAACGGTCGGTTCACGCATGACACCCTCCGGCGATCTGTGGTTCAGGTCGACTCCAGCCTCGCCCTCACCTGGAGCGCGGGACACGTGCCAAGGGCGCCACCCGGCGGGACCCGGGTCCCGCTTCTCCGAGGACCTAGGCCCCTCACCTGCGACCCGTGGCACTGCGAGGTTGGAAAGCGGGACTTCGACCTGGAGGTGAGCCGGAATGAACCGCGGTCAACCGGACGAGAACACGGTGCGGGCGGCCTTGGCACTCGCCTGTCGCGCGCCTTCGGTGCACAACTCCCAGCCGTGGCGCTGGGAGTTGTGCGACCGCAGCCTGCACCTGTACGCCGACCACACGCGCAGCCTGCCGGCGGTGGACCCGCTCGGCGCCGACCTGGTCGTCAGCTGCGGTGCCGCGCTGCACCACCTGCGGGTCGGGCTGGCAGCGCTGGGCTGGCGAGCGGTCGTGCACCGGATGCCCAACCCGGGCGAACCGGACCACCTGGCCGCCGTCGAGTTCGAGGCGCGCGAGCCCAAGGAGCCGCACGTCGCCCTCGCCGCCGCGATTCCGCGCAGGCGCACGGATCGTCGCGCGTTCTCCTCCTGGTCGGTGCCCGACGAGATCATCGGGCAGCTCGTCCGCTGTGCGCGTGCGCAGGGCGTCGAGGCCCACGAGGTCACCGGGAGGGCTCGCTCCGAACTGCTCGCCGCGATGGTCAAGGCCGCGGTCGTCCAGGAGTCCGATGCGGACTACCGAGCCGAGATCCGCGAGTGGACCGGCGTCTACCCCGGCGCGTCCGCCGGCGTTCCCGCGGCCAACATCCCCGTGGGCTCGCGGCAGTACGGCGACCTCCGGTTGCGCGAGTTCGCGCCCGGTGAGCTGCCGCAGACGGACAACGCCCTGCTGCACGAAGACGCGGGTTCCCTGCTGGTCCTCAGCACGTCGTCCGACGACGTGCTGTCGCGGCTGCGGGCGGGCGAGGCGGCCAGCGCGGTGCTCCTGGAAGCCACGTCCGCGGGCCTCGCGTCCTGTCCCCTCAGTCAGCCGCTCGAGGTCGTCGAGACCAGGGACCTCGTCCGCGATCAGGTGCTCGGCGGCTCGACCTGTCCCCAGCTCGTCATCCGGGTCGGGTGGGGCGCGTTCAACGCCGACCCGCTGCCCGCCACGCCCCGGCGTCCCCTCGTCGACGTCCTCACACGTCAGGAGCAGCCGTGACCACCAACTACATCCGCGACTTCACCACGCTCGGCAAGGACGACACCGGCATCGCCGGTGGCAAGGGCGCGAACCTCGGCGAACTCACCAGGGCGGGACTGCCGGTGCCGCCGGGCTTCGTCGTCACCGCGAACGCGTTCCTCAGCTCGATGGGACAGGTCCGCGACGACCTCGCCGCCGAGCTCGTGATCGCGCTCGACCGCGGCACCTCTCCGCAACGGCTGGAGGAGTGCGCGGAACGGATGCGCGAGCTGGTGCGCAAGGCAGGCGTCTCCGACGAGGTGCGGCACGCGGTGCTGGAGGCCTACCGCGCCCTCGGCCAGGACGAGTCCGTCGCAGTGCGGTCCTCTGCGACCTCCGAGGACACCGCCGGCTCGTCGTTCGCGGGCATGAACAGCACCTTCACCAACACCCGTGGTGCCCGTGCCCTGCTGGACCGGCTCCTCGACTGCTGGGTGTCGTTGTTCGGGACGCGTTCCATCGCCTACCGCGCCGAGCAGGGCATCACCGACGAACCCGCGATCGCCGTCGTCGTGCAGACGATGGTGGACTCCGAACGCTCCGGCGTCATGTTCACCGCCGACCCGTCCTCTGGTGACCGGGACAAGTTGCTCGTCGAGGCCTCGTTCGGGCTGGGCGAGGTCGTGGTCAGCGGTTCGGTCGAGCCGGACACGTACGTGCTGCGGCGGGACGGCGACGTGGTGTCCCTTGTGGACACCCGCGTCGGCAGGAAGACGCACAAGATCGTGCGGGGCTCGAACGGCAACGACGAACGGATCCAGCTGACCTCCGAGGAGTCGCACGCCCAGGTGCTCACCGAGGCGGAGGCGGTCGCGATCGGGCAGCTCGGGGTGCGGGTGCAGCGGCACTACGGCGAACCCCAGGACACCGAGTGGGCGATCGCCGACGGCAAGACCTGGCTGGTGCAGTCCCGGCCCATCACCACGCTGCCCGACGAGGAGACCCCGCTCGGCGGGCCGCTCGTCAGCGGCCTCGGCGCCTCGCCCGGCATCGCGTCCGGGCGGGTCAGGGTGCTGCGTTCCCCCGACGAGGGATCGCGGCTGCGCGACGGCGAGGTCCTGGTCGCGGAGATGACGAACCCTGACTGGGTGCCGACCATGCGCCGCGCCTCGGCCGTGGTCACCGACGGCGGCGGCATCACCTGCCACGCCGCGATCGTCGCCCGCGAGCTGCGCGTGCCGTGTGTGGTCGGCACCGGCGCGGCGACCTCCTTGCTGAAAGAGGGCCAGCAGGTCACGGTCGACGGCAGCGCCGGCGAGGTGCGGGCCGGGTCGGCGCCCATCACGACCGCGCCGCGCATCGTCGCTCCCGTCATGCCGTCAGCAGAGGCGTTGGGCACGCGGGTGTACGTCAACCTCGCGCTGCCCGAACACGCCGCCGAGGTCGCCGCCATGCCGGTCGACGGGGTGGGCCTGCTGCGCGCCGAGTTCATGCTCACCGAGGCGCTCGGCGCCGAGCACCCGCGCCTGTTCCTCGCGCAACGCGGTCCCGAAGAGTTCCTGAACGCCCTGACCGCATCGCTGCTGCAGATCACTCACGCGTTCGCGCCCCGACCGGTCATCTACCGCACGATGGACTTCCGCACCAACGAGTTCCGCGAGCTCAAGGGCGGCGACCAGTTCGAGAAGCACGAGCACAACCCGATGATCGGCTACCGCGGCTGCTACCGCTACGTCGACGACCCCATGCTGTTCGGCCTGGAACTCGAAGCCCTCGCACGGGTTCGGGAGCACACTCCGAACCTGCACCTGATGATCCCGTTCGTCCGCACCAAGTGGGAGCTCGAGGCCTGCCTGGAGCAGATCGACCGCAGCCCGCTCGGCCGCCAGCGCGGCCTGCACCGCTGGGTGATGGCCGAGGTCCCCTCGGTGGCCTACTGGATCCCCGAGTACGCGCGGTCAGGCATCGATGGGGTCTCCATCGGCAGCAACGACCTCACGCAGCTGATGCTCGGCGTCGACCGCGACTCCGAGCTGTGCGCCGACCTGTTCGACGAGTCCGACCCGGCCGTGCTCGACATGATCGGCCGCATCGTCACCGCCGCCCGCGACGCCGGCATCACGTCCTCGCTGTGCGGGCAGGCTCCGTCCAACAAGCCGGAGTTCGCGGAGAAGCTCGTGGAGCTCGGCATCACCTCGATCTCCGTGAACCCGGATGCCGTTCCGGCGGCCAGGGCGGCGATCGGGTCGGCCGAACGCCGGCTGCTGCTCCGCACTCTGCGCTGAGACCTACGACGTAATCGACCACTGCCGAGCAGGAGGCCATCATGCCGGTTCGCGTTGCCATCAACGGGTTCGGCCGCATCGGGCGGGACGTGCTGCGTGCCGCGTTCGACCGCCACGACACGGCGATCGAGATCGTGGCCGTCAACGACGTCACCACGCCGGAGACCCTCGCCCACCTCCTCGCCTACGACTCGACCTACGGGCCGTGGCGCAGGCACATCACCGCCGACGGCAACAAGATCACCGTCGACGAGCGCAGCATCCTGGTGTCGAGCCACAGCGACCCGAAGGACCTCGACTGGGGTCTGCTCGGTGTCGACGTCGTGATCGAGGCGACGGGCAGGTTCCGCACCCGCGAGGCAGCGGGAGTCCACATCGGACGCGGTGCCCGCAAGGTGCTCATCACCGCGCCCGGCAAGGACGTCGACGCCACCATCGTGCTGGGCGTCAACGAGGACACCTACCTCCCCGCTTCGCACCACGTCGTCTCGAACGCCTCCTGCACCACCAACTGCGCGGCGCCGATGGCCTCCGTGCTGGACGAGGCGTTCGGGATCGTCGAGGGCCTCATGACGACGATCCACAGTTACACCGGAGACCAGGCACTGCTCGACCGGCCGCACAAGGACCTGCGGCGGGCGCGCTCGGCCGCGGTGAACATCATCCCGACCTCCACCGGAGCCGCTCGCGCGATCGGGCAGGTGATCCCGTCCCTCGACGGGAAGCTCGACGGGCTCGCGGTGCGCGTCCCCGTGGAGGACGGGTCGCTCACCGACCTCACCGTCCGCCTCGCCGAACCCGCGACCACCGACCAGGTCAACCGGGCGTTCGCCGACGCGGCGGCACGACGTCTCAAGGGCATCCTGCGCTACACGACGGATCCGGTCGTGTCGCGGGACATCATCGGCGATTCCGCGTCGTGCGTGTTCGACGCCTCACTCACCAAGGCACAGGGCCACGTGGTGAAGGTGATGGGCTGGTACGACAACGAGTGGGGCTACGCCAACCGCACGATCGACCTCGCTGACCTCATCGCGCGAACGCTGCCGTGAAGATCGTTCGTGAGGGGCTTCGGCTCCTGCCGCCCCTCACGACTTCTGCTCGGCGAGGGCGTCGGCGATGGAGGCGCCCCACCTCTCGATCGCGTCCCAGTCCCGGAAGTCGCCGAACCGGCCCCCGACAGCGCGGAACAAGAGAGAGCCGAGCCTCCCGAAGCCCGCCGCGACGACGACTCCCGTGAACAGGCGGTGTTCGATCGGGGTGACGAAGTCGAGCAGGCGGGCGAGAACGTCGTTCTCCTCCAGCATGGCCCAGCGGCGGAACGGTCCTCGCAGCGCACCGGGCAAACCGACGCTGAACAGCCAGACCGGCTTGCCGAGCAGGCCATTCCGTTGCTTCCGCAGGAAGGCGGTGCGTGAAGGCAACCAAGCCTGGCTGTGCACGGCGCTGCCCACCACGAAGGCTTCGTACGACTCCACTTCGACGGCCTCGTCGACGGACCGCAAGGTGACTTCGTGCCCGCGCGCCTGGAGCGCGCCCGCGATCCGCTCGGCAACACCCGCGGTCGACCCCGCAGCACTCGCGTACACCACGAGAACTCTCATCACGACCTCCCTCTCACCTTCACGGTGCGCCGGCTGGAAGGTCACCAACACCGCCGGGCGTCCTGCTACCACTAGGTACAAGGTCTCCGCCTGCACCGATCATGTTGACATGGTTGGAGTTCTCGTCGCTTACGCGACCCCGCGCAAGGTCCGCGAACTCGCCGAGCGCATCGGCGCCGACGAGCTGACCACCCTCGGCGGCCGGATCACCCCGGAGACAGTGATGGGCTTCTTCGCCAAGAGAATGGCCGAGGGCCCTGCGGCTCGCAGCGTGATCACGTTCGAACGTCCTAAGAGGAACGGGTCACCGCCTGGGCGTGTCGGGAGCGATCGTCCGCCATTCGTCGGCCCACCGCCGCGAACGGATCCACCGGTGGAGATGGCTCGTGACGAAGTAGAGCATCGCCACGGCACCGGTCGTCGCGCTCCAGAGCAGGAAGCCCAGGAGTACTCCGTTGACGGCGGCTCCCCCGGTCGTCAACGGAGCGTCTACCACTTCGCCGTCCTCGTCGATCCAGATCGGCGTCGCGGATCCTGCAGTCGCATCGAAGTGAGCCTGCACCGGACCCACGCGTGAACTTCCGTCCGGGGACTTCCACCGTGCCATCACGAACGCGGAATCCGCGACGCCGCTGCGCTCCCCAGGCGCGATGACGGGCGGTGCGTCTTCGACCAGGACGGCGTCGACCTGCCTCCTGCTCGCCTGCTCAGCGGTGACTCGCGCCCGGTCTGCGGCGTACGCCTCAGATCCCGCGGTAGCCCCGATGGGAACGGCCAGCAGTGACACCGCGAGCCCTAGCGCCAGCACAGTTGCTTCGATCCGGTCGCCGGTGGTGGCGAGCTCGTTGCGGTAGGGGAAGGCCTGGCGCACGAGCCTGGCCATCGGTTTCACGGACATGGGTCCCACCTCCACGGCCAAGGTTTCCGGCTGCCGGCCGTGGTCCCCAGGGACCAACGTCTCGTCGCCGATGAGCCTCTGGTCTCGGCTGTGCAGAAGTCCCTGTGCGGTGTTCTGTAGCGGTGTGCGGGAGAACGCTCGAACGGACTTCGAATCCACGGAGAGCGCCATGACAACGCCACTTCTCCTCGCCGACGGGCAGCGCTACGCAGACGTCCGCGACCGCCGCCTCGCCGCCGTGCTCGCCGAGGAGGACGCGGCGGAGGAGCTCGGTCTCAACCCGCTCGAGCGCATCTCGTGCAGGGTGCACCGCCGTTGGCTGCACCACTGCGTGCACTCCGCCGACCACGTCATCAAGGTGACCGGACACCGGTGGTGCCGCGACTGCTCGTCGACCGCCTCGGTGGGTGTCGACGAACTGACCGGTGACGTGGTGGTGCACTGCGGGTCGTGTCGTCGCACGCCGAACACCGCGGCAACCCGGCAGATCGTCCGCACGTGCCGGGCAAGTCTCGCGGCCGCGCAGGGGTTCTTCGTCGAGCAATCGACGGCGGAGTAGCTCTGATCGTCCGGGCCGGTGACGAGCTGTGGCACTGCTACCGCCGCTCCAGGTCGTGACGTCCCGGCCGGGTCGGGACCAAGGACCGCGTTCGCGTCCGGAGTTCGTGAGAAGACTCGGTGCAGAAGAACTTCCTGGGAGGTAGAGATGTCCGCTGTTCACGCTCCTACTCGCACCCGGACCGAAACGGGCGCCGTGCCTCTCGCGGTGTTGCGAATCGCGACCGGGTTGCTCTTCCTCTGGGCGTTCGTCGACAAGGCGTTCGGCCTCGGCTACGCCACCCAGGCCAAGAACGCGTGGTTCTCGGGAGGCTCGCCCACGAAGGGCTTCCTCAGCAGGGTCGCCGTCGGGCCGTTCGAGTCGGTGTTCCACGACATCGCCGGAACCTGGTGGGCCGACGTGCTCTTCATGGCCGGTCTGTTCGCGATCGGTGTGGCGCTGGTGCTCGGGATCGGCCTGCGGATCGCCGCTGCCAGCGGCGCCGTGATGATGGTCCTCATGTGGGCGGCCGAGTGGCCGCCGGCGCAGCACACGTCGTCCGGTGAGGCCACGATGTCGACCAACCCGCTCATCGACTACCACGTCGTCTACACCCTCGTGCTGATCGTCCTCGCCGCCACCGCGTCCGGCGTCACGTGGGGTCTCGCCCGCTGGTGGAACGATCTGCCGGTCGTGAGGGCCAACCCCTGGCTTCGATGACGACGTGCAACGAGAACGGGGCGCAGGCATACAGCAGCCCCCCCATAGAGGTGGAAAGAGAAGC
>NZ_JBEXNC010000005.1:0-418983 GCF_040610935.1 Lentzea sp. NPDC003310
TAAGCAACAGGCGTGCCATCAGCCCACGGGCAGCGCTGGCCCCCTGATCAGATTGCCGGGGGTCTGGGGGCAGAGCCCCCAGGGGAAGCACGCAAGGCGAACCCGCCAACGGCACGGAACCACCAACGGAACCGACGCGCCAACGCAAAAGGAACCTTTGACATACACATACCCCCCTAGGGTATAAAAGCAGGGCGAGCCCACCGCACCCCCGGCCTGACAACCCGGCCGAGCGGTGGCCGGAGAAGGAGCGAGACATGCCCGGCTACACCCCGCAAAAAGCCGCCCACCTGCGCCGCCTCAGCAGAATCGAGGGCCAGGTCCGCGGCCTGCGACGGATGATCGAGGACGACGAGTACTGCATCGACGTCCTCACCCAGATCTCCGCCGCCACCAGGGCGTTGCAGGCGGTCTCACTGGGGCTGCTCGACGAGCACCTCAAGCACTGCGTGAGCCAGGCCATCACCGAGGGCGGCACCGAAGCCGACGCGAAGATCGCGGAAGCCAGTGACGCCATCGCCCGCCTGGTCCGCTCCTAACCCGCGAGGAGAAGACCCATGACCGAGTCCGTCCACACCGTCACCGGCATGACCTGCGGCCACTGCGCCTCCAGCGTCACCGAGGAGATCACGAAACTGGACGGCGTGACCGACGTGGCGGTGGACCTGCCCACCGGTGCGGTCACGATCACCAGCACCACCCCCGTTCCGCTCCCCGCCCTGCGCGCCGCCGTCACCGAGGCCGGCTACGAGCTGGTGAGCTGACCATGAGGACGGGACACAAGGTCGCGCTCTACGCCACCGCACTCGCCGTGGTCTTCGGCGGCACCTGGGCGGCGGGAGCAGCCGCGGGACCGCCGGAAACACCGGCGCCCCAACAGGAAGCGCACGGCGGCCACGCGAAGGAACCCGAAGCCCATGTCCCACCAGGACTGTCCGTCTCGGACAAGGGCTACACGTTGCGACTCAAGCAAGACCAGCCGCTCGCGTTCCAGATCGAGGGCCCGGACGGCAAGCCCGTCACCGCCTTCGACGTGGAGCACGAGAAGCGCCTGCACCTCATCGCGGTCAGGCGGGACGGCGCGCACTTCCAGCACGTCCACCCGCAGATGGCCCAGGACGGCACCTGGCAGATCCCCCTTCGACTGCCCGAAGCCGGCAGCTACCGGATCTTCGCCGACTTCAAGCCGGCCAACGGCCCGAAGCTGACGCTGGGCACCGACCTGCACCAGGCAGGAGACCTCCGCCCGAAGACCTACGCGAACAGCAGCACGTTCGAGACAGACGGCTACGAGGTGACCCTCGACGGCGACCTGACGGCGGGCAAGTCGTCGACCGTCACCGCGACGGTCACCAAGGACGGCAAGCCGGTCACCGACCTGCAGGACTACCTGGGCGCCAAGGGCCACCTGGTCGCCCTGCGCGCCGACGACCTGGCCTACCTGCACGTGCACCCCGAAGAGGGCGACCAGGTCAAGTTCGCGGTGGAGGTCCCGACGGCCGGGAAGTACCGGTTGTTCCTCGACTTCCAGCACGGCGACCAGGTCCGCACCGCGGAGTTCACGCTCACGACGCACGAGGAGGGCGGTCATGGCCACTGACACCATCGAGATCTCGATCGGCGGCATGACCTGCGCGTCCTGCGCCGCGCGGATCGAGCGCAAGCTCAACAAGCTGGACGGCGTCGAGGCCTCGGTCAACTACGCGACCGAGAAGGCGAAGGTCACGTTCCCCGGCACGCTGACGCCCGCGGACCTGGTGAAGGTCGTCGAGGACACCGGCTACACCGCAGCACTGCCCACCGCCGCACCGGAGACCGCGCCCGACGACCCGATGAGGACGCTGCGGCAGCGGTTGATCACCTCCACGGTCCTGTCGGTGCCGGTCGTCGTGCTCGCGATGGTCCCCGCGCTCCAGTTCACGTACTGGCAGTGGCTGTCGCTGGCGCTCGCCGGACCGGTCGTCACCTACGCCGCGTGGCCGTTCCACAAGGCGGCGTGGACGAACCTCCGCCACGGCGCCGCCACGATGGACACGCTGATCTCGATCGGTGTGGGGGCGGCGTTCCTGTGGTCGCTGTACGCGCTGTTCCTCGGCACCGCCGGCACGCCGGGCATGACGCACGGGTTCACGTTCACCATCGAGCGGACGGCCGGGACCGGCAACGTCTACCTCGAGGTCGCGGCGGGTGTGACGACGTTCATCCTGGCCGGGCGGTACTTCGAGGCGCGGTCCAAGCGGCGGGCCGGGGCGGCGCTGACGGCGCTGCTGGAGCTCGGCGCCAAGGACGTCGCGGTCCTGCGGGACGGCCGCGAGGTCAGGATCCCGGTGGAACGGCTCGCGGTCGGTGACCGGTTCGTCGTGCGGCCCGGGGAGAGGATCGCGGCGGACGGCGTCGTCGAGGAGGGTGCCTCCGCGGTCGACGCGAGCACGCTCACCGGCGAGTCGGTGCCGGTCGAGGTGCGGCCGGGTGACGGCGTGGCCGGCGCGACGGTCAACGCGGGCGGGCGGCTCGTCGTGCGGGCCACGCGGGTCGGGTCGGACACGCAGCTCGCGCAGATGGCGCGACTGGTCGAGGAGGCGCAGAACGGCAAGGCCGAGGCGCAGCGCCTCGCGGACCGGATCTCGGCGGTGTTCGTGCCGATCGTGATCGCGCTCGCCGTCGGCACGCTGGGCTTCTGGCTCGGCACCGGTGGCGGGGTGGGGGCCGCGTTCACCGCCGCGGTGGCGGTGCTGATCATCGCCTGCCCGTGCGCGCTCGGCCTCGCGACGCCGACCGCGTTGCTGGTCGGCACCGGGCGGGGCGCCCAGCTCGGCATCCTGATCAAGGGGCCGGAGGTGCTGGAGTCCACGCGCCGCGTCGACACCGTCGTGCTCGACAAGACCGGCACGGTGACGACCGGACGGATGAGCCTGGTGAGCGCGCACACCGCCGAGGGTGAGGACGAGGACGAGGTCCTCGAGCTCGCGGCGGCGCTGGAGAACGCGTCCGAGCACCCCATCGCGAGGGCGATCGTCCAGGCGGCCGGCGAACTCCCCGAGGTCGAGGACTTCCAGAACGTCGAGGGCCTCGGCGTGCAGGGTGTGGTGAACGGCCACGCGGTGCTGGTCGGCCGGCAGAGGTTGCTGACCGACTGGAGCGTCCCGCTCGACGCGGACCTCACCGCGGCCAGGGAGGCGGCCGAGCGGAAGGGCCGCACGGCGGTGCTGGTCGCGTGGGACGGCCAGGCCAGGGGTGTGCTGGTCGTCGCGGACACGGTGAAGCCCACGTCGAAGGAGGCGGTCGAGGGCCTGCGCCGGCTCGGCCTGCGCCCGGTGCTCCTGACCGGCGACAACAGGGCCGCGGCGGAGGCGGTGGCCGCGGAGGTCGGGATCGGCGAGGTGATCGCCGAGGTGCTGCCGGCCGACAAGGTCGACGTCGTGAAGCGGCTGCAGGACGAGGGCCGGGTCGTCGCGATGGTCGGGGACGGCGTGAACGACGCCGCCGCGCTCGCCCAGGCCGACCTCGGTCTCGCGATGGGCACCGGCACGGACGCGGCGATCGAGGCGAGCGACCTCACGCTGGTGCGCGGTGACCTGCGGGCCGCGGTCGACGCGATCCGGCTGGCCCGGCGCACGCTCGGCACGATCAAGGGCAACCTGTTCTGGGCGTTCGCCTACAACGTCGCGGCGCTGCCGCTGGCGGCGCTGGGCCTGCTCAACCCGATGATCGCGGGGGCGGCCATGGCGTTCTCGTCGGTGTTCGTGGTGACGAACAGCCTGCGGCTGCGCGCCTTCCGCTGACAGGGCTCTCACGGACCGGTCCGTAACCTCGGCACATCAGCTTCCCAGCAGCAAGGAGCGGTTGTGCCGAGGTTCGCACTGGTCCTGGCGCTTCTGGTGGCGTTGGGCGCGTGCACGTCGACACCGCCCCCGTCCACCCCGGTGCCCGCGCCGAGCAGCACGCCGCCGCCGGACGAGCAGCAGGTCCACCTCTCGATCGGCGACTCGTACGCCACCGGCTTCGCCCCCGGCGGCAAGAACGAGAGCTTCGCCCAGATCGTCGCGAAGCAGGCCGACCTGAAGCTCGTCAACCTGGCCTGCGACGGCGCCACGTCCGCCGACCTCGCCACCAAACCCGCCTGTGGGCCGGACGCGGGCGGTAAAACGCAGCTCGACGCCGCCGTCGAGGTGCTGCGCGGGAAGAAGACCGCCCTGGTCACGCTGGTGATCGGCGGCAACGACCTGGCGCCGTGCGCGCTGTCGCAGGAACCCCTGGAGTGCGCGACCAGGACCGTCGCCGACATCCAGACCAACGTCGCCGGCACGCTCACCGAGTTGCGTGAGGCCGCGCCGGACGTGCGGATCATCGGGCTGACCTACCCGGACGTGTTCCTCGGCGCGTGGGTGAACCCGTCGTTCCCCAACGGCAAGAACCTCGCCCGGCTGTCGGTCACGATGTTCCAGGACTTCAACACCAGGATCGCGGCCCAGTACGGCCGGTTCGGCGCGAAGTTCGCCGACGTCACCAGCTCGACCGGCGGCTACGGTGCCCTCACCGAGCTGACCCGAGACCCGAAGTACGGCGAGGTCCCGGCCTCCGTGGCCAAGGTGTGCGCGCTCACCTACTTCTGCGACCGCACCGACGTGCACCCGACCCCTGCCGGTCACCAGGCGATCGCGGACGCCGTCACCGCCGCCGGGCGCTGATCACGACGTGCGGACGCTCCCCCTGGTCCTGGTCTCCGCGCTGGCGCTGGCCGCGTGTGCGACGGCGTCACCCGTTCAGGACGCCCCGTCCAACCCCGACCAGCGGCTGTACCTGTCGCTGGGCGACTCCTACGCCACCGGCTTCAGCCCCAACGGCACCACCGAGAGCTTCGCGCGGATCGTCGCCGGGCAGTCCGGGCTCGGTCTCGTCAGCCTCGCCTGCAACGGCGCCACCTCGGCCGACCTGCTCTCCGGGGAGGCCTGCGAGCCGGAGTCGGCAGGCAGGACCCAGGTCGACGAGGCCGTCGACGTGCTGCGCTCCGGCCGGGTCGACCTGGTCACGGTGGTGATCGGCAGCAACGACCTGCTGGAACCGTGCGCGGTCGCCGAGAACCCGGCGGAGTGCGCGGCGGCCGAGGTCACCGCCACCAGGACGAACATCGCCACCGCGCTCACCCGGTTCCGCGAGGTGGCGCCGGACGTGCGGATCGTCGGGCTGGGCTACCCGGACGTGTACCTCGGCGCGTGGGTGGACCCGTCACTGCCGAACGGCGAGAGCCTCGCGCGCACGTCGGTCGCGCTGTACGAGGACTTCAACGCCCAGGTCGCCGCGGAGTACGGGAAGTTCGGCGCGACGTTCGTGGACGTCACCCGCGCGACCGGCGGCTACGACGCCCTCACCGACCTGACCCGCGACCCGCGCTACGGCGAGATCCCGGCCCCCGTGGCCAAGGTCTGCGCGCTCACCTACTTCTGCGAGGAGGCCGACGTGCACCCGACGCCCGCCGGTCACCAGGCGATCGCCGCGGCCGTCGCGGAGGCGGTCGCCGGGACGCGCCGGTGACCCGACACGCGAACCAAAGCGTGGTTTTCCTCGTATTACCCGAAAGACCCTGTTGATCAGCTCGCGCACCTGGGAAGCTCTGGAACCGTTGCCGCAACGAGGAAGAGTGCTTGATGACCGTGCTCCCGCACACCACTGACGCCCTGCACCGGATCAGCGACGCCGTCGACGGCTTCCTGCGCGGGGAGAGGGAGCTGAACCTCAGCGACCCGTCCGCGCACATGATGGTCGGCGGGCGGCTGCACGCGCTCGGCGTGCAGATCCACGCCGGCGTGCTCGCGGGACTCCCGGAGGAGGACATCGCGGCGATCGTGCAGCCGGCGCGGTCGGCGTGCGCGCGGTCCCCGTTCATGCGCGACGAGAACGAGTGGGCGCGCGGCTACCCCAGCGACTTCCGGCTCATCGAGCACGTCCTGGCGCAGGCCAACGAGGCGACGCCGGGCACGCTCGCCTGGCACGTCGAGACCCACCTGCAGGGCGTCGCGATCACCCACCAGCTGCGCAACCGCGTCCAGCACCAGACCCGGCTGATCGGCGACACCCTGACCGCGCAGCGCAACGGCCCTCGCTCGGTGCTGCTGATCGCCTCCGGCACCGCCCCGGACCTGCGGCGCATCCCGCCGAACATCGTGCGGCCGGGCGACCGGTTCGTGCTCACCGACGTCGACCCGGACGCCCTGGAGCTCGCCGAGCAGCGCCTCGGGCCGCTGGGCGAGGTCACGACCACGTTCAGCGGCAACGTGTTCCGCGCGATCCCGAAGATCGCCGAGCACGGCCCGTTCGACCTCGTGCTCGTCAACGGCCTCTACGAGTACCTCAACGACCGCGCGGCCGTGCGGCTGACCGAGGCAGTGCTGACCAAGTTGCTGCGGCCGGGCGGCCTGTTCCACTTCTCCAGCCTCACCGGCGGGAACCCGTTCCGCTGGGCGCTCGAGTACCTGATGGAGTGGCAGGTGATCGAGCGGGACGAGGCCGCCGTGCGCGCGCTGCTGCCGGGGTGCGACGTGTCAGTGGGCTTCGACCAGACCGGGCTCGCCCTGCTCGCGCACGTCCGCACCCGGCGTTGACATCCCGCGCGTGAGCAGCCAGAAGGCGAGCACCATCTCGTTGAGCGCCAACGGCACGTAGAGCGCTCCTGCCTGCGTCTGCGTGAGCACGCCGAGCAGGACGAGGACGGCGCCGGCGAGGTAGGGCACCACGGCGGCGAGGGCCCACACCGAGATCCACCTGGGCACCAGCGCCGACCTGAAGAGCAGGACGTTGAGGAGCACCACGCCGGCGCAGAACCAGATCGCGCTGGCGTGGCCCCACAGCTCTTCGACGTGCAGGCGCGCGATCGGCGCGACGGCGGACATCAGGAAGACGACCTCGAGGGTCCTGGCGACGACGTAGCCCAGGGCCATGCCCTCGCCGTGCCGCTTGAGGGCCGGGAACCAAGTCGGCGCGATGAACGCGATGGCCAGTGCCATGACGAACACCATCACGCCTCGGGTCGTGCCCTGGGTGGCCGCGCTGACCACGCCCGAGGCGGTGGCGATGACGAAGAGGGAACCAACAACACGTGCTGTCATAGCGCCGAGGCTGGCCCGTCTCGGTGTGCGTCCGGTGTGCGCGCGGTGTGTGAGAATTCGCCGGTGCGGATCGGTGTGCTCGGTGGTGTCCGCGCCACCACCGACGACGGCGAGCCGGTCGACGTCGGGTCACCCCGCTCGCAGGTCGTGCTGGCGGCCCTCGCGCTGTCCCCCGGCGCACCGGTGCCGGTGCCGCGGCTGATCGACCTGGTGTGGGGCGACACTCCCCCGACCACCGCCCCGAAAGCACTGCAGTGGCACATCGCGCGGCTGCGCAAGTCCCTCGGCGCCGAGGCCATCGCACGGGTAGGCGCCGCCTATCGGCTCGACGTGCCCACCGACGTCGCACAGTTCGTGGAGTGCGTACGAACCGGTGACTTCGCGGGCGCGGTCGCGGTGTGGGGCGTTCCGCTGGCCGGCCTGACGGCGCCCGCGCTGGAGCCGGCCGTCGTCGCGTTGACCGAGGAGTGGCTGGGCGCGGTCGAGAAGGACTGCGCGCGACGGTTAGCGACCGACCCCGGTGCCGTCGTCGGCGAGCTGTCGGCGCTGGTGGCGGAGCACCCGACCCGCGAGGCACTGGCGGCGCTGCTGATGATGGCACTGCACCGGACGAGCCGGCAGGCGGACGCCCTCGCGGTGTACCACCGGACCCGGCGACACCTCGTCGACGAGCTCGGCGTGGAACCGGGGGTCGCACTGCGCGCGGCCGAGCAGGCGGTCCTCGCCCACGCACCGGTCCCCGCTCCGGTGCTGGTCGGCCGGGACGCCCTGCTGGCACAGGTGACGGAGGCGCTGCGGCTGGCCCCGGTCGTGACGCTCGTCGGGCCGGGCGGCATCGGCAAGACCCGCCTGGCCGCGGCACTGGACGGCACCTTCGTGTCGCTGGCCGAGATCACGTCCTCCACGGACGTACCGCAGGCGGTGGCGGACGCTTTGGGAATCGTCGTGCGGCCTGGGGTCTCGGTCGTGCAGGCGGTGGTGGCGGCGCACCCGTCGTTGCTGGTGCTGGACAACTGCGAGCACGTGCTGGAGGGCGCTGCGGCGTTCGTCGCGTCGGTGTGCGGGTCGGTGCGGGTGCTGGCGACCTCGCGGGAACGGCTTTCGGTGGCCGACGAGCGCGTGGTGGTCGTGGAGCCCTTGGACGCGGCGTCTGGCGTCGAGCTGTTCTCGCTTCGTGCGCGCGCCGCGGATCCTTCGTACGTGGGCGATTCCTCGGTGCCGGAACTCTGCCGCCTGCTGGACGGCATCCCGTTGGCGATCGAACTGGCGGCGGCACGGATGCGCAGCCACCGGCCCGCCGAGTTGCTGCCGCGGCTCGACATCGGGGCGCGGCGGACGGGGGCTGCGCGGCACCGCTCCGTGGCCGCGGCGGTGCGGTGGTCGTACGACCTGTTGTCGCCTGGCGAGCAGGAGCTGTTCTGCCGGCTGTCGGTGTTCGTGGCGCCGTTCGACCTGTCGGCGGCCCCGGACTCGCTGCTCGCGGACCTGGTGGAGCGGTCGATGGTGACTGTCTCTGACGGACCGTTCGGGCGGCGGTTCCGGATGCTGGAACCGTTGCGGCAGTTCGCTTCCTCGTTGCTTATGGACCGTGCTGCTGCGATGGCCGCGCACGCGGAGTGGTGTCTGCGGCAGGTTCTCGTCGTCGGTGAGCTGCTGCGTGGGCAGGCCGAGGTCGAGGGGGTGGGGCGGCTGGCGGAGTTGTGGCCGAACCTGCGGGTGGCGGTGCGGTGGGGGCTGGAGAGCGGGGACCTGCGGCTGGTGGAGGCGTTGGTGCGGCCGGTCGTGACCGAGCTGCCGCTGCGGGGGCGGCGGGAGATCGGCGACTGGGCGGAGGCGCTGCTTCTTGCCGTGCGCGCACACCACACACACGACCCAGCCCGGGTACCCCCAAATTCAACAATAGCGACTGGGTCTGACGGTTTCTGGCTGCTGTGGGTGGCCGAGCGCAACGTCCAAAGCTCCCGACCCGCCACCCTCCCGGACACCCCCGACACCCCACTGGCCAGGTACGCCCAGGCCTACGCCTCCGGCAACGCCCAAGCCCTGACAGCCTGCCTCCCCGAAGCAACCGCCTCCACCCCAGAGCCACACCTGAGCGCGTTCCTCAAGCTGATGCCGTCAGGCACCCTCCTGGCAGCCGCCCAGTTCGCCCACGTCGACCGCGAAGTCAAGGACCTGGCAACGCACTACCGCCACCAAGGCCCACCAACGCTCCTGCACTGGGCCCTGCAAACCCTCGGCTACAGCGCGATGTTCCAGGGCCGCAGCCCGGACGCCTTCTTCGACGAGGCCGCCGAAATCGAGCTACCGCCAGGCACGTTGTCCGCCAACAAGACCACCGAGGCACGGCGCGCGTTCCGCAAAGGCGACGTCGACACAGCCTTCGCCGCCTTAAAGGCACACGTCGACGACTTGCTGGACACCGGCAACGTCGTGGCCGCCAGCGTCGTCGCGGTCGAGTTCATCGCGATCACCCGCGACGTGCTGCCCGACGAGGCCAGGCGGGTCCTCGGGTACCTCCAGAACGCCGGCGACTTCGGAGCCATGGCGGCAGCCCGGCTGGTCGACGGGCTCACTGCACAAGAGTCCGGAATGGACGATCGAGAAGCGTTGCGGTACATGCGGTCCGCGCTCAGCGCAGGCCGTGCGCGAGCCGGGTCACGAACGCGGCCAAGCGGTCCGGCGTGAACTTCTCCGGGTCGGTGAGGACCAGGCGGCCGGACATCTCGGCCAGGGCCAGCATCGCGTGGCCGAGCAGGGTGGCGTCGAGGTCGTCGAGGCGGCCCAGTTCCTTCAGGCCCAGGGCGGCCAGGTCCTCGATCTGAGCCAGGACGCCCGCGCGGACGAGTTCGACCTGCGCGCGGAACTCGTGAGGGGTCCCCTCGGGCGGTAGGAGCACGAGGCGCCAGCGGTCCGGGGCCTCGACGACCGCGGTCACGAAGACGCGGACGGCGTCGGCGAAGGCGTCGTCCGGGGAGCGGGTGGCGAAGTCCGTCGGCAGGGCGGCGAGGACCTGTTCGGTGGCGCGGCCCGCCTCGCGTTCGAGCAGGGCGCCGATCAGCTCGGCCCGGTTCGCGAACAGGTCGTAGAGCACAGGCTTGGTGACCTCGGCCTGTTTGGCGACGGACTCCATCGTGACGGTGTCGAAGCCTGCCGGGATGAGGCTCAGCGCGGCGTCGAGCAGCTGCTCGCGGCGCTGCTCGGGCGGCAGGCGGCGGGCGTACTTGCGACGCGTTGTGCTCACCGGACCATATTGCTACGGTGGCGTAGCTTTCACAAAGCTACGGTGCCGTAGCAATTGGCGGAGGTGGTGTGGATGGAGCCGGACAACCTCGTCCTGCAGCCGCGTGACGTGCGGTTCGACTGGTCGACCCTGCCGATGCACTGGGTCCCGGACGAACCGGTCGCCACGCACGTCATGAACGTCCTGCACCTGCTGCTGCCCGAGGGCGAGCGGTGGTTCGTGCGGACGTTCCAGCAGGCCGTGCCACTGATCACCGACGACACCCTGCGCGAGGACGTGCTCGGGTTCATCGGGCAGGAGGCGATGCACGCCGAGGCGCACAGCGAGGTCCTCGACCACCTGCTCGCGAACGGGCTGGACCCGCGGCCGTTCACGCGGCAGATGGAGCACGTGTTCGGGCGGATCCTCGGGCCGCAGCCGGGGCTGACCGCGGCGCAGGCGCGCGAGCAGCTGATCGAACGGGTCGCGATCGTCGCCGCCGTCGAGCACTTCACGGCCTACCTGGGCGACTGGATGCTCAACGCCGACGCGCTCGACCGCGCGGGCATCCACCCCGTGATGCTGGACCTGCTGCGCTGGCACGCGGCCGAGGAGGTCGAGCACCGCAGCGTCGCCTACGACCTGATGTGCCACTTGGACCGCCGGTACGTGCGGCGGGCGCGGACGATGCTGCTGGTCGCGCCGGTGCTGTTCTGGCTGTGGGTGCGCGGCGCGCGGTTCATGGTGCGCGCGGACCGGACCACGAGGACGCGGCTGACCTGGCGCGAGGCGATGCGGGCCGGGCGGCGCGGGCTGCTGCCGAGGTTGTCGGAGATCTTCCGGGCGTTCCTGCGCTACTTCCACCCCGCGTACCACCCGAAGCAGGAGGGGTCGACGGCGCAGGCGATCGCGTACCTCGCCTCCTCCCCCGCCGCCCGCGAGGCGCACTGATGCTCACCGGCCTGACCCGCTTCGGGAACCTCTACGACGCCGCCGTCACCCGGTTCGGCGGCCGCGCGCGGCCCGGTGCCGCACGGGACGCGTTGTGGCTCACCGTCGTCGACCGCGCGCGGGTCGCGGACGGCGTGATCGCTCTCCGGCTCGGCGGTCCCGGGCTGCCCGCCTGGCAGCCCGGCTGCCACGTCGACCTGCACCTGCCGTCCGGGCTGCGGCGGCAGTACTCGCTGTGCGGTGACCCGGCCGACGACACCTACCGGATCGCGGTCCGCGAGGTCGGCGCCGGGTCCCGCGAGGTGCAGGCGCTGCGGGTCGGCGACCGGATCCAGGTTCGGGGGCCGCGCAACGCGTTCCCGTTCGCCGGGATCGGTCCCGTGCTGTTCGTGGCGGGCGGCATCGGGATCACCGCGGTCCTGCCGATGGTGCACGCGGCCGCGCGGGCGGGCCTCGACTGGCGGCTCGTGTACTGCGGGCGCTCGACGGCGGCGATGCCGTTCCTGGAGGAACTGCCGATCGGCCGGGTCGACGTGCGGATCGGCCGCGGCACTCCCCTGCTCGCGGACGCCTCGCCGCACGGCGCGGTGTACTGCTGCGGGCCCGCGTCGATGCTCGCACAGGTGCGCGCCGAGTTCTCCTCGCGCTGGCTGCACTTCGAGCGCTTCAGCCCGCCGCCGATCGTCGGCGGACGCCCGTTCACGGTCGAGCTGCGGCGCAGCGGGGTATCCCTCGACGTGCCGGCCGACCGGTCGGCGCTCGACGTGATCAGGGACTTCCGGCCGGCGGTCGCCTACTCGTGCCGGCAGGGGTTCTGCGGCACGTGCGACGTCGGCGGTGTGCGGATCTGCGTGGACCGGCCCAGCGGTGACCGACTCGTCTTGGAGGAGCTGTGAAGGTGCGTTCCGGGGAGGTCGACCTCGCCGTGCAGGTGCGCGGGACGTCCGGCCCGACAGTGGTGCTGGTGCACGGGTATCCGGACACGCACGAGGTGTGGGACCGCGTGGCAGCCCTGCTGGAGAAGGACTTCCGCGTCGTCACCTACGACGTGCGCGGCGCCGGCGAGTCGACCGCGCCGTCCACAGAGGACGGCTACCGGATCGACCGGCTGGCGGCGGACCTGTTCGCGGTGGTCGACGCGGTCAGCCCGGACGAACCGGTGCACCTGGTCGGCCACGACTGGGGCTCGATCCAGTCCTGGGAGGCCGTGACCACGCCCGGCGCGCGGATCGCCACGTTCACGTCGATCTCCGGGCCGTGCCTCGACCACATGGGCCACTGGTCGCGCAAGCGCCTGTCGCTCGCACACCTTCGGCAGTTCGTCCGCTCCTGGTACATCGGCGCGTTCCACGTGCCGGTGCTCGCGCCGCTGTTCTGGCGGCTCTACCTCGGCCCGCGCTGGGGCGGTGTGCTGCGGCGGCTGGAGGGCGTGCGGGTGACGCCCGCGCGCACGATCACGTCGGACGCGGTGCGCGGGATCTCGTTGTACCGGGCCAACATCCGGCGGATCATGCGCTCGCCCCGGCAGCGCTTCGCGCCGATGCCGGTGCAGGTGGTCCAGCCGCTGGACGACCGCTACATCCGCACCGAACCCCTCGACCTCGAACGCTGGGTGCCGTCGCTCACCCGCCGCAGGCTCGCCGCCGGGCACTGGGCGCCGCTCAGCCACCCGGCGCAGGTGGCGCGGATGATCAGCGAGTTCGTCACGGGCACGGTACCCCGGCGCGAGCTCGTCGTCGTCACCGGTGCCGGCAGCGGCATCGGCAAGGCGACCGCGGTGGCCTTCGCGAAGACGGGCGCGAAGGTCGTGGTGTCCGATGTGGACTTCCCCGCCGCGGAGGAGACCGCCGAACTGGTGGGCGGACACGCCTACGAGGTCGACGTGCGCTCCGAGGACGCGGTGCGGGCCTGGGCGAGGCAGGTCGCGGACGAGCACGGCGTGCCCGACGTGGTCGTGAACAACGCCGGGATCGGCCACTCCGGGTCGTTCCTGTCGACCTCGACCGAGCAGTGGCGGCGGGTGCTCGACGTCAACCTGTGGGGCGTCGTGCACGGCTGCCGGGCGTTCGGCGAGCTGATGGTGGAGCGCGGCGAGGGCGGGCACGTCGTGAACCTGTCCTCGGCGGCGGCCTACCTGCCGTCGAAGATCCTGTCCGCGTACGCGACCAGCAAGGCCGCGGTGTTCATGCTCTCGGACTGCCTGCGGGCCGAGCTCGCGCCGCACGCCATCGGGGTCAGCGCCGTCTGTCCCGGGATCGTGAACACGAACATCACCGCCACCACGACGTTCTCCGGGGTGAGCGGTGAGGAGGAGCGCCGCAAGCAGGACCGGGCGTCACGGCTCTACGCGCGGCGCGGGTTCGGGCCGGAGGGCGTGGCCAGGGAGATCGTCCGGGCGGTGCGGCGCAACAGGCCGGTCGTGCCGGTGACGGCCGAGGCCAAGGCGGCCCGGCTGGCGAGCCGGGCGGCACCGGGGTTGCTGCGGGCGTTCGCGAAGCTGGACGTGGGCTAGAAAACCGGGAGGGCAGCCCGAGAAAGGCCGCCCTCCCGCACGATCACACCTCGGTCAGCTCGCCACCGAACGCGGCGGCCAGCCGCAGCCACGGCACGGCTTCCTCGGCCCGGCCCTGCCGCTCCAGCGTGCGGCCGAGCAGCAGGTGCGCGTAGTGCTCCACCGGGTCGCGCTCCACGATCACGCGGAGCCGCGCCTCGGCCCTGCCCAGCTGCGCCGAGTGGTAGTAGGCGCGCGCCAGCAGCAGGAAGAGGTCCGTCTGGAACGGCACCTCGTCGGCGACCTCGGCCAGCACCTCGGCGGCCCGGATGTAGTCGCCCGAGGTGAACAGCAGCTGCCCGCGCTCCCACTTGTCGGCGGGGGTCTCCACGTGGCCGGGGTCGAACAGGTGCCGGACCGTCACCCAGCGATCTGCCGCCACCTCACCATTCGGCTGGTAGGCGTTGAACATCGTGCTGTCGTGCACGGAGAACTCGTTCATCGGAGAACCTCCCTTCCGCTCGCTTGCAACGTCGCGGGCGGACAGGTATTCCCGTCACGGTTCGACGCGGTGCGAACCAAGGGAAAGCGCGTCGAACGAGTGCTCCTCCCACAGCAGCCGCGACCGCTCCTCCGGGTACGGCACCACCTCGTCCTCCACGTCGAACACCCGCGTCGGACGGCCGGCCCCGTAGGCGGGCCAGCCCGGGTCGCCGGTGGCGGCGAACCCCGTCCACGCCGCCCGCATCCGGGCGGACACCTGCTCCACGACCGGGGTGATCTCCCCGAGCACTGCGGCCGACCCGCCCCGGTCGAGGTTGCCGAACACCAGCGGCACGTCGAGCCCGTGGCACGCCTGGAAGGTCTCGGTCGGCTCGAACGCCACCACGCCGACGTGCGCCCGGCCGCCCGCCGCCACCTGGGCCTCCGCGAGGTGCAGCGACGGCATCCGGAACAGCCAGTCCGAGAGCACCAGCTCGAACAGCTCCTCCGCCGGCAGGTCCGGGTAGGCGAGACCGGGCGCGAACACCTCCAGCGCCGTGGCGGCCTGCTCCGGCGTCACCGTGCCCACCAGGCCGTCCAGCACGGACAACAGGCGCTGCTCGTGCCGCGTGTGCGCGACGAGCAGCTCGACGTCCCTGGCCGCGCCGGCCCGCACCGCCTGCCACGGCGTCACCGGCAGCACGTCCCCGTCGACCACCGGCGCGAAGGGGATCCGCTTGTGCGCCGCCTGACCCCAGCGCGTGAACTGCCGCATCTTCATCATGGCCTCGTCCCCCGCGACCGTCAGCAGCCCGGGGTCCACAGTGGACAGGTCGGCGGCGGTCGGGCGCAGGCCCAGCTCCGCGGCGCACACCGCGGCGATGTCGGCGGCCAGCGGGGGCGCGAAGAACACGGACGGCACGCTGCTCGCGATCGCGCGCCCGAACAACCCGGCCGCCCGTGGCATCGCGAGCAACGCCGCCACCGACCCGGCCCCCGCGGACTGCCCGAAGACCGTCACGCGGTCCGGGTTCCCGCCGAACGCGGCGATGTTGTCGCGCACCCACTCCAGTGCCGCGACCTGGTCCAGCAACCCGCGGTTGGCCGGGGTGCCCTCGAGGAGCCCGAACCCCTCGATGCCCACGCGGTAGTTGAACGTCACCACGACGGCACCTCCGGAGGCGAGCCGCGCCCCGTCGTAGTCGGGCAGCCCGGACATGCCCACCGCGTAACCGCCGCCCTGGATCCACACCAGCACGGGCAGGCCGCCGCGCACGTCGGGCGACCAGACGTTGACCGTCAGCCACTCGTCCCCGGCGGCGCCGATGCCGTCCATGCCGAACACCGCGGCCTGCGGGGGCGGCGGCCCGAACTCCACCGCGTCCCGCACGCCGTCCCACTCCCGCACCGGTTGCGGCGCGGCGAACCGCGCGGACCCCACCGGCGGTGCCGCGAACGGGATGCCGCGGAACACCGCCAGCCCCTGCTCGGTGATGCCGCGAACCGTTCCGCCGGTGACTCGAACCTCGACCATGGCGGCATCGTCGGCGCACCTCGCGTGCGAAAGCCAGGGATTTACCGCTCAGCGGACCGGGGCGCTCACGCGGTGACGACGACCTTCGCCCGCGCGTGCTCCGCCTCGACGTGCCGGATCGCGGCGGGCGCGTCGGTCAGCGGGTAGGTCCGCTCGATCACCGGCACGAGCTTCCCGGCCTCGGCCAGGTCGCGCAGCGCGCCCAGGTTCTCCTTGCTGGGCTTGGCCTCCAGCACCACGAGCCGCTGCCGGGTGAACCGCGCGAGGAGCCGGGCCTGGAAGATCAGCCGGTACGGCCCGAGCAGCACACCGCCGGTGAAGCTGCCGCCGCCGGAGAGCACCAGCGTGCCGTCCGGGGTGAGCACCGACCGCAGCTCGCTCATCGACCTGTTCCCCACCAGGTCGAACACGACGTCGTAGCGCTGCCCGGACCGGGTGAAGTCGGTGGTGCGGTAGTCGACGACGTGGTCGGCGCCGACCGACCGGACCTGGTCGACGTTGCGGGTGCTGCACACCCCGGTGACGACCGCCTTGCGCGCCTTGGCGATCTGCACGGCCAGCAGCCCCACGCCGCCGGACGCACCGTTGATCAGCACCTTCTGCCCGGCCTGCAGCTCCCGCAGCCCCATCCACGCCGTGTTGCCCGCCATCGGCAGCGTCGCCGCCTGCTCGAACGAGAGCGTGGACGGCTTGTGCTGCACCAGGTCCGCGCGCACCCGGACGTACTCGGCGAAGGACCCCTCGACCTCGCCGAACACCTCGTCCCCGACCTGCACCATGCCGCCCACACCCGGCCCGGTCTCCTCGACCACGCCCGCGAAGTCCATCCCCCGGATCCGCGCCTTCGGGCCCTTCCACCCCAGGACCAGCCGCGCGAAGTACGGGTCGCCGCGCATGATGTGCCAGTCGGCGGCGTTCACCGACGACGCCCGCACCCGCACCAGCACCTCGCCGGGACCGGGCACCGGCCGGTCGACCTCCCGCAGTTCCAACACGTCCGCCGAGCCGTACCTGTCCTGGACGATCGCCTTCATCGCGGCCTCCCTCGCTTGCGGGAGAAGGTAAGCGGCGACGACCACCCGGCACATCAGGGACGGTCCCTAGGGAGCCCACCCATCTCGCGCCGCGGTGGGAGGAACCGCGTCCTGCGCAACGCGAAGCGCGCGGAACGCCGAGGGGTTCGGCGTTCCGCGCAGCGCTCTCTTCACGTACCTACAGCGGGAGCTGCTCGCCCGTCTGCTCCTTGACCATGTACTCGGCGTACCAGTCGGGCCAGTTCTCGTCGTGCACGCCACCGTTGCGCGCCTCGTGCTCGCCGTGCGCCACGGCCGCCCGGCGCAGCGCCGCGGCCAGGTCGGTGATCGAGCCGTACGACGTGTCGTCGGCGGCGACGCGGCCGGGCAGGCGGGTCGTGACCTCCTGCAGCACCCACGTGTTGCCGTCGGGGTCGACCAGGTCGGCGCGGGTCACGTAGCTGCGGCGCTCGGGGTCGGCGCCCTCGACCGGGCCGTCCGGGGTCGGGTGGTAGAGCGGGCCGACCTCCACTCCCGCCGCGAGCAAAGCCTCGTGCGTCTCGACGACGTCCGAGACGATGAGGAAGTGCTTGCCGGAACCGGGTTCCGCGGTCGTGACGCCCGCACCGAAGTGGATGGACGCGGCGGAGCCGGGCGGCGTGAACTGCACGACCCACGGGGGCGTGACGTCCTGGCGCCAGCCGAGCCCGGAGTAGAACTCCTTGGCGCGCTCCACGTCGGTCACGGGGATGACGGTGACTTCGAGCTTCATGTCGACGTCGCTGAGCTTCTTCACTTCGCTACTTCCTTCGCCAGGTCGCGGAGCGCGTTGAGGAACGCCTCAGAAAAGGTGGGGAACGGCTGGACGACGTCGAGCAGGACGGAGAGCGGGACCTTCGCGCGGATCGCGACGGTGGCCTGCTGCAGCCACTCGCCGGCTTCCGGACCGACGGCGTAAGCGCCGGTGAGGACCTCGCCGTCGGACACGAGCGTCAGAAACCCGGGCTTCGTCGCGTAGTCACGGGTGTAGGTGGCGGTGCGCGCGACGCCGGACAGATGGGCGGTGGCGGTGTGCTTCCCTTCCGCCGCACCGACCGCGGCGACCTCCGGGGACGTGAAGACGACCCTGGGGACGGCGGTGTAGTCGACGCGCGCGGGTGTGCCGAGGATGTTCGCGGCGGCGACCCGGCCCTGGTACTTGCCGACGTGGGTCAGGTTCCACTGGCCGGTGACGTCGCCGACCGCCCAGAGGCCGTCCGCCACGTTCATCCGCTCGTCGGTGTGCAGGCCGCGCGGGTCCGGTTCGATCCCGACGGTCTCGAGGCCGATGTCCTCGACGCGGGGGCGGCGGCCGGTGGCGACGAGGAGCTTGTCGCCGCGCAACCGCGTGCCGTCCGGGAGGTCCAGCACGTACTCGCCGTCCTCGAACGACGCCCGGCGGGCGTGCACGCCGAGGTGCAGTTCGACGCCGTCCGCGGCCAGCGCCTCGGTGAGCGCGCGGCCCGCCGCCTCCGGTTCGCGCGGCAGCAGCCGGTCGTGGCCCTCGACCAGGGCGACCTCGGAGCCGAGGCTCCGGAACGCCTGCGCCATCTCGACGCCCACCGGTCCGCCGCCCAGGACGAGCAGCCGGCGCGGGACCTCCTCGACGCCGGTGGCCTCGCGGTTGGTCCACACGTCCAGGTCGCTCAGGCCGGGGATGGGCGGGAGGAACGCCGACGACCCCGTGGCGACCACGATGTCGTGAGCGGTGTAGGTCCGATCGCCGACCGAGACCCGGCCCGGCCCGGCGATCCGGCCGTGACCGCGCAGCACGGTGATCCCGGCGCTCTCGGCCCACTTCTCGCCGCCCGTGTCGTCGTAGGACGAGACCATGAAGTCCCGGTACGCCAGCACGGCCTTCACGTCGATCTCGCCGGTGACCGCCTCGCGGGCGCCGGGAACCTCCCGGGCCGCCGCCAGGACCTCACCGGCCCGCAGCAGGGTCTTGGACGGGATGCACGCCCAGAACGAGCACTCGCCGCCGAGCAGCTCGCGCTCGACCAGGGCCACGGTCTTGCCGCCCTCGGCGACGGCGGCGGCGAAGTGCTCACCGGGCGATCCGCCGCCGATGACGATCACGTCGTAGTCGACGGCCATCACACACGTCCCGGGAGGCGCGTCGTGACCTCCTGCAGCACCCAGCCGTTGCCGTCCGGGTCGCTGAACGAGGCGAACGAGCCGTAGCTGGCGCGGGCGGGGTCCGGTCCGGCGACCCTGCCCTCGGTGCCCGCGTGGTGGAAGACGCCGGTCTTGTCGTGGAAGACCTCGCTGACCTGCACGCCGCGGCCGATCAGGTCCTCGCGGGCGGCCTCGACGTCGTCGACGACGAGGTGCAGGCCCTCGGCGCTGCCCGGCTCGGCGTGCGAGACGCCGGTGCCGAAGATGATCGAGGCGGGCGAACCGGTCGGCGTGAACTGGACCAGCCGGTAGCCCTCGTCGTCGGCGAACTCGGCGTCGAAGCGCCAGCCCAGCGCCTTGTAGAAGTGCACGGCCCGGTCGACGTCGCTGACCGGGATGACGGTCACCTCGAACTTGTAGTCCATCTCGGTTCCTCTCTCGTGTGTCCCGATGACACGAGACTGCTCCCGCACGGGGGTCGCTCGAACCCGTGGAACTCCCTGGTCGGTCCCTGGTGGTTAGGCTTCGACCCGTGTCGGAGGAAGGTCTGCTCGGCAGACGCGTGGAGGGCGAGGCCCTGGACCAGCTGCTCGTGCAGGCGCGGTCCGGTGCAGGTCAGGTGCTGGTCCTGCGGGGTGAGGCCGGGATCGGCAAGACCGCGCTGCTCGACCGCGTGTCGGCGCGGGCCTCGGGGTTCCGGGTGGCGCGGGCCGCCGGGGTCGAGTCCGAGAGCGCGTTTCCGTACGCGGCGCTGCACCAGCTCTGCCTGCCGTTCCTCGACCGGCTGGACCGGTTGCCCGCCCCGCAGCGCGAGGCCCTGGGCACGGCGTTCGGGATGGCCTCCGGGCCGCGGCCGACGCGGTTCATGGTCGGCCTCGCGGTGCTGACGCTGCTCGCCGAGGTCGCCGACGAGCAGCCGCTGGTGTGCCTGGTCGACGACGCGCAGTGGCTCGACTCCATGTCGTCGGCCGTGCTCGGGTTCGTCGCCCGCCGCCTGCTCGCCGAACGGATCGCGCTGGTCTTCGTGCTGCGCGAGACCAACGACTACCTCGACGGACTGCCCGAGCTGCAGGTGCGCGGCCTCGACGACGCCGACGCCCGCGCGTTGCTGGAGTCGGTGATCAAGGGCCCGGTGGACGGACGGGTGCGCGACCGGATCGTCGCCGAGTCGCGCGGCAACCCGCTCGCCCTGCTGGAGCTGCCCCGCGCCTGGACGACCGCCGAGCTCGCCGACGGGCTCGACGCCGGACCGCTGACCAGCCGCATCGAGGCCGGGTTCGTCCGGCAGGTCGAACCGCTGCCCGCCCACACCCGGCTGCTGATGCTGACCGCCGCGGCCGAGCCGCTCGGCGACGCGACGCTGCTGTGGCAGGCGGCCGGACTGCTCGGCCTCGGCGCCGACCCGGCGGCCGCGGCGCTCGGCACCGGGCTGATCGAGTTCGGCGCCCGCGTGCGGTTCCGGCACCCGCTGGTGCGCTCCGCCGTGTACCGCTCGGCGTCCGCCGCGGACCGGCAGCGCGTGCACCGGGCGCTGGCCGACGTGACCGACCCGGCGATCGACCCGGACCGGCGCGCCTGGCACCGGGCGCAGGGCACGGCCGCACCGGACGAGGAGGTGGCGGCGGCGCTGGAGAACTCGGCGGGCCGCGCGCAGGCCCGGGGCGGTCTGCTGGCCGCGGCCGCGTTCCTCGAACAGGCCGCCGTGCTGACCCCGGAACCCGGCCGCCGCGCGTCCCGCGAGCTCGCCGCCGCGCGGGCCAAGCGCGACGCGGGCGCGCTGGAGGCCTCGCTGCGGCTGCTGTCGGCGGTCGAGGCCGGTCCGCCCGACGAGCACCGCAGCGCCCAGGTCGAGCACCTGCGCGGGCACATCGCGTTCGACCAGCGCCGCGTCGCCGACGCCGCACCGCTGCTGTTCGGCGCGGCCCGCAGGCTCACCCCGTTCGACGCCGACCTCGCCCGCGAGACGCACCTGGAGGCGCTGTCGGCCGCGATCTGGGCGGGCTCGCCGCTCGCCGACGCGGCCCGCACCGCTCCCCCGCCGCGCACCCCGCCGTGCGCCCTGGACCTGGTGCTCGACGCGCTGACGACCCGCATCACCGCCGGCTACACCGCGGCGGTCGAGCCCATGACGCGCGCGCTGGACGCCGTGCGGGCGTTGAAGGTCGGCGCCGACGACATCAGCCGCGTGCCGTGGCTCTTCGGAAACCGCGCGGGCGGGATCGTCGCGAGCGAGCTGTGGGACTTCGACACCCGCCGCGAGTTCGCCCGCCGGCAGGTCCGCCTGTCCCGGGACGCCGGCGCGCTCGTGCAGCTGCAGTTCGCGCTGAACTTCCTGGCGGACAACGAACTCCTCGCCGGCGACCCGGCCGCCGCGCAGGCGTTGATCGAGGAGGACCAGCGCATCTCGGAGGTCACCGGCACCCCGCCGGTCGGCTACGCCGTCGTGCTGCAGGCCGCCTTCCGCGGCGAGGACCTGGCCACCGGCGTCCGCGCGGACTCCCTGGCCGCGGGCCAGGGCAGGCTCGCGGTGATCGCCGACTGGGCGCTCGCGATCCTCCACAACGGACTGGGCCGCCACGACCTGGCCCGCGACGCCGCGCTGCGGGTGAACGCCACCGACACCCTGGTCTACCGCGGCCTGATCGCGACCGAACTGGCCGAGGCCGCCTCCCGCACCGGTGACACCGCGCTGGTCGCGGAGGCGCTGGCGAGTTCCGCCGACTGGGTCGACACCCCGTGGTCTCTGGGCCTCAAGGCCCGCCTGCGCGCGCTGAACGGCGACACCGACGCGTTCGCCGAGTCGATCGCCTTCCTGGAGCAGACCGAGTTGCGCGGCGAACTCGGCCGCGCGCACCTGCTCCACGGCGAGTGGCTGCGCCGCGAGGGCCGGCGGGTCGAGGCCCGCGACCACCTCCGCACCGCGCACGAACTCCTGGTGGAGTCGGGCATGCCGGCGTTCGCGGACCGGGCGACGCGGGAGCTGCAGGCGACCGGCGAGACGGCGCGCAAGCGGAGCGCCGAGCCCACGGACGAGCTGACCGCGCAGGAGTACCAGATCGCGCGGCTGGCGCGGGAGGGCTTCTCGAACCCGGAGATCGGGACGCGGTTGTTCATCAGCCCGCGCACCGTGGAGTGGCACCTGCGCAAGGTGTTCGGGAAGGTCGGCGTGACCTCGCGCCGGCAGTTGCGCGACGCGAGGTTCTGACAAGAACGGATCAGTCAGGAAAGAGAGCCAGCGGCGGTAACAGGTTCCATGAAACGGTCGACAAGAGAGTCTGGATGAACGAGGCTCTCGAGAACAGGCCAAAAAGTGGAAATCCTGAACCTGGGCGGACTCCTGTTTTCCGTCGTCGGGGGTCTGATCGCACTGCTCATGTTCCTGTACGAGTACATTCGCGGCAGGAACTCCGAGAAGTCGTTCCGTCCCATGATCGGCTGGATCATCGCGCTCATCGGCGGGACCATGGCGATCTTGGCCGCAGCCGCGCTCTGGCTCGCGAAGAAGTCGCCGTTCTCGGCTGACGGACGTCAGTACGGAATCGTTTGCGGCGTCGGCCTGCTCCTACTCGTCGGCGGCACGTTGCTCGCAATCCTGGTCCCATCGGCCAAACGTCAACTCATGGTGTCTGCCGCACGGCGCGTGGAACAGTTCGTGGTCCAGGCCGAGCGCCGGACCGGATCGGAACCACGTCAGTACGTCGAGTTCGGTGTCCGGCCCTCCGATCGACCAGGTGGCCGCCCGCGGCGACTGAGTTCGGCGAGGCTGGCCGCGGGCAAGATAACCGTGTTGCAGGGGGCGGCGGGCTCCGGCAAAAGCACAGCGCTGCGCGCGTACGTCCGCCGCACGTCCAACCAGATCAGCCACATGCGCCGACCCGATGAACTGGTTCTGTACGTGGACCTGGGCAAGGTCACTGACATCGTCGAGCCGATCACAGAGGCGACGGTCCGCGAACATCTCCTAACGGCCTTGGGGCCTGATCTGCACCTCCGTGACCTACTCGCGGCCCAATTCGACGACGCATCCTGGCGCTGGTCCTATGCCGTCGATCTGGGTTCGACGCTGACCGCCGACCAAGAACGGCAGTACATCGACGCCCTGACCCACCTGGTAAGCCGCAGACCCAACGACCGGGCGATCGTTGCCATTCGATCGAGTCCCGGCGGCGAGGAGCCGCACCTGGAAATCGCAACTCCTACGGCACGGACCCGACGCGCAATGCTCGCACGCCGTGGCGTGCACAAGCCCGTGAACGCCATGCTGCTTCACCGACTCGACAACGACCCCACGCTGAGCGATCTTGCTACCAATGTCGACCTCCTGGCTTTGCTGACCGAGCGCATTGACGCCATCGACCCGTCCGGCTCGGCACGTGACATGGTCGCTTCGACCATCGAGGCGTGCTTGCGCGACGCCGACTCGTTGGGTGTTGCCGTCGACGTCGTGCGCACCAGCGCAGAAGCGACAGCGTTCCAGAACATCGTGGCCAGTCAGAACACGATGACGGCGGAGACACACCAGTTGGCCCTCACCGGGCTCGGCCACGCCGAGCACGGGGTCTTCGTGTTCCGCAACGACGTCGTGCTCGCTCACCTCGCCGCAGATCACCTCTTGAGAGGAGGTGAGCCCTACTCACTCGTGGTTGCTCTGGAGTCCGAACGGTGGCGTTCACTGCTCGTCGCCGCGTTGCGCAGCGAAGACGACACGTTCCGCTCGACCTTCGTCCGTGATGTCACGACGATCCTGGTCGACGAAGCGAACTCCCTGAGCCTCTCGACTTCTGAAGACGCAGTTCCGTTGCCAGCGACCTTCCGCTGGCCGACTGCGGCGTTGCACGCTTTGCAGGTACTGCAGGCAGGACTGTCTCGAACACGCGTGAACGAACTGCCGGACGCAACGCGCACAGTGGTCGACGCGTTCATCCGCGCCTCGATGCTGAGCGGCGGCCAGGCCCAGCAGCGGGCCGGTGTGACGATCATTCCGTTGGGAAGGACGCGTGCCCTGATCGCCATCGTGGACAGAATGCTCACGATGAAGGCGAACCGGATACTCGTCGCGCCGTCACTCCGCCAACTCGCCGAAGCCGACGACTTCTTCACCGCAGTCCCCTTCAGCACCCGTTTGCGTCTGCTCGCCCAGGCGTTCGGGTTCGGCGTCGCGCCGGCGATCGCAGAGCGAGCGGCCATCGCGACAAACGGTGCCAACTCGTTCGCAGTCGCGACCAAGGACATGGTCCACGCCGGCCACATCACCGCCACGATCGCCTTCACCTATTCCTTGGCCGCCATCAAGATCGAACCCGGCACCTGGGCCATCGCGGCCGCAGTCATGGCGGTCTCCGTCACCTACTCGCTCAGCTTCTCCCGCTGGCGACTAGGGCGACAAGGCTGGGGCATCTCAGCCGGTGGCCTCACGCTGACAGCGATGCTGTTCTGCTTCGGCGGTGTCGTCACCTTCGTCAAGGCGATCGTGCTTCTACTCGAGACCAACGTTGCCAACGCCCTCACCAGTTTGGCAGTCGCATGGTTCCAGACGTGGCCGATCGCCGTGATCCTGTACGTCGCCATCTCGCCCATCTGCGATCGGAAGTGGTTGCTGGCACACCGGAAGCTGTTCGATGCGTTGCGCGGCTCGAGCTTGGACACCACCGTCACCAGCTCGGTACGTCACCATCTACCGTTGCTCATCAGTCCGCAACGTGTCGCCGCCGCCGCGATCGGCGGCGCGACCACCATCGTCCTGTCCACGAACCTCCCGTTCGCAGAGGAAGCTCAGAATGCGGTGAAGGGGCTGTTCATACTCGTTGCGATCGCCGCCGTCATAACCCTGCTCGGCCCCACGCCGTTGAAGAGATCAACCTCATGGCGTCGGCTCCGCTGGGACCGCAATCACCTGTCCTCGCTCGACGAGGCGGAGGTTCTGGAGGAACTGAAAGCAAGCTTCAACGCCAGTGGCGCCGCGATCACGCGACTCCTGGCAACGGCGGCCTCGACCGAGCCAGGAGCGATGCGTTCCGCCGCAGCCCTCTTTCAAGACCTGGACAGCTTGCTCGCCTTTGTTTCCGACACCATGCCGGAAGCCGTCAACAAGCCTCTCAAAGAAGGGTTGTGGCGATTCGCTCCTGAGTTCGAGGTACCCGAGTTCCGCGACTGGATCATGAGGTTCGACCGCAGGCGTCCGGGCCTGCTGTCGAGCCTTGCCACCTCCGAACGGGTACGCGAGTTGTCGAGCACTGCCGTGCTCAAGGCACGCTGGCCCTGAGCGAACAGTTCGGCCATCCGGGCGGTTCGAGGAGCGTAGCCAGTTCGTGTTCCAAGCGATTCTTGGAATTGTTTGCCCGACGTCAGCCTGGTGGTCTTTCCGGCAGGACCGGGTGCCTCGGTCACCGCGTCGTCGTAGCGGTCACCGTGTTCGCAGGCGGTGTCTACGCGGGACCTGCCCACCGCCACGCCAGCGTCGTTGATCGCAAGCGCGCCGCGGTAGAGGCCACCAGGCAGGCCGTCGGCAACGCCGCGGACAGCAGGAGACCCCGTCTTGTACACACGTGAACTTCCCCTAGGAGGTTTCTCGGTCCAGCCGCACCAAGCCAGCGAGAAACCTCCGGGGTTGAGCGGCGTCAGTTGCCCGCGGCGAACCAGGCCTCCAGGCTGGTCGGCTGCAACTGCGCCCCCTCGTTCGGCACAAGCTGCTTGCCGGTCAGCGCGGTCCCGAAGTACTGGGCCTCCGGGTCACTCACGACCTCGCGCGCGTCCCCGCGCCGCGTCAGCACCGCGCGGATCCAACCGTCCATTGTGAACTCCTCCGGCCCGCCGATCTCCAGCACACCACCGACCGGCGCCGTGGCGGCGGTCCGCGCGACCACGGCGGCCACGTCGGAGGCGGCGACCGGCTGGACGCCACCGTGCGGGAGGTGCACGGCGCCGTCCCGCTCGGCCGAGTTCGCGATGGCGCCCGCGAACTCGAAGAACTGGGTGGCGCGGATGATCGAGTACGTGAGGCCGGACTCGCGGATGAGCTTCTCCTGCGCCACCTTCGCGCGCAGGTAGCCGGACTCCGGCAGCTCGTCGGTGCCGACGATGGACAGCGCGACGTAGTGGCCGACGCCGGCGGCCGCGGCGGCCTTGGTCAGGTTCGTGGTGGCCGTGGTGAAGAAGTTCATCACGTCGTCGTCGGCGAACGACGGCGAGTTCGACACGTCCACCAGCACGTCGGCGCCCTTCAGCACCTCCTCGACGCCCTCTCCGGTCAGCGTGTTCACGCCGCTGTTCGGGGACGCGGGCACGGCGTCGTGGCCGTGCTCGCCGAGCCGCTTCACGACCTGGCTGCCGATCAACCCGGTGCCGCCGATGACAACGATCCTCATGGGTCCATCCCTCTCGTGTGGGTGTTCACGAGTTAAGACAGGACAGCCCCCGAAGTTGTGACAGGCCTATTCGAACGCGCGCAGCTTCTCCGGGTTGACCAGCCACAACACCTGGTCGATGCCCTCGGCGGACGCCACCACGGTGATTACCGCGAAGGTGGCGCCGTCCTTGCGCAGCCGCACGGCGGGCACGCCGTTCGCCTCGACGAACGCCATCTCGGCGCCCGCCCAGAACGACGGCGCCCAGCCGCTGACGATCTTGGCGAGCGAGGCCGCGCCGACGAGCGGACGGCCGGCCGCGCGGATCGCGCCGTTGCTGTCGGACCAGCTCACGACGTCCTGCGCGAAGAGCTTCTCAAGCGCCGCCAGGTCACCTGCCTGCGCCGCCGCCACGAACGCCTCCAGCAGCCGCAGCTGGTCCGCGCGCTCGACGGGCACGCGGCGTTCGTCGGCCAGGTGCTTGCGGGCGCGGCTGACCAGCTGCCGGGTCGCGACCTCGCTGGTCTGCACGATCTCGGCGATCTCGCGGTACGGGTAGTCGAACGCCTCGCGCAGCACGTACGCGGCCCGTTCGGTCGGGGTCAGCTTCTCCAGCAGCATCAGCACGGCGAGCTCCAGCACCGCGCCCTGCTCCGCGCCCACCTGCGGGTCGGCCGCGGTGTCGACGGGCTCGGGCAGCCACGGGCCGACGTAGGTCTCGCGGCGGGCCCGCGCGGTCTGCGACTCGTTGATCGCGAGCCGGGTGATCGCGGTGGCGAGGTAGGCCTCGGGGTGCTGCACGGCGGCGCGGTCGGCGAGCTGCCAGCGCAGCCACACCTCCTGCACCAGGTCCTCGGCGTCGGCCACGCTGCCGGTCATGCGGTACGCGATGCCGAACAGCCTCGGCCTGGCCGCCGCGAACACCGCCTCGGCCTCGTCGAGCCGCTGGGTCATCCGCCACCCCTTCCCTCATGGCAACGGTAGCGCCGATCGGGCAGGGGCGAGCTGTGGCGCCACCCACGGGAGGCAGACTGATCACGTGACCACCGAACGCCCGAGCCCGCCGCTGCAGGCGGGCGAACGCGAGACCCTGCGCGCGTTCCTCGACTTCCACCGCGCCACCCTCGCGATGAAGTGCGACGGACTGTCCGACGAGGACCTGCGCCACCGCTCGATGCCGCCGTCCACGCTCACGCTGCTCGGTCTGGTGCGGCACATGGCGGAGGTGGAGCGCACCTGGTTCCGCAAGGTGATCAACGGCGAGGACATCCCGCTGGTGTGGTCGCCGGACAACGACTACCAGGTCGCCTACGACGCCTCGGCCTCGACGCGGTCCGAGGCGTTCGAGGCGTGGCAGGCGGAGGTCGAGCACGCGCGCCGGATCGAACGCGAGGCCGAGTCGCTCGACGTCACGGGCTACCAGCCGCGCTGGGGCGAGCAGGTGTCGCTGCGCCTGGTGATGCACCACCTCTGCCACGAGTACGCGCGGCACAACGGCCACGCGGACTTCCTGCGCGAGGGGATCGACGGCGTCACCGGGGCGTGAGGCTCCGGCGCGCGGCGGCGACCACGGCCGGATCGCGGAATTCCTCTTGCAGGGCAAGCAGAGCGGCGAGCTCCTCGTCCAGGTCGGACCCCGCCGCCCACGCCGACGTCTCCGCCGGGTGCAGCGCGTCCGGGGAGGCCAGGCCGATCCGCAGCACGCACGCGTCCAGCGCGAGCGGCGACGTGGTGCCCGCCTCCTCCAGCGTCATCGCGGCGAACGCGCGGGTGTCCGGTGACACCCGGCCGGCCACCTCCAGCTGGGCGTCGCGGATCTCCACGGTCCGCCGGTACAGCCGCAGTTCCAGCGACCCGGCGAACCAGCGCGGCGGCTCCCCCAGCACGACCGTCGGCACCGCCCCGGTCAGCTCCGTCCACAACGGACCGAGAAGCCGATACCCGCGCAGCCGCCGGAACCACCGCGCGGTGCTCAGCCCCGCCTGGATCAACCCGCCCAGCACGCAGAGCAGCACCCCCAGGAACAGGGCCATCTCCGTGAACCGGCCGTAGGCGGCGTACCGGGCGCCGCGCGGCACCCACTCGAAGCCGTACCAGATCACGTACCAGTACCGGCAGCCCGCGTAGACGACCAGCGACAGGCATCCGAGCCACAGCAGGAACAACGCCACCCGCAACGGGCCGCGCGCCCCGCGGCGCCACAACGGGAACAGCAGCACGGCGCCGGCGACGACGCCCGCGGACATCACGGCGAGGTCGACCAGCTGGTAGACGATCGTCGCGGGGTGCGAGGGCTGCCAGTAGCCGAAGTCCGGTTCGTCCATCCGGCGCGGGATCACGGCGAACGCCGCGACCATCACCGCGCCGGCACCGATCAGCACCACCCGGCCGACCGTCACCGCGCGGGCGTTCGTCCCGAGGACCATGAGCCCGAACCGCAGGACGAACGCGATGCCCGCGAGCCCGGCCAGGTGCCCGACCGCGATCGCGAGGTCCGGCACCCCGGTGACCCGGTCGAGCCCGTACCTGAGGTCGCGCACGACCAGCGTGGCGGCGACGGCGAAACACAGGTAGGCCAACGCGACCACGCGGTTCTGCGGCGAGCGGGCGACCGTGCGGAGCCGGAAGAGCACGAGCCCCCACAGGACGACGAGCACAGCGAACACGGGCACGGGCAGCTCCAGCCCGGGAAACCTGATCATCTACCTGTCCCCGAAGACGTCGTCGAGCGTGCCCAGCGCCCCGTCCGGGCGCGGCGGTGCGGTGCCCCACCCCGCCCGTTCGCGGATCAGCGCGGCGACCATCTCGGCCTCCTGCTCCTCCGGCGTCGAGTACCGGGTGCGCTGCAACACTCGCCGCACCACCGCCGGGTCGAGGTCGCCGAGCAGGGCGGTGAGGCCGTTGTCGTCGTCGGCGAGCGAGTGGTCGCAGAGCATGTGGCCGATCTCGTGCAGGACGATGTTCTGCTGGTGCGACGCGGAGGCGCCGCGGGCGTGGAAGACGTGGTCCGCCTCGACCGTGCAGATCCACAGTCCACAGGGGAGGTCCGCGGCCCCGGTGTACGGCAACGGGTGCAGGTGCAGGTCACGCCCTCGCGCGGCGGAGACCTGAGCGCAGAGGGCCTCGATCGAGAACGGCGTCGGCACCTCGAAACCCGCGAGCCGCGCCAGCGACCGCCGGCGCAGCCGCCGCCACGACCTCACGCGTCACCGTCGTCCTCGGCGGGCGGCAGGCCCTCGATCGACCGGGCGTGCTGGACCATCCCGAGCACGGCTTTGATGCTCGCGGGCGACAGGCCCGACGCGCGCAGCGCCAGCGAGCGCACGTCGCTGTCGCGCAACGCGACCAGCAGCTCCAGCTGGTCCTCGATGCCGCTGTTGTCGTCGAGGAAGTACGAGGTGGGCACGCCGAAGAACTGCGCGAGGCCTTCGAGGTGGCGCTTCGTCGGGTTGTCGCGCATGCCCTTGCGCAGCTGCCAGACGTAGGTGTGCGAGATCGAGATCCCGTTCTCGCGAATCGCCGCGGCCACCTCTTCGTAGGTGTACTCGCGCTGGCCTCCCGGTCGCACCGACTTGAACAGCCGGTCCAGCCGTGCGGCCAGCGTGGCCGGGTGCTCCCCCTGGGCTACCACCCGCCCATCGTAGTCGACCTCACCGTCAGTGCCCGGCCGCCGCCGGGGGCAGGTCTGCCTGGGCGAGGCTGATGCCGCGGTCGGGGACCACGCCGAAGTGCGTGATCTGCCGGCCCGCGCCGAGCTCGGTGACCCAGTTGGCCGCGGTCCGGAACCGCCCGTACGGCAGGTCCATCAGGTGGTAGCCGCGCGTCACGGCCTTGGCCGCCAGGCCGGTGAGCGGCACGCCGAGCGGGTTCGCGACGGCCTGCCAGCCGCCGAGGTCGACCACGAACCCCAGGTCCTTGTGCCTGTACTCGCGGGCGGTGCCGTGCCCGAGCGACGCCGCGATGTTGCGCGCGGCGGTCCTGCCCTGCCGTTCGGCGTGCTGGGCGGTCATGGCGGTGATCTCGCCGGGCCGCACCAGGTCCGGCACGGCGGCCGCGTCGCCGGCGGCCCACACGTCGTCGCAGACCTTCAGGTACGTGTCGGTGTCGATGCGGCCGTTGGTCGCGGGCCTGTTCAAAGTGCTCACGAGCGGATCGGGCCGCACGCCTACACACCACACCACGGTCCGTGTGGGGATCTCACTGCCATCGGAGAGCCGCGCGCAGGTGGCGGTCATCTCCTGGAGGCTGGTCTCCAGCTTGACCTCGGCACCGCGTTCGAGCAGCACCTTCTTCGTCGGGCCCGACAGCCGCGGGTCGAGGCCGGGCAGCACGCGCGGCGCGATGTCCACGAGGATCCACCGGGGCGGCACGTCGCGGAGGCCGGGCAGGTGCCGCCACGCGTCCCGGGTCAGCAGCTGGGTCTGCGCGAGCACCTCGGTGCCCGTGTAGCCCGCACCCACCACCACGAACGTGCAGCGCGCACGGCGTTCCTCGGGGTCGTCGGACTGGTCGGCCAGCTCCAGCTGCCGCAGCACGTGGTCGCGCAGGTGGATGGCCTCGGCGATGGTCCGGAAGCCCTTCGCGTGCTCGGCGACCCCCGGGATGGACAGCAGCCGCGTGACGCTGCCGGACGTGATCAGCAGCCGGTCGTAGGACATCGCCGACGACCGGCCCTCCACGTCCGTCACCTGGACGCACTGGCGCGCCAGGTCGATGCCGGTCGCGGCACCCAGGACGAGCTTCGTGCGCTTGAGCTTGTTGCGCAGCGGCACGGCGACCCGGCGCGGGTCGAGCACCCCGCCCGCGACCTCGGGCAGCAGCGGGATGTAGAGCATGTAGTCGACCGGGTTGACCGCGACCAGGTCGGCGGCCTCCTCGGGCAGCGTGCGTTCGAGCGTGCGCAGGCAGTGGAATCCGGCGAACCCGGTGCCGACCACCAGGACCCGCGGCCGAGCGGACATGCGTCCTCCTCGTGCGACCGTCAGTAGAAGCCCTCACGCCTCGTGGAGCTCTTGTGCCCCAGGTCGGCGCTGATCCGTTCCGCGGCGCCGAGCAGCAACGGCACCACCTCACCGCGAATCTCCTCGACAGAGGATCGCCCAGCGGAGGTGGAGGACGCGAGTGCGGCGACCACCTCCCCGGTGCGGTCGCGGACGGGCGCGGACACCGAGAGCAGCCCGATCTCCAGCTCCTCCGCCACGATCGACCACCCGTCCGAGCGAACCTGGCGCAGGTTCGCCCGGAACTCGTCGCCGTTGGTCAGCGTGTGCCGGGTCAGCGCGGGCAGGCCGGCCGCGATGACGTCGTCGACCACGGCGTCCGGTGCCCAGGCGAGCAGCACCCGGCCCATGGACGACGCGAACGCCGGGATGCGGGTGCCGACCGACACGTTGATGCTCATGATCCGCCGCACCGGCACGCGGGCGACGTAGACGGCGTCCCGTCCGTCCAGCTCGGCCAGCGACGCCGACTCCCCCGTCTTCGCGGACAGCTCCAGCAGGTGCGGCTGGGCGATCTCGATCATCGCGTGCGACGCCGAGTAGTGCTGCCCGATGCTGAGCACCCGCGGCGTCAGCGTCCACCGCGTGCCCTCGTTCCGGACGTACCCGAGTCGTTGCAGGGTGAGGAGGATCCGGCGCACGGCGGGGCGCGAGAGGTTGGTCGCGGCCGCGAGCTCGGCCAGGTTCGGGCTGGTCCTCTCCTCGTCGAACGCGAGCAGCACCGCGAACCCGCGCTCGATGCTCTGGATGAAGTCGCGCTCGTCCGGCCCGCTGGTCATCGCCCCATCTTTCCGCACCGCACCCCGTTGACACGGCCGCAGCGTCGGTGCACTCTCATGTAACCGCAAAGCGTACAGATTGTACGCATAGCGTACAGGAGGAGCGGGAGATGACCTTGGATCACCGCACAATCCGCACCGGGTTCGGCAGGTTCGCCACCGGCGTCACGGTCGTGACCTGCCGCAACGACGACGGAGAGCCGCACGGCGCGACCGTCAACGCCTTCACGGCCGTCTCGCTCGAACCGGCGCTGTGCCAGGTCACGCTCACCCGCGAGTCCAAGGCCTGCCGGTTCCTCGACGCCAAGCCGTTCGCCGTCAACGTCCTCGCCGCCGACCAGATCGACGCGGCCTGGACCTTCGCGGGCCGTCCGCAGGGACGTCCCGCACCCCGCTGGGCCGACGGGCCGACCGCCCCCGTCCTGCTCGGCACCGCCGCGACCATCTCGTGCCTGCCCTGGCGCACGTACGACGGCGGCGACCACCTGATCGTCATCGGGGAGGTCGCACACCTGCACACCAGCGACGCCGATCCGTTGCTGTTCTTCGGTGGCGCGTTCCGCGAGATCGCCGGACGCACCGCGGACCACTGGATGAGCTCGGTCGACTGCCCGGACATCGGGTGGTTCGGCACGGACTTCGCCCCACTGCGAACCACTTCGACGCTGAAGGGTTAGGCATGACCACGCAGCAGCAGCAACGCACCACCCGGCCGATGACCGGCGAGGAGTACGTCGAGTCCATCCGGGACGGACGTGAGATCTTCCTCGGTGGCGAGAAGGTCGACGACGTCACCACGCACCCGGCGTTCCGCAACTCCGTCCGGATGACCGCCCGTCTGTACGACGCGCTGCACGACCCGGACCGGCAGGCCGTGCTCACCGCGCCGACCGACACCGGCAGCAGCGGCTTCACGCACCCGTTCTTCCGCACGCCCCGCAGCAGCGCCGACCTCTACGCCGACCGCGCCGCCATCGCGGAGTGGGCGCGCATGACGTACGGCTGGATGGGCCGCAGCCCCGACTACAAGGCCGCGTTCCTCGGCACGCTCGGCGCCAACGCCGACTTCTACAACCCCTTCGCGGACAACGCCCGCCGCTGGTACCAGGAGTCGCAGGAGAAGGTCCTGTACTGGAACCACGCGATCATCAACCCGCCTGTCGACCGCAACCGCGACCCCGACGAGGTCAGCGACGTCTTCATGCACGTCGAGGAGGAGCGCGACGACGGTCTCATCGTGTCCGGCGCCAAGGTCGTGGCCACCGGGTCGGCGATCACGAACTACAACTTCATCGCGCACTACGGCCTGCCCATCAAGAAGCGGGAGTTCGCGCTGGTGTGCACGGTGCCGATGGGCGCGCCGGGCATGAAGCTGATCTGCCGCAACTCCTACGCGTACAACGTGGACCGGACCACAGGGCCGTTCGACTACCCGCTCTCGTCGCGGTTCGACGAGAACGACACGATCTTCGTGCTGGACCGCGTGAAGATCCCGTGGGAGAACGTCTTCATCTACGGCGACGCGGACAAGGCCAGCACGTTCTTCCCCGGTTCCGGGTTCCTGCACCGCTTCACGTTCCACGGCGTCACGCGGCTGTCGGTGAAGCTCGACTTCATCGCCGGGTTGCTGCTCAAGGGCGTGGAGGCCACCGGCGTCAAGGACTTCCGCGGCATCCAGACCCGCGTCGGCGAGGTCATCGGGTGGCGCAACCTGTTCCACGGCCTGTCCGAGGCGATGTGCGCGAAGCCCGACGAGTGGGTCGACGGCGCGGTGCTGCCGCACCTCGACTTCGGCCTCGCCTACCGGTGGTTCATGACCGTCGGCTACCCGCGCATCCGCGAGATCATCATGCAGGACATGGGATCCGCGCTGATCTACCTGCCGTCGTCGGCCAAGGACTTCCTGTCCGGCGAGACGCGGCCGTACCTCGACAAGTACGTGCGCGGGTCGAACGGCGTGGACGCCGTCGAGCGCGTGAAGCTGATGAAGCTGATCTGGGACTCGATCGGCAGCGAGTTCGGCGGCCGGCACGAGCTGTACGAGCGCAACTACTCGGGCAACCACGAGGGCGTGCGCGCGGAGATGCTGTTCGCCGCGCAGCAGTCCGGCCTGGCTGATTCCATGAAGGGCTTCGCCGAGCAGTGCATGGCCGAGTACGACCTGGACGGCTGGACCGTCCCCGACCTCTACAACCCCGGCGCGACCGTCCTGAACGGAAGGTGACCCTCCCGATGACTGCCGTTCACTCCCCCACCGCCGCCGACTCCGGCGCGTCCGCCAGCGCGAACTTCCGCTCCACGGCAAGGGAAGGGCTCGCCGTCTCCCCCGAGCGGGTGTCCACAGTGGTCACCGCGGTGCTGCACGCCGTGCACTCGGCGATCCGCGAGCACGACGTCACCTACCTCGAGTTCCAGGCCGCGAAGCGGTGGCTGATGGACCTCGGCGAGGGCGGCGAGTGGCCGTTGTTCCTGGACGTCTTCGTGGAGCACGTCGTCGAGGAGGTCGCCGCCCGCACCCAGGACGGCACCAAGGGCAGCATCCTCGGCCCGTACTACCTGCCGGACCAGGTCTCGCTCCCGTCCGTCTGCACGCTGCCCCGGCGCCCGGACGAGCAGGGCGACCCGCTCACGTTCTCCGGGCGGGTGACCGACCTGGCCGGGCGGCCGCTCGCCGGCGCCGAGCTCGACATCTGGCACGCCGACGCCGAGGGCTACTACTCGGGGTTCGCGCCGGGCATCCCCGCCGGCAACCTGCGCGGGGTCGTGACGACCGACGCCGGCGGCCGGTTCGAGATCACGACGGTGCAGCCCGCGCCGTACCAGATCCCGACCGACGGACCGACCGGGCGGCTGATCGACGCGGCCGGCTGGCACCCGTGGCGGCCTGCGCACCTGCACCTGGTCGTGCGGGCTCCCGGCCACCGGCCGATCACGACGCAGCTCTACTTCGCGGGCGGTGAGTACGTCGACAGCGACGTCGCGGAGGCCGTGAAGCCCGAGCTCGTGCTGACGCCCTCCGGCCAGCGGGTCTCCTACGACTTCGTGCTCGAGCCCGCATGAACGACCTGCTGATCGACGGCGTGGACACCGTCCTGCTGGACGTCCCGCTCGTCCGGCCGCACCGCTTCGCCCGCACCGGGATGGACGCGCAGCCCGTGCTGCTCGTCCACGTCCGGACCGCGGGCGGGGTGGTCGGCCTCGGCGAGGGCGTCGTGCCGGGCGGGCCGTGGTGGGGCGGTGAGTCGGTCGAGACCATGAAGGTCGTCGTCGACCGGTACATCGCCCCCCTGCTGCTGGGACGCCGGGTCGACGACATAGCGGGCATCCAGCAGGCCGTCGGTGACGTCGTCAACGCGAACCTCTACGCCAAGGCCGCCGTCGAGGTCGCGTTGCACGACGCGTGGGCCAGGTCGCTGGGCGTGCCGGTGCACACGCTGCTCGGCGGGCTCGCGCGCACGTCCGTCCCGGTGACGTGGGCGCTCGGCACCGAACCGGCGGACGTGGTGATCGAGGAGGCGATGGCCAAGCTCGACCTGGGGCACCGCAGCTTCAAGCTCAAGATGGGCGCGCAGGATCCGGCCGACGACGTGCGGCGGGTGTGCGCGATCGCGGAGAAGCTCGCCGGGGTCGCGGGCGTGCGGGTGGACCTCAACGCGCGCTGGGACCGGCTGACCTCGTTGCGGCACCTGCCCCGGCTCGCCGACGCGGGCGTGGAACTGGTCGAGCAACCCGTTCCGGGAGCCGAGGCCGAGTGGCTCGCGGAGATCAACCGGGCGCTGCCGATCCCGGTGATGGCGGACGAGTCGCTGCGCACGCCGTCCGACGCCCTGCGGCTCGCCGGCCTGCGCGCCGCGGACGTGTTCTCGCTGAAGACCACGAAGAGCGGCGGCTTGCGCGCCACGGCGGCCATCGCATCGATCGCGGCCGCGGCGGGTATTCCCTGCCACGGTGGCACCTCGATCGAGAGCCCGGTCGGCACGGCGGCGTCGTTGCACCTCGCCTGCGCCTCCCCTGCCGTGACGTGGGGCAGCGAGCTGTTCGGGCCGTTGCTCATGCGCGAGGAGCTGCTCACCACGCCGTTGCGCTACGACGGCGGTGACCTGCACCTGCCGGTCGGTCCGGGGCTCGGCGTCGAGCTGGACCCCGCGGCCGTCGCGGCCTTCACCCGGAGGTGACCATGCTCTTCCACGTGCGGATGGACGTGTCCCTGCCCCACGACATGGACCCCAACGACCGGGCCGAACTGGTCCGCGCCGAGAAGGAACGGGCGCTGGAGCTGCAGAAGCTCGGCGTGTGGCCGCACCTGTGGCGGGTCGTCGGCCAGTACAGCAACATCAGCGTCTTCGACGTGCCGTCCAACGACGAGCTGCACGCGTTCCTGTCGTCGCTGCCCCTCTGGGAGTACATGCGGGTGCAGGTCACGCCGCTCGCGACCCATCCGTCCGACCTGGCCGCGCAACCATGACCGCCGTCCGGGAGGGACTGGTCTGGCGGTCGCCGGCGGACGTGCCCGGCGACTGGCCGGGGTGCGTGGTGACGATCGGGGTGTTCGACGGCGTGCACCGCGGGCACGCGCACCTCATCTCGGCGGCCCGCGAGGTGGCGGGCACCCGGCCGGTGGTGCTGGTGACGTTCGACCCGCACCCGGCTCGGGTGCTCGGCCTGCCCCGCGACACGTCCGCGCTGAGCACCGTGGACCGGCGGGCCGAGCTCGGGCACTCCCTCGGCGTGGAGGCGATCCTGGTGCTGCCGTTCACGCGCTCGCTCGCGGCGCTGTCACCGGCGGCGTTCGTGTCCGAGGTCCTGGTCGGGGCGCTGCACGCCGAGGCCGTCGTGGTCGGGGCGAACTTCACGTTCGGCCACCGCGGCGCCGGGACCGTGCGGACGTTGCGGGAGCTGGGACTGGAGGCGCACGGGGTCGACCTGGTGGACGGGTGCTCGTCCACGCGGGTGCGGGAACTGGTGCGGCGCGGGGACGTCCGGGCCGCCGCAGCCGTGCTGGGGCGGCCGCACCGGGTGGAGGGCGTGCTGGCCGGCGGTGTCCTGGCCGTACCTCTGGGGACCGCACTGCCGCCGGACGGTCCGTACCTCGGGACGCTCGGCGGCCGGTCGGCCCGGGTGGTCGTGGCGTCCGGGTCGGTGCTCGTGGACGGGCCGGACGGACCCGCCGCCGTGGAGTTCCTGGAGCGGTCCACTACGTCGACGCCTTCCTGACGATGCCCCGCGCCATCGTCGCGAACACGATGTCGTGCAACGGTTTCTGCGCCATCCAGTACAGCTGGCCGAGCAGTCCGTCGGCGGTGAAGGTGACCTTCTGCCGGTAGCGCGTGTGCTCTCCCCGGCGGTCGACGCGCATCTCCAGCAACGTGTGGCCGGGCATCTTCATGTCCGCGCGCAGGACCAGGCGCCGCGCGTCGTCGTCGCGGTGCACCACCGTCCAGAAGTCGACCACGTCACCCTCGCCGATCTCGGGTGCCCGGCCCCGGTACAGCCCGACGCCGCCGAACAGGTGGTCGATCGCGCCCCGGACCGTCCACACGAGAGGGATCGTGTGCCAGCCGTCCTTGCCTCCCAAGGTGTTCACCGCCCGCCACACTTCCTGCGGCGAGGCCTCGGTGAGCACGGTGCGTTCCTCGGTGAACACCTCGCCGTCGGCCGTCGCGGTCTCCTCGGCGACCGTGGCCCGGATGGCGTTGTCGAGGCTCGTCGGGCCGTCCGGCGGGGGCGGCAGGACCTCGGTGACGGGCGGGCCGGACTTCGCGAGGTCGTGGTCCAGCGACGCGAACAGGGGTTCCGCGACCGCCGCGGGCACCGGCGTGACCCAGCCCGCGACCTGCGCCGCGAGCTTGTGCGACCACAGCGGGGACGGCAGCGGCAGCCGGACCGGCAGGCCCAGGACGCGGGCGCAGCGCTGCACGAGGTCCAGGTAGCTCAGCCGTTCCGGGCCGAGCACGTCGTACACGCCGTCGACCGGTTCCGGGAGGTTCGCCGCGGCCACCAGGAAGTGCACGACGTCGGCGACCGCGACCGGCCTGCTGGTGTTGTGCATCCACGACGGCACCGGCACCCACGGCGTGATCCGCGCGGACGACCGCAGCAGCTCGAAGCTCGTCGACCCGGCGCCGATGATCATCGGTGCCTGCAGCACGAGTGCGGGCACCCGGCCGGCGGTCACGAGGTCGCCGACCTCGGCGCGGGAGGCGAGGTGCGCGGAGAGCCCGGCGGAACCGGGGCGCGGCCCGCCGACGTAGACGACCTGCCGCACGTCGGCCTCGGCCGCCGCGGCCGCCAGCACGGCGGCGGCCCCGCGGTCGACGTCGGCGAAGTCCGGCCGCTCCAGCGAGTGCACGAGGAAGTACACGACGTCCTTGCCCGCCAGGGCTTCGCGGACGGAAGACGCGTCCGCGGCGTCGCCGACGTGCACCATCACGTTGGTGGGGAACCTCGTCGCCTGGGTGCTGTCTCGGACCAGCACGGACACGTCGTGCCCGTGCGCCAGCAGCTCCGGCACGAGACGCGACCCGAGGTGGCCGGTCGCGCCCATCACGAGGCACCTCATCGGATGCCGGTCCGGTTCTGCAGCGCTCCGACCTTGATGCCGTACAGGAAGAACAGCGCCATGAAGACCTCGATGCGCTGCTGCGAGGTGAGGTCGTCGAGGTCGATCGCGATCTCGGATTCGCGCACGGCCGAGGCCCGCACCAGCCGTTGGTTGAACAGCGCCCGCGCGACGTCCTGGCTGCGCTCGTCGACGTCGGCGTGGAACAGCCGGCGCAGGTCGCAGTCCGGGGGCAGCGGGTGGTGCACGAGCTCCGCGGGGTAGCGGGCGTTCATCACGCGTGCCGCGGTGTTGAGGGTGTGGGCGACGAGCTGCGGTCCCCTGTCGAAGTGGTCGACCATCGCGACCAGCTCCTCCAGGGTCGCGACGTCCTCCTCGATGCTGACCGGCGTGCTGGTGTCGAGGTCGAGCCGCTCCATCGCCATCGCGACGTTCTCGAGGACCTGGTCGGGATCGACGACGAACTGGTCGCCGACGTGCAGGCTCGCACGGTGGTGGTGCGGGTCGAGTAACTCCTGCGCCTCGCGGTCGAGGTGCTGCGGTTCGCCGTGGTCGATCGTCACCCGCATCAACTGCCCGTTTTCGGGTGAGCGCAACCGTCCGTCCACCAACGGGTGACCGGCGGTTGCGGGACCGGGACACCGGGTACCGCTGTCCGATGACGACGTCGATCGCGCTGTTCACCCGCGACCTGCGGGTTCACGACAACCCCGTGCTGCACGCCGCGTCCACTGCGGACCGTTGCGTGCCGTTGTTCGTCGTGGACGACGCGATCGTCTCCTCGTCGTTCTTCAACTCCAACCGGGCCTCGTTCCTCGTGGACAGCCTGACCGACCTGGACGCGGCGCTGCGGGAGCGCGGCGGCAGGCTGGTGGTGCGCCGCGGGCAGGTCGCCGAGGAGGTCGCCCGGATCGTCCGGGACCACGACGTCACCGAGATCCACGTCGCCGCCGACGTCAGCCGGTACGCCCGCCGCCGGGAGGAGGCGCTGCGCGGGCTCGGGGCCGACCTGCACGTGCACGACATGTCGGTCAACGCGGTCCCGCCGCTCTCGCTCACCCCGTCCGGTGGCGGCGACCACTTCGCGGTGTTCACTCCGTACTTCCGCAAGTGGGAGACGGTGCACCGGCGCGGTGTCCTGCGCGCGCCGCAGCGGTTGACCACGCCGCGGATCAGCGGTGACGTGCCCGATCTGCGCCACGGCACGCCGTCGCCGGAGCTGGCAGAAGGTGGCGAGACCACGGGCCGCGAGCTGATGGCGGCCTGGGCGCGCACGGGCGTCGCCGACTACGCCGACGTGCACGACGCGCTGGCCGACGACGCCACCTCCCGCCTGTCGCCGCACCTGCACTTCGGCACGGTGTCGGTGACCGAGCTGCTGGACCGCGTCGGCACCGCGTCCGAGGGTGCCCGCGCCTACACCCGGCAGCTCGCGTGGCGCGACTTCCACCACCAGGTGCTGGCCGCCCGCCCGGAGTCGGCCACGAAGGACTACCGCACCCGCGGCGACCGGTGGCGCCGGTCGGACCGCGACTTCGCGGCGTGGCGGGACGGCCGCACCGGCTACCCGCTGGTCGACGCGGGGATGCGCCAGCTCGCGCGGGAGGGCTGGATGCACAACCGCGCCCGGCTGGTCACGGCGAGCTTCCTGTGCAAGACGCTGTACCTGGACTGGCGGCGGGGCGCCCGGCACTTCGTCGACCTGCTCGTGGACTGCGACCTCGCGAACAACCAGATGAACTGGCAGTGGGTCGCCGGCACGGGCACCGACACGCGCCCGAACCGCGTGCACAACCCGGTGGCGCAGGCGAAGCGCTACGACGCCGACGGCGCCTACGTGAAGCGCTACCTGCCCGAGCTGGCCGAGGTGGACCCTGCCCACGTGCACGAACCGTGGACGCTGCCCGAGGACGAGGTCAAGGCCCTCGACTACCCGCCGCCGATCGTGGACCTGCGCGAGGCGGCCGACCGGTTCGCGGCCGCCCGCCACCAGCGCTGACCTGTGCCCGCGGCGTGCGCGGAGGAGGATCGGGGGCAGAGTCCCTCGACCGGGTGAAGGCGGGTAGGCCGTGAGCGGTGACGACTGGGTGTTCGGCTTCGGCTCCACGTCGTGGGAGGACCTCGTCGGCAAGCTGTTCGGCGGGCTCGGCGGGCCTCCGTCCGCGACCAGGCGCACCGACCACTACGGGCGCGATCTCACCGCCGCGGCGCGCGACGGCCTGCTCGACCCGGTGATCGGGCGGGACGACGTGGTCGACGAGGTGCTCGAGGTGCTGTCGCGGCGCACGAAGAACAACCCCGTGCTGATCGGTGACCCAGGGGTCGGCAAGACCGCGATCGTCGAGGGCATCGCGGCGCGGATCGCCTCCGGTGACGTGCCCGCGACGCTGCGGGACCGGCGGCTGGTCTCCCTCGACCTGGCGGGGATGGTGGCCGGGGCCAAGTACCGGGGCGAGTTCGAGGAACGGCTCGGGGGCGTCGTCGAGGAGGTGGCCGCGTCGAACCGGATGGTGGTCCTGTTCATCGACGAGCTGCACACCGTCGTGGGCGCGGGCAGTGCCGAGGACGCGCCGATGGACGCGGCGAACATCCTCAAGCCGGTGCTCACCTCCGGGCGGTTGCAGGTGATCGGGGCGACCACGGCCGAGGACTACCGCCGCCACATCGCGAAGGACGCCGCGTTCGAACGGCGGTTCCAGCCCGTGCACGTCGCCGAACCGTCGCCCGGCGAGGCGATCGCCATCCTGCGCGGCCTGCGCGCCCGGTACGAGGCGCACCACGGCGTGCGGATCACCGACGAGGCGGTCGTGGCGGCCGTCGAGCTGTCGGCCCGGTACGTCACCGACCGGTTCCTGCCGGACAAGGCGGTCGACCTGGTGGACCGCGCGGGCGCGCGGGTCCGGTTGCGGGAGAAGGCACCGCTGCCACCGGACCCGGTGACACTCGAGCAGCGGATCCACCGCCTGGAACGGGAGCGGGACGGCGCGCCGGACGAGGAACTGCCGTTCCTGGACGACGAACTGCGCCGCGCGTCAGCCGAGCTGGACGCCGCCCGCGCCGCGCTGGCCGCCGCGCCCGAGGTCGGGCCGAACGACGTCGCCGAGGTCGTGTCGCGCAGCACGGGCATCCCGGTCGCCCAGCTCACCGAAGCCGAACGGCACCGGTTGCTGCACCTGGAGGACCTGCTGCACCAGCGGATCGTCGGTCAGGACGAGGCGGTCGAGGCGGTCGCCGACGCGGTCCGCCAGGGCCGGGCGGGCCTCAAGCACCCGCACCGGCCCATCGGCTCGTTCCTGTTCCTCGGCCCCACCGGGGTGGGCAAGACGGAGGTCGCGCGGGCGCTGGCCGAGGCGCTCTTCGGTTCGCAGGACCGGCTGATCCGGTTCGACATGAGCGAGTTCGGGCAGCAGCACACGGTCTCCCGCCTGATCGGCGCGCCACCGGGGTACGTCGGCTACGAGGACGCGGGCCAGCTCACCGGCGCGGTCCGGCGCGTGCCGTACTCGGTGCTGTTGCTGGACGAGATCGAGAAGGCGCACCCCGACGTCTTCAACACCCTGCTGCAGGTGCTCGACGCGGGCAGGCTCACCGACGCCCAGGGCCGCACCGCCGACTTCGCCAACACCGTGATCATCATGACCAGCAACATCGGCGCCGAGGAGCTGCTGTCCGGTGCGGACGTCGAGGAGCTGCGCGGGCCGCTGATGGCCGCGGTCCGCCGCTGCTTCCGCCCCGAGTTCCTCAACCGCGTCGACGAGATCATCCTGTTCCGCGGCCTCGACGCCGGCCAGCTGCGCCGGATCACCGTGCTGCTGCTGGAGAGCACCCGCCTGCGGCTGCGGGAGCAGGACATCACCCTCGAGGTGGACGACCAGGCCGTGGACTGGCTCGCGGCCCGCGGGTACGTGCCCGAGCACGGCGCCCGGCCGTTGCGCCGCACGATCGCCAAGGAGCTCGACCGGCGGCTGTCGCGCGCCCTGCTCGGGGACGAGCTGCGCGGCGGGCAGCACGTCCTCGTCACCGTCGCCGACGGGGAGCTGGCACTGGTGGTCACCGACCCGCCGGCGTGAGTTCGCGGTCAGACCTGGTTCATGCCGCCGTCGACGAACAGCTCGACGCCCGTGACGAAGGAGCTCCGCCCGGAGGCGAGGAACAGCACCACCTCGGCGACCTCGTCCGGCGAGCCGAGCCGCCCGAGCGGCACGCCGGCCGCGAGACCGTTCCTCAGCTCGTCGGTCGCGCCCTCGGCGGCGAGTCCGTCGAGCCCCGGGGTGCCGATGGGGCCGGGGCTGATCGTGTTCACCCGCACGCCCCTGGTGGCGAGCTCGTTCGCCCAGGTCCGGCCCAGGGACCGGATCGCGGCCTTGGTCGCCCCGTAGATCCCGAACGCCGCGCTGCCCCGCGTGCCGGCCGTCGACCCCGTGAGGATCACCGAGGCGCCCTCGTTGAGCAGGGGCAGCGCCTTCTGGACGGTGAACACCGTGCCCTTGACGTTGGTGCCGAACGTCTCGTCGAAGTGCTGCTCGGTCACCTCCTCCAGGGTCGCGAACTCGCCGCCTCCCGCGTTGACGTGCAGCACGTCGATCCCGCGGCCCTGCTCGCGGACGGCCTCGTAGAGCCGGTCCAGATCACTCAGGTCGGCGCTGTCGACCTGGAAGCCGGTCGCGCCGTTCCCGATGTGCTCGACCGCCTCGTCCAGGACCTCCTTGCGGCGGCCGGTCACGACGACGTGGGCGCCCTCGCTCGCGAACCGCCTGGCCACCGCCAGGCCGATGCCGCTGGTTCCACCCGTGACGACCACCGTCTTGCCTTCGAACGTGCCCATGGCTGTCCTTCTCCGATCGGTGCAGTTACGTGACATGTCATGTAACTGGCCGGGCGGTCGGCGCATTCCGGCGCGGTCGCGAAGGATGCGGTGACAGCGGCCACAGGTACCCGTCCCGACCGGACGGGCTTCAGCGAACCGAGCGGTTCAGCGGCGGGATTCGAGGTCCGGGCGCGGCAGGGTGCCGTTCGCCAGGATGTTCTCGTAGATGGCCTCGAGCGCCCCGCTGATCTGCGGCAACGACTCCTCCGGCAGACCGTCGAAGAACAGGCGCCGGACGAGCGCCACGTGCCCCGGCGCCGCGGCGGCCAGGGTGTGCCGGCCCTCCACGGTCAGGGTCACCTCGGTGACGCGCCGATCGGACGGCGCGAGGTCGCAGGTGACCAGGCCCCGGCGACTCATCCTCTTGACGTGGTGCGACAGCCGGCTGCGCTCCCAGCCGATCGTCGCGGCGAGGGAAGTGACCTGCAGGCACCCGGCAGGGGCCTGGCTCAGCGCGTTGAGCACGTCGTAGTCGGAGAGCGAGAGCCCGCTGTCCGCCTGCAACTGGCGGTTCATCTCGTACGCGAGGCGCAGCTGCACGCGCATGAACGCGAGCCAGGCGCGCGCCTGCTCGTCGTCGAGCCACCGCTGGTCCCGCGCTTCACCCGCCATCGCGATCACTATAACGCCGCCACCTCCGGGAACATCCGGGGCGAGCCCGCAGATCGAATGACATGTCACGTAAAAAACCCCGGGGCCGTGGTGCTGAGCGGGACCGGCGCACCGGACGTCTTGCGGTGGACGGCGCGTTTTCGGCTGCCCAGCGCGGGTAGCCGTGGCTTCGGAGACGCCGACCCGAGGAGAGCGATGAGCGACACGACCACCGTCGACCGGTTGAGGACGGTGCTGGCCGACGTGGCCTACCCTGCGGACAAGGGGCAGCTGGTCGACCACGCCTCGCGCAACAACGCCGACGAGGACACCGTGCACGCGCTGCACTCGATCCCCGATCACGCCTACGGGTCGTTCGACGAGGTGCTCGACGTGGTCGCCGTCGACCAGAGCCGCGAGGCCTGACTCGTCATGCACGCCGGGCGGGCTGCCCATACGGTCGAAGAGGCGGAGAACTCGCCACGACGGCGCCGGAGCTGAGGCGCCGTCCCACTCGCTTCGAACGGATCCGGAACGCACTGGTCGTGACGCCGCGTGCCGTCACGGGGCTGGAGCGCGCCCGGGACCGCTCGGGCCGACGGCCGGGGGCCGGAACGGGAGCACCGATGAAGGATCGCAAGGCGGTGCGGATCCCCGCGCCGGCGGGACGTCCCGGGTTCGCGGGTGACGCGCCGGTCGTGGCCGTCGTGGGCGGCGGCATCGCCGGTCTCTCGGCGGCCACGCTGCTCGCGGAACGCGGTGCGCGGGTCGTGCTGCACGAACGCGAGACCTACCTCGGCGGACGGGTCGGTGGCTGGCACACGCGGCTCGCCGACGGCAGCGACGTCACGATGACCCGCGGTTTCCACGCGTTCTTCCGGCAGTACTACAACCTCCGCGTGTTGCTGCGGCGGGTCGACCCGGACGGGCGCGCGCTGACGGCGATGCCGGACTACCCGCTGTGGCACGCGCGCGGCGCCCGCGACTCGTTCGCCGGCATGCCCACGACGGCGCCGTGGAACGTGCTGGCCTTCCTGCGGCGGAGCCCGACCTTCCGCTGGCGCGACCTGCCGGACATGAACCCGGAGGCGGCGCTGAAGCTGCTCGACGTGTCCGTCCCGGGGGTCTACGACGAGCTCGACGGCATCGACGCGGCCGAGTACCTGCGGCGGGTCCGGTTCCCCGAGGCGGCGCACGCGCTCGCGTTCGAGGTGTTCTCCCGCAGCTTCTTCGCGCACCCGCGGGACATGTCGGCCGCCGAGCTCGCGGTGATGTTCCACATCTACTTCCTCGGGTCGAACGAGGGACTGCTCTTCGACGTGGCGGCGGACCCGTTCCCGCACGGGCTGTGGGACCCGCTGGGCCAGCGGCTCACCGACCTGGGCGCCGAGGTGCGCACCGGCGTGGACGTGCGGTCGATCGGCACGGGCGGGGCGAAGCGGTTCACCGTCACCACCGGCGACGGCGCGCTCGACGCCGACGCCGTGGTGCTCGCCGCCGACGTGAACGGGCTGCGCGCGATCGTGCAGTCGTCACCGGAACTGGGTGACGCGCAGTGGCGCGCTCGGGTGGCGGAACTGCGCACCGCGCCACCGTTCCTGGTGTCGCGGTACTGGCTCGACCGGCGGGTCGACCGCCCCGGTTTCATCGGCACCAGCGGCTACGACCTGCTCGACAACGTGAGCGTGCTCGACGACTACGAGCACGAGGCGAGGGCGTGGGCGGCGCGCACCGGCGGCTCGGTGGTGGAGCTGCACGGGTACGCCATACCGTCCGATGTGGACGAAGAGTCGGCCAGGCAGCGGCTGTGGGACCAGCTGACCGAGGTCTACCCGGAGACCAAGGGCGCCAAGGTGATCGACGAACGGCACGAGTGGCGCTCGGACTGCCCGCTGTTCCCCGCCGGCGGGTACGAGAAGCGGCCGCGGGTCGGCACTCCGGACGACTTCCTGGTGCTGGCCGGGGACCTGGTGCGCATCGACCTGCCGGTGGCGTTGATGGAACGCGCGGCCACGACCGGGTTCGCCGCGGCCAACCGGTTGCTCGGGCAGTGGGGCGTCGCGGGGACGGACCTCTGGTCGGTCCCGCTCGAAGGCCGCGTTCCCCTGCTGCGCACGGCGGCGCGTCGCAGGAGGTCGGCGTGAGCGTCGAAGTGCGGCCGGACGTCACGAGATCTCCCGTTCGCGGGCTTGCCGGCGGTGTGCGCGCCCTGGCGGCGGTGGCGTGGCTCTGCGGTGCGCTCGTCGTGCTGGCGCAGATCGTCTACTCGATGACCGAGCCGGACGACCGGATCTTCACGACGGTGGCCTCGGTGATCGCTTTCGCGGTGGCGTCGGTGTGCGATGCCCTGGCCCGGTTCGGACCGCGCGCGGCCGTCCTGCTGGTGGTGGTCGCCGGAGGCGGCGGGCTGCTGGCCGAGACCATCGGCGTGCACACGGGTTTCCCGTTCGGCGACTACCGCTACACCGGCTCGCTCGGCCTCGAACTGGCCGGCGTTCCGGCGGTCGTGCCGCTGGCGTGGGTGATGATGTGCTGGCCCGCGCTGCTCGTCGGCCGGTCGCTCACCGGCTGGTCGCGCGGCGACCGTCCGATGTGGCCGGTGGTCGCGGTCGGCGCGTGGGCGTTGGCGTCGTGGGACGTGTTCCTCGACCCGCAGATGGTCGACGCCGGCCACTGGGTGTGGTCCTCCCCCGCTCCGGCGCTGCCCGGGGTGGACGGTGTCCCGCTGACGAACTACGCGGGCTGGGTGCTGGTGTCGGTCGTGATGATGACGGTGCTGCAGCGCGGTGTCGGCCGTCCGCGCGTGACCCGTGAGCTCGACCTGCGCGTGGGTCCGGCGCCGGTGCTGTACCTGTGGACCTACGGGTCTTCGGTGTGGGCGCACGCGGCGTTCTTCGGCCGTCCCGCGGTGTCCGTGGTCGCCGGCCTGCTCATGGGACTGGTGGCGATCCCGTTCGCCGTCGCGGTGTGGCGGGCGCACCGGTGAAGCACTTCTTCGACGCGGCGGTGCGCGGTGCCGCCGTCGGTGCCGCGATCGCCGCGGCGCACGCCCTCGTGAACGCGCGGCTGATGCGGGTTCCCGCCGCCGCTCCGCCCTGGTGCCGCGAGAAGGTGTCGATCCTGCTGCCTGCCCGGGACGAGGCGCACCGGATCGCGCCCACCATCAGGTCGCTGCGGTTGCAGACCGGCGTCCCGGACCTGGAGGTCGTGGTGCTCGACGACGGCTCGTCCGACGGCACCGCGGACGTGGTGCGCCGCGTCGCCGGGGACGACGAGCGGATCCGCGTCGTCACGGGGACGTCCCCGCCGGACGGTGTTCCCGGCAAGCCGCACGCCTGCGCCCAGCTGGCCGAGCTGGCACGGGGCGAGGTGCTGGTGTTCGTCGACGCGGACGTCGTGCTGGCCCCGCACGCGGTCGCCGCGGCCGTCGCGTTGTTGCGGGACAACGGTCTCGACGTGGTGTCGCCGTTCCCCCGCCAGCTCGCCGACGGCACCGGGACGCGTCTGGTGCAACCGCTGCTGCAGTGGTCGTGGCTCGTGTTCCTGCCGTTGCGGCTGGCCGAACGCTCGCCGCGGCCGTCGCTGTCCGCGGCCAACGGGCAGTTCCTGGTCGTGGACGCCCGCGCGTACCACCGCAGCGGGGGCTTCGCGGGCATCGCCACGGCGGTGCTCGACGACATCGCGCTGATGCGGGCGGTCAAGCGCAGCGGCGGTCGCGGTGTGGTCGTCGACGGCAGCACCCTCGCGGCCTGCCGGATGTACTCGGACTGGGTGGAGGTCCGCCACGGGTACGAGAAGTCGCTCTGGTCGGCCACCGGCAGCCCGGCGGGCGCCGTCGCGCTCTCGCTCCTGCTGGCCTGGCTGTACGTCCTGCCGCCGGTCGCCGCGCTCGCGGGGTCGCGCGCCGGTGCGGCCGGGTACGCGGCCGGCGTGCTGACGAGGGTCGTGACCGCGCGGCACACCGGCGGACGGGTCTGGCCCGACGCCCTCGCGCACCCGGTGTCGGTGGGGGTGCTGCTCGGCCTCGTCGCGCGGTCGTGGCGGGCCCGGCTGACCGGGCGGTTGCACTGGAAAGGCCGATCGTTGCGGGAGAGCAGCTGACGTGGCAGAGGTAGCGGTCATCGGTGCGGGGATGGGCGGGCTGGCCGCCGCCGCGCGCCTGGCGGCGTCCGGGCACGCCGTGACGGTGTACGAGCAGGCGAGCGGCCACGGGGGCAAGCTCGGCGTGTTGCGGCGCGACGGGTTCACGTTCGACACCGGGCCGTCTTTGCTGACGCTGCCCCACGTCTACCGCGACCTCTTCGCCGCCACCGGGGCACCGCTCGACGAGCTCGTGGAGATCGTCCCGGTGGAGCCGACCTGCCGCTACCGCTTCCCCGACGGCAGCGAGCTCGACATGCCGCACGCCGAGGACCGCGTCGAGGCCGCGCTCACCGACGCGTTCGGCGTCGAGGCCGCACGGCAGTGGCGTGCGGTGCTCACCGACGCGGAACGGTTGTGGGACCTCGTCGGCGAACCGGTGCTGCAGAACCCGCTCGGCGGCGTGCGGGACCTGCTGCGCCGCTCGGCGAGCGTCCGTGACCTGATGGCGATCGCGCCGTGGCGCACGTTGCGCGGCGTGGGCGAGCGGCGGCTGACCGATCCGCGGCTGCGCATGCTGCTCGACCGCTACGCCACCTACAGCGGGTCCGATCCGCGCCGCACGCCCGCGTTGATGACGGTGGTGCCGTTCATCGAGCAGCGGTTCGGCGGCTGGTACGTGCGCGGCGGGCTGCGCAAGCTCGGTGACGCGTTGTTCGAGCGGTGCGTCGACCTCGGTGTGAGGTTCCGGTTCGACGCGGCGGTCGCCGCCGTGGAGGCCGGTGCCGGCGGGGTCACCGGCGTGCGCCTGCGGGACGGGGAACGGCGGCGCGCCGACGTGGTCGTGTCCGATGTGGACGCCGAGCACCTCTACGGCGAACTGGTCGGCGATCGGCGCTCGCACCGTCCACGAAGGACACTGCGCAAGACCCAGCCCTCGTTGTCCGGTTTCGTGCTGCTGCTCGCGTTGCGCGGCAAGACGCCGAACCCCGCGCACCACCGCGTGTTGTTCCCCGCCGACTACGACGACGAGTTCGACTCCATCTTCGGCCGCGCTCCACGACCGGTGCCCGATCCCACGGTCTACGTGTGCGCGCCGGACGACCCCACCGTCGCGCCCGACGGCGACGAGGCGTGGTTCGTGCTGGTCAACGCGCCGCGGCAGGGAGACGTCGACTGGACGGCACCCGGACTCGCCGAGTCCTACGCCGACCGCGTCCTGCGGGTGATGGCCGAGCGCGGCCTGGACGTCCGGGACAGGGTGCGGTGGCGGGAGATCCGCACGCCGGCCGACTGGGAGCGCGACACGGGATCGGTGGGCGGGTCGATCTACGGCTCGTCGTCGAACGGGCCGCGCGCCGCTCTGCTCAGGCCGGCGAACCGCTCCCCCGTGCCCGGCCTGTTCCTCGTCGGCGGCTCGGCGCACCCCGGCGGCGGGCTGCCGCTCGTGGCGATGTCAGCGCGGATCGTCGCCCGCCTGGTCGGACCGGCCTGACGCGAACGGCCCGGTCCACGGACGGCCGGAGAGCTCGCGCCGCACACCGGCGGCGAGCTGGCCGAACCCGACCAGGGTGCACCCCGCCCACACCACGGCCGACACGACGGCCCAGCTCCACCCGGTGACCGGGGTGCCGCCGGGCGCCAGACCCGTTCCGAGACAGGCGATCGCGACGACGATCACCCGCGTCGGCCGTTCCGCCGCGGTGATCGCGCCGGCCGACCTCATGCCGACGGCCTGCGCCTTCGCCCGCGCGTACTCGTGCACCAGCACCGCCGCGCCGATCGCCGCGCACCACCACGCGCCGGCGCCGAGGACGAGCAGGACGAGGACCAGCAACAGGTCCGTGAGCCGGTCGGCCACGGCGTCCACCACCGCGCCCAGCGGCCGGACCCGGCCCGTGCGCAGGGCGACGGCGCCGTCCAGTCCGTCGAACACTCCGGTCGCGACCACCAGCACCAGTGCGAGCAACGCCCAGCGCCCGCCCGCGCCGGCGGCGACCACCGCGCCGCCCGCGACCACCACCCCGGCCGCGGACAGGACGTCGGGGTGCACGCGGTCGAACAGCCGGGCCAGCGCGTGCACGAACCGCAGCCAGCCGACGACGAGCCTGCTGGCGGACACGTCCTCGCCGTGCAGCCGGGACCAGCCCACGACTGGGTTCGCCTCGTCACCGGTCACCTCACCACCGTAAGCGGGTGGATGAGCCCGTGCAGGTTCGGGTACACCCGATCATGCACGTACTCCGCGCCGTGGCGGCGGCCACGTCGAGCGCACTGCGCGGCCGGGACCTCCTGCTGTGGGCCGCGGGACTCACGTTCTTCTCGGCGCTGGGACTGGTGCCGTTGCTGCTGATCGCCCTGCGCGGTGTCGCCGTGCTGTTCGGCCCGGAGCTCGTCGTCGACGGCGCGCGCACAGCCGGTGGGGCGTTGCCCGACGCGCACGACCCCACCGGGGCGCTGGTCCAGCTGGCGGAGGCGGCGACGACCACGTCCTGGCCGTTGCTCGCCGCCGCGCTGTTCCCCGCCACGCTCTACGGCGAGGGCCTGCGCCGCGGACTGGTGCAGGCGGCCGGGGAACGGGTGACGAAGTGGACCGGCTGGGCGGGGCGGATCGCGTTCCTGCCCGTCCTGCTGCTCGCGCCGCTGCTGGTCGCGCTCCCGCTGGCGTTCGCCCCGGAGGTCGGCGCGCTCTACGAGGGCGGCGGCTGGTCCGCGGTGCTGGGCGTCGTGCTGTCGTTCCACCTCGACATGGTCCCGATCTGCGTCACCGTGGCGCTGGTGTTCGCGTTCGTCGGACCGGTCTCGCTGCCGCTCAAGGTGGTCGCGGCGGCCGGGGTCGGGCTCGGCGCCGTCCTGACGGGTTTCCTGCACGGGTTCGTGGTGTTCCTCGCGATCCCCGTGGACTGGGCGATCCCGTACGGCGGGCTGGCGGTGCCCGGCGGCGTGGCGGCCGTGGGCCTGTGGTTGTTCCTGCTGCACGCCCTGCTGCTCGTCGGCTACCGGATCACCCTCAGCACGTGGGACGTGCTCCGCTCGCCGTGAGAAACAGGGCGTGCTCGAATGTCGACTTCCAGAGGTCTCGTTCGTCCTCGGGACGACGACTGGAGGTCATCCGTGCACTACATGTTCCTGATCTACAACTGCGAGAACCGGCCGCAGCCCGGTGACCAGCGGTTCGAGGAGATCCTCGGCCGGGTCAACGCCTTCGCGGACGAGTGCCGTCGCCGCGGTGTGTTCGTGGCGGGCGACCCGCTGAAGCCCACGACCACGGCCACGACCGTGCGGGTGCGTGACGGCAAGGCGCTGCTCACCGACGGCCCGTTCGCCGAGACGCACGAGCACCTCGGCGGCTACTACCTGCTGAACTGCCGCGACCTGGACGAGGCGCTGGAGCTCGCCGAGATGGTCCCGCAGGCGCACTTCGGCGCGACCATCGAGGTGCGCCCGGTCGACCACATCCCCGGCCTGAACCACGGGGTGGCATGAGCGACCTCGCCTCGGCCGCGGTCGAGCGGGTCTACCGCGAGCACCGGGCCCGGATGCTCGCGGCACTGGTGCGGGCGCTGGGCGACTTCGAACTGGCCGAGGACGCGCTGCAGGAGGCGTGCTCGCAGGCGTTGCGCAAGTGGCCCCGCACGTCGGTGCCCGACGACCCGTTCGCCTGGCTGCTCACGGTCGCCCGCAACCACGCGCTGGACCGCCTGCGGCACGCTCGCATGGCCCGCACGAAGCTGCCGACGCCGCCCGCACCCGTGACCATGACCGAGAAGCAGCTCGTCGACCTGGGCGACGAGCGCCTCTCGCTCATCTTCACCTGCTGCCACCCCGCCCTGGCCGAGGACGCGCGCCTGGCGCTCACCCTCCAGGCCGTGGCCGGCTTCACCGCCGCGCAGATCGCCAGGACGTTCCTCGTCGCCGAGTCCGCGCTGGCCCAGCGCCTGGTCCGGGCCAAACGCAAGATCCGCGACGCCGGGATCACGTTCGAGGTGCCCGCCGACCACCTGCTGCCCGAACGACTCCAGGGCGTGCTCGGCGTGCTCTACCTGATCTTCACCCGCGGCTACACCACGGCGGACGCCCCGTTGCGTGCGGAGGCGTTGCGACTGGGCAGGCTCGTGGCCGCGCTGATGCCCGACGAACCGGAAGCGCACGGCCTGGTGGCGTTGATGCTGCTGCACGACTCGCGCAGCGCCGCACGCCTCACGCCCGACGGCGACCTCGTGCTGTTCGAAGACCAGGACCGCACGCTCTGGGACACCGACAAGATCTCCGAGGGCATGGCGCTGCTGGACCGCGCGCTGCGGTTCGGCTCGCCCGGCCCGTACGTGCTGCACGCCGTGATCGCCGCGCTGCACGTGCAGGACCCGGTCGACTGGGAGCGCGTGGTCGCCCTGTACGCCGAACTCCTTTCGGTGGCACCGACTTCCGTGGTCGAGCTCAACCACGCCGTGGCCGTGGCGATGGCCCGGGGGCCTGCCGCGGGCCTGGAGCTGATGGACGGGATCACCGGTCTCGACTCGTACCACCTGCTGCACTCGGCCCGCGCCGACCTGCTGCGGCGCCTGGACCGGCGGCCCGAAGCCGTTGCGGCGTACCGGGTCGCCCTGGAGCTGGCCGTCAGCGCGGCCGACCGCCGGTTCCTCGCCGCCCGCCTGCGTTCCCTGGAGGTCTCCACCGAGTCGCGGAAAAATCTCGCGGACTGATGTCGAGTTCCGTCCGACCCGCTCGTCCTCCGCTCGTCAGCTCGCAGAAACCGAAGGAGCGATCGAGATGTCCGGACAGGTCAACTGGTTCGAACTGCCCGCCGACGACACCGAGCGGGCCCGCGCGTTCTACGCGGGCGTGTTCGGCTGGGACACGAGCCCCATGGGCGAGGACTACCACGTGATCACCACCGGCGCGGCCGGCGCCATCGCGGTGCGCGACGTGCAGCTCACCCAGCCGCGGATCTACTTCCACACCGCGGACATCGACGCGTCCGCGCGCAAGGTCGCCGAGCTCGGCGGCAAGGCCGACGACGTCCAGACCGTCCCCGAGGTCGGCCGCATCGCCCACTGCACGGACGACCAGGGCACGCCGTTCAGCCTGTACGAACCGCAGGCCTGATCCCCGCGTGGCCCGCCTCCCCTGGCGGGCCACGCGATCCGTCCGTCCTCTTCGGACCGGACCGCGACCGGGTTACCATCGCACCATGCCCGACGTCGGCGTGCTCTCCGCGCACCTGCTCTCCGTGTTCCAGAAGGAGCTCTTCACCCGCCTCGCCGAAGCGGGCCACGAGCACCTGCGCCCGCGCCACGGCGCCGTCATGGCCCACATCGCCACCGGAGGCACCAGGGCGAGCGAACTCTCCGACCGCTCCGGCCAGCACAAGCAGGTCATCGGCACCCTGATCGACGAACTGGAACGCCTCGGCTACGTCACCCGCCAACCCGACCCGGCGGACCGCCGCGCGAAACTCGTCGTCCCCACCGACCAGGGCCGTGACCAGATGGTCCAGGCACAGCGGATCATCGCCGACATCGAGGGCCGCCTGGCCTCGCTGGTGGGCAAGGACCGCTTCACCGAGTTCAAGCAGGTCTTCGAGGAGATCTCGCGCGGCTACTAGCCGAGCACGATCTCCTCGCGGTGCGCGACGAGGAACTCCTTGAGCGTCAACGGCGCCGCCACCAGCTCCCGCGTCTGCCCGATGTCGCGCCGGGGCAGGATGTGCGAGGCGAACTCGGTGTAGTACTGGAACATGTTGCCGAGGTCCTCCGCCGCCGGGAACCCGAGCGCGCGGAAGTCGTTGTGCGACATGGGCTCGTAGACGACCTTCTCTTGCAGCACCTCGCTGAACACCTCGGCGACCTCCTGCCCGGTCAGGTGCTCGGCACCCAGCCCGATCGTCTGCCCGATCGTCTTCTCCGGCTGCTTGAGGATGCTCACCACGGCCTTGCCGATGTCCTCGGCCGCGATCCCCGAGATCCTGCTCTCCCCCATCGGCAACGCCAGCCGGAGCGCCCCGTCCCCCGCGCGGTACGGCGCCGACCCCTGCAACAGGTTGTTCCAGTAGAACGAGTTCCGCACGTACGTGGTGGGCAGTCCGGCCTCCGCGAACAACGGGTCCGCCTCGCCACCCTTCACGTCGAAGTGCGGCACCTTGTACTTCCCCTCGAGCGTCGGCATCCGGTCGTCGTCGAGCGAGATCGCCTCCCGCGTGTCCTCCAACGTCGACCACACGACGTGCTTCAACCCGTGCGCCGCCTCGACGAGGTTGCGCACCTCCTCAACTTCCTTGGCGGGCGTCATGTGCGTGAAGTAGGGCGTGACCAGGAAGGCCCCATACGCCCCACCGAACGCCTTCCTGAGGCTCTCGACGTCGTAGAGGTCGGCCTTCACGACTTCGGCACCCAACTCGGCGAGCTTCTTGCCCGCGTCCGACTCGGGGTTGCGGGCGAGGGCACGCACCGCGAACTCCCCGTCGGCCAGCAACGCCCGCGCCACCGACCCACCCTGCTCGCCGGTAGCCCCCACCACAGCAATGATCTTCTTCTCACTCATACCGTCGAGCATATAGTCACTGATTAGTGACTAACAAGTTTAGTGACCAAGTCGTTTGGGTGTAACCCACACCACAAAGTCCGCGATAGGCCTTTGAGTCGCCCCAGCGGAAGGTGTGTGGATGTCGCGCCCGGACCTGTTCTCCTACGAAGGCGCTCTTCGGGTGCTCGGCCAGTACAACCACCCGTGGCTGGATAAGACCGACACGTTCCTCGGCGTCGGCATCCTGGTGGGCGGCGCGGTCGAACCGAACATCCTCAGCCTGGTGGACCCGAAGAACGAGGCCACCAACTGCCTCCGCAAGATCCTGAACGGGGTCACCGACCGGCTCACGGGTCTCTCGGGCCAACGCCGTCAGGACCTGATCGCCGCAGCCCACACGATCATCGTCGTCACCTCGGTCTTCGAGGCGTTCAGCGAGGAGATCGGTGACGACTTCCAACAGTTGAAGATCAGCGACAGCGAGAAGTTCCGCATCCTGCACGCCGAACCCCCGGAGAACCGCAAGGAGTCCTCAGCCCTGCCGTCTCTCACCTCGCTGGAGGTGCCGGCGCCGAACGCCGTCAGCGGCTTCTACGAGAACCTCAGCGGCTCTCTCAGCCACTTCTTCACCAAGTCCGTGCAGGAAGTGCGCCGGTTCTTGAACAAGTTGGACGCCAGGGCACCTCGCCTCAACACCGGTGACTTCGCGTCGGCTGTCGTGCTCAGGGCGCGCAACGTGTACTACGACCACTACCTCGGGGTCGCCTCCGACATCCCCGAGTTCCGCGTCTGGACCTTCCTGGGAGAGCACGCCGCCACCCGTGAACTGATCGAGCAGAGGAACGCGAAGCTCTCCATCGAGATCACGGCCGCCCGCACCGAATCGCTGGAGCTGTTCGCCCAGTTGCTGAGCCGACTCTCGCCTGCCCTCGCTCCGCCCGGCGAGGGGTACCGCAAGTCGCTCAGGAACGTCGCCGAGGCCGTGCTCAGCAGACCGATCATCGGCTCGAACATCGATCCGGCCTCGGTCGACGCGGTGTTCCCCACAGTCGAGGACGGGTTCATCGTCCCCGGATTCCGCCTGGCGGTGCAGGACGACAAGACCCAGGCGTCGTCGAAGACCTGGTGGGAGGACCGCACTCTCCTCCGCGACGACCTGGACCTGTTCCTGGCCGCGCACCTCACCGGCGCGGACAGCACCCGACGTCCACTGCTCGTGCTCGGCAACCCCGGCGCCGGCAAGTCGCTCCTCATGGAGGTGCTCGCCTCCCGGCTGCCCGCCGACCGGTTCACCGTGGTCAACGTGCAGCTCCGCAAGGTCCGGGCCGAAGACGGCATCCAGGACCAGGTCGAGACAGCTCTCGGTCCCGTCCTCGGCAAGGGCGTCGACTGGGTGCGGCTCGCCGACTCGTGCGGCGACACCGTTCCCGTCGTGCTGCTGGACGGGTTCGACGAGCTGATCCAGGCGAGCGGTGTGCACCAGTCCAACTACTTGAAGCAGGTGCGGGACTTCCAGCAGCTCCAAGTCGACCGCGGACGGCCGGTCGCGGTCGTGGTCACCTCCCGCATGCTCGTCGCTGACCGGGCACGCATCCCGGACGGCGTCCCGATCGTGAAGCTGGAGGAGTTCGACGACGATCGCATCGCACGTTGGCTGGACACCTGGAACACCACCAACTGCAACACCGCGGGCTTTCATCCGTTGGAACCGGCTGCGCTGGGTCAGCACAGCGAACTCGCCCGGCAGCCACTCCTGCTCCTGATGCTCGCGATCTACGCCGCGGATCCGGACCAGCCGCCGCTCGACGACGCGAGCCTGTCGAACTCGGAGCTGTACCGACGGCTCATAGCCATGTTCGTCACCAGACAGGTCAGCCAGAAGGGCCGCGAGCAACTCGCTCCGGCCGTGGTCAAGCAGCGTTCAGCCGAAAGTTCGTGGCAGCTCGGCATCGCCGCGTTCGCGATGTTCAACCGCGGCCACCAGTACGTGACCGCGCCCGAGTTGAACGAGGACCTGGCGGTGTTCGCGCGAAAACCCGCCGCCGCAGGCCAAAGCACGACCTTCGACACTCCCGTGGATGACGCCGACCGCACAGTCGAGAACTTCTTCTTCATCCACTCACCGAGCCGCAACGACGGTGCGACACCCGAACAACGCACGTACGAGTTCCTGCACGCCACGTTCGGCGAGTACCTCATCGCCGAGGTGACGATGAAGCTGTTGCGTCAGCTTGCCGCCGCTCGCGCGCTCCCCGCCGCCAATCCGTACGAGGTGGCCGCTCCGCCTGACGACTCGCTGCTGTATGCCCTGATCTCCCACCAGGCGTTCATCAAGCGGAAGCCGATCATCGAGTTCGGCCGCGGGCTGTTCAGCGCGTTGACGGACACCGAACGGGCTGGCGTGCTCCAGACGCTCGACGACCTGATCCGGACCTGCCAGCACCGTCCGCCGAACGACCCCTACCTGCGCTACCGTCCGACGCCGTCCACGATCATCAACCGCATCGCTCACTACTCCGCCAACCTCGTCTGCTTGCGCGTGCTGCTGGACACCAACGTGCCGACGCCGATCATCGGCTCATTGGCGGACTGGCGGGCCACCGTGCACCTGTGGAGAGCAGGACTGGGCGAGGAAAGCTGGCAGGAGGTGATCAGCAAGATCACCCTCCTGGAGGACAACAACTGGTTCATCGTGGAAGAACGAGATAACGACATAGACGTCGTCCAAGAGGCGCGTCTACTCGGCAACGCCGCGCTGGAATCGGCCCTGTACGGCGGCGCCGCCTTCTACGGTCAAGATGCCACCCCCGATCGCCAAGAACAGCACCTCGTCGGCAGGTGTGCGCGCTGGCAGTCCAGGATCCTGGGATCCGGCAGTACAGGCCGCGTCCTGCCCGCCGGTGTCCGCGCGCTGCACGAAATCGTCAACAGGCTGGACACCGGCACCCGGATGAGCCGCGACACCGCATCATACCTGTGGAACGCACTCTCCAGAGATGCTTCAAGGCTTCCCCACCGGGTCGTGGAACGCGTGCTGGGACATCTTTTGCCCCGCTTCAGAGAGGAGTTCGACGCGGAGTGGTTAGGTCCGTTCGAACTGGTATCGATCTTGTGCGCTCATCCAGCCCTCGCCGACGTCGGCGAGATCTCCTCCCAGCTGTTGTCCAGGAGGTTCAGGCAGTGGATGGGGTCGGCAATTGGTTCGGTGATCCTGGTGTGGGCGGTTTCGAGGTCCTCCGAGGGTCGACTGGACGATTCCTTCCAAGACTTAGCGAGGATGGTCAGACAGGCCGCAGCGCCGCACGCTGACTATCTCTCGACGATGTACCTGCCTATCGAGGTATTCGAGTACCTAGCTGAGCCGCGCGCGATCGAGCCTCGTATCGACGACTCAACGCTCAGCCAGCTCAGCTCGCTCTTCGTCGGCGCCGCCGATGACGTGAGCCCCCAGACCATCCTGAAGTTGACAGGGAGATTCGCGGGCTCGACCGGCGCTGGGGCGCGCGCCCGGTTCGTCGCTTGCTACCTGGAACACCGCACGGTAGGAGCCACCGCCGGCGAACAGGCCGTGTTGGACGAGCTGACTGCTCAGGCGTCGAACCGTTGACGCGCCTCCTCGATGTCGCCGAGATACCGGCTCGTCCAAGCGCACATCGCATCCACCGTCGCCCGCAAAGCCTGCCCAGGCTCCGTCAACGTGTAGTCGACCCGCGGCGGCACGGTCGGATGCACCACCCGCGACACCAGCCCGTTGCGCTCCAACAGCCGCAGGTTCTGGGTCAGCATCTTGTGGCTGATCCCGTCCACCTCCGTCTTCAACTCCGTGAACCGCTTCGTCGAGTCCCCGATCGTCTCCACGATCAGCAGCGCCCACTTGTTCGCGATGTCCGAGAAGATCTCGCGCGCCAACGAGTCCGCACGCGCCAGATCCCCGCTGAGCTGCTTGCTCACCTTCAGGTGCCCCACTCTCGGAAAAGTGCGTTCTTCCAGGTCGAGACGCACTCTCCTACGGTGAGCGAGTAACCACAAGAGAGCAAGCGAGGAGCAAGCAATGGCGGTCACGCTCATCAACCCCGACGGCCTGCCGCAGATCGACGTCTACCACCACGTCGCGGTCGCCAGCGGCAGGACCGTCTACGTCGCCGGGCAGGTCGCCTGGGACTCCGTTCCCGACCTCGCCACGCAGACCGAGCAGGCCTACACGAACGTGCACACCGCTCTCAAAGCCGCGAACGCGAGCTTCAAGGACCTGACGAGGGTGCGCGTGTACGTCGTGGGCTGGACGCCGGACAAGATGCCCGAGCTGCTCAAAGGCATCGAGAACGCCATGACCAAGCTCGGCGAGACGGCCACGCCGCCCGCCACGCTCATCGGGGTCGCGAGTCTCGACGTGCCGGAGCACCTGGTCGAGGTCGAGGCCACCGCGGTGGTCGATTAGGCCGAGCGGAACTCCACCAGGCCGTCCACCACCTCGACGACCGCGGTGGTGCGGCCGGCCGGGCTGTGGCGGTCGGGGCCGTGTTCGGGCAGGCGCGTCTTGTGCACGCGCACGCTCGTGTCGTAGGCGCGGACGTGCAGCGGGCACTCGCAGATGCCCGCCAACGGGGTCGAGCAGGTGAAGGCGGAGCGCACCACGTCGACGTCGGCGGTGGAGAGGACGGCGGACCACACCATGACCTCGTCCTCCTCGCCGAAGACGACGAAGCCGTCGTAGCTGAACGAACGCAGCTCGCCCAGCGCACAGGCCCTGCAGTAGAGGACTCGGGTGTAGTCGTGCGAGCGGTCGTACGGGCCCGCTTCGTGGATGTTGACCACGAAGTCCTGCTGGCCGGAGCAGATCAGGCAGAGGTCGGAGTAGGAACTCATCGCCGCATGCTCACCAGCAGTGCCACGCCGGCCGACAGGGCGACCACGCCCGCTACGACCAACTGGTTGAGCCAGACGATGGCGAGGCCTCCGTCCGTTCGCAGCAGTGCCACGACGACCAGCCACACCGCGAGCACGATGGTCAGGTGTCTGATGAACGGCACGTCCAGCGGCGCCATCGCGCGGACCATGCCCAGCAGCATGATGACGACGGCCAGGCCCATGGAGACCCAGTACGGGCGGAAGGCGTGCAGTGACGCGCCGAAGTGCAGGACCGGTGGTGCGGCGATCAGCCACACGCCTGCCAGGAAGGCGGCGACTCCGGCCCTGCTCTCGACGGTTCGTCCGTGAAGATCCCCCACGCGGGCATTCTCGCTGCCGGAGCGCCCGGAGGGAACACCCACTATTCGTTCCGGTACGCCTTCATGTTGCGCAGCAACAGATAGGTGTCCTGCAGTTGCGCGGAGTCGTTGACGCTGCGGTAGATGCCCCACTTCGGATGCGCCTGGTCACCGCCCAGCCACGTGTCGAAGCCGGAGCGCGAGGCGGTGACGACGGTCGTGCCGGCGTCCTTCAGCGTGAAGCGGAGGCTGCCGGAGTCGGCGACCTTGATCTCGATCTCGACGTCGATCCACCGGTTGCGCAACGGCGCCAGCGGTGTGCTGCCCAGTTTCGCCTGGCCGGCGCCGAACAGTCTCATCTCGACGGTCTCCAGGGAGCCCGTGCGGAACAACGACATCGTCACCACCGGGGAGTCCACGCCCGTGTGCTTGACCTGGAAGATGTGCGAGAAGCTGGTGGTGCCCTTCAACGACGTCGGCAGGTACATCTGGTAGGTGTAGCGCCAGGTCTCGCCCTTCTTCATGTCGTGCCGGGTGGCGCCGGTCCGGATCGCGCGCACCTCGTTGCGCTGCCGGTCGGCACCGTCGCGGTCGGACCTGTGCATCACGAACCGGTACTGGTCGCTCTCGGCGAAGATGTGCGTGGCGGACGGGTGCGAGTTCGAGCGGTCGTCCTCGATGCCGGCGAACGCGCCGAGGCCGGCGGTACCGGGGTTCGGAGCCCACTTCTGCACGAACGCCATCGCACCCACGTCTGCTGATGCCACACCCGCGGCCAGTGGCGTGGCCGCGAGAGCGAGTGCGCCTCGCATCGCGGTGCGGCGGTTGAGCATCTCCATCGGTGTTCCTCCTCGAACCGGGGATTCGAGGCAGCGGTGGGCACACCATGCCACAGTTGTGGAGGAACGGTGCAGATCCGGTGAAGGTGTTGCCGGAAACGAAAATCCGGCGGGCCGGCGGTTCTAGCGTGGCCTGCCATGGACACCGTGGACGTGCTAGTCGTCGGCGCCGGGCTCGCCGGCCTCACCACCGCGCGCCTGCTCGCGGAGGCAGGGCTCGACGTCGCCGTGTGCGAGCGCAGGACGAGCCTCGAGACCGGCATCCGCACGACGGGGATCTTCGTGCGGCGCACGCTCGACGACTACGACCTGCCCCACCTCGGCCCGGCGGTCCGGCGCGTGCTGCTCTACCCGCCGTCGCACGAGAACCCGGTGGAGCTCGTCAGCGACCGCGACGAGTTCCGGGTCGGCGACATGGAGAGCATCTACGCCACCGCGGTCGCGGAGGCCGAACGGGCGGGCGCCCGGGTCTCGCTGAGCTCGAGCTACCCGGCCAGGTCGACCAGGGCCCGCTTCACGATCGGCGCGGACGGCGCCCGCTCCACCGTCGCGAAGACGCTCGGCCTCGACGTCAACCGGCAGCTGATCACCGGTATCGAGGAGGTCTACCCGGTCCGGACGGGCTCCACGCCGACGTTCCACTGCGTCGTCGACCCGCGCCTCGCCCCCGGCTACATCGCCTGGGTCATCGACGACGGCGAGCACGCGCACGTCGGGCTCGCCGGCCGGGCGGACCGGTTCACCGCGCCGCTCCCCCAGCTGCTGCAACGGTTCCGCGACAGCTTCCCCACCCCCGCACCCACCGGACCGGTGAGGAGACGGGGCGGTCCCATCCCGGTCGGCGGGCTGCTGCGCCGGATCGTGTCACCGCAGGGCCTGCTCGTCGGGGACGCGGCGGGCGCGGTCTCCCCGCTCACGGCGGGCGGGCTCGACCCGTGCATGCGGATGTCGGAGCTCGCCGCGTCGGTCACGTTCGACTACCTGCGCAGCGGCAACAGGTACGTGCTGGAGCACTACGACGGCGCGGCGATGCGGCGCCGGTACCGGGTGCGCTCGCAGCTGCGGCGGGGCCTGTCGCTCGTGCGGCGCCCGAGCGTCGCCGAGCTCGCGTTCGGCCTGCTGCGGACGCCGCCGGGCAAGGCCGTGGCGAAGAAGATCCTGTTCAACTAGCGACCCGGGTCCGCCCGGTGACGGCGAACGCGTGACCGAAAGCCACTGATGCCACCGCGAACAGCACGATCGGCGGCGACGGCAGCAGGAGCACGGCGACCGCGAGCAGCGCCAGCGACGTGCCGAGCCCCAGGCCGGCGAGCGCTCGCGGCACCGGCGCGGCCTTCGCCGCGACCAGGCAGACCAGACCGCCGAAGACGAGGGCGATCGACATCACGAAGTTGATCCCCAGGTTGACCTCGTGCAGCGTGCGCTGGATCCCGCCCAGCGCGAACTCCACCTGCTCGGCCGCGGCGACGGCGCGGTCGTCCGCAGGGTTCCCGTCCCCGAGCTCCATGACCCCCATGAGCGACAGGTGACCCACCCCGGTCACGATCCACGCCCACGCGCCGACCAGAAACGTTCGTGGCATTGCACTTCCCCCTCTACGAGCGAAACATACGCAGCCGTATGTTTGGGTCTGCCGGCAGCGCATGTCAACTCCAGCTGAGGGAACGACGCCTTCACCTCAGCTGGCGCCCACGCTCCTGGGAGCGTTCCCAGATTTAGGGAACCGAACAGTGGAGGAGCTCGGTCGATCGATCGGGCACTAAAGCGGTTTTCGGCGGCATTGACGCTGTTCAAGCCCTGATCGTGCCGAACGGCGACGGCATCGAACGACTTCGACCCGCGCGCAGAGGTGCTTGACACTTCGCTTCAGCGAGATAACACTCCCCCGAAAACCTGGGAACGCTCCCAGCTCTACCGCCGCCGCTAGAGGGAGTTCCACCGTGCGCCGCCGCCACTGGGTCAGAGTGGCGGTCTGTGTCGTCGCGTCCGTCACCGTCGCTTCGTGCGGCGCGGGCGGAGCGGCGAACCGGACCGCCGACGGCAGGACCGAACTGACCGTTGCCACGTTCAACGAGTTCGGGTACGAGGAGCTGTTCGCCGCCTACGAGGCCGAACACCCGAACATCAAGATCACCCAGCGCAAGACGGGGCAGGGCGCCCCGCACCACCAGAACCTCTTCACCAAGCTCGGTGCCGGGTCGGGGCTCGCCGACGTCGAGGCCGTCGAGGAGGGCTACCTCAGCCAGGTGATGGACAAGTCGGGCCAGTTCCACAACCTCCTGGAGATCGGCCCGAAGGACGTGACGGCGGACCGCTGGCTGAAGTGGAAGGCCGACGCCGCCACCACCCGCGACGGCAGGCTGATCGGCTACGGCACGGACATCGGCCCGCTCGCCATGTGCTACCGCAAGGACCTCTTCGCCGAGGCCGGGCTGCCCCAGGAACCCGACCAGGTGCGGCAGCTCTTCGCCACGTGGGACAGCTACTTCGCGGCGGGCGACAGGTTCGTCGCGAAGGTGTCCGGTGTCGCCTGGTTCGACAGCGCGGCGCAGATCTTCAACGCCATGCACAACCAGCACGACGTCGGGTACTTCGACACTTCCGACACGCTGGTCGTGGAGTCCAATCCAGACATCCGCAACGACTGGAACGCCGTCACGGCCGCCGTCGCGAAAGGACAGTCGGCGAAGCTCGCCGCCTTCAGCAACGAGTGGAACACCGGGTTCAAGCTCGGCAGGTTCGCCACCAAGACGTGCCCGTCGTGGATGCTCGGCGTCATCGAGACCCAGGCAGGGCCGGAGAACGCCGGCAAGTGGGCCGTCACCGACGCGTTCCCCAACGGCGGCGGCAACTGGGGCGGCTCCTACCTGACCGTGCCGAAGCAGAGCAAGAGCCCGAAGGAGGCCACCGAGCTGGCGGCGTGGCTGACCGCGCCGGAGCAGCAGATCAAGGCGTTCCAGTCCCGGGGCACGTTCCCGAGCCAGGTCGAGGCGCTCGAGAACAGGGCGCTGGTGGAGCACGTCAACACGTACTTCGGCAACGTGAAGGCGGGCGCGCTGTTCGCCGCGCAGGTCCAGAAGGTCAGGGCCGCGCAGTACAAAGGCCCCGCCGACGGACAGCTGCAGGAGAACGTGTTCGGCCCGGCGCTGCAGTCGGTCGAGCAGGGCAAGCGGGCGGACGACGCGTGGCGCACGGCGGTGCAGGAGGCGAAGAAGGCCGCCGGCTGACCGGGCACCGGGACGCGCGCGGGAGCACGCGTCCCGGTGGACCTCGATCAGGCGGTCAGCAGCGTCAACCCGTAGACGCGCAGGATCTCGTTGACCGGCTGGAACCAGGTGCGGCCGCCGCTCGCGCAGTTGCCGTAGCCGCCGGACGTCACGCCCTGCGCCTGGTCACCGGTGATGAACGAACCGCCCGAGTCGCCGGGCTCGGCGCACACGGACGTCCCGACCATCTCGTAGACCGCGCCCTGCTGGTAGTTCACGGTCTCGTTGCGGCCCTGGACGACACCGCAGTGCCAGTGCGTGGTCGAACCCGAGCGGCACACCGAGGTGCCGGGCGGGGCCTCCCACGAACCGCGCACCAGGGCGTCGCTCACCTGGCCCCAGCCGAGCACGACGGGCACGTTCCACCAGCCGCCGCCGGTGCGGACCCAGCCGTAGTCGTTGGTGGGGAACGACGAGCCGACGAACTCGCCCTGCCAGGAGCGGTCCCAGCCGTAGACGTGCCAGGCGCCGACGTTGCAGTGGCCCGCGGTGACGTAGCCGCCGTGGACCGAGAACCCGATGGAGCAGCGGACGTTGCCCGTGTAGAACGGGTCGCCGCCCACGGTGCCGGCCGCGTACGTCTGCGGCTTCTGGACGCCCTCGGTGTTCACGACGACGTCCTTCGGCAGGGCCGAGAGGTCGGCTCCGGGCAGGGCGTCGACCACGACGGTGCCGCGCTGGACGTCGACCCGCCACCCGGCGACGTCCTTCGACACCCCGCCCGCCTTCGACAGCCTGTCGATGCCGGCCTTCACGGAATTCAGTGATGCCAGGGACTTCGTCCGCAGCACCGGTTCCGCACCGGTCGCGCGGACGGCGTCGACGCGGGCCGGGTCGGTGACGGCGACCCTCAACTTGCCGTCGGCGTACCAACTACCGCCGAAAGCGGCGGCCGCGGCCTGTTCGGCGGCCGGGGCGATCCTCAATGCCGTCTTCTCGGCGCGGATGCGGGTCAGCGCCTCGGCCTGGGTGATGCCGAAGTCGCGGCTCATCGCCTCGACGACGTCGGCCGACGCCGTCACGGCGGGGATGGTGATCGTGCTCAGCACGATCGCGGACACGGAAACGATTCGTAGCAGCATGTTCTCTCCTACGGGGTCCAGGGCGAGCTGACGGCCCAGCTCACGTCCTGGTTGTACGAGGCAGGGTTGTCGTACGTGTGCGCGCCGCCGTTCGAGGCGACCCAGACCTCCTCCGCGTAGTGCCTGATGTTCGTCCCGAGCTCGTTGACCGATTCGAGCCGGACGCCTCCGGTGCCCTGTTGCGCGCAGAACGTGGCGTCCCGGCGGAACAGGTCGGTGTTGTCATTGGTGCCGAGGCGGACGCGGAAGTCCGCGTGCCGCAGGAACTGGCCGGCGATGTTGCGCGACTCGAACGAGTAGCAGGTCGGGTCGGCGAGGCCGCGCCGGACGACGAACGTCGCGTCCGCCTTGGTGAGCGCGTCCGAGCCGCTCGTCACGACGTCGGTGCGCGCCAGCGACTCCCGGTGCCGCAGGTAGCGGTCCGTGAAGCCGGGGGTGGTCACGCGGAACGACCGCGCCTGGTCGAGCGGCAGGTCCGCGCCGCTGCGCCACAGGCCGGTGCCGACCGCCCAGGTGGTGTCCGCGGCGAACGAGTTCGCGGTGTCCCAGGGGTTCGGGCCACCGGAGCGCGCCAGGTGCACGAGCTCGTTGTAGTGCCGGATGAACGAGCCGCGCACGTTGTACGACTCCAGCGCGGTGCCACCGGAACCCTCGCGGGCGCAGAACGTGGCGTCGCCCGCGATCGAGCCGTTGTTCACGTCGAGGCGAATGCGTCCGGCACTGTGCCGCAGGAACTGACCGGGGAAGTTCCGCGACTCGAACGAGAGGCACGTCGCGTCGGCCAGGCCGGGGCGCAGGGTGAACGTCGCGTCCAGCTTGCCCAGGTCGGTGCCGATCACGTCGGTGCGGGCCAGCGACGACTGGTGCCGCAGGTACCGGTCGGTGTAGCCGGACGTGGTGACGCGCAACGACACCACGTCGTCCGGCGTGACCGCCGTGCCGCGGGCGACCGCGAGCACGCCGAGGTTGACCGCCCGCACCCGCGACTCGGTCATCTTCAGCACGCGCCGGTCGTAGGTGTAGAAGCCGTTGACCTCGTTCTCCACGTCGTACGGCTCGGTGTAGACCATCGCGGACAGCCCGCGGGTGTGGATCAGCCGCTGGACCTGTTTGATGACCTCCTCGTAGCGCTTGGTCAGCGACGCCTCGTCCGGGTACAGGGCGCCGTAGGCGAACCCGGCACCGGGCTGGTACTCGTGGCCGACGACGCGCCGGCCGAGGCCGCCGAACTCGCCGAGCATCGCGACCCGGTTCGCGTCGGGCTGCCGGGTGTTCGCCGAGATCTGGTAGTGGTGGTCGTCGATCACGTCGCCGTTGCCCGGATCGGGGTCCGAGACGCAGCAGTTGGACCCCGAGTTGTGGTTGATCAGACGGGTGTTGTCGATCGACCGGATCAGGTTCACGATCCGGCCCGCGTCGTACTCGCCCCAGCCCTCGTTGAACGGCACCCACTGCACGATCGACGTGATGCCCTTGAGCTGGTCGATCATCCGGCGCAGCTCGGACTCGTAGTTGGCGTGCGAGTTCGGCGCCTCGTCGATCGAGTCGACGGACGGCATGTCCTGCCACACCATCAGCCCGAGCCGGTCCGCGTGGTAGAACCAGCGCGCGGGTTCGACCTTGATGTGCTTGCGGACCATGTTGAACCCCAAGGCCTTCTGGCGTTCGAGGTCGAACCGCAGCGCCTCGTCGGTCGGCGCGGTGTAGATGCCGTCCGGCCAGTAGCCCTGGTCCAGCGTGCCGCTCTGGAAGACGAACTTCCCGTTCAGCAACGGCCGCATGACGCCGCCGACCATCGCCTTGCCGAGCGAGCGCATGCCGAAGTAGCCGGCGACGGAGTCACCGCTGCCCAGCGTCACCCGCAGGTCGTAGAGGAACGGGTCGTCGGGCGACCACAGCCGGGCGTTCGGCACCGGCACCCGCAGGGAGGTCCCGGTGGTGCCGGTCTGCCGGCCGACCACCTGCCCGCCGCTCAGCACCTCGGCGGTCACGGCCTGACCCGCGGTGCCCTGCACGACCAGGTCGAGCGCGCCCGCCGGGACGTTGGGCGTGGTGTCGAGGCGCGTGATGTGCGCCGCTCGCACGGGTTCCAGCCACACGGTCTGCCAGATGCCGGACGCGGCGGTGTAGAAGATGCCGCTCGGCGACCGGCGCTGCTTGCCGATCGGGTACCGGCTGCCGTCGATCGTCGAGGTGACGCCGACGACGATCTCGTTGGTGCCGCCGTTGAGGGCCGAGGTGATGTCGAACGAGAACGCGTCGAAGCCGCCGGTGTGCGTGCCGACCTGCCTGCCGTTGACCCAGACCCGCGTCTCCCAGGTCACGGCGCCGAAGTTGAGCTTGACCTGGCGGCCGTTCCAGGCGGACGGGACGGTGAAGGTGCGGCGGTAGAACATGTTGTCCTCGTGCCGCTTGATCCCCGACAGCGCGGACTCGATCGGGTACGGCACGAGCACGCCCTCGGCCAGCGGGCGGCCGATCGGCGGGGTGGAGAGGTTGGGAGCTCCGGCGAACTCCCAGACACCGTTGAGGTTCTGCCACTCCGGCCGCTGCAGCTGCGGGCGCGGGTACTCGGGCAGGGCGTTCGTCGGGGACACCTGCGAGGTCCACGGCGTGGCCAGCGGAGGGGTCTTGGGGACCCACTCCGCCGCCTGCGCCGCTGTCGGTGTCAGAAACGTCGCTGTGATGAGGATTCCGACCAATACGCCCAGGACGCGTCTGGTCATGGCTCTCCTATCTTCGCAATATCCTTTGGAGGACAACGACGATGAGGAGGAACACGCCGCTGACCACTGACTGGTAGTTGCTGTCGAGCGTGCCGATCTGGTTGATGACGTTCTGGATGACCTTGATCAGGCCCACGCCGATCACGGTGCCGAGGATCGTGCCCATGCCACCGGTCAGCAGGGTTCCGCCGATGACGACGACCGCGATGGCGTCCAGTTCGAGGCCCACGCCGATGACCGTCACGCCCGACTGCAGGTAAGCGGCGGTCAGGGCGCCGGCGAGACCCGCCAGCGTGCCGCTCATCGTGTAGACGAGGATCTTGGTCTTCGCCACGGGCACGCCCAGCAGGACCGCCGACTGCTCGGCGCCGCCGGTGGCGAACACGTTCTGGCCGAAGTTGGTGCGGTTCAGGACCAGGCCGCCGAGGACGGCGAGCACGGCCGCGACGAAGATCGGGTAGCCGAAGCCGAAGACCGTGCCCCGGCCCAGTTCCACGAACGCGCTGTCCGGCGGGATCTGGTACGTGGTGGCGCCCTCGTCGGTGATCACCAGCAGCAGGCCGCGGGCGAACAGCAGCGACGCCAGCGTCACGATGAACGGCGCCATGTTCGTCTTCGCGATCAGCAGGCCGTTGACCAGTCCGATCAGCCCGCACACCACCAGTGGCAGCACGAGTGCGGCCAGGAACCCGTACTGCGAGCCCCAGGCCGCGAGCACGCCGCCGAGGGCGTAGAGCGAGCCGACGGACAGGTCGATGCCGCCCGTGATGATCACGAAGGTCATGCCGATCGCGATCACCGCGAGGAACGAGCCCTGCAACGCGAGGTCGCGCAGGTTGTCGAGGCTGCCGAAGCGCGGGAACACCAGCCACGACACCGCGACCATGAGCACGAGCGCCACGGCGGCGCCCTGCCGTTGCAGGACCTTCGTCCGGGTCGCCCTGGACAGCGGCGACTTCGTCAGGGTGGTCGTCATCGGCGCTCCCGTGCCACGTACACGGCGGCGACGATGATCGCGGCCTGGATCATCTGCGCGATCGAGTCGGGCAGGTTGTGCTTGATCAGGGTCGCCCGCACGAGCTGCATCAGGACCACGCCGAACACCGTGCCGAGCACCCGGACCTTGCCACCGGTGAGCGGGGTGCCGCCGACGACCACCGCCGTGATCGCGGACAGCTCCATCAGCAGGCCCATGTCCGCCGGGTCGCTCGCGGCGAGCCGGGACGTGGCGATCACGCCCGCCACGGCCGCCAGCACCCCGCAGATCGCGTACACGCCGATGAGCACCCTGGTGACCGGGAGTCCGGCGAGCGTGGCGGCCTTGCGGTTGCCGCCGATCGCGACGAGCTGGCGCCCGAACGTCGTGCGGTTGGTGACGGCGGCGATGACGAGCGCCAGCGCGCCCGCGATCAGCACGCTGATCGGGATGCCCGCCACGTTCCCGGCGCCGAGCTCCAGGAACGACGGGTCGCGCAGCTGCACGAGCTGGCCGTCCGCGATCACCAGCGCGAGACCCCGTCCGCCCACCAGCAGCGCGAGCGTGGCGACGATCGGCTGGATGCCGACCCTGGCGACCAGGAACCCGTTGAACGCCCCGGCCAGCACGCCGACGACGAGCGCCATCGTGATCGCCATCAGCGGTCCCGCGCCCAGGTAGAGCGGGATGACCGCGGCGGCCAGCGCCATGACGGCGCCCACGCTCAGGTCGACGCCTTCGGTGCCGATCACCAGCGCCATGCCGAGCGCCACGATCAGCACCGGCGCGGCCTGCACGAGCTGGGTGGTGAAGTTGCCCAGTGTCAGGAAGTTGCTCGTGAACAGGGCGTTGAACAGCAGCAGGACGGCGACGGCGACGTAGACACCGTTGTCCTGCAACCACCTCGTCCGCGCGGCACTAGTGGCCGCTTTGCTGACCGGCCGCGTGGCCGGCTGTGGTGCGGTCCGCGTCATCCTTCACCTCCGCCGCGATCGCTTCGAGCACGTGCTCACGGGTGAGCCGATCTCCTTCGAGTTCGCCCGCGACGGACCCGTCGCGCAGCACGATCAACCGGTCGGCGCCGTCGAGCAGCTCGTCGAGCTCGGAGCTGATCAGCAGCACCGCCAGGCCCTCCCGCGCGAGCTCGTCGATCAGCGCCTGAACCTCCGCCTTGGCACCGACGTCGATGCCGCGCGTCGGCTCGTCGAGCAGCAGGATCTTCGGCTCGGTGCACAACCACCGGGCCAGCAGCACCTTCTGCTGGTTGCCGCCGGACAGCTCCGCGACCTTCTGCTCCGGGCTCGACACCTTGATGCGCAACCGCTTGACGAACGTGTCGACGATCCGGTCCTGTTTGGACCTGCTGGTCACGCCGAACCTGCTCAGCCTCGGCAGCGCGGCCAGCACGATGTTCTCCCGCACGGACAGGTTGGGGATGATCCCCTCGGTCTTGCGGTCCTCGGCGAGCATGCTGATGCCCGCCCGCATCGACGCCTTCACGCTGTGCGCCACGGGTTTCCCGCCGACGAGTACCGTGCCCCCGGAGATCGGGAACGCGCCGATGATCGCCTTCGCGGTCTCGGTGCGGCCCGACCCGAGCAGGCCGGCGAGGCCGACGACCTCACCGGGCCTGATCGAGACGTTCACGCCGTTGATGCGCGGCTTGCTCGTCAGGTCGCGCGCCTCGAGCACCGGCTGCGCGTCGGCGTGGTGGTCCTCGCCGAACGCGGTGGTGCCGTGGCTCTCGATCTCCTTGACCGACCTGCCGAGCATGAGCGAGACGAGCTCGATGCGCGGGAGCTCGTCCAGCGGCCCGCTGTGCACGTTCACCCCGTCCCGCAGCACCGTGACGGTGTCGCAGATCCGGTAGAGCTCGTCCATCCGGTGGCTGACGTAGATGATCGCGATGCCCTGCTCGTGCAGCTTGCGCACGACGCCGAGCAGCGTCTCGACCTCGCGCGGCTCCAGCGACGACGTGGGCTCGTCCATGATCACGACGTCCGCGTTCGCCTCGACCGCCCTCGCGAGCGCGACCATCTGCTGCTCGCCGACCGCGAGCGTCCCGAGTGGAGCGCTCACGTCCGCCGTGATGCCGTAGCCGCGCAACAGCTCCGCGGCGTCGGCGTCCCGGCGGGCGCGGTCGATCAGCCCGAACCTGGTCCGCGGCTCGCGGCCGAGGAACAGGTTCGCCGACACGCTCATCAACGGGACGAGGTTCACCTCCTGGTAGATCGTGGAGATGTGCCCGTTCCGGGTGATGGAGCCGGCATCCGGGGTGTGGATGCCGGTCAGCACCTTGATGAGCGTCGACTTGCCGGCGCCGTTCTCCCCGACCAGCGCGTGGACCTCGCCGCGCTGGAGCGTGAAGTCGACGTCGGACAGGGCCCGGACGCCGGCGAACGTCTTCGTCACGCCGGCGACCTCGATCACGGGATCAGTAGGCATTGCCGAGCTTCTGCGCCGCGTTCGTCGTGTCGTACTCGTCGTCGGAGATCACGATGGTCGCCGGGATCTCGTCGCCCTTGCCGAACTTCTCCAGCGTGTCGAACGCGAGCGGGCCGAAGCGCGGGTTGGACTCGACGACGGCGGTGTAGCTGCCGTCGGCGATCAGCTGCACGGCGTTGCGCGTGCCGTCGATGGAGACGACCTTGACGTCCTTGCCCGGCTGCTTGCCCGCGGCCTTGAGGGCGGTGACGGCGCCGACGCCCATCTCGTCGTTCTCGGCGTAGACGGCGGTGATGTCGGGGTTGCTCTGGATGAGCTGCTCCATCACGGCCTGGCCCTTGGACCGGTCGAACTCACCGGTCTGCTCGGCGACGACGGTGAGGCCCGGCGTGCCGGCGATGCCGTCCTTGAAGCCCTTGGTGCGGTCGACCGTCACGTTGTTGCCCGAGGCGCCGAGCAGGATCGCGACCTTGCCGGTGCCGCCGGTCGCCTTGATCATCTGCTGCGCGGCGCGTTCGCCCTGCTTGACGAAGTCGGAACCGATGAAGGTCAGGTAGTCCGTGCAGGGCTGCGAGGTGACCTTGCGGTCGATCGTCACGACCGGCACCTGCTTCGCCTTCGCGGCGTCGAACGCGGGCTGCAGGCCGTCGGAGTTGAGCGGCGCCACGATCAGCAGCTTCGCGCCGCGGTCGATCAGCGACTTGATGTCGCTGATCTGCTTGTTCAGGTCGCTCTGCGCGTTCGTGTAGAGCAGCTCGGCCCCGCGCTTCGCGGCCTCGTCCCTGATCGACTGGGTCTCCGCGGTGCGGAACGGGTTGGCCTCCTTCTCCGACTGGGAGAAGCCGACCACGGCACCCTTGAGGTCGATCTGCGGGTACCCGGTCTTGCTCCGCGCACAGCCCGGACCTGCGCTTTGGTTCTGCGCCGCGGACGCGGCGGGCCCCTCACTGCTGCTGGTCGTCGGGGTTTCTCTGCTCGTGCACCCCGTCACGAGCAAGGCGGCGACGGCGATGGTCAACATGCGAGACATCGTTGGCTCCTACACGGCGGGCTTGGCGTGGACGCGCTCTCAGGCGTTAGATTTGCATCGTTGTTCCAACGATGTAAAGACCCGGAACACGCCCGGTTTTTTTCCCGGTACTTTTTGTGGAGGCTCTGTTGGCCACGCTCAAGGACGTCGCCCGGCTCGCGGGCGTGTCGGTCAAGACCGTGTCGAACGTGGTCAACGGCTACTCGTTCGTGAAGCCGGACAACCGCCGCCGCGTCGAGGAGGCGCTCGAGGCGACCGGCTACCGGCCCAACCTCGGCGCGCGCAACCTGCGCCGCGGTCGCACCGGCTTCATCGCCCTCGTGCTGCCCGAGCTGTCGATCCCGTACTTCGCCGAGCTCGCGGGCCTCGTCATCGCCGCCGCCCAGGAGCACGAGTGGAACGTGCTCATCGAGCAGACCTTCGGCACCCTGTCCGGCGAACGGTCGGCACTCGCCGCGCTGGGCCCGCACCTGGTCGACGCCGCGATCCTCAGCCCCGAGGCACTGCAGGTGGACGACTTCCAGCTGGCCGTGCCGTCCGTCCTGCTGGGCGAGCACGCGGTCGACGTCCCGATCGCCCGCGTGGGCATCGACAACGTCGCCGCCGCCCAGGCCGCCGTCCGGCACCTGGTCTCCCTGGGCCACCGCCGCATCGCCGCGATCGGCGCCCACCCCCACCGCGGTACCGCCGCGCTGCGCCTGGAGGGCTACCGCCGAGCCCTGGCCGAGGCCGGCCTCCCGTTCGTCGACGAACTGGTGGTCCCGGCCCTGAACTACCACCGCGCCGACGGCGCCGCCGCGATGAAGTCGCTCCTCGACCTGCGCACCCCGCCGGACGCCGTGTTCTGCTTCAACGACCTGCTGGCCATCGGCGCGATGCGCGCGGCCGCGGAACGCTTCGTGCGCGTCCCCGCCGACCTGGCCGTGGTGGGCTTCGACAACAACGAGGAGAGCGTCTACAGCTCCCCATCGCTCACGTCGATCGCCCCGGACAAGGCCGCGATCGCCCGTGCGGCGGTCGACCTGCTGCACCGCCGAGTCGAGTCCACCGAGCCCGTCGAGAGCGTGGAGACGCCGTTCTCCCTGCAGGTCAGGGAAAGCACCGTGGCCCGATGACGGTCACGTTCGGCCCGGACCACATCGTGTTCGTCTCGTACGAGTTCCCGTGGTCCGGTCTGCACCCGCACGGCGTGCTGCCGGCGGCGCGGGTGCGCGACGTGTCGACGGCGTTCCAGCCGGAGATCCGAACCGTCTCGGGCGAGACGTTGTTCCTGTCCGCCGACGACGCGCCGGGGTTGGTCTCGTTCTGCCTGCGGCACGGGATCGCGGAGGTGGCGCGGTACGACGTGTGGGGCGACCTGCTGGAGCCGTTCCTCGACACCGAGTTCGGCGTCGAGGACCAGGAGGCCTGTGTCTCGCGCCTGGTCGCGGCCGGGCTGGCGCGGGGCGAGGTCTCGTCGATCCGGGAGCGGTTCGCGCCGTTGATGGAGTCGTACAACTTCGACAGCATGTTGTGGGAGTGGACGCACCTCGGGCTTTTCGACCTGCTTCGAGCGTTGAACGGCACGTTGGTGGACCCGGTGTTGCCCGCTCGGCTGGGGGATCTGAGCGAGGTCTACCGGTGGGCGATGGGGATCGCGGACTACGGGCGGGCGAAGGCGTCGTAGGTCCGCTGGTCGAACAGGACGAACCTGACCAGGTCCAGCGGGGCGGCTCGGACGGCATCGTTGGCGATGCGGGCGGCGTCGTCGACCGGCCAGCGGTAGATGCCGGTGGAGATCGCGGGGAACGCGATGGTGCGGGCGCCCAGTTCGGCTGCTGTGGCCAGTTCGGCTGCTGTGGCCAGAGAGTTGTGGTGGCAGGCGGTGAGGAGCTGGGAGCGGTCCTCGGTGGCCGACCAGACCGGGTCGGCGGAAGATCGCGAGCCTGGCGAGAGGCCCCGCCCACCCAAGGGGGCAGGCCACCGACCTCCACTCAACTTAGCGCCGTGGCGGCGTTGTCAAGGCACCGCTCGGCGATCTGTGGACAACTCCGGGCCGGCCGTGCGGGCCGATCGAGTTGTCCACAGATCCGCGCGGGAGGGGCTTGACAGGGCGGCGCGACGATAATGTCGTTGCTGGGTGGTGTGGTGGCCTGCCCCCAGGGTGGGCGGGGCCTCGTCCTCGATCGGATCACGATCACGAGTGGGCGGCCATCGGATTCGGGCCGTAGCCCCCGGTCACGACAACGGACAGGTCGACACGTCGGCCGGTCGCGGCAGCGTCGCGGACGCCGGTGGCTGCACCCCGTCCAACCACCGCTCCAACGCCAGGAACGCCTCCCGGTGGCACGGAGCCAACGGCCGCAACCGATCCGGGTACGCGTCCACCAGCCCGTCCACGTGCGTCCCCTGCTCCACCCGGTAGTACCGGTGCACCCGATCAGGCGTCATAGCGGCGTAAACATCCGAGTCCTGCCCGATCGGCAACAACACGTCATAAGTCCCGTGCACCGTCAGCAAAGGCCGCTTCACCTTGCCCGTCAACGCAACCCGAGACACAGCCGGCCCAGCCACCCGACGACGATCCGCGTACGAGTAGTCCGCGTCGCAAGAAGGCGTGCCGGACGAACAGAACGGCACCCCGGCCTCCACCGAACCGTCGAAGCCGGGATCGAACTCCTCCCGGTAGATCCGCTGCGTCAGGTCCCAGTAGTACCGGTAGTGGTAGTCCCACAAGAACTCCGTGCCGGCGGGGAACCCGGCCGCCACCATCGCCTCGTGCGCGCCGGGCACTCCGGCCACGTACGCCGGATAGGCCCGCAGAGCAGGCGGCAGGAACGTCAACGGGTTCGGACCGCGCTCCGTCCACAGTGTCCCTTCCCAGTCGACGCCGCCGTCGTAGAGGTGCGCGCGGTTCTCGAGCTGCCAGCGCACCAGGTAGCCGCCGTTGGAGATGCCGGTGGCGATGGTGCGGCGCGGGGCCCGGCCGTAGCGTTGGGAGACAACGGACTTGGCGGCGATCGTGAGTTCGGTGAAGCGGCGGTTCCACTCCTCCATCGCTCGGCCGTCGCGGTAGAACTGGGCGCCGGTGTTGCCCTTGTCGGTGGAGGCGAAGGCGTAGCCGCGGGAGAGGACCCAGTCGGAGATGGCGCGGTCGTTGGCGTACTGCTCGCGCACGCCGGGGGCGCCGGTGACGACGAGGCCGCCGTTCCAGCGGTCCGGGAGCCTGACCACGAACTGGGAGTCGTGCCCGCTGTGGTTGGTGTTGGTGCGCGAGGTGTCCGGGAAGTAGCCGTCGATCTGGATTCCCGGCACGGCGGGCGGGACGGGCAGGGCGGCGCTCGTGAGGCCCGCCCAGTCGGCCGGGTCGGTGTGGCCGGTGGCCACGAGGCCCGTGGTGGTGAGGTCGGCGAGGCGGGCGACTTGCTGGTGCTCGGCGCCCGGGACCGTCATCGCGGACGGTGGCGGGGTCAGCGCGAGCACCAGTACCAGCGGCAGCAACATAGCTGGTCAAGCTAGTTGCGGTGGCTCCCGCGCGACATGGTGCTGCCCCACACAAGGCCCGCTTTGAAGGTGGTGAAGCCGAACAGGTCGAGCACTCGGCGGACCTGCGGCTGGGTGTCGTGCAGGGAGAACGACTTGCCGTTGTGGTGGGCCGCGCAGAGCAGGAGCAGGAGGGTGCGCAGGCCTCCCGCGGACAGGAACGTCACGTCGGCGAGGTCCACCGAGACGCGCTCGGTGGTGACGTCGTTGATGCCGGGCAGCACGGCGGCGAACACCAGGTCGCACGCGGTCATGTCCAACTCGCCCTGGCACGTGGCCACGAACCGGGTGCCGGACCGGTGCGTCCGGACAGCGAACGGGCTGGTCTCGCAGGCGGTCATGACCCACTTCACCGCACTGCGGGGCCCGAACGATAGCAGCGCAAACGCAGGCGCGGCCGGGAAAGCGAAGCTCAGCCCGACCTGAGGGTCCGCGACGGTGAGACGCCGTACGCGGCGCGGTAGTGCGCGGCGAACACGCTCGGGCGGGCGTACCCCCACCTGGCCGCGATCTCGGTGACGGTCCCGTCGCCCGCGCTCAGGTCGTCGTGGGCGCACGACAGGCGCACGCGCCGGAGGTAGGCCATCGGTGTCGTGCCGAGGTGCTGGCGGAACGCGAGCTGCAACGCGCGGATGGACACGCGGGCGGCGCACGCGATGTCGGCGGCGGAGAGGGCGGTCGCGGCGTTGGTCTCGATGTACCGGATCGCCCGGCGCAGGCTCCGCGGGTGCGCGTCACGCCGGTCGGCGGGCAGGGCCGTGGTCGTGTTCGGGAACGTCGCGAGGGTGCTCGCCACGAGCAGGCGCTGGGCGTTCGCCACCACCAGCGGGTTGTCGCCGAAGGCCGGGAACACCTCGTCGCGCAGGTGCACGCAGGTGGACCACCACGTCGCGGCGGCCTGGGGCGAGATCGCCCGGAACCCGGTGAACCGGGCCCCGTCGGCCACCTCGTCCACCACGGACTGCGGCAGCGTGACGGTGGAGAGCCTCGGGTCGAGGACCGCCCCGACGAACGCGCTGTCGGGCGGGGCGGTCAGGAACGACTCCCCCGGCAGCCAGAACCGGTCCTCGCCGCCGGAGCCGTAGTAGACCGTTCCGGCGCCCGCGTGCCCGAACACCCAGTTGCGCATCGGGTCGACCTTGACCTCGATGCCGATGCGGCCGTGCAGCTCGTCGAACCGGACGCGCTCGTTCACCTGCGACGACATCCACATGTGCGGGTGCTCGGTGCCGGTCTTGACGCGCATCTGGCCGTAGGCGGCGTTGAGCACCTCGTGCGCCGCGTCCAAGTCCGTCGCCTCGACGACCTGTTCCACGAGCAGCAGGATCCTCGCCCGTACCGGGAATGTCCACCGGCCAAACGATCGGTTCCGGCGGTGCACTTCGGGGTGCCGGGCCGGGGCGAGCTCGTCCGCGTGACCGCCAGCTCAGCGGGGAAACCCGGTGGCGGCCCTCCGGCCCGCCCGGCAGGCTGCGTCCGTGACCGGTGAGGACGTGCTGGAGATCTTGGCCGCGCTGCGGGACTTCGACGTCTGGGTGGGCGGCGGCTGGGGCGTCGACGCGCTGGTGGGCACGCAGACGCGCCCGCACGGCGACCTCGACCTCATGCACCGCGAGGAGCAGGAACCCGCCGTCCTCGCGGTGCTGACGGCGCGCGGGTTCACCGAAACGCTGTCGTGGCGGCCGGTCCGGTTCGTGCTGACCGGTCCCGGCGGGCGCGAGATCGACCTGCACCCGTTGCGCTTCGCCGAGGACGGCAGCGCCGAGCAGTCCTCGCTCACGCCCGGTGCGCCGTTCCACTACCCCGCCGACTGCTTCGTCACCGGAACGGTGCTCGGCACGACGGTGCCGTGCCTGTCGGCCGACCAGCAGTGGTTCTTCCACCAGGGCTACGAGCCCCGCGAGCAGGACCTGCACGACCTCGCGCTGCTGCGCCGAAAACTCGGTGGCCACGCTGGCTAGCGTGGGTCGGGTGAAGGGATTCGACCCGAGTTTCGGTCCGGAGACAGCGAGGAACTATGACAACTCACCGCGCGGCGACGAGGCCGACACCGTGCGGTTCCTGAGGGGGTTCGGGGACAGCGCGCTCGAGTTCGCGATCGGCACCGGCCGGATCGCGTTGCCGCTCAAGGAGTCCGGCGTCGACGTGGACGGCGTCGAGCTCTCCCCCGACATGGTCGCGCGCATGCGGGAGAAGCCCGGCGGCGGCAGCGTCGACGTCGTGCTGGGCGACATGTCCACCGCCGGCACGGACCGCACGTACCCGTTGGTGTACCTGGTCTTCAACACGATCACGAACCTGCTCACGCAGGACGACCAGGTGCGCTGCTTCGAGAACGCGGCACGGCACCTCACGCCGGACGGCGTGTTCGTGATCGAGTGCGGGGTGCCGAGCTGGGCGGCGCGGCAACGCCACCAGTTCGTCGACGTGGAGGCGGTCGAGGTGGACCACGTCGACCTCGACGTCAACCGCTACGACCCCGTCACCCAGATCCTCGACGAGAACCACGTGCACATCGGCGCGGACGGCATCCGGTTCGGCGCGATCCGGCAGCGGCTGTCGTACCCGTCCGAGTTCGACCTCATGGCGCGGATCGCGGGGCTGCGGCTGCGCGACCGGTGGGGCGGCTGGAACGGCGAGCCGTTCGTGGCGGACAGCACGCGGCACGTGAGCGTGTACGGAAGAGCCGCGTAACGTTCCGCGGCCGCGACCGAGTTCCTCTGTGTCCACTCTGGCGGCACGGAGGAGGCGACGATGATCGCAGTCGTTCCGGTGCGGTACGCGGCCGCGGACAGCGTCTGGTCGCGCGAGCAGTTCGAGAACTGGATGAGGCCGGGGATCGCCCACGGCCTCGGAGACTTCTGGTGGCGCTGCTCGCGCGGCCTGTACGACGTGAGCAGCCAGGTGTACGACCCGGTGGAGATCCCCAACCCGCTCCCGGTGTCCAACGCCGACCGGCCGAAGCTGCAGGAGGCCGTCGTGAAGGCGGCTCCGCACGTCGACTGGGTGCACACCGACGTCCTGCTCATCTGGTGCGCCCGGCCCACCGGGTGGTGGGGTGGCGGCGAGGTGTGGGTGCCGGGTCCCGGCGGACAGCCGAAGAAGATCCGCGTGACGGTGGTCGACTCGGTCACGCCGTTCGACGCGGCGTGCCAGGAGCTCGGGCACGGTTTCGGGCTCCAGCACGAGGTCGACGCCGCCGGGCGCGAGTACGCCTCGCCGTACTCCGCGATGAGCTCACGCGGCTACGGCCCGACGGCGCCGGGGATCCAGAGCTGGGTACGCCCGTCCGTCGCGGCGCTGCCGGACGGCGGGCCGAACATGGAGGCACCGCACCTGGGCATCCCCGCCAACCGGATCGTCGGACCGCGGGTGCCCGGCGCGCACCTGTACCCGGACGCGCGGTTCCGCGACAGCTCGTCGGTGGTGCACCTGCGCGACCTGCCGGCGAAGGTCCGGCTGCACAAACCCGACTACACGTCGGCCGACTCGGGCAAGCCCGTGCTGCTCGCCGTGCCCTCGCAACGGCGTGACGGGCGGATGTTCCTCGTCGAGTACCGCCGCGCCGCGGACAAGGCCTACGACCAGGGCATCGGTGTCGAGGGTCTGGTCGTGCACTCGCTCAACCCCGACGGCCGCGTCCGCTACGACGGCGTGGCCGACCTCCGCGACACCGAGTGGGCCTGTCCCGCGGGCAACTTCGCGTTGCGGTACACCGGGATCGACGCCGACCACGCGGACGTCGAGGTGCGCGCCGAGTCGGTGGTCTCGTTCCCGATCCGCGGGGTGCTGCTGGCGGGCGGGTTCCGCTCCCAGCACCAGCTCAACGGCATGACCCGCGACGCCATGCGCAACACGCTGATCGTGGTGATGACCTCGCTCAGCAAGCAGGACGACTACCAGCGCTACGACGACGACACCCTCGCGGGCATGGGCGCGGTCATGGTCTTCCTGCGCCGCAACGGTTTGCGCGACGACGCCGCGCTGAAGCAGATGACGGCCGACGACCAGCGCAACGTGGCCATCGTCGAACTGCACGCGCAGACCGGTGCGGGACAGGCGTTGCAGGGCTTCACGAACCTGCAGCTGGCCCAGATCGCGCTGGGCAGCGACCTCGCCACGCGCGGGCGACGGCCGGGGTCGACGCCGTTCTACGGTCGCGGCGTGTTGCTGGCCGGGCACTTCCGCACGCAGCACCAGCTCAACACGATGTCGCGCGACGACATGCGCAACACGTTGATCGTGGTGATGACCTCGCTCAGCAACCAGACGAACTACCAGGCCTACGACGACGCGGACCTGGCAGGCGCCGGCGCGGTGATGGTGTTCCTGCGGGAGACCGGGCTGCGCGACGACAAGGCGTTGAAGAAGATGTCGGCGGACGACCAGCGCAACGTGGCGATCGTCGAGCTGCACGCGCAGACCGGCCGCAACCTGCAGCACCTGGGCAATCTCGACCTGGCGTTGACCGCGTTAGGAGTCGAACGCTTCTAGCGCCTCGGCCTTGATCCGGTCGAACTGCTTCGCCATCGCCTCCGACAGGGCGTGGGCGCCGGACAGCGGCCGGACCATGACCGTGAACTCGTCGATGAGCCCGTTCTCGTCGAGGTGCAGGAAGTCGCAGCCCTGGATCTCCTTGCCGTCCACCTCGGTCCGGAACACGAGCGCGAGGTTCTGCCCGTCGACGATCTCGCGCTCGTAGCGGAAGTTCTCGAACACCCGCATCACGCCGCGCAGGATCGCCGCGGTGATCGGCTTGCCGGGGTACGGCGCGAACGCGACCGGGCTCGTGAACACGACGTCGTCGGCCAGGCACGCCGCCATGGCGTCGGTGTCGCGTGCCTCGACGGCCTTGCGGAATGCGTGCACGACCACTCCCCACATACTCAACTTGTTGACTAGGTGGATGCACCGTAACCTGCTGCTATGTCGCTGCGCAACGCCGTGATGGCCGCCCTGCTCGACGGGGAGTCGTCCGGGTACGACCTGGCCAAGGCGTTCGACGCGTCCGTCGCGAACTTCTGGATCTGCACCCCGCAGCAGCTCTACCGGGAGCTCGACCGGATGGAGGCGGACGGCCTGATCGTCGCGCGCACGGTCGAGCAGGAGCGTCGGCCGACCAAGCGGCTGTTCTCGCTCACCGGACGGGGCCGGGCGGAGCTGGTGGACTTCACGGCCGCCCCGCACAAGCCCACCGCCATCCGCGACGAGCTGCTGGTCGCGGTGCTGGCGGCGGACCACGGGGACGTGGAGGCGGTGAAGGCCTCGATCCGCGAGCGCAAGCAGTGGGCCGAGGCGAAGATCGCGCGCTACGAACGGCTGCGGGCCAAGCTGCTCGGCGACCGCACCGAGGAGGACTTCCTCGCCACCGCCGACCGGGTCGGGCCGTACCTGACGTTGTTGCGCGGCTTGTCCTTCGAGCGCGACAACGTCCGGTGGTGTGCCCGGAGCCTCACCGTGCTGGAGCGGCGTGGTGCCCGGCTCGACGCGTCCGGGTGAGGTTGAATCGGGTTCATGAACGGCATCTCGCTCCTGCAGGAGGCACTCAGCGCGCCCGCGGCCGAGGCGCGCAACCGGTTCGCGGGGCGGCTCAACGGGTACCTCGAGGGCTCCGACGTCGTGCACGCCGTGCGGTTGCAGGGCTGGCTCGGGCTGGAGGTGCCGGGCCCCGGCTGCCACGTCGGCACGGGCAGCTGGGACTTCACCCGCTTCAAGGCGACGACCTCCCCGGTGACGTGCGGGCGGTGCCGCAGCGCCGGGTTGCTCACCAGCTCGTTCACCGGCGGGCCGCACCAGCAGACGCTGGACCTCGAAGGGATCTAGATGGCGGCGCGGTCGCGCAGCCCCATCCCGGTGAACGCGATCATGCCGAGGCGTTCGTAGTACGGCCTCAGCTCTTCATCGCACACGAGGTCGATGGAGTACATCCCGCCGGCCTCGGCGACGACCCGCCGCATCAGCTCGGTGCCGATCCCCCGCCCCTGGAACTCGGGCCGCACCTCGAGCCACGGGACGAACGCGGTCAGCACGCCGTCGCTGATCATGTTCACGAAGCCGACCACCTCGTTCCCGGACAGCGCGAGCACCACGCGGTAGCTGCCGCGCAGGACGGCGAGGTGCTGGGCGGGCGAGGGCGGCTTCGGCCAGCCCACGAAGAACCCGGCGAGATCGGCTTCGGTGAGACCGTCGAGATCGGTGCGGTAGGAGATCACCGCCACATTGAACCGTTCACTGGGAAATTGCGTGGGGTGGTTTCGGCCATTCCGGACGCTAAGCTCCTGGTCATGACCCTGCCGACTGCTCCGCTGCGCCGTGCGCGCTGCGCTGCCGTCGGCGTGGTCAACGGGTCGCTGGCGGTCCTCGCGCACTCCAGCGCGGACGGGCGGCTGCCCGACGCCGGACTGGTGTTCTCGCTGGTCGCACTGCTGACGTGGGCGACGACCGGGTTCGCCCGGCACGAGCTCACCTGGCAGCGGCTGCTCCTGCTGATCGGCGGCGGGCAGCTCGCGATGCACGTCCTGGTGTCCCTGGCGGCGTTCCGGCACGCGCACGAGGCCGAGCCCTCGCGCATGCTCGCGTCCCACGTCCTGGCCACGGTGCTGACGGTCGCCGTGCTCGCCACCGCCGAACGCACCGTCCTCGCGCTCGCCCGCGCGGTCGCGGCGACCCTGCCCCGCAGGATCACCGCACTGCCCGCGAGCGCTCCCCTGGTCGTCGCCACGCCATCGCTCGCGCCGGCCGCCGTGGTCCTCCTGGACGTGCTGTCGTGGCGCGGTCCTCCGGCTGAACAGGTCTGAAGTCCCTTCACAGGGCCGCTCGCCGAGCGGTCCTGCCCCTGTTCACGCCTTTTTGGAGCGCCATGACCACCACAGCCGCTCCGTCACGCACATCGTTCGCGTGGCGGGGACTCTTCCTGCGCCTGCACTTCTACGCCGGCGTGCTCGTCGGCCCGTTCATCCTCATCGCCGCGCTGACCGGCGTGCTCTACGCCCTGACCCCGCAGCTGGAGTCGTGGGTCTACTCCGACCAGCTGCGCGTTCCCGCGACGGAGCAACAGCTCCCGCTGTCGAAGCAGGTCGACGCCGCGCTCGCCACCTCGCCGCGAGGTGAGCTCGTCGCGGTCCGGCCGGCACCCGAACCCGGTGCCACGACGCGGGTCCTGTTCGCGGAGGAGGGACTGGGCGAGTCCGAACGCCGCGCGGTCTTCGTCGACCCCGGCACCGGCCGCGTCACCGGTGATCTCGTCGTCTACGGGTCGAGCGGCGTGCTGCCGCTGCGCACGACCCTGGACCAGTTGCACCGCAACCTGATGCTCGGCGAACCGGGACGGCTCTACAGCGAGCTCGCCGCCTCCTGGCTGTGGGTGGTCGCGCTGGGCGGCCTGGTGCTGTGGATCTCCCGGGCGCGCAACAGCAAGCGCATCAGGACGCACGGGCTGATCGGCGTCTGGGTGCTCGCGGGCGCGCTGTTCCTGTCCGCCACCGGTCTCACGTGGTCGGCGTACGCGGGCGAGAACGTCGCGATGCTCCGCACGGCGGTCGGCTGGTCCACGCCGACGTTGAAGATGCCCGGCGCGGGCGAGAGCCACGGCGACCACGGGTCGAGCACGACCTCGGCCGGGGGGCACGGTGAGATCGACGAGGTCTTCGGTGCCGCGCGGGGCGCCGGGCTCGACGCGAAGGCCGTCGAGATCAACCTGCCGATCGAGTCCGGGGGCGCGTGGAAGGTCGCCGAGATCGAGAAGGGCCTGCCGACCCAGAACGACTCCGTCGCGGTCCACGGCGGCGAGGTGGTCAGCTCGCTGAACTTCGCCGACTTCCCGCTGGGCGCGAAGCTGACCCGGTGGGGCATCGACGCGCACATGGGCGTGCTGTTCGGCTGGCCCAACCAGCTGGTGCTGCTGCTGATCGGCGGCGGGCTGGTCGCCTCGGTCCTGCTCGGCTACCGCATGTGGTGGAAGCGCAGGCCCACCAGTGGTTTCGGGCGTCCGACGCCGCGCGGGCAGTGGCGCAAGGCTCCTCGCGGCGCACTGATCGGGCTCGGGATCGGCGCGCTGGTCGCGGGCTGGTTCGCCCCGCTGCTCGGGATCAGCCTGCTGGTGTTCCTGGCCGTCGACGTGCTGCTCGGGAGGCGGTCCACCACGACCACCTCCTGATCGTCCACAGTGGACAAAGCTTGCCTGATCTGGACATTTACGGCATATTAACGGTCAGGTGAGCCGGGAAGTCTGGTCGGCCCGCACGTCCACACCAGGTGGCGGCGGAGAGCTGACGAGGGGTGCCCGCATGACTCTCATTCCCCGAGCCATCCCTCTGATCAACGATCCCCAGGTCGTGCAGGCGCTCGCCGCGAGGTGGCGCCGCACGAGGACGTTGCTCCTGCTCTCCGCCGGGGTCCTGCCCGTCGCCATCGGCATCGTCTGCGTCGTGCTCGCCGGGATGTCCTCGGCCGGGCAGCAGATCATGCCGTGGTGGTCGGCGATCCCCGCCGTCGCCGCGGCGGCGTGCGCGTGGGCGTTGCTGACCTGGTTGCGGCGCAACGGGTTGAGCGACCCGCACTCGTGGCTGCCCGCCACCACGCTGATGACCGGTGCGCAACTCGTGCTCGGTGTGCTGCCGGGCTCGGGCATCGCGCTGCGGCTCAGCCCCGGCGCGGCGATCGCGGTGAAGGCGTTGTGCGCGGCCGGGGTGCTGGGCGCCGGGTCGGCCAGCGCGCTCGCCCGGCTGGCCCACCGCTCGCTGCTCTCCGCGCCCGTGCTCGAGCTCGGCTCGACCGCGTTCCCGCTCGTGCTGGACTCCTCCGGCGCGCGGGTCGTGATCGGCACCGACCGCGTCGACTGGACGACGCGCGGCGGGAGCAGGGTCGACGCCGGGGTCTCGTTCGCCCGGATCCTCCGCGTCACCGCGCACGCGCACGCCATCGCCGTGCACACCGCGTCCGGGTCGTGGACGGTGCCGGTGGCGGACCCGCAGGCCGCGCAGGCCTTGCTGCGCCGCCGGATCGCGTGGTGGGAGGAGTGCCGCGACGCCGCCTCCGAACGCGAGCAGCGCCGGTACCTCGACCTCGTCACGCTGCTCGCGGCCATCAGCGGCGAGGCCAGCCGCGGCGGCATCACCGTGACCGTCGACTCGAACGGCCTCACCACGGGCATCGAGCTGAGCCCCGAGATCCGCGAGCTCGACCCGGAAGTCCTCGCGGCGCAACTGATGGCGTGCGTGCAGAAGGCGCGGGCGCACGCGCGCAGGCAGGTGCAGGACTTGGTTCTCGACCACGCGGACGACCAGCTGGCGAAAGCCACCCACTAGTCGGTTGCCCGTCGCCCGTCGCCCTGCCTAGGTTCGGCCGGAGACATTTCGGGAGATGGGGGACGACTTGCGCAGACGTGACTTCTTCGCAGCGGCGGCCGGAGTGGCCGCTGTCGTGGCCAACCCCGCGAGCGCCCTCGCGGCCACCGGGCAGCGACCGGGCGCCTCGCACGCACCGGACCTGAACCTCGGCGACTTCCCCGTCGTGGCACGGGTCCGGGCGCGCAACGCGCTGGAACACCTCAAGGTCCTGAGTGACCGGATCGGGCCGCGCATCGGCGGCACCGCGTCCGAGCTCAAGGCCCGCGACTACCTCGTCCGCGAGCTCAAGGCGTTGCGGTACCAGGTGACGACGCAGCCGTTCACCGTGCCGGACAAGTACCTCGCCGACGTCAACGGCCGATGGCAGGCGGGCGCGTCCCGCTTCGGCACGCTCGGCGTCACGGTCAAGGCCCCGTTCGTCGAGGTCGTCGACGGCCAGCTGCCCGACCTGACCGGCAAGATCGCGTTCTACGTCAACGCCCCTGCGGGGTCCGCGCCCACGCACGCGGCCATCGAACGCGGCGCGGTCGCCGTGGTCCTCGGCCGGATCTCCGCGACGGCCAACCGGTCGAGCGCCTTCTCCCCCACGCTCGACCGCGAGGTCGCCGTGCCGGTGATCGGCCTCGCCCAGGTGCACACGGAGAAGCTGCGCGCGCAGGGTTCCGGCGAGCTCACGATCACCACGACCCACCACCCGAACCTGACGTCCTACAACGTGATCGCGGACCGGCCGGCGACGTTCCCGTGGCGCGACAACGGGGTCGTCATGGTCACCGCGCACTACGACAGCGTCCCGGGCTCCCCCGGTGCCAACGACGACGGCAGCGGCACTGTCCTCTGCCTCGAACTCGCGCGCGTGCTGCGGCACCTGCCGACGAACAAGGCGCTGCGGTTCGCGTTGTGGGGCTCGGAGGAGCAGGGCCTGCTGGGCTCGCGGCACTACGTCTCGCAGCTGCCGCCCGAGGAGATCGCGCGGATCAAGGGCGTGTTCCAGAACGACATGGTCGCCACGAGCCACGACCCGGCTACGGCGTACTGGCTGCTGTCGGTGGACGGCGCGGACAACGCCACGACGGCCGCCGTACGGGCCGCGGCGCAGCGGCTCGGTTACGACCCGAGGGTGCACGGGCCGGTGGCGCGCGGGTCGAGCGACCACGTGCCGTTCCACGAGAAGGGCATGGCGTCGGCCAACTTCAGCTGGCGCGGCGAGGGCGGGCCGGCCCAGCTGGAGCCGATCTACCACACGCCGGAGGACACGATCCGCGACAACATCAGCCTGGAGCGGTTGCAGGTGTCGCTGGAGCTGATCGGCGCGGCCGCCTACCGGCTCGCTAGTCAGCGGTAGTGATCAGCTCGGCGAGCACCCGGTTCTCCAGCCACGCGGCGAACTCGGCCGCGGGTAACGGCTTGCTCAGCCCGTAGCCCTGCACGATGTCGCAGCCCAGTGCGGCGAGGGCGGCCCACGTCCGGTCGTCCTCGACGCCCTCGGCCACGACCTCCAGCTCGAGGTTGTGCGCGAGTCCCAGCAACGAGCGGGTGATCGCGCTGCTGCTGGGGTCCGAGCGCATGTTCGTGATGAACGAGCGGTCGATCTTCATCTCGTGCACCGGCATCGTGCGCAGGTAGGCGATGGACGAGTAGCCGGTGCCGAAGTCGTCGATCGACAGCCGCACGCCGAGCTCCCGCAGCCGCGTCAGCACGTCGGTGGCGCGGTGGGGGTCGGCGATGATCGCGCTCTCGGTGATCTCCAGGGTCAGCAGGTCCGGCGGGAGCCCGTGGCGCCGCAACGAGTCCACGACCTGGTCCGGGAACGTCCTGTCCTGCAGGCACTGCGCGCCGACGTTGACCGAGATCGGCACGTCCCGGCCGTCGAGGTGCCAGCTGCGGCACTGGGCCAGCGCGTGGTCGAGGACGTAGCGGGTGAGCGGTTCGATCAAGCCGGTCTCCTCGGCCGCGGGGATGAACCGGTCGGGCCCGAGCAGGCCGAGGCGCGGGTGCTGCCAGCGGCACAGGACCTCGGCGCCGCAGACCTCGCCGGTGCGCACGTCGGCCTTCGGCTGGTAGTGCAGGACGAGCTCGGCCTGGTCGAGGGCGCGGCGCAGGTCGCTGATCACGGTGAGCTGGGCCTCGCCGTGCTGCTCCAGGCCGGGTTCGTAGACGGTCGTGCCGGCGCGGGCTCGCTTGGCCGCGTACATCGCGATGTCCGCGTGCTTGAGCAGCTCGTGCGCGTCGGCGGAGTCCGTCGGGTACAGCGCCACGCCGATGCTGCAGCCGACGTCGACCGACAGCCCGTCGAGGGTGGCGGCCTCGTCGAGCGCGCGGTGCACGCGTTCGGCGACGAGCAGGGCGTTCGCGGCCGTGCTGACCGACGGCAGCAGCACCGCGAACTCGTCGCCGCCGAGCCGTGCCACCGTGTCGACCTCGCGGACGGCACCGGTGAGGCGGGTGGCGACCAGTTGCAGGAGCCGGTCGCCGAACGCGTGGCCGAGGGTGTCGTTGACGGGTTTGAAGCGGTTGAGGTCGATCAGGAACAGGCCGAGCGGGTCGCCGGTCTGGTCGCTGCGGCGGATGGCCTGCGTGGTGCGCTGGGTGAGCAGCGTGCGGTTGGCGAGCCCGGTCAGCGCGTCGTGCATCGCCTCGTGCTCGCTCTTGGCCGCCTGGCGCAGGATGTGGTGGCGGTGGCCGAGCAGCACCACGCCGCACAGCCCGACGAGGCCGAGGTCGACGAGGAACGCGACCAGCGCGGCGAAGCGGAGGTTGCCGTTGCGCAGCTCGGCGGACCGCAGGTAGTCGCTGGTCTCCAGGCGTTTGAGCTGCACGACCGTGGAGAGCTGCTTGCGCAGCGACGCGAGCGTGAGCTCCGCCTGGTCCGCTTTCTGCATCGCCGTGGCGGTGTCCGGTGCCCCGACGGTCTGCCGCAGCAGCACGCTGAAGTCGCGGTAGAGGTCGGTGACGATGGTGGCGGCGCGGACGTCCGCGGGCGCGCCGTTCTCCCGCAGCCACAGCAGGCTGTCGTTCGCGGCGCCGGCCGCGGTGGCGAGCGGCTGGCTCATCACCGGCGTGCCCGAGCGGACGTAGTCGGTGAGGGCGTGGTCGGCGACGTCGACGTTCTGCACGACGAGACCCCACCGGTCGCTGACCTCGTTCAGCTCGTGCAGGTGCGCGGCGGCCTGCTGCATGCTGAGGCTGGTCCACAGCGCGAGACCGGCCAGCGCGGCGAGACCGACCGTCAGACTGACCACGGTCGTCTGGACGGTGGTGCGGGCCTCGACCCAACTGGAAAGCATCAAAGGCGCCTCACGTCGCTTCGCTGCGAAGCTGCTATTGGTACGCAGCCAAAGGACATCACGCAAGCCGACACCTCGTGACGCTGTGCGATAGCCTCCTCGCCTTCCGATGACCGACGGACAGGGCTCCTCCATGCTTCGCTTCGCCCGACTGGCACTACCAGCCGTTTTGCTCCTGACGGCCGGGCTCGGCGGATGCGGCGGGGACCAGACGTCCGACGACCCGCCGACGATCGGCTTCGTCTCGCAGAACACCAGCCGCGACTTCTCGCGGGAGATGGCCGAGGGGTTCCGGGCCGGCGCGGCGGTCGTCGGCGGGGTCAGGACCGAGACGACCGGGCCGGACACCCACGACGGCATCCGGCAGGCCGAGCTGCTGCGCGACCTCGCCGAACGCGCCAGGGGCGGCATCGGGTTGTCCGCGGTGGCCCCGGAGCTGGTGGCCGAGCCGATGGCGCGGGTCGCGGACGACGGCGTGCCGGTGATCGCGGTCGCGGGCGGCCAGGTCGCGCCCGGCAGCGGCGTGCGGCTGCTGATCGAGAACGACAACTACGAGCTCGGCCGCATGCTCGCCGACGCGACAGCGGAACGGCTGCCGCCCGACAGCGCGGGCAAGGTGGTCATCGGCAGCAACTCCCCCGCCATGCCCGCACTCGACCTGCGTGCGCTGGGCCTGCGCGAACGGCTCGCGGAACGGTTGCCGAAGCTGCAGGTCATCGGCCCGCTCGACACCGGGCGCGACCTGCCCGCGAACCTCGCGACGTGGCAGCGGCTCGCCGACGCGAACCCCGACGCGGTGGCGCTGCTGGGCGCGGGCGACGTCGACGCGATCAACCTCGCCGCCGTGCACGCCGCGAAGAACGCGACGTGGCTCGCCGGGGCGTTCAGCGTCGACCCGAAGGCCCTGCAGGGCGTGAAGGACGGTCACCTGTTCGCGTCGGTGTCGGCCGAGCACTTCCTCAAGGGCGCGGTGGCCGGGTGGCTGCTCGCGTCGCACGCGCGGGACGGCCGCGCGCTGCCGGAGGGCTGGCTGGTCGTGCCGGGCCTGCTCGTGCAGGCGGCCAACGTCGACGAGGTGCTGCGGCGGCAGTCCAGCGAGGCGGACCGCTTCGCCGCGGCGCGCCCGCGGATCGACGCCCTGCTCGCGGACGAGCACCTGCGGCCACTCGACCAGGCGCGCTGAGCCGGGGGAATCCTCACCCCGCCGTGACGTCGAGGACGGCCTTCGCGAACGCCTCCGGTGCCTCCTGCGGCACGTTGTGCCCGATGCCGTCGAGGACCCGGTGCTCGTACCGCCCGCCGAACTGCTTGCGGTAGGCCGCGCCGTCCTTGTTGGGCCCGTCGAAGTCGCTGCCGATCGTGATGGTCGGCACGCTGATCACCGGCTTGGCCTGCAGCCTGCGCTCGAACCCGTCGTAGCGGTGCTCGCCGGGCGCGAGCTGCAGGCGCCACCGGTAGTTGTGGATGACGATGGCGACGTGGTCGGGGTTCTTCCAGGCGGTCGCGCTCTGGGCGTAGGTGGCCTCGTCGAAGTTCCACTGCGGCGACGCGAGCTTCCAGATGAGCTTGTTGAACTCGTAGGAGTTCTGCTCGTACCCCTTCACCCCGCGGTCGGTGGCGAAGTAGTACTGGTACCACCAGCCCAGTTCGGCCTGCGGCGACAGCGGTTCCTGGTTCTGCTGGAGGTTCACCACCAGGTACCCGCTGACCGACACGAGCGCCGTGACCCGCTCCGGCCACAGCGCCGCCGTGATGCACGCCGTCCGCGCGCCCCAGTCGAACCCGGCGACGGCCGCCTTGCGGATCTTCAACGCGTCCATGAACGCGATCACGTCCGCCGCCAGCGCGGACTGCTGGCCGTTGCGCGTGGTGCGGGAGTGCAGGAAGCGCGTCGTGCCGTAGCCCCGCAGGTACGGGATCAGGACGCGGCGCCCCTGCGCGGCCAGCCGCGGTGCCACGTCGACGTAGCTGTGGATGTCGTAGGGCCAGCCGTGCAGCAGGATGGTGACCGGACCGTCCGCCGGGCCGAGCTCCGCGTAGCCGATGTCGAGCAGGCCGGCCCGGACCTGCTTGATCGGGCCCCAGGACGGCTGGGAGGCGTGGGCGGTCGCGGTGAGGACGGGAGCCGCGAGGCCGGCCACGGCCAGTGCCTGGGAGAACTGTCGCCTGCTGATCATGGGGGTGACGGTAGGAGGGGTGGGGCGGGGGCCGCGAGCGTCAGGTGACGGTGGAGGGGTACGTCATCGGCTCGCAGCGGGTGTCGCGGCGCGGCCCGCTTGGCTTACCAGCCAGCCCGCTGCGGCTGACTCACCCGCCGCAGCCAGCCCAAGTCGCGCCGGTGCACCGCCCGCCCACCACAGCCTCGCAGGCCTGCCCACTCACAGCGGGCCTGCTGCGGCCGCCGCCCGCCGGCCCGTCGTTACCCGCGGCCGCCGGCCTCCGAGGGTCTGCCACCCGCCAGCCCAGCCACCGCCAGGGCCGCCGCCCCGTCCCTCACCCGCCGCCCTCCACAGGCCCGCCGCACGCACCGCCAGCCCAGCCACCCCCAGGCCCGCCGGCCCGTCCCCGCCCTCCGCAGGCCTGCCGCACCACCGCCCATCCACCCGGTAGCCCCCTCAGCCGCCGTACTCCTCCAACGCAGCCCCCAACTCCGCCCGCGCCGCCACCCCGAGCTTCGGGAAGATCCGGTGCAGGTGCGTGCTCACCGTCCGGTGCGACAGGTGCAGCCGCTCCCCGATCTCCTTGTTCGTCAACCCGTCCGCCGCCATCCGCGCGATCGTCAGCTCGTGCTCGGTCAGCTCGCCGCCGCCACCCCGCGACTCCCCCGACGCCCGCAGCTCCTCGCGGGCCCGGTCCGCCCAGTCGCGGGTCCCGAACGCCTCGAACGCCTCCGCCGCCGCCTTCAGGTGCGGGCGGGCCTGCGTCGCGCGGCGCTGCCGGCGCAGCCACCCGCCGAACGCCAGCTGCACCCGCGCGCGGTCCCAGGGTGAGGTGTCGGCGTCCAGTGCGGCCTCGAACAGGGACTCGGCCTCGTCGTCGGACGCCAGGAGGGCCCGGGCGTGGCGCAGGCCGGCCGCGAGGGCGGGCGAGCGGGTGGTGCCGGAGAGCTCCTCCACGATCTTGCGGGCCTCGTCGGCGTGGCCGCTGCGGGTCGCGGCCTCGGCCAGTTCGGGCAGCACGTAGCGGCGCAGCGCCAGCTGGTACGCGGGGTCGGCCGGGTCGTGGACTCGGCGGATCGCGGCGAACGCGTCGGCGTAGCGGCCCTCGCCCAGGGCGGCCAGGGTTCTGGCCAGCTGGACGGTCGCGAGCACCGGGCGCGCGCCTGCGGCCAGGCCTGTGCGTTCGGCTTCGGCGGCCAACGACTCGGAGCTGTCGCCTCGCAGGGCGGCGATCTCGGCCTGGACGGCGACGGCCAGGCCGTGCATGTACGGCTGGGCGGTCTCCTCGGCCAGGCGCGCCGCTTCTGCCGCGACGGGGTCGGCGGACGCGATGTCGCCCAGGCGGGTGCGGCTCCAGGCCTCGACGGCCAGCGCTCTGGCCAGCAGGGCGAACTGGCCCTGGGCGCGGAAACCCCGTTGCGCGGCAAGGGAGAACCGGACGGAGTCGGCGAACGCGCCCACCTGGAGCGCGGCGCTGCCGAGCAGGCGGAGCGTGGCGGGGTCGTCGGCGTGGTCGGCGGCGCGCAGGCCGGCCACCACCGCGTCGCCCTGCTGCACCGGGCAGACGTAGGCCATCATCGCGAGCATCCGGGGGTCGCGCGGGTCGATCGGCAGGGTGCGGGCGACGGCGGCGATCCGTTCGCGGACCTCGGCTCCCGGCTCCACCCAGAAGCACCGCATCGCGACGCTCCAGAAGATCCGCAGACCCAGCTCCACGTCGCCGTCCGCCACCACGGACTCCGCCAGCCCGACCAGCTCACCCGGTCCCGCCACTCCCACGCCGTCGTCGAACGCCGTGGGCAGCCACGTCACGAGCGCGCGTTCGCGGGGCGTGAGGTCCAGGCCGCGCACGTCCAGCAGGATGCGTTCGACGTCGGCACGGCGGCCCGCCTCCGCCGCGAGTTCGGCCGCCCGCAACAACCTCCGGGCCCGATCGGTGCCGTCGCCCACCGCGGCTGCTCGTTCCAGCGCGCTCACCGCGGCCGCCGCGCCACCGCGCCGCAGCGCCCGGTCCGCCGTCTTCTCCAGCAGGCACGCCACGTTCTCGTCGGGACCGTCGGCGGCGCCCGCCAGGTGCCACGCGCGCCGGTCCGGTTCGGTGGTCGCGAAAGCCAGGCGGCGGTGGGTCTCCCGGACCTCCGCGGCACCAGCCGACCGCACGACGGCCAACCTGATCACCGGGTGCCGGAACGCGCCGGAGTCGTCGACCAGCCGTGCCCGCACGGCCGGCGCGAGATCGGCGTCGGCCGCGCCGCCGAGCGCCAGCACGAGCAACGCCGACCGCACTTCTGCGGGCAGCCCGGCCACCCGCGCCGCGAACGCCTCCTCCAGCGACCCGCCGCCGAACGGCAGTTCGGTGAGCGCCAACGGGTTCCCGGCCGCCTGCGCGAGCACCGCGGCGCGCCGCCCGGCGTCCAGACCGGGTGCGACGGCGTCCAGCACGGCGCCCGCGTCCGCGTCGGCCAGCGGCTCCAGCGACAGCAGTGGAACGCCGTCGAACACCGGCGTGCGCGCCGCCACCACCAGCACCCCGGCGGACAGCCGGCGCGCCACGAACCCGAGCACGTCCTGGCTCGCCTGGTCCAGCCAGTGCGCGTCGTCCACCACCACGACGGACCGCGCGGCGGTCAGCACGTCCAGCGCGGCGAGCCCCACGAGGTGCACGGGTGGCACGGCGCCTTCGGACAGTCCGAACACGACCTCCAGCGCCGCCCGCCGCACACCGGGCACAGTGGACAGGTCGAGGAACGGGTGCAGCACCTGGTGCAGCCCGGCGTAGGGCAGGTCGCGCTCGGCCTCGACCCCGACCACCCGGTGCCCGTCGAGGCACGAGAGCAGCGCCGACTTGCCCACCCCGGGCTCTCCGACGACCAGCAGCGACCCGCCGCTCGTCACCAGCGCGGCCAGCCGTTGCAGTTCCCGCTCCCGCCCGACGAGCGACACCGGCACCCCGTTCGTTGATCCGTCCGGACCAACTGTGTCAGAAAGTCCAGACCGCGCGCTTGCCCGGACCCACCACCAGCGTCGACGTGCCCAGCCGCTCGACGTGCCGCGCCACCCCGCGGTTCAGCTCGAACTCCACGCGCTTCAGCCCGGTCTGCCCGAGCGGCACCTCGTCGAACCGCATCGTGGTGCCACCCCGCGTCGCCACGACCGCGCCGGGGCCGGTGCGCAGCGTGAAGCCGCCCGCCCGCAGCAACGGCACGGTGTCGGCGAGGTCCGAGGCGGTCACGGCGAACCCGACGTACGTGATGTCGCGCATCATCTTGTGCTCGTAGGCGTCCGGCAGGTACCGCAGCCGCGACACGTCACCGGGGAACCGGGCGGGCCCCACCTTGCTGCGCGGGTCGCTCATGTACTCGTCGCGGTACTCCATGGCCCACGCGCCGAACCGCTCGTACTCCTGGATCACGAACACCGAGTCGAACCACGGCACGGGCTTGCCGTCGCCGAAGTCGCGGGTCTGCAGGAAGTCGATCGGCGTCGAGCCCGCGGCCCGCAGCCGGTCGCGCAGCCGGTCGACGTCCCCGTCGCGCTCGGTGGACAGGCCGAGGCCGGCGGCGCCGATCTCCCCGTCCTGGCCCGGCACGTCCCCTGGGCCGAAGACCTCGAGGTACGTCTCACGGCCGCGCAGGTAGCGCCCCGTCCACACGCGGCCGTCGGCGCCGGTCGTCGTGCGCACCTCGACGTCCGCGAACTCCTTGAGGTAAGGCGAGTGCTCGACGGCGTCGGCGGTCGCGCGGTCGAACGTGCCCCAAGCGTGGTTGTAGAACAGCAACTGCCGCTCCGAGGCCTGCGCCGGGCCCGAGCCCGCCACGACCAGAAGTACGGCCAAGATCATGCACGCCACCCGTCGGATCCCCATAGATTCGATCGTAGGACGGGCACGCTCGAGTCAGACTCAAGCCGGACGAAGGGGACCCAGTGTTCGACACCACCGGGTGGGCGGTTCTCGCACCGCTGTTGCAGGCCGCCACCGCCGGGCGCGACCTGCTGGACGACACGATCCGCCGGCTCGGGCCGGACGCCGTCGCCGCGGAGGTCGTGCGGGAGATCGGCGAGCACGACGTGCGCCTGGACCTGACCTTCGACGGCCGCACGACCGCCCACCTGAGCACCGACGCCGACGTGGTGGTCGCACTCGACCTCGCGGACGCCGTGCGCGGCCTCTACGGCACCGACGCGCGGCCGTGGCCGAGCCTCGCCGTCACGACCCCGGACCCCGATCTGGACGAACGCGGCATCAGCGGTTGGTTCCACGACCGCAAAGGACTCGCGCAATCCGTCCAGGACCTGCTGTCCGCGCTGAAGCCCGTGCGGCGGGACCTGGGTGAGCTCGCCGTCGAGTTCGGTTCGGACAAGTGGGGTGACCTGCACTGGTACACGCAGCACTACGAACGCCACTTCGCCCGCCTGCGCACCGAACCGGTGCGGGTGCTGGAGATCGGCATCGGCGGCTGGGACGACCCGGACAGCGGCGGCGGCTCGCTGCGGATGTGGCAGCGGTACTTCCCGCGCGGCCTGGTCGTCGGTCTCGACATCGTCCGCAAGAACGTCACCGGGCCGCGCGTCACGACCGTCCGCGGCGACCAGTCCGACGCGGACTTCCTCGACCGCCTCGGCCGCGAACTGGGGCCGTTCGACGTGGTGATCGACGACGGCAGCCACCGCAACGACCACGTGCGCACGTCGTTCCACGCGCTGTTCCCGCACGTGCGCGCGGGTGGCCTCTACGTGGTGGAGGACCTGCAGACCTCGTACTGGCCCAGCTGGGGCGGCCACCCCGGGTCGACCCCGGACACCTCGATGGGGCTGCTCAAGTCCTTTGTGGACGGCCTGAACCGCGCCGAGGTGGGCGATCCGCGGGGCCGGGGTTCGCACCTGGAGCGCAACATCAGCGGGATCTCGTTCCACCACAACATCGCGTTCGTGGAGAAGGGGCTGAACGCCGAGGAGGGCGGGCCCGCGTTCCTGCGCGCCCTGGGCTGAGATCATGCCGGGGTGATCACGATTGGGCAGCTCGCCCGGTACGCGGGCGTGACGGTGAAGGCGGTGCGGCACTACCACAAGGTGGGCCTGCTGCCCGAACCCGAGCGCGACCACTCCGGCTACCGGCGCTACACCGCGCAGGACGCGATCGACCTGGTCAAGATCCGCACGCTGGCCGCCGCCGGCGTCCCCCTGGCCCGCGTGCGCGATCTGCTCGGGGCGGACGAGGAGGAGTTCGCCGCGGCCGTCGCGGAGATCGACGAGGCCCTGCGCCGCCGTGAGGAGGAAATCCGGCAGGCCCGCGACCGCGTGCTGCGGCTGCGGGCGGGCACCGCCCTGCTGGTCTCCCCGCGGGCCGCCGCGATGCTGGAGTCGTTGCGGGAGATGGGAGTCAGCGAACGGGGTGTCCGGATCGAACGCGAGGTCTGGGTGCTGATGCAGGCCGTGGCGCCGCGGGAGGCGGAGGTGTGGCTCGCGGACAAGGTCGAGTCGCTGGCCGATCCCGAGTTCCGGCGGATCTACCTGGACCACGACGAGGCCTTCGAGTTCGCCGCCGACGACCCGCGGCTGCCGGACCTGGCGCGGCGGGCGGGGGCGTGGCTATCCCGCAGGCCCGCCCTGCCCCTCGCCGATCCGGAGATCACCCGGCTGGCCATGGCGGCGGCCGGGGCCACCTCCCCCGCCTGGGAGCGGCTGGCGCGCGTCTAGGAGCGCCGCCCGAACATCCGCCCGGCGAGGTCCACCCCGACGATCGCGCCGGAGGGGTCGCGGGTGAAGAACCCGCGCTGCCCGCGAAACGCCCCGGAGGTGAGCACGTACTCGTCGTCCGGCAGCAGCCCCAGCGGGAACGGCGCGTGGTCGGCCGGCAGCTCCACCTCGGCGGACGCGCGGATCTCCGGCCGGATCAGCACCTCCAGCACCAGCCCCGACCCGGTGTCGTCGATCGTCATGACCATCGCGTCGTTGTCGTAGCGGCCCGCCACCTCGGCGGCGGCGGAAGCCCGGTACGGCAACGGTTCCGGGTCGCGGTCGACCAGTCCGGCGAAGTGTTCCAGCGCGTGCCGGACGACCGCCTGGTTGAACGGGATCCCGTCCGGGCCCTGGTTCGCGACCGACGCGACGGCGAACCCGAGCGACGGCACGACCACCAGTTCCGCGAACTGCCCGTTGGACGACCCGCCGTGCCCGATCACCGGCACGCCGTCGACGGTCCGCAGGAACCACCCGACGCCGATCGCCTCGCCGAGGTTGCTGCCGCGCAGCACCGCCGTGGCCCGGCGCATCTCGGCGAGGTCGACACCATCGCCGTCGCCGAGGTGGAACCGTGCCCACGCCAGCAGGTCCGCGACCGAGGCCGCGATCCCACCGCCGGGGTTGCCTGCCCGCCAGTGCCGCCACGGCCGGGCGATCTCACCCTTCTCGTGCCCGGCGGCGAACCGGCGGGTCATCACCGCGTCCCGGTCGAAGTGCGTGTTCCGCAGCCCGAGCGGTTCCAGCACCAGCGCCGTCACGGCCTGCTCGTAGGTCTGCCCGGTGACGTTCTCGATGATCCTGCCGGCGAGGTTGAACCCGGACTGGCTGTAGGACGGCCGTTCCCCGGCGGCACCGACCAGCGTCAGCGAGGCCAGCCCCTCGACGTGGCGGCGCAGTGCGTCGTCGCCCTCGCCGGTGTCGGTCAACGTGCCCCAGTCGAGGCCGGAGGTGTGGTTGAGCAGCTGGCGGACGGTAACCGTGCGGCCGTCGGCCAGCCGCAGTTCCGGTACGTACCGGTGCACCGGGGCGTCCAGCGAGACCCGGCCCTGCGCAACCAGCCGCATGACCGCGGTGGCGGTGTAGGTCTTGGTGACCGAGCCGAGCAGGAAGAGCGTGTTCTCGTCGACCGGCAACGGGTTCTCGACGCTCGTGACGCCGTGCGTGAAGAAGTGCTCGCGGCCGTCGTGGAGTACGCCCGCGGCGGCGCCGGGGATGGTGAAGCGGGTGGCGGTCTGCGCGAGGAAGTCGTTGTCCATGCGCCCACCCTCGAACCCTGACCCAGGGTCAAGGTCAAGCCCGCTCGGTCCCCGCGTCCGGGGACCGAGCGGACAGGGGCCTACGGGATCCAGTGGTTGCCGGACACCGTGATCATCACCTGCAGCTGGATGCTCGCGCCGAAGTACGTGTTCGTGTCGACGGGCGTGCTCAGCATCTTGGCCCACAACGCGTCCAGCCACGCCTGGCTGCCGGGGTCGGTCGACGCCGCCACCGCGAACGGCGCGAAGAACGCCGCGTCGCCGCCGCTCTGGATCTGGGTGCCGGACAGGGTGTACCCGGTCGCGATCCTGTTCGGGTCACCACCGGTCTTGCCCTTGATCCACGAGTTCATCTTGCGGGCCGCCGCCAGCGACTTCGCGTCCCCGGTCAGCGCCGCGTCCGCGCCGATGCGCCACGGGTCGCGGCACGCGTTGTACCAGTACTTGCCGTCGGTGTCGTCCCTCTCCAACAGCTTGCCGACCGCCGGCTTCGGCGTCGAGTTGGTGTCCTGCACGAAGTCCGGCAGCAGGCCGGTGTTCGGCGCGTACTTCGACTGCAGGGTGGCGATCAGGTCCTGGTGCTTGGCGCGGATGGTGTCCCAGGCCGCGTCGCCGGTCGCCTTGCGGAACGCGCGGAAGTGGTCGGACATCCAGTCCGACGACCGGGAGCCGTAGTACTGCCTGCTGTTGCCGGAGTTGGACCAGTCGCCCATCAGCAGCAGGTTCGTGTTCGGGTTGACGAGGCTCTTCTTGATCGCGTTGATGTTCCTGATGGCGATCTGCTTGTAGTTGTAGGTGCCGGTGCTGCCCCACTGGCGGTCGGCGAGCAGCAGGCCGTAGGCGGTGTCCATGTCGCCGTCGGTCGCGCTGTCGCTGCCGTTGACGCTGCGGCAGTTCTCGTCCTGCTCCGACGCGAGCAGGTCGGGGTTGTAGATCGACGGGTGGTCGAGCTTGAACTTCAGCAGGCCGTCGAAGATCTTCTTGGCGTCCGGGTCGGCGCCCGCCATCTGCGCGGTGATCACCATGCCGTAGCCCTGGGCCTCCGCGACGTAGGCGTGGTCGGCGTCCGGCGAGTAGATCCCGTACCAGCCGTTGCCGCAGTTCTGCTTCACGAACGCGGCCTTCCACCTCTGGTAGAAGTCGACGATCTTCGCGTCCAGCGCGGACGTGCTGCCTGACGGGCGCAGGATCCCGGCGGCGTAAGGGGTCTGCCTGCTGCCGAACGGGTAGCCGAGGCCGTTCGACGGCGGCGTGGTCGTGGTCGTCGGCGGCGTGGTGGTCGTCGGGGTGCCGCCGCTGACGCCGTAGACCTCGAGCTCCCACAACGAGTAGCCGTACGTCGTGCCGCGTGCGGTGCCGTAGACCCGCACGTACCGGCCCGAACCGGACACCGTCAGGTCGTCGGTGCCGCCGTCGCCGCTGGCCGTCGAGTAGACGTCGGTCCACGAGGAACCGTCGGGTGAGGTCTGGACCCGGTAGGACCGGGCGTAGGCCGCCTCCCAGTTGAGCTTCACGCGGCTGACCGCGTGCGCCGTGCCGAGGTCGACCCGCAGCCACTCGGGGTCGTGGCCCTCCGCGGACGCCCAGCGCGTCGACGTGCTGCCGTCGACCGCCTTGCCGGCCTCGAACCCGCTGCCCTCGACCGAGGAGGCGGTCACCGCCTTGCCGCGCGAGACCAGCGGGTCCGCCGCCACCGCGATGGTCGTCCCCGCCACGAGCAGGCCGAGCACGAGCCCGGCCGCTCCCAACGCCGTCGTTCTGCCGCCCACGACCGCCTCCACCAATTAGTTAACAAAGGTGTCAATACAAGTGGAGGGCGACCGTAGGCAGGCATCTGCGCAGCTCACAAGGTTACCGGCGGGTAGTTGCGCGTTCGGACAGCACGCGGCCCCGGAGGTCTGAACCACCTCCGGGGCCGCGTCGTGCTCAGGTCAGGGCACCCAGTGGTTGCCCGTGACCGTGATCATCACCTGGAGCTGGATGCTCGCCGAGAAGTAGCTGCCGCCGTCGATCGGCGTCTGCACCATCTTGGTCCACAACGCGTCCAGCCACGCCTGGCTGCCCGGATCGGTCGCGGCCACCACGGCGAACGGCGCGAAGAACGCGGCGGCGCTGCCACCGGAGAGCTGCGTGCCGTTCAGCTGGTAGCCGATCGCGATGGTGTTCGGGTTGCCGCCGGTCTTGGACTTCACCCACGTGTTGAGCTTGCGGGCCGCCGTCAGCGACTGGGAGTCGCCGCTCGTCACCGCGTCCGCGCCGATGCGCCACGGAACGCGGCAGGCGTTCCAGTAGTACCTGCCGTCGTTCGCGCTCTCCAGCACCTGCCCGGCGGGAGGGCGCGCGGAGGAGTTCGTGTTCTCCACGAAGTCGGGCAGCAGACCGGTGCCGGGCGCGTAGTTCTGCTGCAGCTGCCCGATCAGGTTCTGGTGCGCCGCGCGGATCGTGTCCCACGCGCCGTCCCCCGTCGCCTTCCGGAACGCCCGGAAGTGGTCGACCATCCAGTCCGACGACCGCGAGAGGTAGTAGTACTGGTCGCCCGCGCTGGTCCAGTCGCCCAGCTTGAGCAGGTTGGTCTGCGGGTTGACCTCACTGGCCTTGATCGCGTTGATGTGCCGGATCGCCAGCTGCTTGTAGTTGTGAGTACCGGTGCTTCCCCACTGCCGGTCGGCGAGCAGCAGCCCGTAAGCCACGTCCATGTCGCCGTCCGTGGCGCCGTCGCCGCCGTTGACGCTGCGGCAGTTCACGTCCTGCTCCGCCGCGAGGAGGTCGCGGTTGATCGAGGACGGGTGGTCGTTGCGCCACTTCACCAGGCCGTCGAAGATCTTCCTCGCGTCCGGGTCCGCGCCGGCCATCGTCGCGACGACGACCATGCCGTAGCCCTGCGCCTCGGCGACGTACGGGTGGTCGGCGTCGGGCGAGATCACCTGGTACCAGCCGTTGCCGCAGTTCTGCCGCACGAACGCGGACTTCCAGCGCTGGTAGTAGTCCACCACCTGCGCGTCCAGGGTGGACGTCGACCCCGAAGGCCGCAGCACCCCCGACGCGTACGGGGTCTTCCTGCTGCCGAACGCGTACCCGAGCCCGTTCGACGGCGGGGTGGTTGTCGTGGTCGTGGTCGGCGGGGTGCCGCCCGCCACGCCGTAGACCTCCAGCTCCCACAGCGAATAGCCCCACGCGGTGCCGCGGGCCGTGCCGAGCACGCGCACGTACCGGCCGGCCCCGGAGACAGTGAGGTCGTCGACGCCACCGTCACCGGCGGCCGTCGAGTACACGTCCGTCCACGCCGAGTCGTCGGGCGACGTCTGCACCCGGTAACCCCTGGCGTACGCGGCCTCCCAGTTGAGACGCACGCGGCTCACCGAGTGCGTCGAGCCGAGGTCGACCCTCAGCCACTCCTGGTCGCTGCCCTCCGCGGAGGCCCAGCGGGTCGACGCGCTGCCGTCCACCGCCTTCGCGGCCTCCAGCCCGGCCGCCTCGACCGAGGACGCCGTCACCGCCCTGCCCTGCGACACCAGCGGATCCGCCGCCGTCGCGCTGGTCGTCCCCGCCACCAGGAGACCAGCCACGAGACCGCAGGCACTGACCGCCGCCCAAGCCGATCGTCTGTCCACACCCACCTCCACCCAATTGTTAACAAACCTGCCTAATGTCTGGATCGCGGCGACCATAGGCGGGTGGGTCGAGTTCGGACAAGAGGTGCGGACCAGTTGTCCCGGACAGATCGGCGACCGGGACTAGTTCCAGACCTCCCGGACGGACTCGGCGATCGACGCGGCCTGCGTCCGTCCCGCCTCCGCGGCGGGCCCGCGCCGGGCCGGGTCCAGCAGGTTCTTGCCGATCGCGGCCAGCGCGGCGGCGTCCGGGCTGATCACGATCGACGGCACGCCGAGCTTCGCGGCCTGCGCCTGCGGCGTCGCCGCCGGACTGGCCGACCGCGTCAGCGGCGCGATCACGACGACCCTCTCGTAGCCGGCGGCGAGGTCCACGTTGGCCACCGACCGCATGCCGCCGTCCATGTACCGGCTGCCGTCGACGGACACCGGCGGCCACACCAGCGGCACCGCGCAGCTCGACGCGACCGCCTTCACCAGCGGCACCCCGCTGTCCCGGTCGAACGCCACGAACTTCCCGGTCGCGGTGTCGACGGCGGTGACCTTCAGCGGGCGCTCCGGCCAGTCCTTCGTGGACAGTCGCGAGTCGAACACCGCGAGACGCGACTCCTCCGACGGAGTGCGGGCTTTCAGCGCCGCCTTGCCGAGTCGTGCCCGCTTCTGCGCCGGCGTCCCCGGCATCACGTAGGAAAGCGCGTACCGGACGACCATCCACGACGTGAGACGCGCCGGGATCTCCCCCTCCGGCGGCGCCAGCTGTCCCGCGTACAGGTCGGCGAGCACACCGCCGCCCGCCAGCTCCGTCGCCACGACCGATCCCGCCGACGTGCCCACGAACAGGTCGGCGCCCGTCAGGTCGACACCCTGCTCGGCCAGTCCGTGCAGAATCCCCGTCTCCCAGGCGATTCCGGTCACTCCGCCGCCACCCAGCACCAACGCGCGTTGTCCCGTCACCCGGCCATCCTATGGAGTGAGACGAGTTCCTGGTCCATGGTCACTCTTGGTAGCCTGTGCGGTGAAACCGAGAAGCGCTGCAACGGGCCAGCAAGCCTGCCACGCTCGGCTTCGTTCCACCACGAACAAGGGCGCTTCCGACTTTTCGGGAGCGCGCGTGAGTGGACTCAAGTCCCTGCTGGACCAGCGGATCGCCGTGCTGGACGGTGCCTGGGGCACGATGTTCCAGCAGGCCCAGCTCTCCCCCGCCGACTACTACGGCGACGAGTACTCCGGCCACGTCCCGGACGTCGCGGGCGACCCGGACCTGCTCAACCTCACCCGCCCGGACCTGGTGCTCGACGTGCACCGGCGGTACCTCGCGGCGGGCGCGGACATCACGACCACCAACACCTTCACCGCCACCTCGATCGGCCAGGCCGACTACGGGCTCGAGAGCCGCGTCCGCGAGATGAACATCGCCGGCGCCCGCCTCGCCCGGCAGGCCGCGGACGAGTTCGGCGGCCGGTTCGTCGCGGGCTCGGTCGGCCCGCTCAACGTCACGCTCTCGCTGTCGCCCAAGGTCGAGGACCCGGCGTTCCGCGCCGTCACGTTCGAGCAGGTCAAGGCCTCCTACGCGGAGCAGATCGCGGCGCTGCACGAGGGCGGCGTCGACCTGCTGCTGATCGAGACGATCTTCGACACGCTGAACTGCAAGGCCGCCATCGCCGCCGCCCGCGAGGTCGCGCCCGACCTGCCGCTGTGGATCTCGGTGACGATCGTCGACCTGTCCGGCCGCACGCTCTCCGGCCAGACCGTCGAGGCGTTCTGGGACTCGATCGCGCACGCCGAGCCGCTGGTCGTCGGCGTGAACTGCTCCCTCGGTGCCGAGGAGATGCGCCCGCACGTCACGGACCTCGCGCGCCTCGCGAACACCTACGTCGCCTGCCACCCCAACGCCGGCCTGCCCAACGCGTTCGGCGGCTACGACCAGACCCCCGACGAGACCGCCGCCCTGCTGAAGGACTTCGCGGACAAGGGCATCGTCAACGTCGTCGGCGGCTGCTGCGGCACCTCCCCCGCCCACATCAAGGCCGTCGCGGACGCGGTGAAGGGCATCGACGCGCGCGAGGTCGTCCAGCCGCGCCACACCACCCGCTACAGCGGCCTGGAGACGTTCGAGATCGGCCCCGACACCGGGTTCGTGATGATCGGCGAGCGCACCAACGTCACCGGCTCCGCCAAGTTCCGCCGGCTGATCGAGGCGGACAACCACCAGGCCGCGCTCGACGTGGCGCTGGAGCAGGTCCGCGGCGGCGCGAACCTGCTCGACGTCAACATGGACGCCGACCTGCTCGACGGCGAGCAGGCGATGACCACGTTCCTGAACCTCATCGCGACCGAGCCGGAGATCGCCCGCATCCCGGTGATGATCGACAGCTCCCGCTGGACCGTGCTGGAGGCGGGCCTGCGGTGCGTGCAGGGCAAGGGCGTGGTCAACTCGATCAGCCTCAAGGAGGGCGAGGAGCCCTTCCTGCACCAGGCCCGCACGATCCGCGACTACGGCGCCGGCGTCGTGGTCATGGCGTTCGACGAGACCGGCCAGGCCGACACGACCGACCGCAAGGTCGAGATCTGCGCCCGAGCCTACGACCTGCTCACGCAGCAGGCCGGCTTCCCGGCCGAGGACATCATCTTCGACCCCAACGTGCTCGCCGTCGCGACCGGCATCGAGGAGCACAACGGCTACGCCAAGGCGTTCATCGACGCCCTGCCCCGGATCAAGGAGCGCTGTCCGGGCGTCCGCATCAGTGGTGGCATCTCGAACCTGTCGTTCTCCTTCCGCGGCAACGACGTCGTCCGCGAGGCCATGCACTCGGCGTTCCTGTTCCACGCCGTCAAGGCGGGTCTCGACATGGGCATCGTCAACGCGGGCCAACTCGTCGTCTACCAGGACATCCAGCCCGAGCTGCTGGAACTGGTCGAGGACGTCATCTTCAACCGCCGCGAGGACGCCACCGACCGGCTCGTCGCGCACGCCGAGACCGTCAAGGGCCCCGGCCAGAAGCGCGTGGTCGACCTGTCGTGGCGGGAGGCCCCGGTCGCGAAGCGCCTGGAGCACGCGATCCTGCACGGCGTCGTCGACTTCATCGAGGCCGACACCGAGGAGGCCCGCCAGGCGCTGCCCCGCCCCCTCGACGTCATCGAGGGCCCGCTGATGGACGGCATGAAGGTCGTCGGCGACCTGTTCGGCTCCGGCAAGATGTTCCTGCCCCAGGTCGTGAAGAGCGCCCGCGTGATGAAGCGCGCAGTCGCGTACCTGGAGCCGTTCATGGACGCCGAGCCGAAGGCCACCGCGGGCGGCAACGGCAAGGTCGTGCTCGCCACCGTCAAGGGCGACGTCCACGACATCGGCAAGAACATCGTCGGCGTCGTGCTGGGCTGCAACAACTACGAGGTGATCGACCTCGGCGTGATGGTCCCGGCGGCGAAGATCCTCGACACCGCGATCAAGGAGCACGCCGACGTCATCGGCCTGTCCGGCCTGATCACCCCGTCGCTGGACGAGATGGTCTCGGTCGCCGAGGAGATGCAGCGCCGCGGCATGAAGCTGCCGCTGCTGATCGGCGGCGCCACCACGTCGAAGCAGCACACCGCCGTGAAGATCGCCCCGGTCTTCGACGAGCCGGTCGTGCACGTGCTCGACGCGTCCCGGGTCGTCGGCGTCGTCTCCGACCTGCTCGACGACCGCCGCAGCCACGAGCTGAACCTCACCAACCGCGCCGAGCAGGCCCGCCTGCGCGAGCAGCACGAGAACCGCAGGTCCGTCCCGCTGCTCAAGGTGGAGGACGCGCGCGCGAACGCGGAAAAGGTCGATTTCTCCGAGTTGCCGACGCCGGAGTTCACCGGCACCCGCGTGCTGACGCCTTCTTTGGCGGAACTGCGCGAGTTCATCGACTGGACGTTCCTGTTCCTCGCGTGGGAACTCAAGGGCAAGTTCCCGGCGATTCTCGAACAGCCGGTCGCGCGTGAGCTCTACGACGACGCGACCGCGTTGCTGGACGAAATCGTCGCGGGCGAACTGTTCGAGGCGAAGGGCGTCTACGGCTACTGGCCCGCGCATTCCGAGGGCGACGACATCCTGCTCGACAACGGCGTGCGCATTCCGATGCTGCGCCAGCAGACGCAAAAGCCGCTCTCGCGCCCGAATCGCTGCCTGTCCGACTACGTCGCGCCGTCCGGCGACCACATCGGCGGATTCGCCGTCACGATCCTCGGCGCCGAGAAGCTGGCCGGGCAGTACGAGGCCAAGAACGACGACTACCGCGCCATCATGGTGAAGGCGCTGGCCGACCGCCTCGCCGAGGCGTTCGCCGAGTGGATCCACCTGCGCGCGCGCCGCGACTGGTTCGAGCCCGACGCCCAGCCGGAGCTCGCCGACCTGCACGCGGAGAAGTTCCGCGGCATCCGGCCGGCGCTCGGCTACCCGGCCTGCCCGGACCACACGGTGAAGCGCGAGCTGTTCGACCTGCTGGGCGCGGAGGAGATCGGGGTCTCGCTGACCGAGTCGTTCGCGATGAACCCGGCGGCGAGCGTGAGCGGCCTGATCTTCCAGCACCCCGGGGCGAAGTACTTCACGGTCGGGCGGCTCGGGCGCGACCAGGTGGAGGACTACGCGCGGCGGTACGGCAAGCCGGTCGCCGAGGTCGAGCAGTGGCTGCGCCCGAACCTCGGGTACGACCCCGCCTGACCGGTTCCGGAACGTGAAAGCGCTTGCCGGTTACCGGTGGGCGTTGTCCGGTTTGGTGTCAACCGATGTAGCATCGGCCGCTCTGGAGATCAATCACCCCCGTAGGTAGAGCGAGCCCGAGGTCATCGATGCGAGCTGCGGCGCTGACGCTGGGTCTGGTGCTGGTGGCGGGATGCGGTGCCGCCGGCGACTCGGCGGCGTTGCCGCACGTGGGTTTCGTCGTGAAGCGCACGGGTGGCTCCTTCGCGCAGGAGATGACCAGCGGTTTCCACGAGGGCGTCGGGAGGGTCGGCGGGGTCAGCGCGACGGTGACCGGGCCTCCCGGCCAGGACGGGCACAAGGAAGTCGAGTTGTTCCGGGATTTGACGACGACCGCGAAAGGCGGAATCGCCGTGGCGACCTCGGAGCCCGCGCTGATGGCACCGTCCATCGGGGAGGCACTGGGTCAGCGCGTCGCGGTGGTCGGTGTCGACATGCGGCTCACCGCGAGTTCCGGAGTGCGGCTCCACATCGGTAACGACGACTACGAACTCGGCGAAAAGCTGGCTGACGAGTTGATGCGCCGCTTGCCGGCGGATGCGACCGGAACAGTGGTGCTGGGAAACACCGCTCCGGGACTCGCCGGGTTCGACGACCGGGCCGAGGGAATCCGGGGTCGGTTCGCCGAAAAGCTACCGGGGGTAGTGGTGCTGGGGCCGTTCGACACGCAACGTGACGACGCCGCGAATCGAGTCACGTGGAGACGTCTCGTCGAGGCGAACCCGAACGCCCTCGCGTTCGTTGGAACGGGCGACTGCGACGGCGTGAACCTCGCCGCGCTCAGGACCGAGAAGTCGGCGAGGTGGCTGGTGGGCGGGTTCGGGGTCGACCCGAGAACGTTGCAGGCGGTGCGGGACGGCGCGATGGTGGCGTCCGTCTCGCCCGAGCACTACCTCAAGGGCGCTGTGGCAGGCTGGCTCCTCGCACGGCACGCGAAGGGCGGCGGCGTGCTGCCGGAGGGCTGGATCGAGACGCCCGGGCTCACGGTCACGACCGCGAACCTGGAGCAGGTCCTGCGCCGGCAGGAGTCGGAGAAGGCGCGCAGGGAGTACTTCCAGCCTCAGATCGACAGCTTCGCCGAGGACCCGGCGAGCTGGGTGCGACCGTTGGAGCAGGCACGGTGAGCTTTTGGGAAGGTCGCGCCACCGCACGGGTGGCGACGGCGGGGCTGACGTTCGGGCTGCTGGTCCTCGCGGGACTGGCGCTCTGGAGCAGCATCAACGCGCGGTCGACGACCGCGCACGTGCGCGAGCTCAACGACACCAGCGAGCGGTGGAGCCGCGTGCTGGAGCACATCAACGTCGCCGACAACGCGTTGCGGGACCTGCAGGTCGCGCGGACACCGCAGACCGTCGAGCCGCTGCGGAACTCCGTCGGGTCCGCCCGCGCGGACCTGGACTGGCTGCGCGCCAACGGCAGGCCGTCCGACGCCGACGAGGTCGGCAAGCTGCTGCCGCTCTACGACCAGAGCTCGGACATGCTGCGCAAGGTGGTCGAGGGCGGCGACCAGGCGCAGGCGGTCCAGGCCTCGCTCGCGCACTCGTCGCTCCAGCGCCAGATCACCTCCACGATCGGGACCGTGCGTCTCGACACCAACGAGTACCTGCGCACGGCCGACGCGGAGAACGCGCGGCTGCGGATCGCGCAGATCGTGGTGTTCGTGCTGGACGTGGCCCTCGTGGCGTTGTTCGGCATGGTGCTGGTGGGCCAGCGGCGGATGATCCTGCGCCAGGCCGCGAAGAACGAGCACGAGGCGCACCACGACACGTTGACGGGCCTCGCGAACCGGGCGCTGCTCGCGCGGCGCATGGAGCACGCCGTCGACCAGGCGCGCAAGAAGGACGAGCCGCTCGCGTTGCTGATCGTGGACCTCGACCGGTTCAAGGAGGTCAACGACTCGCTCGGGCACCACACCGGCGACCTGCTGCTGCGCCAGGTGGCGAACCGCCTGTCGTGGGCGGTGCGCGACACGGACCTGGTGGCGCGGCTGGGCGGCGACGAGTTCGCCGTGCTGCTGCCCGGCGTCGGCTCGGCGGAGAACGCGAGCATGGTCGCGGAGAAGATCCTGCAGGCGCTGGCGATGCCGGTGACGCTGGAGGGCCTGGAGCTGGAGATCGCGGGCAGCGTCGGCGTGGCGCTGTGCCCGGCGGACTCGGGCGACGGCCACGAACTGCTGCGGCACGCGGACATCGCGATGTACGCGGCGAAGCGCGAGAAGTCCGGTGTCGCGGTCTACGACGCCCGCCTGCACGACCGCGGCGCGGCGCACCTGACGGCCGTGACGGAGCTGCGGCACGCGATCGACCGCGGCGAGCTGTTCCTGCACTACCAGCCCAAGGCGCTCGCGAACACGGGCGCGGTGTGCGGCGTCGAGGCGCTGGCCCGCTGGCAGCACCCGACGCGCGGACTCGTCCGTCCCGACGAGTTCATCCCGGTCGCCGAGGAGAACGGCCTCATCGAGCCGCTGACCCGGTACGTGATCGACGCGGCCCTGCGGCAGTGCCGGGCCTGGTCGGACGCGGGCTGGGAGGTGCCGGTGTCGGTGAACGTGGGCGCGGCCTGCCTGCACCACACCGAGTTCCCCGGCGACGTGGCCGACCTGATCAAGCGGCACGGCCTGCCGGCGCGGCTGCTGACGCTGGAGATCACCGAGTCCGCGATCATCTCGGACCCGGACCGCGCGGTGGAGGTGCTGCGCGGCCTGACGGAGCTGGGCGTGCGGCTGTCGATCGACGACTTCGGCACCGGGTACTCGTCGATCTCGTACCTGCGCAGCATGCGGGTGCACGAGATGAAGCTCGACCGGTCGTTCGTGACGCACATGTGCACGGACGCGGGCGATTCGGCGATCGTGCACGCGCTGGTGGCGCTGGCCCGCAACTTCGGGCTGCAGGCCGTCGCGGAGGGCGTGGAGGACCAGGACACCTGGACCGCGCTGGCCGAGGCCGGGTGCGACGTGGTGCAGGGGTACTTCCTCAGCGAGCCGTTGCCCGCCGAGGAAGTCGTGTCCTGGCTGGGAGACCGGGCCGCCGCTCACGCGTAGGGGTCGGTGTCCCGCCACTGCGCGATGAACGGCTTCATGAACTCGAGCATCGCGGGCAGCTGGTCCGCGCACGACAGGTAGGCCATGACCCGGATCGCGCCCACGGCGTTGACGAACCGGAGCACCTCCGCGTCGAGCTCGCGCAGCCCGTTCTTGCGCGCGCCCCGGTTGTAGGCGGCTTCGAGCTCCGGCCCGAGGCCGCCGAGGTCCCACTCGACCGGCCCGCGGGTGATCAGCTCGAAGTCGGAGAACAACGGGCCGTCGACGCCCGCGAAGATGTTCGCGGGCGGGGAGTCGCCGTGGATCGGCTGGAGCTCGACACCGGGGAACCGGGCGCGGAACGCGGCCTCGTCGCTGACAAGCGGCTCCAGGACCTCCCACTCGGCCTGGGCGCGCCGGAGGTCCGCCTCGGTCACGATGTCGACGCCCTGGAGCCGCTGGAGGCCTTCGCGGACGAACCGGGGCTCGGCGGACGACAGGAACTCGAGCTCGCCGGGGTAGTCGCGCAGGGCCAGGTGGAGGTCGGCGGCGAGCTCGGAGTTCTTGACGTAGTCGGGTTCCGAGGACTTGTCCTCCTCGGTGTACGGCCAGAACGTGATCGAGAAACCGTCGCGCTGCACGGGTTCGCGCGGCACGAGCGGGCTCGGCGGGATCACCGGGGTGCCCTGGTCGTGCAGCCACTGCGCGACGTCGAGCTCCTGGCGCTGGCGCCGGGCGAGGCTGTCGAGGGTCGTGGTGTGCGGCAGGACGGTCGGGACGCGGGCGACGACCGGCGCGGGCGCGAGGTGCACGACGACCGAGAACAGCTCGTAGAGCACCCTGCCCTCGGTGATCTCGAGGCCGAGCTCGCGTCCGGCGGCCACGGCGGCGTCGCGGGCGGCGGTGGTGCGGCGGGCGATGTCCTCGGGGGTCGCGAAGGCGTTCATGGCACGATCGTGTCACGACCCGGTGGCCCGACGCAGATCATTTACGGTGGGGTCATGGCCGACCGGCACCTGATCGACGTCCACGTGCTGCTCGTGCGCGGGGAGGACGTGCTGCTGATCCTCCGCCGGGACACCGATCCGCGGTTCGACGGGCTGTGGCACCTGCCGTCCGGGAAGCTCGACGCGGGCGAGTCGGTGCTCGCCGGGGCCGCGCGGGAGGCCGCGGAGGAGGTCGGGGTGGTGATCGCGCCCGGCGACCTGCGGCACGTGCACACGGTGCACGCCAACGGGTCCGGTGTGGAGCCGCGGCTCGGGCTGTTCTTCGAGGTGCGGCGGTGGAGCGGCGAGCCGGTGAACCGCGAGCCCGGGAAGTGTTCGGAGGTGCGGTGGTTCGGGCTCCGGGCGCTGCCCGCGGACATGATCGCCTACTCCGCCGCGGGGATCACCGGGTACCTGGCCGGGGAGACGTTCGGGCTGCTGGGCTGGGAGTAGCGGGGAGCCCGCCAGGGGCGGCTCCCGCTCGGGAGCGTCCCCGGCTCAGTGATCGCAGCAGACCCGCTCGGCCCACTCCGGTTCGTGCCACCAGTGCCTGTTCTCCGCCGAGGGCAACGGGTCGAGCGCGGCCGTCGTGGCGAACGTCTGCGGCCGGTCGCGGTAGGGCGCGAGCAGGTCCGGGACGCGGTGCCGCACACCGCCGACCACGACCTGCTCGACGTTCGCCGCGGCCTTGATGTCGGCGAGCGGGTTGCCCCGGACGAACGCGATGTCGGCGGGCGCGCCCGGCCTGATCGCGCCGAGCGGCAGGCCGAGCCACCTCGCGGGGTTGCGGGTCGCGGTGACGAGCGCCTCCCTCGGGGTGAAGCCGTACTCGACGAGGGCACGCAGGTTCTGGTGGGTGGCGGTCGCGGGGCTGTCGAGCGGCGCGTCGGTGCCGGTGATGACGAGCCCGCCGCCGCGGTGGACGTTCAGCGCCAGCTCGACCCAGCCCTTCAGGACCGCGCGGGACGCCGTCGCCGCCGGGGTGCCCTGCGTGGCGGCGTCGGCCACGAACCGCTCGTACTCCCACGGCGGGTACAGCACGCGGGTGCGTTCGTCGGTGACCAGCGACTTGTCGGTGTCGTACAGGGCGCGCGACTGGAACAGCGTGGGCGTGACGGACATGCCGGAGGCGGTGAACAGCGCCACCACGTCCTGATAAGCCTTGCCCTGCCTGGTGATCGTGTGCGAGTAGCCGAGGCGGTTGGTGGCGCCGACGTGCTCCTGCCCGTCCATGCCGAGGTTCGCCGCCGGGTAGAGGTAGTGGCTCGACAGCGGCACGCGGGAGCGCTGCACGGCGGCGCGCTGCAGTTCGACGGGCAGGCGGACGTAGGTCTTGACCAGGTCGTAGCCCAGCTCGTGAGCGCGGCGCAGTTCGAGGTCGAGCTGTACCTTGCTCAGCGTGGGGCGCATGAAGTTGTAGTAGACGCGCGACCCGTCGACGGCCTCGCCGGTGGCGTAGAACCTCGGCCCCGTCAGGGTTCCGGCCGCCAGCGCCTCCCTGGTCTCGATCATCTGGTAGACCGGGTCGCCGGGCGAGCGGACGGTCGTGACGCCGTAGGCGAGCCAGGCGTTGCCCTGCCGCGCGCCCCACTGGCGGCCGCGCAGGTGCCAGTGGTTGTGGGCGTCGATCAGGCCGGGGATGGCGGTGAGGCCGCTGTTGTCGACGTCGGCCTTGCCGCGCTGCGGGCGGATCTCCTGGACGGCGCCGTTCTGCACGACGATGTCGACGTCCCGCCTGAGCTCGTGCGCCTCGCCGTCCCAGTACGCCCCGACGCGGATCACCTCGCGGTCCGGCGCTTTCGGCCTGCGCCAGGTCAGTCCGTGCCGGATCGTCGTCGTCCTGCCGTCCAGTGTGGACTTTCGAAGCCTGCCGTTGTTCAGGTACACCAACGTTTCTTTGCCGTGCCATGCCAGCGAGTCCGTGACCTCGCGGGTGACCTGCCGCGGCTCGCCCAGGAAGGTGCCCTTGGCGTCCACGTCGACGACCCACGCGACACTCTCGACGACGAACGCGATGCGCTTGCCGTCCGACGACCACACCGGCCCGTCGTCGCCGCGCGTGGCGATGGACCGGAACGGCATGGGCTCGGTGTACCGGAGCTCACCGCTCACCAGGTCGACGCTGAGGACCTGGCTCGTCCCCTCGCGGAACCGGCGCGAGAACGGCTTCACCGCGGCGAGTGCGACGACGGTGCCGTCCTTCGACCACGTCGGCCGGCCGGGCTGGAACAGCGTCGGCGTGACCTGCCTGCGCGCCTGCCGGTCCGTGATCCACACCTGGCCGTCCTGGTCCAGGTAGGCGACCTTGGTGCCGTCCGGTGAGAAGCGCGGCGTGGTCTGCGCGTGCGGGGCCGGCGCGTACAGCTCGTCCTTGTCGGTGCTCAGGTCGCGAAGCCACAGTTGCGCAACGCCGGTGCGGTCGCTCGCGTACACGATCTTCTTGCCGTCGGGCGAGAAGTCGGGGTCGGAGTCGAAGTACCTCCCGTCCGTGAGCTTGGTGGCCTTGCCGTCGGTCAGCAGGTAGAGCGCGTTCAACGCCCGGAAGGCGATCCTGCCGTCCGTCGACACCACCGGGCTCGCGATGCCTTTGACCGCACCACCCGTGAGGTTGCGGGTCCGGTGCTGCCGGCGCTCGGTGCGGACCGGCACCGTCGCGCGGAACGGGATGTCCCGCACGGTTCCGCTGGCACGACTGCGAATCCGGCCGTCCGCGGTGTAGAGGACGCGCTCGCCGTCCCAGACGGGGGCGAACCCGAAGACGTCCTCCCCGGTCACCACGACGCTCGTCCCGAGCACCAACTCGGCCAGCCCGGGCCGCATCCGCGTGTAGCTGGGCTGCCCGCCGGGCCCGAACGCCGCGCCGAACACCTGCGTCCCGGCCGGCGCCGTGACAAGCCGCTCCCGCGTCCCGTCCAGCGCCACGACGTCCACCGCCGCGTTGCCGACGGTGAAGATGATCCGCGTGCCGTCACTGGACCACTGCGGCGCGGCCGCCTCGTCCGGCACCCCGGTGAGCTGCGTGATCGTGCCCGTGGCGAGCTCCAGCAGGTGCACGCCGTAGCTGCCGGCCCGGTCGCTGACGAACGCGAGGTGCCGGCCGTCCGGCGAGAACGCGGGCTCGCGGTGGTCGTACCTCCCCCGCGTGAGCTGCCTGAGCCCCTTGCCGTCCAAGCCGATGACGTAGAGGTGGTAGTTGCCGTCCCGATAGGACTGGAACGCGATCTGGCCGCCGGGACCGAACGACGGCAGGGTGGCGTCCTGCAGCTCGTCGGTGAGCTTGCGCGCCTCACCGCCTCCGGACGGCAGCACCCAGATGGCGGTGACGAGGTCGATGGCGAGCCACTCGCCGTCGCGCGACCGCGCCACCGAGATGTTGGTGCCCTGCGTCAGGGTGACTCTGGCGCCGGACTCGGCCTGGGCAGCGCCGGGCGTGAGCGCGGAGGCTGCGGTGGCGACGGCGGCGGCCTGGCCGGTGCGGGTCAGCAGCTCGCGGCGCGACAGTTCCATGGCGGCACACTCCCCAGTGTCGTCTCCCCTAGGAGATCCACCCTGGCACCGCCCCGGCCGCGCGCCATCGGCCGTTCGGCCCAGCGCCCACCAGGTGGGACACCGGTTCCCGATAGGAGGGAAAGCGTTGTCCGGCCGCGCGTCCGCACCGCGCTCTCGGTCAGCGACGGGGCACGCGCGGCGCGCCCCGGTCAGCAGCGGACGCACGTGACGCGCTCCGGTCAGCCGCGGCGAGCCCGAAGCACCGAGCTCCGAACCCCTCCGTCAAAACCGCACACCGGTGTGGCCGAGCCACACCGGCCCTCACGGCTCAGAGAGCGAGCGCGCCCTCGATGCGGGCCACCATCGCGTCCTCGGCGTCCACCACGACACCGTCCGCCTCGGCCACCTCGCGGCAGATCGCCAGCACCGCGCGCGGGAAGTCCGCCGCGTCCTCCGGCGACTTGGCCGTCAGCGTCTTCATCGACGAGCGCAGCGCCTCCAGGACGACCGGCTCGATCTCCTCGTCGGTGCCGGCGGGCACGGACGGGCGGGCGCCTCCCACGACGCCGCGCAGGTCGGGCGACAGGTTCGAGAGCGCGCGCAGGCCGGCGAAGCGTTCCTCCAGCACGGGGCCGGGGTCGGCGTGGGAAACCAGCAGCATCGCCCCGTACACGGCGGTGCGGATCGTGCGGCTTTCCTCGTCGGTGTAGAAGATCATGTGGCCCACTCTAGGTCGTCGGGTCAGGCGGCTGTTCCGGTGTTGACTAGAAGACTCCCCAGCGCCCGAGTGGTTGCGTCCGAGCTGCGAGAACGCCTGTGACGGAGGTCAATCGCGGCCGGAGCGAACAAACTGACCGGTCTGCGCGTTGAACTCGGATACAGACCCCAAGCAGGAGGATGCCCGCATGACGACCACCGCTGCCCGGCCCCGCGTCACGGTTCGGCGGGTGGTGTTCACGCTCGTCCTCTTCTCCGTGACGACCCTGCTGTTCTGGGTGCCGTTCGAGGGGCTCTTCGCGGCGAGCGCGGAGTGGCCGGACCCGGTGCGGCCGATCGCCGCCGTCGTGTTCGTCGCGGCGGCCGTCTCGATGATCGTGCTGTTCACGCAGCGCTCCAGCGACCGCGCGGCGCGGATCTCGCAGTTCCTGCTCGGGTTCGTGTGGATCGCGTTCGTGTGGACGCTGCTGACGGACCTGGTCCGGCTCGCCATGGCGCTGGCCGGCGTCGAGAACCCGTTCCGCTCCCGTTTCATCGCCGTGCTGCTCGCGGTCCTCATCGTCACCGTGACGGTCTACGGGGTGTACGAGGCGATGCGCGTGCCTCGGATCAAGCGGCAGGACGTGACGATCCCGCGCCTCGACCCCGCGTTCGACGGACTGACGGTCGCCGTCATCACCGACACTCACTACGGCGCCATCAACCGCGCCAAGTGGTCGCGCGGCATGGTCGACGCGGTCAACGGGCTCAACGCCGACGTCGCCGTGCACGTCGGGGACATCGCGGACGGCACCGCCGAGCAGCGCTTGGAGCAGGCCACCCCGCTCGGCGACGTGAACACGCCGCACCGCTTCTACATCACCGGCAACCACGAGTACTACTCGAACGGGCAGGGCTGGGTCGACCTGATGACCCGCCTCGGCTGGAAGGCGCTGCGCAACGAGCACGCGACGCTCGAACGCGGCGACGCCAAGCTCGTGTTCGCGGGCACGGACGACATCACCGCGAGCCACTCCGGCGAGCCCGGTCACGCGGCGGACCTCGCGCACGCGTTGCACGGCGCCGACTCCACGGCGCCGGTCGTGCTGCTCGCGCACCAGCCGTCGGAGATCACGAAGGCCGTCGAGGCCGGCGTGGACCTGCAGCTGTCCGGGCACACGCACGGCGGGCAGATCTGGCCGTTCCACTACCTGGTGCGCCTGCAGCAGCCGGTGGTCGCGGGCCTGTCGAGGCACAGCGACCGCACCCAGCTCTACACGAGCCGCGGTTCCGGCTTCTGGGGCCCGCCGATGCGCGTCTTCGCGCCCAGCGAGATCAGTCTGCTGACGCTCAAAGCGAGCTGAGGTGGCCTGAGTCGTTGAACCGCACGAGGCGCGGTGACCTGCCGGTCGTGTAGCGGATGACCGTCAGCGCCGCGTTGTCGTGGTTCAGCGTCAGCCAGCTCTCGGGCGGGGCGTCGAGCGCGTCCCGCACGAGCCAGCCGATCAGGAACGAGTGCGTCACGACCAGCACCGGGCCGTCGCCGGGACGGGCGAACCGCGTCTCGGCCTCGTGCGCGAGAGCCGGGCCGCGGGTGCGTTCGGACTCGGGGAACTGGCCGAAGAACTCGTCGTGGTCGGGGACGAAGTGCGGCACGAAGTCGTCGGCCGCCGCCTCGACGCGGCAGGGCACCTTCAGCACCTCGGCGATGATGGACGCGGTCTCGGTGGCACGGGGCAGCGGACCGTGGTGCACGGCCGCGAACCCCGTGCCCCGCAACCGTTCCGCGAGTGCCTCGGCCTGCTTGCGCCCTCGTGCCGTCAGCCGGGACTCGTCCTTCGTGGCTTCGCCGTGCCGGACCAGGTGGAGATCTCTCGTCACGCCGTGCAGTCTGCCTTGACGGCACTCGCGGCGTGATGGGCGTAGGTGGGTCCGGAGCTGTTCCAGTCCTGACCTCGGGTGAGGAGCTGCACGGTCAGGTTTCCGCTGGCCTTGAACTTCCCCGCGCCGACCCACTGGCCGCGCTTGTCGACCTGCTTGATCGCGAACGAGGCCATCGGGGTGCCGCCGACCCCGTTGCGGTCGAACACGTAGTACACGGTCGGGTTACCCCCGACCGACTGAAGGTCGCCGTCCGGGATGTGCACGGACACCTCGCACGTGCCGGTGACCGCGAACGTCCACATGCCGTACGCCGAGGTGTCGTCGCGGCGGGCGTCACCGGACATCGGGATCGACACGAACGTCGAGCCGCACCGGCCGTCGCCGTGGTCGACCCAGCCCTTGCGGCCGTCACGGTAGGAACCGACGCTGCTGTAGCCGCCGCAGCCCGGACCCGTGGTGAACGACTTGGCGCCGCCGGGTGCCCGCGCGGTGTCGCCGGCGGGCGGCTGCGCGGCCGGAGGCGTGGTCGTGGGCATCAACCCCAGCGCCGACGAGGCCAGGGTCGGGTTCCGGCTCTGCGAGGACTCCTCCGGCAGTTCCTCCGGAGGGGTGATCAGGCCGGGGATGTAGCTGTGCGACGGCTGCGCGATGTCGGTGGCGCCGTCGCCCGAGCCCCCGTTGAACGTGACGATGGCGATCCCGCCGAGCACGAGGAGCGCGGCGGTGGCGGCGATCGCGGCCGCGCGGGGCTTGAACGGACCGGCCGGCGGTTTCTCCTCCTGCTGCGACCGGTCACCGGCCGCGGCCCAGCGGGCGGCACCCCGGGCGCGGGCGGCCTCCATCAGCGCCGGGTCGGGCGCCAGGTGGCGCTCGGTCGGGTCGTCGGGGAACTGGGTCGGCACGGAGCGCAGTGTGCCAGGGACACAGGGCCACCCGAACGTGTGGTTCTTTCACGAACGGGTTGTTTGACTTCAATGGACCGCGCGCTGTGCAAGCACTTAGCCCTTTCCGTCTACGCATCGTGACGACAACCGGCGCAAGAACCGCCGATTCCTGACTCGTGAGTCAGGCCAAGCACCGGTCCGCACCTGCGCCGCAGCCCCGAAGGACCGGATCTTTTCCCGGTTTCCGTGTCACGGAACGAAAACGCCTGCAGAACGCCTTGATCTCGTTGCACCACAAGGCGGTGGAACCGGTTCCGCACCGGAATTCCGGGGTACGGGCGCGAACGCCGCAAGATCGGGCGGCGCCGGCCCCAGCGGCAGGACGGTTGCCGCACCAGGTCGATCGACTTCTCGCGGCGGTAGCCAAGCTCCCCCCGCCCGCCTAGGGTGCCCGCCATGCCCCCAGCCAGACAGGCCGTCGTGCTGCTTGCCGCCCTCGTGGCGGGTTGCGGCACGACGATCGCCGGTTCCCCCGCCGCGGCACCCCAGCAGTCACCGCAGACCTCGGCGTCGCAGACCGTCACCGTCGTGACGACGACCCCTCCGCCGAGCAGCAGCAGCGCCACCCCGCCGCCCGCTCCCCCGCCCCCGCCGCCTCCCGTCGCGAAGTTCGGCAACCCGGCCGGCACCGCCGCGGTCCCGGCCGCGGCCGCCGCCGAGGACACCTCCAAGCCCACCCGCGTGATCGGCACCGGCACGCCCGCGTCCTGCACGTCGCAGGCCGTGGTCGACGCGGTCGGAGCCGGCGGCGTGATCACTTTCAACTGCGGTCCGCAGCCCCACACCATCCCCCTCGCCGCGACCGCCAGGGTCCGCGCGCGCACCGTGCTCGACGGCGGCGGCCGGATCACGTTGAGCGGCCAAGGACAGCGCCGCGTGCTCGACCACAACGCGCCGCGGCTCGTCGTCCAGAACATCACCCTCGCCGACGGCAACTCGACCGGCGACACCGCGGACGGCGGAGGCGGCGGCGCGATCATGGTGCGCGGGGGTCAGCTCAAGGTCGTGAACTCCCGCTTCGCGAACAACAAGTGCGACGCCAACGGTCCCGACCTCGGTGGCGCCGCGATCCGCGTGACGGACTGGGCCGACAAGGTGCCGGTCTACGTCACGTCCAGCACGTTCGAGGGCGGCGTGTGCTCCAACGGGGCGGCGCTCAGCAGCATCGGCGCGTCGTGGGTCGTGCTCAACAGCCTCATGAAGAACAACAAGGCCATCGGCCGCGGCGCCAACCCCGCCCGCGGCGGCACGCCCGGTGGCGGCAGCGGTGGTGCCATCTACAACGACGGCAACGCGATCACGCTGCGGATCGCGGGCTCGCTGCTCGAGGACAACCAGGCCAACGAGGGCGGCGGCGCGGTGTTCTTCGTCAGCAACGACAGGTCCGGCTCGATGTCGGTCGAGGGCTCGACGCTGCGCCGCAACCCCAGCCTCGGCTTCGAGACCGTCAAGGGGATCTTCTACCTAGGCTCGTCCGAGAAGCCGAAGGTCAGCGGCTCGACGATCCAGTGACCCCGCGACGAGCAGCAGCGCGAGGCCGGCGACGCACATCGCGAGGCTGAACCCGTAGACCCAGCGGAACCCCAGCTGCTGGGAGACGCCGAGCAACGCGCCCGCGACCATGCCGCCGACGATCTGGGTGTTGCTGAACATCGTCGTGGCGTGGCCGGGCCGCAGCGGGTCGAGGCTCTGGAAGTACGTGATGCCGACGCCCATGATCAACGAGATGACGGTGGCGTGCAGCAGCTGCGCGGCCATCACCTGCCACACGGAGTCGGTGAACACCATCAACCCGTGGTAGCTCAACGAGATCGCCGCGCCGATGACCACCAGGCGGTGCTGCGACATCCGGTTCGCCAGCGAGCCGAACCACAGCATCATCGGGATCTCGAGCGCCGCGCACAGGCCCATCGCGAGCCCCGCGTCCCCGGCCGTGCCGCGCAGCTCGGACGTGATGAACAGCGGCAGGCCGCTCACCGCGAGCGCCACGGCCCCCTGCAGGAACAGGAAAGCCGCCGACACGACCATCATGTTGCCGCCGGCCGGTCCCGCCGCCTCCTCGGTCTTCTCCTCGTCCTCCTGCCGGGTGGGAGGCACCGGGAGCGTGAGGGCGAGCACCGCGACACCGAGCTGCAGCAGCGCGGTGGAGGCGAAGAGGCCGACCCAGCCGGTCTTCGCGACGAGCAGCGCGGCCACAGGCGGTCCGGCGACCCACGCGACCGAGAGCAGCGTCCGCAGCACGCTGACGACCATCGACGGCCCCTGGCTGACCTGGCGGCCGTACGCGAAGAGCTGGGGCAGCAGAGCGCCCGTGATCGCGATGAACACCACGGACGTGCCGAGCAGGAACCAGTAGTCGCGCAGGACGGCGAACAGGCCGTAGCCGACCGCTCCGGCGACACCGCCCGCGGCGAGCAGGTACCGGCGCTGCACCCGCCCGTCCGACAGCCTGCCCATGATCGTGCTCGCCACGACCTGGGCGACCGGGCTGACGATCAGGAAGAAGCCGAGCTGGAACGGCGTGACCCTGATCTCGCTCGTGAGGAAGAGCGAGCCGAACGGCAGCGCGAACGCCATCGACACGCCGCTGACGACGCTGATGCCGGAGAGTTGGAGGAACGTACGGGACAGGAGCGGCGAGGATGTTCTCTCGCGGAGTGCCGTCACCCCGCCATGGTGCTCTTCGCGCACTCGATCAGGAAACGAAATATCCCATTATGCGGGCAATCTCTCACACGACGACGATCGCACCGTCGCGACGGTGATCCGCACCACCCCTGAGCAGGCCCGATCCGGTCATTTCGACCACCTGGCACCCGCCGAAGAACATGTTCGGAGCACGGAAGCGGGTGACCGGCAGCTCGCTTTCCGGTCGAATTCCCGGTTCGACGTGGAGGTGGTCGCCGGACAGGTGCAGGCGCGGCGCGTCGACCGCGTCCTGGGCGGGCATGCCGCGGTCGAGCACGTTGACGAGCACCTGCAGGATCGCGCCGCAGATCCGGCTCGACCCGGCGCTGCCGAGGACGAGCTCGGCCTGCCCGTGCCGCGTCACGACGGTCGGCGCCATCATCGACGGCAGCCGGTCGCCGGGCGCGTGGCTGAAGAACCCGTCCGGAGACAGGTCCTCCTCGCCCATCATGTTGTTCAGGTGCACGCCCGCGATGGAGATCCCCGAGCCCGCGCCGTTGGTCGTCGTGACGCTGCAGGCCGTGCCGTCCGCGTCGAGCACGGAGATGTGCGTGGTGGAGCCGAGGCGGTTCAGGTGCGTCTTGGGCGCGGCGAGCGCACGGACGAGATCCTGCTGCGACGGGTTGTCCGGCAACGCTTCCAACATCTGCGTGAGCAACCCACCGCCCGCCGCGGGCGGTGGGTTCGTGTGGATGTCACGCCCCCGATGCCGCACGTGCAACGGTTCGCGCTCCACGGCCTCGTACGCCGCCAGATCGGCTTTGGTGAGGTCGCCACCCTTGCTCGCGATCCAGTCCGTGATCGCCGTGGCGATGTCCCCGCGGTAGAACGGCTCCGCTCCGTCCGCGCCCAGCCGGTCGAGCGCGTCGGCGAGCTCGGGCTGCACGAGGACCTCGCCCTCCTCCAACGCGGTGAGGCCCGCACTGCGCGCGAGCGGCAGCAGCAACGCCGTGACGTACGCCTGGTACCGGTTCACCCGATGGCCTTCACGGGCGTGCATCGCCGCCGTGGCCACCAGTTCGCGCAACGGCGCGCGCCCGTACGCGGCCGCCGCGGCCGCCCCCGCGGGCATCCCGTACGCGGCGACCGACGACGGTCCCACGTGGAACTCCTGCTCCGCGTCACCGAAGTGGACGGTGATGGGATCGAGCGGCGCGCGGTCGCCGGCCCTGCCCCGGCCCGGCGCGACGGCCGAGAAGTCCAGCAGCACAGGGGGTTCGCCCGCCGGCGCGATCATCATGTACCCGGCAGCACCGAGACCGGTCAGCAACGGCTCGGTGACGCAGGAGGTGAGCATCGCCGCGACGGCGGCGTCCACGGCGTTGCCGCCGTCGCGCAGCAGGGCCGCGCCGGCCTGTGCGGTGAGCGGGTGGCCTGCCGCGATCGCGCCTCGCACGTCGACCTCCAGAAAGGGAAGGCGAACAACGGTAGACCCGTGCGGCGGGTGCCGACCACTCGGCCCGCCTGCCGTCACCCCTGCGGTACCCGGAGGTTGAACGTCCGGGCAAAACGGGTAATTCGACAACCATGGAGTGGATCACACGGCTGATGGAGGCACTGGGCTCGCCCGGCGCCGGGATCGCGGTCGCCCTGGAGAACGTGTTCCCGCCCGTGCCCAGCGAGGTGATCCTGCCGCTGGCCGGGTTCACCGCGGGGCAGGGCAAGATCTCGCTGGTCGCCGCGATCCTGTGGACCACCGCCGGCTCGGTCGTCGGTGCCCTGCTGCTCTACGGCCTGGGCGCGTGGCTCGGTGTCGAGCGGCTGCGCAAGGCCGCCGACAAGATCCCCTTCGTCACCGCGGACGACGTGGACAAGTCCGACGCGTGGTTCGACAAGCACGGCAACAAGGCCGTCTTCATCGGGCGGATGGTGCCGGTGGTGCGGAGCCTGATCTCCATCCCGGCCGGGGTGTCCGGGATGCCGATCCTCAAGTTCACCCTGTACACGGCGGCGGGCAGCCTGGTGTGGAACACCGCGCTGATCCTCGCCGGGTACGCGCTGGGCGACAACTACGAGCTCGTGGACCGCTACCTGGGCTGGGTCTCGACCGTGGTGCTCGCGGCGCTGGCCATCGCCATCGTCTGGTTCGTGGTCTCCCGCGTGAAGGCACGCCGCTCGTAGAGCACGGACGCCACCGCGATGGCGAGGCCCGCGACCGAGAGCGCGACGCCGACCCACGCGGTCGAGGTGTAACCCCAGCCCGCCGCGATGGCCAGACCGCCGAGCCACGCGCCCGCGCCGTTCGCGACGTTGAGCGACGAGTGGTTGGACGACGCGGCCAGCGACGGCGCGTCCGGCGAGGCGTCCATCAGCCGCAGCTGCAGGGCCGCCGCCAGGATCTGGATGGTGAAGCCCAGCAGGAACAGGAAGACGAACAGGAACACCGGCACGGTCGCGGTGAGCCCGAACAGCGTCAGGATCACGCAGACCGCGACCAGGCCGCCGAACACCGACCCCGTCACCGACCGGTCCACGAACCGGCCGCCGAACGTCGCGCCGAGCGTCATCCCGAGACCGAACACCGCGAGGATCCACGGCACGGCGCTCGCGGGCAGGCCGGCGACCTCGGTGGTCAGCGGGGCGACGTAGGAGTAGACGGCGAACATGCCGCCGAAGCCGATCATGCCGGTGAAGATCGCGAACCACACCGTCGGCCGGCCGAACGCGAGCACCTCGCCCTTCATCGACGCGCCTTCGACCTTCGGCACCCTCGGCACCCACGCCGCGATCGCCAGCGCGGTGACCACCGCGATGACCGCGACCGCGAGGTACGCCGTGCGCCACCCGATCTGCTGCCCCGCCGCCGTTGCGAGAGGCACGCCCACAAGGTTCGCCACGGTCAGACCGACCATCACGCGCGCCACGGCCGTTCCGCGCCTATCGGGAGCAACGAGCGTGGCAGCGACAACGGCCGCGATGCCGAAGAACGCGCCGTGCGGCAGTCCCGCCACGAACCGCGCCACGAGCAGCAACGTCTTGTCCTGCGCGGCGGCCGACAGCCCGTTGCCCAGGGCCACCGCGAGCATCAGGCCGATCAGCATGCCCTTGCGCGGCAGCTTGGCGCCGAGCACCGCGATCAGCGGCGCCCCGACGACGACCCCGGCGGCGTAGAGGCTGATCGCGTGCCCCGCCTCGTAGTCGGGGATGCCGAACGTCTCCGCGATCTGGGGCAGCAGTCCCATCGTCGCGAACTCGGTCGTCCCGATGCCGAACCCGCCGAGCGCGAGCGCGGTCATGGCGCGGGTGGTGTTCAAGGCTTCCCCAATGGGTGGATGAGCAGCGCGGACTAGTTAGCTACCGCATCGATTTTAGGGGTCTTCTGAAGCGCTTCAAAAGGCTCCTGGCCAGTGCGGGTGCTCACACGCCGTTCGAGGAATACGGACACTCCGGCGATCATCAGGCCGCCCAGCGCGAGCAGGGCGCCGATCCAGTTCGGCGCGGTGTAGCCGAGGCCGCGCTCGATCGCGAGACCGCCGAGCCACGCCCCACCGGCGTTGCCGAGGTTGAACGCCGCGATGTTCGCCGCGCTCGCGAGCGCCGGGGCGCCCGCCGCGGTCTGCATCACCCGCGTCTGCAGCGGCGGCACCGTGGCGAACCCGGCGGCGCCGAACAGCACGATGGTGATCGCGGCCAGGACCGGCGAGTGCGCGGTGAACACGAACGCGGTCAGCACGGCGGCCAGCGAGATCAGGATGACGACGGTGCTCTTCATGACCGACCGGTCCGCCGCCCTGCCGCCCAGCAGGTTGCCGGCGACCAGGCCGACGCCGAACAGCACCAGCAGCCACGTCACGGCACCGGACGAGAAGCCCGCGACCTCGGTCATCATCGGCGCGATGTAGGTGAACGACGCGAAGACGCCCGCGAAGCCGAACGCGGTCATCAGCAGTGCGAGCCACACCTGCGGGTTGCGGAACACGGCGAGCTCGCCGCGCAGGTTGCCCGCGGCGGCCTCCTGCTTCGGCACGAGGAACACGATGCCGAGAAGCCCGATCACCCCGAGAGCGGTCACCGCCCAGAACGTCGAGCGCCACCCGAGGGCCTGCCCTAGCGCCGTGCCCATCGGCACGCCCAGAACGTTCGCCACGGTCAGCCCGGTGAACATCAACGCGATGGCGCTCGCCTTGCGGTGAGGCGCAACGAGATCCGCAGCGACGACCGAGCCGATGCCGAAGAACGCGCCGTGCGCCAGCGCCGCGACCACACGGCCGCTCATCAGCACGCCGTAGGTGCCCGCGAGTGCGGACACGAGGTTGCCCGCGATGAAAAGCACCATCAGCCCGAGAAGCATCTTCTTGCGGGGCAGGCGCCCGCCGAGCACGGTCAGCAGCGGCGCGCCGATCACGACGCCCAGCGCGTAGCCGGAGATCAACAGTCCCGCACCCGGGATGGAAACGCCGAGGTCAGCCGCCACTTCGGGGAGCAAGCCCATGATCACGAACTCGGTCGTGCCGATGGCGAAGGCGCTGATCGCGAGGGCGAGCAGAGCGACAGGCATGTCACACAGTCCTTGAGGTCGGAGGTTGTCGGCGTGAGCAATAGTTGCACACGCGGGCAATTGCCTGGGACTCCTGAATCGGTGAAGCTCGTCACCCCGAACACGACGAAGGCCGACCCTCGGATATGAGGGCCGGCCTTCCGTCAGAAGCGCGCTATCAGATGCGCGGCACGTCCACGAACGTACGGCCGTTGAGCGGCTGCACGGCGCGAGCGTTGCCCGCGGTGAACAGACCCTTGAAGCGCGCGATGGTCGCGGCCGACACGTGCTGCTCGCCGGTCAGGTACCACTCGACGCCCTCGGTGAACGGCGCCGTGGTGAGCGAACCCGTGTAGTGCAGCGTGTGGTGACCCGCCGGCAGCAGCCGGTTCAGGTCGATCGGCTCGATGTCGACCGGCGCACCGCACTCGGGCGACAGCTTGGCCAGCACGTCGTCCACGACGGAGTGCGAGCCGACGACCAGCGGCACGCCGACGACGAGGAGCTTGCCCTCGGCGCTGCGGTGCACGAGGTGCATCTCGAGCGGGGTGTGGCGGCCGCCGAACGCGTGCTCGGACGGCGTGTGGAAGTGGAACTGGACCAGGTCGTATCTGGTGCCCGCCACGGTGACGTGGCCGGCGCCGGGCTCCACCTCCGCCTCCTCCGTTTCTTCGTGGTCGCGGGTGGTGCAGCCGTCGGCCTTGTCCGCGTCCTTGCGGATGTACTTCAGCTCCAGTGCGGAGTGCCCGTACGAGACGTCCAGCTTCGCCGCGTGCGGGTCGAACCGGATCGCGTTGGGCGTGACGTTGACGGGACTCTGCTTCGGCGTCGCCGACTCGGCCGCGCCACTCGCGAAAAAGGTCGCGGTGAGCACGAGAGGAAGAAGCGCCGGAAGGGACCGCTTGAGGTTCATGGCGTCACTTTTCACCCGATCGGGTGAAATGAGGAAGTGGAGTGTGTTCGCGCTCTCATCCACCGGAAATATTCCCGCAACCCCCATCAGGACAAGACTGAAGCACTTCAGCTCCAGGACATGCGTATATGCAGGTCAGCATGCCTGCAAATAGTGTGCAACAAGGCAATTCGAGGCCGTTTCGTTGACCACGCAAATTCGAATTGAGACGCAGTCGAGTGGAGGCGAGAATTGAAGAACGAACCCGTTCTCGATCACTATTGTCCGATTCGCGGCTATTGCTGAATTTGCCTGGAGCGACTCCGCCGACCGGGAGTGTGCGGCACGATGGGCCGATGGTGACCGTCGCCGACATCCGCGCCGTCGCACTGACGCTGCCGCGCACCACCGAGCACCTCGTCCGCGACCGCGTGAAGTTCCGCGTGGGCCAGATCGTCTACGCGGCCCTGTCCCGCGACGAGACCGTGCTGGGCTTCGGCTACCCGCGCGAGGAGCGGGAGGCGCTCGTCGCGAGCGACCCGGTGAAGTTCTCGCTCCCGAGCGAGTCCGACATGCGCTTCCAGTGGGTGCACGCCTCGATGGCCGAGCTGGACGTCGAGGAGATGACCGAGCTCGTCATCGGCGCCTGGACGATGTGCGTGCCCAAGAAGCTCATCCGCGAGCGACTCGGCGAGGATTTTCTTTAGTCAACACTGAAGATATCGAGCACACCATCACCGAAGGCGGCGAACGTGCCGTCCCGGTGCGCGATCGGCCGGAACCCCTCCACCACGCCGACGCGGGCACCACGGGCGGGGTCCCAGACCTCCAGCCCGCCGGTGCCGACGACGTGCAGCCTGCCCGCGCGCCCCCACATCCGTCCGGACGGCCCGGCGAACGCACCCACCTGCCGTCCACCGGGCATCTCGTAGAGCGCCACTCCGTCGATCATCGACTCGTCGTCCTCACCGAGGCGCTGGACGGCCACGACGTCGTCGGACACCCAGGCGACCGGCTGGTCCCACGCGTACCAGCGCTGGGCGAGCCGCTCTCCGCCCGGCTCGCCGCCCTCCCTCGCCCACGCGTCCAGGTCGACCACCTCCGGCACCCCGGCGGGACTCCACGCCCACCGGTCCGCGAACAGCCACCGGCCACCGGGGCTCAGGAGGAGACCACCCTCGAACAGCCGGCCTTCCGGCTCACGTCCGGTCAGCAACTCCCCGGAGGGCAGCGCGAAGACGTCGAGGCGGTTCCAGCAGGTCGCCGCGACCACGCGGTCCCCCGGCAGGAACGCGAGCGGGTACGGCGTCTGGTCGACGTGGTAGCCGCCCCGGTCGAGCCGCAGCACCACCTCGCCCGACCGCAGGTCGAGCACGACCGCCCGCTCTCCGCGGTCGTGGACCACGGCGGCGTACCGGCCGTCGTCCGACGCGTGCAGAGCGGGACTCGGACGCCCCTCCCCCGGCAGCACCAGGGGGACGTCGTACCGCGTCCCGTCCGACCCGGTCAGGCCGTGGCCGGTGAGCGCCAGCCAGCCGTCCCGCACGAGCACCAGGCAGCGGTCGTTGATCGGCCGGACGTCGCAGGGCTCCGCGCGGACCGTGCCCGCCACGAACCGGTCCTCGTGGCGGACCTCGGGAGTGCCCTTCCAGCCGAGGTTCTCGCCCCAGTCCTCGACCCGGTCGACGCACCCCTCGCACACGGTCAGCAGCGGCTTCTCGACGCACTCAATGCACGCCACGTCGTACCTCACGCCGGAGCCGGTCAGCACGCGGTAGTAGTCCGGTCCTTCCTCCACGAGCATGTGCTCGCACACGCGCAGAGAACCGACCACGGCCGCATGGCCGCACTCCAGCACCTTCACAAGATCGAGGCTACTCAGCGCACAGGCAGCTCACACCGGGTTCGATCCACTCCTGCCCGGTCCACTCCGGATGCCGTTCGACCAGCACGGCCCGCACCTCGGCCACGATCTCGGCGACCGCCATCGCGGAGTCGCGCCGCCGCCACGTCTCGTCCCGCAGCTCCCCCAGGTAGTCCCGGACGCCGTGCAGCACGGTGACGTCGCCGACCGACCCGTGGCCCGGCACCACGATCCGCGGCCCGCCCGCGATCAACCGGTCCAGCACGCCGATCCAGGCGAGCCCGGAGACGTCGGTGTCGTGCGGCGGGAACCACGGGAAGATCGCGAACTGGCCCGTCTCGGCCAGGTCGCCGGTGAACAGCACGCCCGCGTCCGGCACCTCGACCACCTGGTCGCCCAGCGTGTGCCCGCGGCCGGTGGGCCGCAGCAGCACCGTGCGGCCGCCGAGGTCGAGCGCGCGGACGCCGTCGAACACCTCGTGCGGCACCGGGACCTCGACGTCCGCCAGCCGTTCCGCGACCGCGCCGCCGAAGCCGCGGAACATCTCCAGGTAACCGGATCCCTTGCGGCGCAGGTCGTCCGCCTGGGCGCGGTTGACCACATAGGACTCGTCGAACACGGACGCGCCGAACGCGTGCTCGGGGTGGAAGTGCGTGGTCGTCAGGTGGACGCGGCGGCCGCGCGCCACCTCCTCGGCGAACGCGCGCACGCGGGTCGCGTTGGCCAGGCCGAGTCCGGTGTCCACGACGAGCACGGCCTCGCTGCCGCCGACGACACCGATGTTGGGCACCAGGCCGACGTGCTCGTTGGGGATCACCAGGACGCCGGGGGCCACCTCGGTGGCCTTCGACGGGTCGACGACGGGATCGGGGAGGTTCATGCCCGCAACTCCACCCGCGGCGCGGGCGCGCGTCCAAGACCGTCTGCGCAGCCCCGATACCGCGCGAGTATCGTGCCTGATCATGGAGCTGCGCACCCTGCGGTACTTCGTCGCGGTCGCCGAGGAGCTCCACTTCGGCCGAGCCGCGCGACGCCTGCACCTGAGCCAGCCGCCGCTGAGCCGCGCGATCCGGCAGCTGGAGCACGACCTCGGCGTCACGCTGCTGCACCGCTCCCCCGCCGGCGTCGCGCTGACCGACGCGGGCCGCCTCCTGCTCACCGAGGCGAGGGCGTTGCTCGACCACGCCGGACGCATCCGCGCGAAGCTCGCCAGGACCACGATCACCGTCGGCGTGCTCGGCGACCACGCCACGGGCCTCGCCGAGGCGTTCCGGCGCCGGCACCCGCACGTGGAGATCCGCGTCCGCGAGACCGACCTGGCCGACCCGACCTGCGGCCTGCGCACCGGGCAGGTCGACGTCGCCCTGACCCGCGGCCCGTTCGACGAGACCGGCCTGAAGACCCTCGTGCTGCGCGAGGACCCGGTCGGCGCCGTGCTGCGGCGCGACGACCCGCTCGCCGCGCGGGAGCGGATCAGCACCGAGGACCTGGCCGGGCGCGACTGGTTCCAGTTCCCCGACGGCACCGACGAGATCTGGCGGAACTACTGGAACGGCGGGAAGGCGCGCACCGGACCGACCGTCCGGGCGGTGCAGGAGTGCGTGCAGTCGGTGCTGTGGAACGGGTCCGTCGGCCTGGCGCCGCTCGGCCACGACCTGGGCGAGCTCGTCGTGGTGCCGCTGACCGACATGGCACCGAGCCCCGTCGTGGTCGCCTGGGCCGAGGACGACCCGCTGACGCGGGACTTCGTCGAGGCGGCGGCGCTGGTGCACGGGGCCGCGGACCACCCGCGGCGGTAGCCCCACGGAGAACGAAGTCAGCCCAGCGGCAGAGTCACCCGACGACCGAGCCCCCACTCCGCTGCCTCGCTGTCACTGACGACGGCGTACGCGCCGGTGGGAACGTCGTCGAGCCGCGCGACACGTGATGCGGCAGCCAGCAGTTCCTGCTCGTCCGCGCCGGTGACGAAGAAGACGTACTCGTCCCCGGACTCCTCGCCGTCGTCGAAGACCTCGAGCTCGCCGTCTTCCTCCAGTCCGCCCAGGAACTCCTCGATCACGTCGATCCAGGGAAAGGGGTACTCGTCCTCCTCCACGGCCGGCGCCGGTCGCAGGGGCACGTGGATCTCGATGACGACGGTGGCCACGAGATCATCGTCGCAGAGGCGGCGCAGCGGTGACGTCCTCGCGGGGTAGCACCACCGGGCGCGGTTGTCGCTCCCCCGAGGCCACCCCTAACGTAGGCACGAGGACCGTCCCCGCGATCGGTCCCCGATCGGCACGAACCCCACCACGCAGGCTCCTCACCGCGGAAGCCGGCAGGGAAGAGCAGCCCGCATGCACGCCCGCTTCCGCCACCACGCCACGCTGTCCCTGACCGTCCGCACCAGCCACCACAGCTTCGACGACGCGCTGCCCGTGGTGGGGGTGACCGGCGAGATCGACCACCGCAGCGCGCGGCTGGTGGAGGCCGCCGTGCTCGACCAGGTCGCGCTCACGCCGCCGGGCGTGATCGCGGACCTGCGCGCGGTCACGTACCTGGACGCCGCCGGCATCAAGGCGTTGGTCAGCACCGACGAGGTCGCCACCGGCGCGGGGGTCCGGCTGGCGGTGGTGGCCGGACAGGACGCGGTCATGAAGCCCTTGGAGAGCACGGGTTGCGACCTGCTGCTGGACGTCTACGAGGACCTGGCCAACGCGGTGCGCGCACTGATCAGCTAGAACTCACGCCCGGTCGGGACGGCTCACCGTCACCGCGTAGTCGCCGCCCTCGAACGGCCGGCGGTCCCACGTCGCGAACCGCTCGACGAGCGTGAGCCCGGCCTGCGCGCAGTGCTCGTCGTACTGCTCCACCGTGTACCCGCGGTCGAGGCTGAACCCGGCGACCAGCACCTCACCGACGTGCCGGGCGACGCCCGCAACGAGCGCGCCCTGCGTGCCGGGCGGGGTGAACAGCGGCACGTTGCCCGCCATCACGACGACGTCGAACGTCCGGCCCAGGTCGAGCTCGGCCAGGTCGGACCGCACCCAGGTGAGGTCCGGTGCCTGCCGCCGCGCGACGGCCAGCATCGACTCGTCGAGGTCCGCCCCGACGACCTCGATCCCGTGCCGCGCGAGCTCGATGCCGACCCGGCCGGTGCCACACCCGGCGTCCAGGACCGACGCCGGTTCGAACGCGCGCACGAACGTCGCCTCGCCGTGCACGTCCACCCCGGACGCGGCGAGCGAGTCGAACCTGCGCTGGTACTCCGCCCCGTTCCACACGGTCCGCATCATAGAACCGAAGATCGGCGGATACCGGACGTGTGGGAGCGCTGCCAAGGTCGAGGACATGACGCGCTTTCTGCTGGCGGTGGCGTTGCTCGTGACGGCGGCCTCCCCCGCGCAGGCCGCACCCGCGCGGTGGGTCGGCACCTGGGCGGCCGCGCCGTCCTCCGCGGTCCCCGGCACCGAGAACGGCTACCCGAACTTCTCGATCCGCAACATCGTGCACGTCAGCGCCGGGGGCAAGGAGATCCGCGTGCGGCTCTCCAACGCCTACGGCCGCACCCCGGTCGTGTTCGGCCGGGTCACGGTGGCGCGCGCCGCCGGTCCCGACACGCCCCTCGCGCTGCCCGGCACGATGCGCACGCTGACGTTCGGCGGCGCGCAGTCGATCACCGCCCCGCCCGGCGCCGACGTGGTGAGCGACGGCGTGGCGCTGAGCGTTCCCGCCGACTCGGACCTGCTGGTGAGCGTCTTCACCCCGTCGCCGGGCGGCCCGGTCACGCACCACAACCTCGCGATGCAGAACTCGTACTTCACCCGCGACGGCGACCACACGGCCGACGAGTCCGCCGTCGCCTACCGCGAACGCACCACGAACTGGCACTACGTCTCCGGCGTCGACGTCCGCTCCTCCACCCTGAAGGGCAGCGTCGTCGCGCTCGGCGACTCGATCACCGACGGCGCGAACTCCACCTGGGGCGCCAACCTGCGCTGGCCGGACCAGCTCGCCGACCGCGTGAACACCCGCCTGGGCGTGCTGAACGCGGGCATCAGCGGCAACCGCCTGCTGCTCGACGGCGACTGGGCCGGCCCCAACGCCCTGGCCAGGCTGAACCGCGACGTGCTCACGCAGTCCGGCGTGCGCACGGTCATCGTCTTCGAGGGCATCAACGACATCCAGCAGACGCCGCACGAGACGGACCCGGCCAAGATCATCGCCGCGCTCCGCCAGATCGCCCAGCGCGCGCACGACCGGGGCCTGCGCGTGGTCGGCGCGACCATCACCCCGTTCAAGGGCTGGAACAGCTACACCCCCGAGCTGGAGCAGGTGCGGCAGGCCGTGAACGCGTTCATCCGGGGCAGTGCCGACTTCGACGCCGTGGTGGACTTCGACGCCGTGATCCGGGACCCGTCCGACCCGCAGCGGATCAGGCCGGACTACGACCAGGGCGACCACCTGCACCCCGGTGACAAGGGCTTCGAGGCGATGGCGAAGGCGGTGCGGATCGCCACGCTCTGACCGCTGCTCCGGCAGGACGACCGGCTCGGCCGTGAGCCGTCGATCGTGCTCCAGCACACGATCGGGCGACCGGGGGTTTACCCGTCCCCCGCTCCCGGCAATTCGGCGGAGATCACCACGAACCACCAGCAGGGGGTCCACGCATGCGTCTCACGATCGTCGCCGCCGTCCTCGCGGTCGGCGCCACGGCCTGCGGGTCGTCCGACCCGGCACCGCAGGGCCAGGCGGCCACCACGGCTCCGTCCACCGGGACCAGCGGCTCGGCCGCGTCGAGCGACAAGCAGCAGCCCGCGGTGAAGGCCGAGCTGACCATGCAGGGCAAGCCGGGCCTCGGCCTGCTCGCCGCGACGAACCAGGGCACCGCGCCGATCACGTTCCAGGGCTGGCCGAAGCTCGCCTTCACCAACCCGGCCGGCGAGCCGGCCGCGATCCCGGTGGAGCAGGAGCTGGTGCCGGGCGAGGGCCCGTCGATCACGCTGCAGCCGGGCCAGACGGCGTTCGCCGGCGTGCAGCTCGACGTGGACGGCGACGCGAACTCGTTCGCCGTCAACGAGATCACCGCCGAGCTGCCCGGCATGGTGCCGGTCAAGGTGACGGTCATCGGGACGGACGGCCAGCCGGTCGCGGACCTGACCAAGCTCAAGGTGAGCGAGGCGAAGGTCGGCACGATGCAGCCGGCCACCCAGGGCGTCCTGGTGTTCGACTGACGCCGATTCCACTTGGCGCAGAAAGGAATTCCGAGTAACGCCCGCCGGGGCGGCGGCGAAGTCCCAAGCACGCCGCCACGGAGGACACATGGGTCTCTTCAGCTCGACGCCCGATCTCATGCCCGCCGTCCACACCGCACTCGTCAACGACGACAGGTACGGACGCCGCATCCTCGCCCGCGAGCAGGAAGCCCTGCTGAACCACCTCGGTGACCACGAACGACTCGTCGCGGCGGGCGTCGACGTCGCCGGCAACTCGGGTGTCACCGCGGTGACGACGAGCCGGGTGTTCCAGCTCAAGCGCGGCAGGGTGACCGCAGAGGCGGCCGCCGCGCAGATCCGCGGCACGGAGATGTTCCTGCGTCCCAACGGGAACTACTTCGTCTCCGTCGAGGGCACCGGCCTGCACGTCATCACGTTCCTGCGCAAGGAGGAAGCCGATCGGCTGTGCCGCGCGGTGGACTCCTACCTCGTCGGGAAACCGCCGGGCGAACGGGACATCCCGATCCTGTTCCCGGACTTCTACCTGGGCATCCTGCGCGACACCGGCAAACCGGAGACGGCGGAGAACGTCGTCGAGCTGGTCGACCGCACCCGGCGCGCCGTGGTCGGCGGCGGCGCCCTGCCGTTCTTCGAGCAGACCGGTGACGAGCGGGCGCGGGCGCGGTTCCACGACCGGTTCCTGGTGGACCGCGGGCAGGACGGCGAGACCCTGCTGCGGATGCCCGACGAGATGATCGACTTCCTCTGGGAGTGGAACCCGTTCTGCCACGACGCTCTGCGGCGCATGGTCGCGCGGTTCCACGAGCACATGACCGGGCCGCACAGCTTCCTGTGGACGTGCGGGGACGAGCTGCCCCGCTGGGACGACGAGGACTGAGGTGTTCGAGGACCCGGTGGTGGCCGAGGCGGAACGCCTGCTGGACCACGCCCGGTACACCCACGACTTCGCGGCGCTCGACCGGGCGCGCGACCTCCTCGATCGGGAGATCGCCGCCATGGCGCCCGGTGACCGCTACCGCAGCGAGCGCCTGAGCACCCTGGGCATGGTGCTCCGCGAACTGAGCGGCTGCACCGGCCGCAAAGACGTGCTGGACCAGGCCGTGCACGTCCTCACCCAGGCGGCGGAGTGCCCCGGCGCACCGCTCGGCGCCGTCGTCGTCGCGCGGACGAACCTGGGCAACGTGCTGCTGGACAGGTACGACGCCGCGCGCAACGCCACCGACCTCGACGCCGCCGAAGACACGTACCGCAGAGCGCTCGGGCTGTTTCCCGACTGCCAGCTCGCGCTCGCGGGACTCGCCATGACGGTCAAGGCGCGGTACGACCTGACCGGCCTGGAGTCCTATGTGGATGAAGAGGTCGCGCTGTGCCGGCTGGCGGTCGCCGCCCCCGCCGCCGAGCCGGCGGACCTCGCGAACGTCCTGGGCACGCTCAGCTCCGCGCTGGTCCTCCAGCACCAGCTGCAGGGCGGGCTCCCGCTGCTGGAGGAGGCGGTCCGCACGGCTGCGGCCGCGGCGCGCTGCGACCAGGGCTCGCTCGAGAACCGCGCGGCGAGCTGCACCAACTGGGGCACCGCGCTCGTGGAGCTGTACTCGGAGACCGCCGACGAGACGGTGCTGGCGGAGGCCGAGCAGGCGTTCCGGAAGTCCCTCGCACTGCTGCCCGAACGCCACCGGCTGCGACCTGGAGCGCTGGTCGGGCTGAGCAACGTGGTGGGCCACCGCTTCGGCCGGTCCGGCGACCTGGCCGACCTCGACTCCGCCATCGCGCTGGCCACCGAGGCGCTCGGCCTGGTCGCGCCCGGCTCGGTCGACCACGGCGGCTGCCTGCACGCGCTCGGAATCGTGCTGTACCAGCGCTACGAGATCACCGGTGCCCCGGCGACGCTCGACGCCGTCATCGACGTGCTGGCGCGCGGCGCCGACGCGCTGCCCGACACCGACTCGTTCAAGCCGGCCGTGCTGACCGCGCTGGGCGGGCACCTGGTCGCACGCGCGGACGTCCGCTTCGAGCAACAACGGGCCGAGGACGACCGCCGAGAGGGGCTCCAGCACCTGCGCGCGGCCTTGGCGGCGGCGCCGGGCCGGGGTTCGCTGCGACCGATCCTGGTCTCCAACCTGGCGACCGGGCTGCTCGACGTCCACGACGAGGAGCAGGACCCGGCCCTCCTGGACGAGGCGGAACGGATCGCCGGCGCGGAACTGGCCACGCTCGGCCCGCAGGGCCGGGGCCACGACCTGCTGGTGAACGTGCTCGCGACCGCCGCCCTGCGCCGGGTCGAGGCGGGGGCACCGCTCTCCGTCCTCGACCTCACCGAACACCGGGTGCGGGCGCTGCTCGCCGCCACCCCGCGCAACGACCGCGCCAAGGCCGTGTTCCGGCACAAGCTGGCCGAGATCCTCTCCCACCGGCTGGGCGCCACGCCGGACGACGCGGCGCTGGCCGCCGAGCTGCGGGAGCTGTGGCAGGCCATCGCGGCCACCACCGTCACCGCGCCCGGTGTGCGCATCAGCAGGTACGCCGACCTGGGGCGCTCGGACGCCGCCGCGCGGAGGTGGGAGTCGGCCACCGGGCACTACCGCGCGGCCATCGAACTGATCGCCGAGCTCGCCCCGGCCACGTGGCGGCGGTCCGACCGGCTGAGCAAGCTGCCCAGCGTCTTCGCGCTGGCCTCGGAGGCCGCGGCCTGCGCCCTCCGCGCCGGACGGCCGGAGCTCGCCGTGGAGCTGCTGGAGCAGGGCCGGGCGGTGCTGGTCGAGCACCCGCACCTCGACCGGGAGGCGCTGTCGCGGCTGCGGCGGGCGAACCCCGGGCTCGCGTCCGAGTACGCCGCCGTGGTGCACGAGCTCGGCCGGTTCGGTGTCCCGGACGCCGGCGCCCTCGCTCCGGCGCTCGACGCGGAGCACCGCCTCCGGGTGCAGCGCCGGCACACCGCGGTGGTGGGCCGGATCAGGGCGCTGGGCGGCGACTTCGCACGGTTCCTCCTGCCACCGGCGTGCGGGGAGCTGGTGTCGCTGCTCGGCGACCGGCAGGTGGTCGTGCTCAACGTCGCCCGCGCCGGGTCGGACGCCGTCCTGGTGGGCCGCGGGACCGTCCGCGTGGTGCCGTTGCCCGCCTTGACCTTCGAGGCGGTGCTGCGGCAGACGGCGTTGTTCCTCGACTGCCTCGAGACCGACGACCAGCGCGCCGCCCACGCCGTGCTCACCTGGCTGTGGCGCACGGCGGTGCAGCCGGTGCTGACCGAGCTCGGGCTGCCCCTGCCCGACGGCCGGCTCGACCGGATCTGGTGGTGTCCCACCGGGTTCCTGCACTCCCTGCCCCTGCACGCGGCGGGCTGGTACCACGCGGCACCGGGCAGGTGGACGGGCCGGCGCGTGCCTGGTGAGTCCACGATGGACCAGGTCGTCTCGTCCTACACGCCGACGATCCGCATGCTCGTGGACGCGCTCGCCACGCCCGCTCCCCCGGCGGGCGATCCCGCCGTGCTCGCGGTCGGGCTGTCGGTCACGGAGAGCGGGGGTGGCCTCGCCGACGCCCGCGCCGAGGCGCTGGCGGTCGCCGAGGCGGTCGGCGCGGGCACTGTCCTGCTGGACGAGGAGGCGCACCACGCCCGGCTGTGCCGGGAGATCGGCCGGCACCGGTGGGTGCACTTCGCCGGGCACGGCAAGCTCGACGAGGACCGGGCCGACAGCGCGCTGCTGATGCCGTTCGACGACGTCAGCACCGGCCCGCTCACCAGCCTGCAGATCGCCGGTCTCGCCCGCGGGACCGGTGAGCTCGCCTACCTGTCCGCGTGCGACAGCGGGCGCGGGCGGCTCGACCTCGCCGACGAGCCGATCCACGTCGCGGGCGCCTTCCAGCAGGCCGGGTTCCGGTCGGTGGTCTCCACCCGGTGGCCGGTCCCGGACAGCCCCGCCCGCGAGGTCGCCACCCGGTTCTACCGCGCTCTCGTGGCCGATCCGCGCCGCGACTGCGCGGCGGCCCTGCACCACGCGATGTGCGCCGTGCGCAACGGTCGCCGCGGTTCCGACCTCGAACGCCCGGTGTTCTCGTGGGCGGCTTTCATCCACAGTGGACCTCAGGAGGGTCATCGATGACGACGGCACCGGACACGCGGCTCGCCGACCTGGTCGCCCGGTCGGTCCAGTTCTGCCGCGGGTACCTGGAACGGATGTACCCCGGCTGCGTGGGCGACCACCCGTTGAACGTCCTGCCGACCTTCGAGGGGTTCACCGTCCACCACGGCGGCGCGCTGACCCTCGCGTACGTGGAGACGACCGAGGCGCAGCCGGGCAACTGGAGCATGCAGATCTCGACCGGGATCACCGTCGACGCGCCCGAGGTGAGCGAGACCGTCGAGTGGGTCAACGAGCTGAACCGCCCGCTGCGGATCGGCAAGTACTACAGCGCGATCACCCAGGACCGCTCGATGTGCGCCGTCGTCTACGACACGTTCAACCACGGCACGCTGTTCGAGGCGTGGTGGGCGAACCCGGACTCGCCGGCCGTGTCCAGGATCGGCACCTGGGTGCTGAACATGGTCAAGAACAACGTGCAGAGCACGCCGCGGGACTGCGCGCACGCTCACCAGCGGTGGAGCGGCAGGCCGTTCCAGAACACCGACGCGGACAAGATGAAGCTGTTCGCGATCAGCAGCGGATGACCTGCCGTTCCCCGGTCAGCCCTTCATCCACAGGTGCTGCAGGCGCACCTCCCACGGGTGGACGGCCCGGTCCAGGAACATGAGGCTGTCCATCCGGCAGTTGCAGGCGTTGCCCTCGCGGGTGTTCTGCGGGTAGCTGCCCCCGATCTTGAGGCCGCGCGGGTCCGTGGCGGAGGCGAGGTCCGGTTCCGGCTCGCCTTCGAGCCGCCACGGGTCACCGGCCGCGACGTACCTGCCCCGCACCGGTTTCCCGTCGCGGTACAGGGCCATCGCGCCGGTGTCGAAGTCGAACGTGGCCGCGAGGAACACCCATTCGCCCTGCGGCAACAACTCCCGCCAGTCGTCGTCCGCCGCGAACGTCTGCGACTCGCCGCCGTCGAGGCGTCGGGCCAGGGCGACGAGCTTCAGTTCGCCGTCGACCTGGATCAGTTCGAGCAGCGCGCGCACCGCGTGACCGTTGGAGTCGCCGGACAGGACGCCGGCGAGGCCGATGGCGCCGTAGAGGTCGTCCGGGGTCGCGGTGTTCGAGTTCGGGGCCGGGTTCTGGCCCGTCATCTTCACCCAGCCCAGGATCGACGCCTGGCGGGCGCCGTTGAACGCGGTCAGCGTGGGCACGCCGGACTCGCTGTACAGGCCCGCCTTCCAGTCGTCGTTGCCAGTGCTCAGGGGGTTGATCTGCTTGAGCTGCAGCGAGTTGCGGCTGTGGCGGAACGCTCCGTCGCGCACGCGCATGCCGGCGCCGCCGTTGATCAGGTGCAGCCGCGTGCCGGAACGGCCTCGGTCCTGCTCCAGGGCCGGGTCGCCGGGGACCGGGTGGTCGAAGTCGTAGTACGACACCAGATCGTGCTTCAGGCTGGGCAGGACCGTGCCGGACGTGGCCTGGGCCGGTGCGGTCACGCCGGAGCCGAACACCGCCACCAGGGCCAGGACGAGCAGTCGCCTCATCGGATCCCCTTGCCCTGCACGCGCAGGTCGCGCAGCCGGCCGACGTTGTCGAACGAGCCGAAGCCGACGCGACCCGAGGCGAAGGTCGTGTCCACCGCGGTCATCAATGGGTGTGGTGAGTTGTCGACGTAGACGGCGATCTCGCCCGAGTCGGCGCAGTGCTTCACCTTCACGCTGTGCCAGGCGGTGTCGGTGACCGCCGGTGGCGCGCCCACGGACCGTGCCTCGTCCCACTGGTGGTCGAGGCGCAGGCGGTCGGCGTTGTTCACGACGAAGATGCCGTTGTGCGGGTAGATCTTGTTGTCCGACGAGAGGTGCGCGTAGTAGAACTCGGTGTCGGAGCGGTGGCCGAACACGATGATCACGTCCCGGTTGGACTCCGCGACGGGCGTGTCCAGACGCACCTGCGCGTCCACCACGACGGAGCCGAACGCCGGTCCCTTCCGCAGCACCGCGTACTCGAACGGGCGGCGCGGGCCGGGTCGGGCCACACCCGGCCGGGCCAGCACGACCTCGCGGCCGGGGAACTGCCAGAGTTCGGGCGTCACCGGTGCCCAGGAGCTCGCCGCCGTGGCGCCGGAGACGCGGTCGTGGCCCTGGTCGCAGGAGGCGAAGGCGCGGGCGCCCGTGACCTTCCAGACCTTGCCGTTCGCCTTGGCCAGCACGTAAAGCTCGCCGGCGGCGTCCCGGCCGAACCTCAGGTCGACGCGGTTCGGGTCGCCGACGAGGGCCTTCATCGTGGTGAGCTCGCCGTTGGCGTACACCATCAGCTCGCGCGACACGGCCATCGGCCTGCCCGCGCGCATCTCCCGTTCGTCGGCGGAGTATATCAGGCCCTTCACGCCTTCGCCGTAAATGTACTTGCCGCGCAACGAAGGGATCTTGGTGCCGCGGTAGACGAAGCCGCCCATCAACGCGTTGCCGCTGTCCGCGCACGGCCGCTGCGACGAGAGGCGGTTGTGGTCGAACGCCGTGACGGGGTACGTGTACCCGTACTTGGCGTCGTCGGCGGGCAGCGGGAACACCCCGCACGAGGGGTCGCCGCGGCGGTACTCCCAGATGCCCTCGCGTTCGCTCCACCCGAGGTTCGCGCCCTTGCGGACCTCGTAGACCGCGTCGACGGCCTTCTCACCGATGTGGCCCATGAACATCCGGCGCGTGACGTCGTCCCAGCTGAACCGGTACGGGTCGCGCATGCCGTAGGCGTAGATCTCGCCGAGCGCGCCCGCCCTGCCCACGAACGGGTTCGAGCGCGGCACGCCGTACCGCCCGTTCACGCCGTCGGTCCCGGCCGGGTCGACACGCAGGATCTTGCCCTGCGGCAGCGAGAGGTCCTGCGGCACCGTGGTCGAGAAGCCGATGCCCCCGTCCCCGGACGCGATGTAGAGCAGGTGGTGGTCCTCGTCCCACCAGCGCGCCGTCGGGTTGAAGCCGATCTCCTGGAAGCCGTGGATGAACGACGCGAAGCCCACCCGCAGCAGTTCGCGGCGCGTGCCGGCGAAGACGTCCGCGCGCGGGTCGGCCGCGGTCCACTCGGTGATCACGCCGTGCACCTGCGTGTCGGCGGGCGACGGCAGGTCGGGCTTCTTGGCGGTGAGCGCGGACCCGGTCTCGGTGTGCACGGTGTAGAACTTGCCGTTGCGCCGGAAGTCCGGGTGGAACGCGGCGAACCCGAAGCCGCTGCCGAGCCCGCGGTGCGTGTGGAAGTCGGGCCCGACCGCCGCGCCGAGGTCGAGGTAGGCGTGCTGGACACCTTGGTCCAGCAGGTAGAGCGTGCCGTTCATGTCGGGGACGAACAGCCGGCCGGAGCCGTCGGGCAGCTCGCCCAGGTAGTTGATCCTGTTGTACCGCACCAGCCTGGTGTCGGTCGGCGGTGGCACGGGCTGCGACTTCGGCAGCTGCGCCACCTCGGTCAGCTCCAGGCCGACACCGGACGGACCTGGCGTCGGCAGCGGGTCGGCGATCGGCGTGTCGGCCTGGGCCGACGCGATGGGCACGAACAACGCGGAGAGCACGAATGTTGTGACTGCCAAACGAAGCGAGCGTCTGGTCATTCCCCACCACCCTGTGGGCCAGGCCGTGGCAGCACGGCAGCGGAAAGCGCTTTCCAGCGGCGGTTGCAGGGGAACTTACCGAGCTAATAATGCGGTTACAACCCTGCGTCGGGAGGATGGTGGGACGCACGCACCGGAATTTCGGGGGTCGGTGCTGGACCGCGGAGCACGGCGGCCGGGCTCGCGGTGGACAGCGAACCGCCGGCACGACGAACCGGAGTCCTGCGGGCAGCGCGAAACCTCAGGACACCGCCCTGAGTCCCGACAGCCAGCGGACTGCGTGGCCCGGCACCCCGGCCGGGCCACACCGCCACCCTCACTCCTGCCCCGTCGCCGCTCCCAGCAGGTCCCGGATCCGCGCGGTGGCCGCGGCGAACTCCGGCCGGGCCAGCGTCGCCGAGTACTCCCGCTCCCCCGGCAGCTCCACCTCGATCACCTCGTGCACCACGGCCGGCCGCCGCGTCAGCACGACCACCCGGCCGGCCAGGTACACCGACTCCGCGATCGAGTGCGTCACCAGCAGTACCGTCGTCCCGGTCTCGCGCCACACCCGGTGCAGCTCGACGTTCATCTGCTCGCGGGTCAGGGCGTCCAGCGCGCCGAACGGTTCGTCCATCAGCAGCACGCGCGGCTGGTGCAGCAACGCCCGGCACAGCGCCACCCGCTGCTGCATGCCTCCGGACAGCTCGTGCGGCAAGGCGTTCTCGAACCCGGTGAGGCCGGTCATCTCGATGAGCTCGTCGGCCCGCTTGCCCGCCTCCGCGGAGCTCATGCCGCGCATCTCCGCCTGCAGCAGGATGTTGCGGCGTGCCGACCGCCACTCCAGCAACGCGGCCCGCTGGAACACGAACCCGATGTCGTGGCGCGGGCCGTTCACCGGTGAGCCGAGCAGCGTCACCGTGCCCGCCGACGGTGTGAGCAGGCCGGACACCAGCTTCAGCAGCGTCGACTTGCCGCAGCCGGACGGGCCGACGATCGACACGAACTCGCCCGGCGCGACGTCGAGCGAGACCCGCTCGATCGCCGTCACCTCCGTGCGCTTCGACCGGAAGCGCACGGACACGTCGCTGATCCGCACCGCGGAGGTGGTGGTTCCCAGTGTCGCGCTCATCCCTTCGGGGCCACGCTTTCCTCCCAGTACGCCGACGGTTCCGACGCCTCCTTGATGATCCCCGTCTCCTTGAACGTCTCGATGGTCCTCTTCCAGTCGTCGACGGAGTTCACGCCCGGCGCCTTGCCCTTCGTGGCGTCGGTGTGCAGCAACGTGAGCGTGGTCTTGAACTGCTCCAGCACGACGGTCGGCGACGGCAGCTGCTCGGCGGCGCCCTTCATCGACTCGGCCGCGGCCTCCGGTGCCTTCTCGGCCTCGGCCCACGCCTCCTGCGTCGCCGCGACCATCTTCTTCACCAGCTCGGGATCCTTCTGCAGCATGGACTTCGACGTCAGCAGGCCGTTGCTGAAGTAGTTCAGACCGAACTCGGAGAAGCGCAGGTAGCCGACGTCCTTGCCGGCCTTCTCCTTGATGGTCGGTCCCTGGTCGGACGCGAAACCCAGCAGCACGTCGGTGCGGTTGGAGATGACCGCGGCCATCTTGCCCGCGGGGTCGATGTTCTGGACGGAGACGTCGGACTCCCGCATGCCGTTCTGCCTCAGGAAGGCGGGGAACGTCTTCGTCAGCGCGTCGCCCGCCGTCGTGGCGACCGACTTGCCCTTGAGGTCCTCCGGCTTCTTGATGTTCTTCTCGGTGAAGAACTGCACGGACGCCGGGGTGGTCTGCAGGAACACGCCGACGCTCTTCGCGGGCACGCCCTGCTCGACGGCGGTGGCGAGCGCGGAGGTGTCCGCCCAGCCGAAGTCCGTCTGGCCGGCGCCGGTGGCGGTCACCGTCTTGCCGGAGCCCTGGCCCGCCTGGATCTTCAGCTTGATGCCGTGCTTGTCGTAGATGCCCTGCTTCACCCCGTAGTAGAACGGCGCGTGCTCGCCGTACGGGTACCAGTTGAGGGTCAGCGTGACCTCGCGGGCCTCACCGCCGGACCCGGTCGTCGTACCGCCGTCCCCGCCGCAGGCGGCGAGCAGCAGCATCGCGGGAAGCAGTCCTGCGAGCACTCTCTTCATCATCAGCCTTTCGCGAGAAGGGTCGTGACGGCGGCGCCGCGCCTGCTGGAGTGCCACGGCAGCATCAGCTTTTCGGCGAGGTCGAGCAGGAGGAAGAGCAGGACGCCGACGAGCGAGACGACGATCAGGCCCGCGAACAGCATCGGGGTGTCCATGTTGCCGTTGGCCTGCAGGATCACGTACCCGAGGCCTTCGTTGGACCCGACGAACTCGCCCACCACGGCACCGGTCACAGCCAGGGTCACGGCGACCTTCAGGCCCGCGAACAGGTGCGGCAGCGCGGCCGGGAAGCGGATCTTCACGAACGTCTTGAGCGGGCCGCCGCCCATCGTCGCGGCGAGCTCGAGCATCTCCGCGTCGACCGACTTGAGGCCGGTGACCGTGGAGATCACCACCGGGAAGAACGCCATCAGCACGGCCACGATCACCTTGGGCTCGAAGCCGAAGCCGAGCCACACCACGAACAGCGGCGCGATCGCGATCTTCGGGATGACCTGCGCGAACAGCAGGATCGGGTACGCGGTGCTCTCGACCGTGCGCGAGTAGACCATCGCGACGGCCACCAGGACGCCGAGCAGGCCCGCGATCACGAAGCCGAGGATGGTCTCGTAGGTCGTCACCCAGGTGTGGCCCCACAGGTAGGACCACTTGTCGGCCAGCAGCCCGAAGGTCTCGGCGGGCGACGGCACGAGGTAGGCCTCGACCAGTCCGGTCGCGGTGACGAGGTGCCAGAGGGCGAGGCACGCGGCGAGCAACGCGGCGGGACGCCACGCCCGTTCCACGACTCCGCGCCAGCGATCCGCCTGTTCCTTGTCCACGAAGCTCCTTCGGGTCGGAAAGCGCTTTCCAGGTACGCTATGTCCGCTCTACGGGCCGGTCAAGGTGGAGGATCGATGAAGCTGGATCTGACGATCGACCGCGTCGAGGCCTTCGCGGTCGCGCTGCCCACCCTCCGGTCGTTCGGCGTGTCCGGTGGTTCCGTCGCCGTCGCGGGACGTCCGAGCACCCGCGTCCTCGTCAAGGTGAGCGCGGACGGCCTGTGCGGCTGGGGCGAGGCGACGCCCATCCCGGCCTGGACCTACGAGACCGCTGAATCGATTTTCTCCACCATCACGCGCTATCTGGCGCCGGCGATCACCGGGCAGCCCGCGTGGCGGTTCGACGGGATCAGCCGGATCTTCGACCGCACGATCAACCGCGGCTTCTCGATCGGCGCGCCGCTCGCCAAGTCCGCCGTGGACGTGGCGCTGCACGACCTGGTCGGCCGCGCGCTCGGAGTTCCGCTCGGTGTGCTCTGGGGACAGCGCCGGCACGAGGAGGTCGAGCTGGCGTGGATCGTCTCCGGCCAGACGCCCGCCGAGGTGGCCGAGTGCGTGGCCGAAGGCGTCGAGAACGGCTACCGGGCGTTCAAGGTGAAGATCGGGCTGCACGACGAACGCACGGACGTGGGCGTCGTGCGGGCCGTGCGCGAGGCAGCACCCGAAGCACCGCTGTGGGTCGACGCGAACCAGGCCTACACAGTCGACCAGGCAGTGCGGATTGCCAACAACATCAGCGAGTTCGACGTGTTCGCGTTCGAACAACCGCTGCCCGCCAACGACGTCGTGGGCCAACGCCGCCTCCGCACCGCCTCTCCCCTGCCCGTCGCGCTGGACGAGAGCCTGCGCCACCCCAGCGATCTCGCCACGTTCGTGAAGCTGGACGCGGTCGACGTCGCGGTGGCGAAAGTGCAGCGCTCCGGCGGCCTCACGCTCTCGCGGCGGCTCTGCCAGCTCGCCGAGGACTGCGGCGTGCGGCTGCTCGGCTCCGGCCTCACCGACTCCGACGTGGGGCTCGCGGCGTCGCTGCACCTGTTCTCCGCGCACGGGATCGCCGGTCCCGCCGACCTCAACGGGCGTCAGTTCATCGCCTCGCCGTACGCCTCCGGCATCACCGTGGCGAACGGCAGGGCGCAGGTGCCCACGGGACCGGGGCTGGGCGTCGAGGTGGACGAGGCCGCGGTTCAAGCGCTGTCGGTCGAGCTGTAGGTGTTGCCCGCGTGGTCACGGCCGCGGGCGAGGTAGATCCGGTGGCCGTCCGGCCGCAGGAACCGGACCGTCGTCGGCATGTACCGCATGGTGTAGCCGCAGCGCCGCTTCGTGCTGTGGTTCGGCGGGCTGCCGTGCACCAGCATCGCCGAGTGCACGCTGCACGCGCCGCGCTCCAGCTCCACGTCGACCGCGCGTGACTCGTCCACGGCCGTCTCCTGGTTGAAGAACGAGTCGTCGGTGCCGGTGTGCTCGGCGGCCGCGCGGTGACTGCCGGGGATCACGCGCAGGCAGCCGTTCTCCACCGTGGACGGGTCGATCGCGAGCCACACCGTGACCGCGTCACCGGCCGGTGCGATGCTGTCGCGCCAGAAGTGCGCGTCCTGGTGCCACGGCACGGGTTTGCCGTCGCCGGCGGGCTTGCAGATGAAGTGCGACGAGAACAGCGCGATGTCCGGCCCGATCAGCGACTCGACGAGGTCCAGCACGTCCGGGTCGAGCAGCCACTCGAACAGCGCCGGGTCGGTCAGGTGCGGCACGTCCATGTGCTCGGGCCGCTGTCCTTCGGGCAGGGCGGCGAGCTTGGCCTCGAAGTGCGCGGCGAGCGCTTCGAACCTCGCCGGGGCGAGCAGGGTGGAGCGCGTCTCGTAGCCGTCGGTCTGGAACATCGGGTCACCTCACGAGTTGGCCGGTCTCCTCGTCGTAGCGCAGGACGCGGGCGGGCGGGGCGTCCACGGTCACGGTCGTGCCGACGGCGGGTTCGTCGTCCTCGGGCACGACGTAGCCGATCTGGTCGTCGCCGCAGTCGAGCGTCACGAGCGACGTCACGCCGAGGTTCTCCACCACGGACACCTCGCCGGTGAAGAGGCCCTCGGCCGCGGGCGACAGGTACTCCGGCCGCACGCCGATGATCTCCGCGCCGCGCGGCACGAGGTTCATGGGCGTCGAGCCGATGAAGTGCGCGACGAACGTGTCCGCGGGCCGCTGGAACACCTCGCGCGGCGTGCCGAGCTGCCGGATGCGGCCCGCGTCCATCACCGCGATCCGGTCGGCCAGCGCCAGTGCCTCCGCCTGGTCGTGCGTCACGAACACCGTCGTCAGCGCCAGTTCCCGTTGCAGCTTCTTGAGGAACGTCCGCGCCTCCAGCCGCAGCCGGGCGTCCAGGTTGGACAGAGGCTCGTCGAGCAGCAGCACGTCGGCCGAGGCGGCGACGGCGCGGCCCAGCGCGGCCCGTTGCTGCTGGCCGCCCGAGAGCTGGCCTGGCCGCCGGTCGAGCAGCCCGCCCAGGCTGAGCCCGTCGGCGGTGCGGGCGGCCGTCTCCCGTCGCACGGCCTTGGCGGCGCCGCGCACCCGCAGCGGGTAGGCGATGTTCTCGGCCACCGTCATGTGCGGGAACAGCGCGTAGTCCTGGAACACCATCGCCACCCCGCGGTCGCCGGGCTGCAGCCGCGTGACGTCCCTGCCGCCGATGCGCACGGTGCCGCCGGCGGCGGTCTCCAGCCCGGCGATCGTGCGCAGCAGCGTGGTCTTGCCGCAGCCGGACGGGCCGAGCAGGGCGAACAGCTCGCCGTCGGCGATCTCCAGGTCCAGCTCGTCCACCGCCCGCACACCACCCGGGTACACAGTGGACAGACCCTCGACAGTGATGGCCGCCATCAGCTCTTGATGCCTCCGTGGAATCGGAACCCGTACCGCTTGCTCACGACCAGGTACAGCACGACCACCGGGATCGAGTACAGCAGCGAGAACACCGGGATCACCGTCAGGTTGGCGCTGCCGCCCTCGTCGTACAGGGTGCGCAGCAGCACCGCCGCCGGCTGCTGACCGACGTCGCGCAGCAGCAGGAACGGCAGCAGGAAGTTGCCCCAGGCGTTGACGAACGCCCACACGAAGATCGTCGCCACCCCGGGCCGCGCGACCGGCAGCACGACGTGGGCGAGCACCTGCCGGGGCGAGGCGCCGAACACCCGCGCGGACTCCTCGTACGAGCGCGGCACGGCGTCCACGAAGTCCTTGAGGATGAAGATGGCCGCGGGCAGCATGCCGCCCGCGATGACGAGCGCCGTGCCGAACCGCGAGTCGATCAGGCCGAGCTGCAGCATCATCACGAAGATCGGCACCATCGCCGCCGTGCCCGTGACCACGCTCGACAGCAGCAACAGCAGGTACAGCAGCAGGTCCCGGCCGGGAATCCGCACACGGGACAACGCGTACGCCGCCAGCGCCGCGAGGACCGTCGTCACCACGGTCGCGATCACGCACAGCACCACCGAGTTCACCAGCGACGTGAGCGCGTACGGGTGGTCGAACGTCGTCGCGACGTTGCCCAGGGTCCAGTCCGGCCAGCGCAGCCCGAGGCCGGGCTTCTCGTCGAACGGCGCCGAGGCGAGCCACAGCATGGGCACCGCGAAGAACGCCAGCACCACCGACACCAGCACGTAGAAGCCGATCCGCCGGACGATCCACAGTGGACTCACCCGCGCCTCCGCAGGAGCCGCAGGTACACCAGGGCGACCACGAGGTTGCCCACCAGCAACAGCATCGACATCGCGGACGCGTACCCGAGCTGCCCGCCCTCCAGCGCCTGCCGGTAGATGAGCACCGGCAGCACCTCGGACTGGTGGTTCGGCCCGCCGGAGGTCAGCAGGAACGGCGTGAAGTCGTTGGCCGTCCACAGGCTGATCAGCAGCGTGTTCGTCAGCACGTGCCCGCGGATGTGCGGGAACACCACGTCCCGCACGGTCTGCCACCCCGACGCGCCCGCGAGCCGCGCGGTCTCGAGGTGCGAGGGCGGCACCGCCGCGAGCGCCGAGGTGTAGAGCAGCATCGAGAACGCCGTGCCGCGCCAGACGTTGAAGACGATCAGACTGGTCATCGGGTACTCCACCAGCCACGACGTCTGCGGCGAGCCGAACAGGAGCCCCAGCGTGCCGGTGTCGCGGCTCAGCACGGCGAACCACAGGAACGCCACCACCGTGCTCGGCAGGATCCACGACAGCAGCACCAGGCCCTCGGTGGTGCGCCGCAGCCACGGGCTCACCGACCGCAGCAGCCACGCCAGCGCGAACCCGAGCGCGTTCTGCCCGATCACGGCCGAGAACAGCACGAACAACGCGGTCAGCCACACGGAGTTCGTGAACAGCGGGTCGCGCACGGCCTCGACGAGGTTGTCCGCCCCGACCACCCGCGGGTTCGCCGCCGCCGGCCCGGTGAGCTGGTAGTCCGTGATGCCGATGTAGAGCGTCCAGAGCGCGGGGAAAACTAGGAACACCCCGATCAGCACCAGCGCCGGCGCGACGAACCCGACCGCGCGCCGGACGCCCAGCCCCGCGCTATCCAACGTTCTGCTCGCCGACCGCCTTCACCAACGCCTCTCTGTAGGACTTCGCGACGTCGTCGGGACTCTTGCCGGACACCACGTCCGCCGTCGCCTGTTGCAGCGCCGCCGACACCTTCGGGTAGTCGGCGAGACCCGGCCGGTACCGGGTGACCGGCAGGACCTTCTCCGCGACGAACGACAGCATCGGGTCACCGCCGAGCACCTGGTCGTTGACGTCCTGGCGCTGGGTGAGCTGCGCGGTCCCCGCGAGCGACTCCTTGACCGCCTCTGCGGAGTTGAGGAACTGCAGGAACTCCCAGGCCTGGCGCGGGTACCGGGTGTTCGGGTTGATCACCCGCACGCCACCGCCGGACATGCTGACGAACGACCCGGGGTCCTTGGCCGGGATCAGCGCCCAGCCCACCGCCGCGTCCCGGTCCGCCATCTTCGCGACGCCGTTGGCCGGCTCCACCACGGACCGCCAGAAGTAGTCGCTCTCCAGCAGGACGCCGATCCTGTTCTCGCTGAACAGCGTGAACGAGCGCTGCCGGCCGTTGGCCTCCTGCTGCAGCACCGGATCGCCGAGTCCGCCGCCGTAGATGCGCTGGTAGAGCCCGAGCACGTCCCTGATCTGCGGGGTGTCGCCCTGCCACTTCCCGTTGTCGTGGATGGCCTTGCCGGTGCCGGCCAGCGCGGGCAGCACGCCCTGCATGGTGGTGGCCTCGCCCATCGCGGACCCGGCGTTGAGCTGGATCGGCGTGACGCCCGGCAGCGCCTTGAGCCGCGCGCCCGCGTCGAGCACGTCCTGCCACGACCTCGGCTGCCAGTCGGCGGGCAACCCGGCCTGCGCGAAGAGCTTCTTGTTGAAGAACAGCACGCGCCCGTCCGTGCCCATCGGCACGCCGTAGCGCCTGCCCTCGAACTCGCCGAGTCCCTGCACCGCCTTGGGGATCTGGTCCCAGCCGTTCCAGCCGATGTCACCCGCGACCTCGTCGAGCGGCTTGATCAGCCCGGCCTGCGCGAACTCGCCGAGCCAGATGCCGTCGATCTCGACGATGTCGCCGCCACCGCCGGTCTTGAGGTCGAGCGCGACCTTGGTCTTGTAGTCCTCGTCGCCGGTGCCGTTCTGCTCGAACTCGATCGTCGCCGTGACGCCCTTGGCCTTCTGCGCCTCGGTGAACTTCGGGATCACCCAGTTCTGGATCCAGTTCGCCCCGCGCGCGTTCTTCCCGCCCACCGCCGCGTTGGCGACGATCGTCAGCGTGATCTCCTTGGCGTCGGCGTTGCGCGCCTGATCGCCGTTCTGCGTCTGCCCCAGACACCCCGCCAGCACCCCGCACACCGCCAGCAGTCCGAACGCCGTTGTTCGCCCCATCTCCCCAACCTGGCACCGGATCACCGGGCCCACAACCCCTCGCCGCCCGGCACCACCACGGGGCGGCACGAAGGCGTCCGTCCCGCGCGGTGATCGGCGGTATGGTCCAGACCGATGTCTGTCGAGTTCGCGGTGCTCGGTCCCCTGCAGGTCCGCGTCGACGGCAGGGAGCACCGGGTCGGCGGGTTCACCCGCCGCGCCGCGCTGGGTTTCCTGCTGCTCAACGCGGGCCGCGTGGTGTCGATCGGCGAGCTCACCGAGGCGTTGTGGCCGGGCGGTCACCCGGCGACCGCGCGCGGCATCCTGCTCAACGCCGTGTCGGCGTTGCGCAAGGCCGGGCTCGACATCGTCACCCGCAAGCCCGGCTACCTGCTGCGGGTGGAGCCGGACCGGCTCGACCTGCACCGGTTCCGCGCCGCGCTCGGCCGGGCCGCCGCCGCGCACGGCCCGGAGCAGGTCGCGGCGGTCCTGCGGGACGCGCTCGCGTTGTGGCGCGGGCCGGTGCTCGCCGACCTGGTCGCGGACGGGGTCTCCTGGCCGGCGCTCGTGGAGATCACCCAGCTGCGGGACGGCGCGGTCGAGGACCGGTTCGACGCCGAGCTGGCGTGCGGGCGGCACCGCGAGGTGGTCGCCGAGATCGAGGCGCTGGCGGGCGACCAGCCGTTGCGCGAACGGCTCCAGGGCCAGCTGATGCTCGCCCTCTACCGGTGCGGGCGGCAGGCCGACGCGCTCGCGGTCTTCCGGGCGGCGCGGGAGCGGTTCGCCGCCGAGCTCGGCCTCGACCCCGGACCCGAGCTGGTCCGGCTGGAACGCGCGATCCTCACGCAGGACCCGGCGCTCGCGCCGGACCAGGCCCCGGCGCCCGCCATGCTGGAGCGCAAGAAGGTCAGCGTGCTCGTGGTGCGGCTGGAGCTGCCGGGCGAGGACGAGGCGGCCGACGAACGGCTGGAGCACGCGGTGGCCGGGGTGCTCCGGCAGGTCGAGAGCCTGGGTGGCACCGCGGTGTCGACGCTGGGATCGACCGTCTGCACGGCGTTCGGGGCGCCGGTCACCCGCGAGGACGACGCGGCACGGGCGGTGCGCGCGGCGCTCGAGATCACCGGTGCGCACCCGGCCGCGGCCGCCGTCGCCACCGGGCCCGCGCTCGTCACGTCCGGCGACCGGGTCGAGGTCGGCGGCACGGTGCTCGACGCCGGTCTGCGCCTGCTCGCGCAGGCCCGCGCGGGCGAGGTCAGGACCTGCCCGGTGACCGACCGCGCCGTCACGCCCGCCGGGGACGACGCGCCGTTCGTCGGTCGTGGCGCGGAGGTGGCCCGGCTCGTCGCGGCGTACGACGAGGTCAGGGTCTCCAGGAAGCCGCGGCTGATCACCGTGGCCGGCGAACCGGGCGCGGGCAAGAGCAGGCTCGTGCGGGAGTTCGCCACCGGCCGCCGCACGCTCACCGGCCGCACTCCCCCGTTCGCGCGCGACGACGTCTTCGCCCCGCTCGCCGAGATCGTGCGCGGTCACGCCGGGATCCTCGACACCGACACCGCCGAGGAGGTCACCGCCAAGATCCGCGCGATCGGCGACGACCCGTGGCTCGTCACCCAGCTCTGCGCGCTCGTCGGCGTCGGCCCGCAGGGCAGCGACGTGCTGATGGCGTGGCGCAGGCTGGTCGAGCACCTCGCCGAGGAACCGCTGGTGGTCGTCGTCGAGGACGTGCACTGGGCGGACGAGCTGCTGCTCGGCTTTCTCGGCGACCTCGCCGACACCGCGGACGACGTGCCGTTGCTCGTGCTGCTCACCACCCGCTCCGCACCGCCGGTCCGCGGCGAGTCGATCACTCTGAGCCCACTGTCCGAAGAGGACACCCGCGTGCTGCTGGAGGAGTTGCTGCGCCGCCACGACGTGACCGCCGACCTGCCGGCACTGCTGCGGCGCGCGGCCGGCAACCCGCTCTTCGCCGGGGAGTACGTCCGCATGCTGCGCGACGGCGCGCCGGACGCGTTGCCCGAGACGGTGCAGAACGTCATCGGCGCACGGCTCGACTCGGTGCCGCGGAAGGAGAGGTCGGTGCTGCAGGACGCGGCGGTCATCGGTCAGCGGGTCTGGCCGGGTGTGGTCGCGGCCGTCGCCGAACGGGACGTCGCCGAGGTCGGCCGCTGCCTCGAAGTGCTGGCACAGCGCGACTTCCTGCGGCGGCAGAGCACGAGCACCGTCGTCGGCGAGGTCGAGTACGCGTTCAGCCACGTGCTGGTCCGCGACGTCGCCTACGACCGCGTGCCGCGCGGCACCAAGGCGATGAAGCACTACCACGCGGCCGAGTGGGTGCGGGCGTTGCCGCTGGAGCACGTTCCCCTGCTGGCGCACCACTTCCAGGAGGCCGTGTGGATCGCCGAAGCCTCCGGACGGCCGTGCGACATCATGGGCCGCAAGGCGCGCACGGCTCTCACCGACGCCGGTCGCCGCGCCACCGCGCTGGCCGCGAAGGACACTGCGATCCGCTGCTACCGCGCGGCACTGGCGGTCTGCCCGCCCGGCCACCCGGACCGGGCCGAGCTGCTGACGCTGCTGGGGTCGAGCCTCGCCCTGACCGGCGACGGGCTGGAGGAACTGGCCGAGGCCGTCGAACTCCACCGCGCCGCCCACGACTTCACGGGTGCGGCACGGGCGGCACGCGCGTCGTGGCGGGCGGTGTGGCAGCGGGGCGACCACGCCGAGGCGGAACGGCACCTCGACCGCGCGGCCGAGTTCCTCGCGCTCGCCGGTCCGGCGCACGACGTGCAGGCGTACCTCGCCCACTCCCTGACGCTCGTGGACCGGTTGCCCGAGGCGGTCACCGCGGCGCGGGAGGCGTTGCGCGGCGCCACCGGCGTCGACCGGGCCGTCGCACTGGAGGCGCTGGGCCTCGCGAGGGTCAAGCTGGGCGACCCGGACGGCATCGCCGACATGCGCCGTGCCGTGGACGAACGCGTGAAGGCAGGCGTCTCCACGGGTCTGTGCCTGTTCAACCTGAGCACCGCCCACACCGTGCTAGGCGACACGAAGACACGCCTCGCGGTCCGGGCCGAGGCACGGGCGTCGGCCCGCCGGCACGGTGACGACGACACGATCGCCTGGCTCGACTCGTCCCGGTACCTGGAGCTGTTCTGGGACGGGCGGTACCCCGAGGCGCTGGAGGTGCTGGACGAGACGATCGCCCGCTCGCCCGGCCAGTCCCCGCTGCACACCGTCCGCGGCCGCGCCCGGCTGCTGACCGGTGACCTCCGCGGTGCCGCCGAGGACGCCGCGCACTCGCCGGTCCTCGCGGGCCACCTCGCACTGCTGCGCGGCGACCCGGTCGAGGCCGCCGATCTGCTTCCGTGCCACCAGGTCGCCGCCACGGCCGGGGCGAGCCTGCCGCTCGTCCTCGCCGCCGCGGGACTCGGCCCCGAGTGCCTCGCCGAGGCGCCGTGGTCGCGCTGGAAGGACGCCGCTGTCGCCTTCCTCGGCGGCGACGTGGAACGGGCGCGGGCGATCTACCGGGAGATCGGGTCGACGCCGGACGATGAGTCGCTGGTTATCGGCGGCCCCTAGCGTCCGGAGCGTGATCCCCCGCTACTACCAGGCGAAAGCGCGGCTGCTCGACCTGCTCGGCGACCTGCCGGGCAACAGCGCGTTCCCGCCGGAGCGCGAGCTCTCCGACGTGTTCGGCATGTCCCGCACCACGATCCGCAAGGCGCTGGAGGAGCTCGTGCTGGAGGGCCGGCTCGTCCGGGGGACGGGCCGCCAGGGCACCTTCGTCGCCCCGCGCGGGAAGGTCTGCCGGATCGGCCTCGACGCGCTGGTGCGGGACCTCGCCGACCGCGACCGCGCCGTCGTGCGGACCTCCGGGGACCTGGTCACCGTCGAGGCGGTCCTCGTCCGCGGCGACGAGCCGGTCGGCGTGCGCTCGGCGTACCTGCGGGCCGACCGGTTCCCCGGCTTCGCGCAGCGGTACGACGACACGCCGTTGCGGGCGTTCCTCGCCACCGCCTACGACGTCCGGTTCCGCGAGCCGGACCCGTCGTGCACCACCGCCCGCGCGACCCCGCGCGTCGCCGGGCTGCTCGGCGTCCGGCCCGCCACCCCGGTGCTGGCGGTCTCGTGGCTCGGCACGGACCTGCGCGGGGTGGCGGTCGAACGGTCGTGGGTCGTCCTGCGCGGCGACCGCGCCCGCCTCGGGCTCAGCGCACCTGCTCGGCCTTGAACTGCATCCGCGGCGTCGCGTAGAACTCCTGCGCCTGCACCAGCCGCAGCTCGCGCTCGCCGGAGCGGTAGGTCAGGTCGATCAGGTCGAAGACGCTCGACGCGGTGCGCTCCAGCGCCAGCGCCGCGTCCTTCGTCTGCACGAAGTGGGCGGTGAACAGCGCGGCCGTCACGTCGCCGGACCCGTTCGCCTTGAACGGCAGGTGCGGCGTGCTCACGAGCCACGACCCGGAGGTGTCCACGACGAGCATCTCGATCGTGCCCTCCTCGCGGTCGGGCCGCTCGACGCTCGTGACCAGCACGGTCGATGGGCCCATCGCGCGGGCGAGGTCGGCTGAGGCCAGCGTCTCCTCGACGGTCGCGGGCTCGGTGCCGGTGAGGAAGCCCAGCTCGAACTGGTTCGGGGTGATGATGTCGGCCACCGGCACGACCCGGTCGCGCAGCAGCACGGGGATCTCGGGCGCGACGAAGCACCCGGACTTGGCGTTGCCCATCACCGGGTCGCACGCGTAGAGCGCGTCCGGGTTCGCGGCCTTCACCCTGCCGACCGCGTCGATGATCACGTCGGCGATGCCCGTGCCGCCCTGGTAGCCCGACAGCACGGCGTCGACCTGCGGGAAGACTCCGCGTTCCTCCACCCCGAGCAGGATCTCGGCCACCTCCGACGGCGGCAGCAGCGGACCGCGCCACGCGCCGTACCCGGTGTGGTTGGAGAAGTTCACCGTGGGGATCGGGACGACCTCGACCCCGATGCGCTGCAGCGGGAACACGGCGGCGGAGTTGCCGACGTGGCCGTGGGCGACGACCGACTGGATGGACAGAACCTTCATCCGCCCACCCTAGAACGCTCGCCTGACCACCGCCGAAGACGTGTCCGAGATCAAATAGTGTGGTCAGGTGGCTGATCGACGCACCGTCCTGAAATCCCTGGCCCTGCTGCCGCTCGCCGGGTGCGCCGCGCCACCCGCCCCTCAGGCCGTTCCGACGACGACCACGACAACGACGACCACCAGTACCGCGCCCGTGCGGCACGACGCGTTGTACGAGCTGGAGAAGAAGTACGACGCGCGGCTGGGCGTCTACGCCGTGAGCGACACCGGCAGCTCGATCGAGCACCGCGCCGACGAGCGGTTCGCGTTCTGCTCGACGTTCAAGGGCCTCGCCGCGGCGGCCGTGCTGCACCGCAACCCGTTGTCCCACTTGGACACCGTCGTCACCTACACCGAAGCCGACCTCATGAAGAGCTCGGCGATCACCCGGCAGCACGTCCGGACGGGCATGACGCTGCGGGACCTGTGCGACGCCGCGGTCCGCCACAGCGACGGCACGGCGGGCAACCTGCTGCTGCGCGACCTCGGCGGCCCGGCGGAGCTCACCCGGTACCTGCGCGAGCTCGGTGACGCCGAGACCCGGATGGACCGCGTCGAGCCCGACATCACCTCGGCCACGCCCGGCGACCCGCGCGACACCGCCACCCCGCGCTCGCTCGGCACGGACTACCGGCGGATCGTGCTCGGCGACGCCCTGGAGCCGGCGAAGCGCGACTTCCTGAAGGACCTGCTCGAACGCTCGGTCACCGGCGCGAAGCGCGTCCGGGCCGGGGTGCCGCAGGGCAGCAAGGTGGCGAGCAAGACCGGCACCGGCGGGCACGGCACCGTCAACGACATCGCCGTCGTGTGGCCGCCGAACCGCGGGCCGCTGCTCGTCGCGGTCATGTCCAGCAAGGCCACCGCGGACGCGCGGTACGACGAGGCTCTCGTCGCCGACGCCGCGGCCTACGTCCTGAAGACCCTCACCTGACGGACGACACGTCCGCCCACACGGTCTTCGAGTCGGGGAACCGGTTGTGCCCCCACACCTGCGCGAGGCCGTTCACCAGCAGCAGCCCCCGCTGTCGCCGGCCGAGGAAGCCCATCCGGCCGAGCTGCGGGAACCGGCCGGGGGTGCCGTCGTCGACCTCGACCCGCACCACCTCCCGCTCGGGCAGGCACAGGATCCGGGCACGGCGGCCGGGCGCGGCGTGGTGGTAGGCGTTGCTCACCAGCTCCGTGGCGACGACCATGACGTCGACCACCACGTTCTGGTGCATCCCCCGCAGCAGGCGGCGAACTTCCGCGCGCACGTCCGCGAGCGGCAGAACACCCTCCGGTAGGACGAGGTCCAGTCGTTCGCTGGACCGTCCTGCAATACCCATCAGCATCTCCCCGCGCCCTGTTCGCTCAAGGCAATGGGTGCCATACCCCAGAGCGCGCACATCGAAACCGTACGAACTTCCCTCACGGCGTCCTAGGCAGGTCGGCCCACACCACGGTGCCGCCGTGAACCCTGTCGACGCCCCAGCGGTCGGACAACCTGGCCACCAGGACCAGACCATAACCCCGCTGAGGACGCGACACCTTGCGCAGTGGTGGATGGGCGCGGGCGTCGTGCGTGATCTCGACGCGGATCTTCTTCTGCGCCACGAGAACCCGCAGGAACGACGGCTCCGACGTGTACCGGTAGGCGTTGCTGACGAGCTCGTTCACCACCAGCAACACGTCCGCCACCGCGTCGGTGTCCTCGTCGACCAGCTCCAGCCGCACCCAGCGCCGGACGGCCGCGAGGGTCGGCCTCTGCCTGCCCAGTGGCAGGTCCGCCGCCTCACCCGTCATCGCTGCCTGGTCGCGCGCCAAACCGCTCCTCGGTCAGTTGATCAGTTCGGGCGCCGGGTACCCGGGTAGATCGACGTCCAAACCAAACCCGCCGTTCACCGACGTCAACTACCCTCACTGCTCCGCCGCAACCCCGGGGGGAACTCCGCGTGCCCAGACACTCGACGCCGCTGCTCGCCGCGCTGCTGGTCATGTACTCGGTCTACCAGATGATCTCCACGCTGATCGCACCGCTGGTCGGTGAGCTCGGGATCACCACGTTCCAGATCGGCCTCGTGTTCACCGTCACCTCCGTGACGATCACCGTGACGAGCCTGCTCTGGGGAGTGCTCTTCGACTTCACCGGGCCGCGTCCCATCCTGTTCGCGGGGCTGCTGCTCTGCGTGGCCGGGCCCGCCGGGTTCGCCGCCGCGGTCGCGTTCGGCCTCGACGAGACGCTGACGCCCGACCTCGCGTTCGCGTTCGTGCTGGTGTTCCGCAGCGTCGTGCTGGGCGCGGGCATCGCCGCGTTGCTGGTGCTCGCGCTGGCCTCGGTCGGGCGGGAGACCTCGGGCGAGACCGCGCGGACCCGCGGGGTGGGGTTCGTCGGGGCGGCGCAGGGACTCGGGATCGTGCTCGGCCCGGTGGTCGGCGGCGCGCTCGCAGCGGGATCGCTGCTGGTGCCGCTGTACGTGTCGCCGGTGATCGCGCTGGTGGCGGCGTTGGTGGTGCTCGTGGTCGTGAAGCCCTCGGCCGAGTTGCCGCGACTGGACCCGCCGGTGCGGACCTCGCCGGTGCTGCTCCTGCCCGCGTTCGGCACCGGGTTCTTCGCGTACCTGGCACTCGGCCTCGCCCAGACCGTGGTCGTCCACCTGGCGTCGGACCGGCTGCGGATGCCGTCCGGTGCCCTGAGCGGTGTCCTGCTGGCCGGGGGCCTGGGACTCGTGCTGACGCAGGGCCTGCTCGTGCCGCTGCTGAAGTGGTCGCCCTCCCGGTTGATGAAGATCGGCGGACCCCTGTCGCTCGCGGGGTACGCGCTGCTCGCGGTGGCGCCGTCGGCGGCGCTGATGTCGCTCGCGTTCCTGGTGGCGGCGATCGGGGCGGGCCTCGCGCTGACCGGTTTCGCGGCGACGGCCTCGCTCGGGACCGGGTCGCGGCACCAGGGCGTGGTCGCCGGGCTGGTCACCACGACGAGCGGGCTGACGTTCCTCGCCGCGCCCATGCTGACCACCCTGCTGTACGACGTGGACCCGGTGGCGCCGGTGGTCGCGGCCGGGGCGGCGGCACTGGTGGCGACCGGTCTGGCGTTCGTGCCCGCAGCGCCGGTCACGCAGGTGGCGGGGCCATATCCCGGTGCGAACTGAGCCTGCCGCGCTGATCGACTCTGCCGTTACGCTGCGCACGTGACCCGTTACCTGAGCGCGCTCGTGCTGGCACTGCTCGCCGCGACGGCCGTGGCCGTCCCCGCGCAGGCGCACGCCGAGCTCAAGAGCAGCACCCCGGCGGCAGGCGCGGCCCTGGACGCCCCGCCGAAACAGGTCGAGCTGGTGTTCAGCGAGGCGATCCAGCTGCCGGACGGGGACGCGGTGACCATCACCGCCGCCGACGGCGCGAAGCTCCCGGTCACCCAGGTGCAGGCGGTCGACAGGACGATCACGGCGATCGTGGACACCGCCACGGCGAAGTCGGGCGCGCACACGATCACCTGGGCGGCCAAGTCCGACGACGGCGACACGATCACCGGCAAGATCGCCTTCACGATGACCGCGGCCGCGCAGACCACGTCGGCCAGCGCACCGCCGCCGTCGTCGGCGACACCGAGCACCCCGGTCTCGAACGCTCCCCCGTCGACCACGCCCGCCGAGTCCGGCGGCGTGCCGGTCTGGGTGTGGGTCCTGGTCGGGCTAGTGGTCGTGGTCGGCGCGATCCTCCTGGTCCGGCGGCGCAAGCCCGAGAACACCTAACCGGTCCCGCAGCAACGCGCGTTCGGCCGGGTGGTCGGCCCGGTCGTACGCGGTCAGCAGCGCCTCGCCCGGATCCCGGCCGAGCCGCCGCAGCAGGTCCGCGCGCACGGCGTGGAACAGGTGGTACCGGTCGAGGTCCAGGGCCTCGACCTCGGCCAGCGCCCGCTCCGGCCCCTCCGTCTCGGCGAGGGCCACGGCCCGGTTCAGCGCCACGACCGGGCTCGGCGCGAGCGCCATCAGCTGGTCGTACAGGGCGACGACCTGGTGCCAGTCGGTCGGCGGGTCGCTGTGCACGGCGTTGATCGCGGCCTGGACCTGGTACGGCCCCGGCCGGTTCCACCGCAGGCAGCGGCGCACCACGTCCTGGCCCTCCCGCACGAGGTCCGCGTCCCACAACGTCCGGTCCTGGTCGGCGAGCAGGACGATCGCGCCGTCGCGCAGCCGCGCCTCCCGGCGTGAGGCGACGAGCAGCATCAGCCCGAGCAGTCCCCACACCTCCGGCTCGTCCGGCATGAGCTCCGCGAGCACCCGGCCGAGCCGGACGGCCTCGTCCGCGAGCTCGGGGCGGTCGAGCCAGCCCTCGTTGAAGATCAGGTAGACGACGGCGAGCACGGCCTTCAGCCGGTCCGGCAGGTCGGCGTCGCGCGGCACCCGGTACGGCACGCGGGCCGCGCGGATCTTGCCCTTCGCGCGCACGATCCGTTGCGCCATCGTGGGTTCGGGCACCAGGAACGCCTTGGCGATCTCCGCCGTCGTCAGGCCGCCGAGCAGCTTCAGCGTCAGCGCGACCTGCGCCGACAGCGCGAGCGACGGGTGGCAGCAGGTGAAGATCAGCCGCAGCCGGTCGTCCGGCACGACCCCCACCTCCCGCGGTTCCGGTTCGTGTGCGAGCAGGTCGGCCTGCGCCTGCTTCTCGCGGCCCTTGGCCTCGCGCCGCAGCCGGTCGATCGCGCGGTTGCGGGCGGTGGTGATGATCCAGCCCGCGGGCGAGGGCGGGACGCCGTCGGCGGGCCAGCGCAGCACGGCCGTGGCGAAGGCGTCCTGCACCGCCTCCTCGGCGAGGTCCAGGTCGCCGAGGACGCGGGTCAGGACGGACACCGCACGGCCGTACTCGGCCCTGAAGATCTCCTCGATCATCCGAACGCGATCGGCCTGACCTCGATCGCCAACGGGCTGAGCACGCCCGCGAGCCGCCGCCCCCACTCGAGCGCCTCGTCGAGGTCGGCCGCCCGGATGACGGTGAAGCCGCCGATGTGCTCCCGGCCCTCGGTGAACGGGCCGTCGGTCAGCAGCACGTCGTCGCCCTTCGCCCGCACCACGGTCGCGGTCGAGGGCGGGTGCAGGCCGACGGCGAACACCCACACCCCCTTGGCCTGCATCTCCTCGTTCAACGCGGCCAGGTTCGCCATGATCGGGTCGAGCACCTCGGGCGGAGGCGTCTCGCCGTCGGGCTGGTAGATGCTGAGCAGATACTGCTGGGTCATGGTGCACTCCTTTCACCCGTTGTACGAACGCGCCCGGCCCGTTTCGACGACCATGGCGACATGATCCCGTTGATCCTGCCGCTCGACGACCCGCGCGCTGTGCTCGCCGCGGCCGGCGGGAAGGGCGCCTCGCTCGCGAGGCTGGTCCGGGCGGGCCTGCCGGTGCCGGCCGGGTTCCACCTGACGACCCGCGCCTACCGCGAACGGTCGATGGAGGGCCTGCTGGAGGCGTTCCGCGCGCTCGGCGGCCCGGTGGCGGTGCGGTCGTCGGCCACGGCGGAGGACCTGCCGGGGCTGTCGTTCGCGGGCCAGCACGACACCGTGCTCGACGTGGCCGAGGACGCCTTGTTCGACGCGGTCCTGCGGTGCTGGGACTCGCTGCGCTCCGAGCGGGCCGTCGCCTACCGCGAGCGCACCGGGATCGCCTCGGCCGAGATGGCGGTCGTGGTGCAGCGGATGGTGCCCGCGGAGATCTCCGGCGTGCTGTTCACCGCGGACCCGGTGACCGGGCGGCCCGAGCCGGTCGTCAACGCGGTCCGCGGCCTCGGCGAGGCGCTCGTCGGCGGCGAGGAGAACCCGGCCGACCTGCTGACCCCCGCCCAACGGGCCGTGCTGGTCGCACTCGGCGAGCGGGTCGAGGCCCTCTTCGGCACGCCGGTGGACGTCGAGTGGGCGTTCGCGGGAGGCGAGTTCCACCTCCTGCAGGCGCGACCGATCACGGCGTTGCGGGTCGAGTGGAACGACAGCCTCGACGGCGACTACCTCTGGTCCAACGGCAACGTCGGCGAGGCGCTGCCCGAGGTGATGACGCCGGTGACGTGGTCGCTGGTGCGGGTCCTGTCGAGCATGACCATCGGCCCGCACCGGATCTCCGGCAACATCGGCGGCCGCTTCTACCTCAACCTCAGCACCTTCGCCGCGCTCGGTGCCGCCGTCGGCAAGGCCGACGAGGTGCTGCGCTCGGGCGCGGAGACGTTCGGGCGCCTTCCCGCCGGGGTCGTCGTGCCGCCGCTGCCGATGTCCCGCGCGGCTCTTCTGACGGCGTTGGCGCGCGGCGCGGGCGAGCCGCTGAAGCAGCAGGTCCTGTACCGCACGCGGCTGCCCGCGCTCGTCCGTGCGAACCCCGATCTTTGCGGTGCCGCACACGAGGCCATCGCCGCGTGTGACACCCCCGCCGCGTTGCTCGCCTTGTGGCACAAGGACCTCGACCGGTTGCTGCGGTTCGTGTGCCCGGTCCTCGACGCCGGCGCGCGGATGATCGGCGGAGGTCCCGCGGCGCTGCGGCGCGACCTGGTGGCGCTGGTCGGCGAGGAGGACGCGGCGACGTTGGTGACGGGGTTCCACGCGGGCGGCGGGCTGTCGAGCCTGGGACCGCTGGTCGGACTGGCGCGGGTGCGGTCCGGCGAACTGGGGCGCGACGAGTACGCGCGGCGGTGGGGTCACCGGTCGCACAACGAGTTCGAGATCTCCGTGCCGCGGCCCGCCGAGGACCCAGAGTGGATCGCGGGACAACTGGAGGCGCTGGGCGATCCCCTGGCGTTGCTGGAGCGGCAGTCCGCGGCACGGGCGGCCGCGTGGGACCGGCTCGTCGCCGCGCACCCCCGGCGGGCGCGCGGGATCGAGCGCCGGCTCGCGAAGGTCGGCGCGAGCGCACGGGCCCGGGAGCAGGCCAGGTCCGAGATGGTGCGCGCGTTCGGGGTGGTGCGGGCATTCGTGCTGCGGGCCGGCGCGCTGACGTCGTCCGGGGACGACCTGTTCTTCCTGCCGATCGACGACGTGCTGCGCGTGCTGGCCGGCGAGACCTCGTTGCTGGAGCGGGTTCCCGCGCAACGGCAGGCGTACGAGCGCTATCGCGCGCTGCCGCCGTACCCCGCCGTGATCCGCGGCCGGTTCGACCCGGAGTCCTGGGCAGCCTCCCCGGACCGGCGCGCCGACCTGCACGACGCGACCTCCGCGGTGCCGATGCCGGCGGAGGTCACCGGGTTCCCCGGCTCGGCGGGCGTGGTGGAGGCGGTGGCGCGGGTGGTCACCGACATCGGTGGCTGCGGGGCGTTGCGGCCGGGCGAGGTCCTGGTGACGCCGGTGACGAACGTCGGCTGGACGCCGTGGTTCACGACCGTCGCGGCCGTCGTGACGGATGTCGGCGCGCCGCTGTCGCACGCGGCGATCGTGGCGCGGGAGCTGGGCATCCCGGCCGTCGTGGGCTGCGGCAACGCCACGACCCGCATCGCCACGGGAGACGTGGTCCAGGTGGACGGCGCGCGGGGAACCGTGCGGAAGGTGCGGTGAAACCCTCCGCGGACGACGTGGCGCGGAGTCAGTTGTGGACGGGCACGCGGCGCATCGAGACGAGCTGCCGCCGCACGCGTTCCCGCACCAGGTCGATCACCTCGGTGACCGTGTCCCCCTCCGCGTACGCCTGCACCTCCACCCACTTCAGGTCGAGCCGGGCGTGCGCGTGGATCACGGACCTGTCCGAGGTCAGGTTGACCCACGCGAAGTCGACGCGGTCCGGCGCGTACCTGTCCAGCGAGCCGATCCGCGCGGACGCGTAGTCCCTGGCCTGCTCGGGAATGGCCTCCGCGAGCGAGACCTGGATGTAGTCCATCGGCACCTGCCTCCTCGGGGCCGCGCGACAGCGCCGCGCGGCCGGTTCGACGGTACGGTCTCCCGCGCCGTGCCGAACCGGGCGTTGGTCCCGAGCGGGCAGGGCCTTTGTCCTGGGCTCAAGTCTTTGGCACCAAAGAGGAAACGCGCTCGTCGAGCTCCTCCTCGGTGGGCGAGCCGGTGAGCAGCTCCACCGAGCCGTCGACGCGCACGAACGCGAAAGTCGGCTGCGCGGTGACGCCGAACCGCTTCCACACCGCGCCGTCGAGGTCCGCGAGGTGGGGGAAGGCGGTCATCTCGTGGTCGCCGACGAACTTCTTCATGGCGTCGAGCTGGTCCTCCGCCGCGACGCCGACGAACTGCACCTCGCCGTGCCGCTCGGCGAGCGCCTCGACCTTCTCGGCCTCGGCGTTGCAGGACGGGCACCACGGCGTCCAGAACCACAGCACGGCGGGCTGGCCGGCGAGCTTGTCGCCGCGGAACTCCGCGCCGTCGAGGGTCTTGGCGGTGAACCGGAACTTCTCCGGCGGCGGCGCCTGCTCCGCGCAGCCGGCGAGCAGCAGGACTCCCAGCAGCAGTCCGAGGATGCGCATTCGGCTCCTCACCTCCCGTCGGGGCGTACGGCCCGGCGCCTCCTCCGGTTCAGCCACCAAGCGCCCGCGATCACCAGCACCACCGCGAACGGCCACGGTCCGAGCGTCCCGACCAGGTTCACGAGCAGGTTCTGGAACCGCCCCGCACCCCGCACGACCGGGTCGACCGCGCTGGCACCGGCCAGGAACAACCGCAGTTCGTAGACGCCGTAGTACGTCACGTACGCGCCCACGACCACGAGGACCGCGCCACCGATGCGACCGACGTGCGGCAGCAACGTCCTGATGCGCGGTGCGAGCGCGGAGCCCGCGACGGCGAGCACGGTGACCACGAGACCCATGCCCAGTGCGTAGGCGAGGAACGCCATCACGCCTGTCTGCAGTGACGCGCCGATGACAGCGAAGAACGGGCCGATCGCGCACGAGAGAGAGGCGATGGCGAACGCGACGCCGTAGCCGTACATGGACCAGAGGCTCTTCGGTGCCGCGCGCAGTTTCGGCAGCCGGACGTAGAGGTCCTTGCCCAGCAGCAGGAGCACTCCGACCACGACCATCGCGAGCCCGATCACGACCGTCACGAACGGCAGATAACGCTTCAGGGTCGCGGCGACGGGGGCGACCAGAATGCCGAATGCGCCGAAGAAAGTGACGAATCCGGCCGTCATCACCAAACCGGACATAAAGGCTCTGGCGGGGCTGTCGCGTGCCACCAGTGCCAAATAGGCGGGCAGCATCGCGAATCCGCACGGGTTGACCGTGGCGACCATTCCCGCGAGGACCGCGAGGGCGAGCTCGTTCACGGCGCTGAGGCTAGAGTTGCGGGGTGCCGGTCGAACAGTGGCTCGAAGCCATCCCCCCTCTGCTCGTGTACCTGGTCGTCGGCCTGGTGATCGGTTTCGAGTCGCTCGGGATCCCGTTGCCCGGCGAGATCGTGCTGGTCACGGCCGCGCTGCTGGCGTCGCAGCACGACGAGCTGAGCCCGTTGTGGATCGGCGTGTGGGCGAGCGCGGGCGCCATCATCGGCGACAACTTCGGCTACCTCATCGGCCGGCGCGGCGGACCGCGGTTGTTCGCGTGGATGGGCCGGAAATTCCCGAAGCACTTCGGGGAAACGCAGCTCGAACACGCGCGCAGGGTGTTCCAGAAACGCGGCGCGTGGGCGGTGTTCTTCGGCCGGTTCGTGGCGTTGCTGCGCATTCTCGCCGGTCCTCTCGCCGGGTCGCTGCACATGAACTACGGCAAGTTCCTGGTGGCGAACGCACTGGGCGGCGTCGTGTGGGCGGGCGGGACGGCGGCGGCCGTCTACTACCTCGGCGTGGTCGCCGAGAAGTGGCTGAAGGGCTTCTCCTACGCCGGTCTCGCGCTCGCCGTGGTGTTCGGCGTCGTCGGCGTCTTCGTGGTGAAGAAACGACTCGCGAAGGCCGCCGAGGAGGAAGACGTCACGACCGCGTAGTCCACGCGGCGATCTGCGCGCGTGACCGCACTCCCAGCACGGACTTGAGGTCGCGCACGTCCGCCTCCACGGTCCGCAGCGACACGTGCAGCCCGTCCGCGATCTGCCTGTTGGTCAGACCTTCCGCGACCATCGCCGCAACCCGCACCAGCCGTTCGTCCCGCCACGACAGCGCGGTCTCCTCCGGCTCCGCCGGCGGGCGCGGCGGCGTGACCGACACCCCGGGCAGCGCGAACTGCCGGACCGACTCGAGCATCGTGAAACCGGGTTCGAGCAACGACCGCGCCCGCAGCCGCTCGGCCACCTCCGGCTCGACCGAACCGGGCCGGAGCGCGAACGTGTGCAGCGCGACCTTCTCGTCCTCGCCCAGCAGCGCGTAGGCCCGGTCGAACGCGGCGTGCAACGACCGGTGGTGCGCCGGCGCGTCCCGCGGCCCCGTGGTGAGCACCGCGAACCGGTCGTCGAGCCTCTCCGCGATCTCCTGCAGCGTCAGCACGCGCACCAGCCGTGCCGCGAGCTCCAGCGCCAGCGGCAACCGGTCGAGGCGAGCGCAGACGACGTCGAGCAGCGACGCGTTCTCGTCGAACCCTCCGCCGAGCGCCATCGCGCGGTCGAGGAAGAGCCGCTTCGCGTCCCGCGCGGCGAGCGGCCCGAGCCGGTACACCTGCTCCCCCGGCACGCCCAAAGCCACGTGACTCGTGGCGAGGACACGCCACGAGGGGTGCGCGGCGAGCAGGCGAGCGCAGTCCGCGAGCACGTGCTCGCACCCGTCGAGCACCAGCAGCCCCGGCACGTCCGCGGGCACGTCCGGCACCCGCATGAGGCCCGCGAGCCCGACCACCAGCACGTGCTGCCGGTTCGCCACGACCTCGTGCACGAGCCGCGACTTGCCGACGCCGGGCGGCCCGGTCACGGTGACGATCCGGTTGCGCGCCAGCAGGGTGGTGAGCTCGGCGAGCTCGGTGGTGCGGCCGGCGAACGTGTCGAGGCGAGGGGAGGCCGGCACGACGTCGCGGGCACGGCGGCGGTAGGCGCGCTGGCGGCACGCGCCGGAGCAGTACTTGGCGGTCGCGGAGAGTTCGGCACCGCACTCCTCGCACCGGCTCACCGCGCCACGCTCCCAGCCGGGACCGCGAGCAGCGCGCCGCACCCACTCACGGCGCCGCCTTGCACCCGCCCCGCCAGACCGGCACCACGCTCCGCGCCCCCACTCACCGTGCCACGCTCGCCGTCCGGGCCGCGATCCACGCGCCGCACCCGCACACCGCGCCACCCAAGCCGCGAACCGCACCGGCTCACCACGCCACCCTCGCCACCCAAGCCGCGAACAGCGCGCCGCACCCGCTCAGCGCGCCGCCACAAGCCACCCGCCCCACCAGACCGGCGCCGCACTCCCCGCACCCGCTCACCGCGCCCTCGCCATCCGGGCCGCCAGCTGCGTACGCGAGCTCAACCCCAGCCGCGACAACATCTGCGTCACGTGTGTGCGCACCGTCGCGACCGAGATCCCCAGCCGCACAGCGATCTCGGTGTTCGTCAGCCCGTCGGCCACGAGGTCCGCGATCTGCCGCTGCCGCGCGGTCAGCGGTTCGCCGGACCTCGTCGCGCTCACGTACGCCAGCAGCGCGGCGTGGTCGAGGCGCTCCCCCAGCGACCGGGCCCGGGACGCCCGCCGCGGGCCCGCCTGGGCGAGTGCGCGGTCGCGGGCGTCGGCCACCACCCTGTTCCAGGGTTCCTGCGGCCGGGAGCCGCGGGTCTCGCGGGTGGCGGCCGCGGCGGTCATCAGCACCACGGCGCGGTCCGGGTCGCCGCGGCGGGCCGCCACGATGCCCAGGCCCTCGACCACTCCTGCCAGCGATGTCGTGGGGGCACCGACGCGCAGCGCGATCGTGAAGTGGTGCTCTGCCTGGTCGACGTCGCCGGCGGCCAGGGCGATCACGCCCGCGGTGTGGCGGCAGGCCATCAGGCGGAAGCCGTCGCGGACGCCGAACGACAGCGACTCGAGAGTTGCCGCCAGTGCGGCGGGGAGGTCGTTCAGGCGCATGAGGAGCCAGGCGTGGTTGTTGAGGAACGTCATCAGCAACGCCGCGTCGCCCAGCGACCTCGCCGCCGCCAGCGATCGTTCGGTGGCGGTGCGGGCGCCGGCGAGGTCGTCGTTGATCCCGCGCGCGTAGCCCAGGGTGTTCCAGCCGCGCGCCTCCCACGCGGGCAGGCTCATCGCCGGGTGGGCCACCAGGGCCTCCGCGTACCGCAGCGCCGCCGCCTCGTCGCCGGTGGCGCCGGCGAGCCAGGCCGCGCGAAAGAGCAGCATCTCCGCGTGCGACGTCAACGGGCCGTGTGCCAACGCGGCCTCGGCCATGCGCATGGCTTCGCTGTACGAGCCGTGTAGCGACCACACGTACACGGCGCCCGCGACCAGCCATGTGTGCCGTGGGTCCGTGCGTGGCACACGCGCGATGGCTTGGGACAGCTGGTGTTCCTGGCTCGTCAGCCACGTTTCCATGTCGGGCGTGGCCACCGGCGCCGCCGAGATGGACCGGATCCTGCCGGCCAGCGAGTCGACGAGGAGGTCGAACGCCGCGTCGGCCTCGCCGCTCTCCTCCAGCCGCGCGAGGCCGAACAGGCGGATCGACTCGAGCACCCGGAACCGCGCGCTCGACGACGACGGCGACCGCACCACCAGGGACTTGGCGCGCAGCGAGGCCATCAGTCCCACGACGTCCGCTCCCTCACCGCACACCGCGGCGGCCAGGGTCAGGTCGAAGTCGCCGATCAGCACCGAGAGCCTGCGCAACGCGGACCGCTCGGCCGGGGTCAGCAGGTCGTAGCTCCACCCGATGACCGCGTCGAGCGTGCGGTGGCGGGCGGGCACGTCGGTCCTCGCCGCGGCGAGCTCGATCGCGAGCGGCAGGTGGTCGCGCACCGAGTCGGCGAGCTCGGGCGCGCCACCGCACTGCACGAACAGCTGCCGCGCGTCGGCCGGGGACAGCGGGCCGATCTCGACGCACATCTCCCCGGCCAGGTCGAGGGGTTCGCGGCTCGTCACGAGGACCTTCAGGCGCGGGCAGCAGGCCAGCAGCTCGGCCACCGCCTCGGCGGCCTCGTGGACGAGGTGCTCACAGTTGTCCAACACCAGGACGCGGTGCCCGGCCAGGGCGCGCTTCACCACGGCGCGCACCGGGGAACCCGGCTCCTCCCCCACGTCGAGCGCGAACGCGATCACGTGCCACAGCAGGTCGGGACGGCGCACCGGCTCCAGCTCGACCACGGCGTCATCGGGGCTCAGCTCGGCCGCGAGCCGCGACTTCCCCGCGCCGCCGGGCCCGACGAGGGTCACCAGCCGGTGCCGCCGCAGCAGCCGCCGCGCGGTGGTCAGCTCCCGCTCCCGTCCCACCAGACGGGAGCGTGCGTCCACCGACCACCACATGCGCGCGATTCTAGGAGCGGACGCGGTGTGAAGAAATGTCGTTCCGGAAACGCGGCACCGCCCAACAACCGGTGTGAACTGCGCGAACGCGGCCGTGACCGCCCACCTGCCGAGACGCTGGTGATCACCCTCCGTCAACGCTCCGGTGGAGTTCCGGTCGCCGTCCCGGTTTCCCCGAAGCCGACGGAAACCCACGCGCGGTACTCGCCCCGAAGCCCGAACCCGCACAGAACCCAACGACTTCACGCACTTCCGCCCGGTGTTTCGGGCTTGTACGAAGTCGGTCCCCAACCGCTTACCTGACTGATCTATCGGACACACCTTGTGGCACTGCGATTACGCGCGGTATGGTCTAGACCTTCAATCGCCGCCGCGATGTAACGGGAGTACGCACACATCAAGGCAAAGGAAGTCACATGAAGATCGGACGCAAAGCTACGGCCGCGATGGCCGGCGTTCTCGCCGCACCGTTGATCGTCGTGGCACTCCCCAGCGGCACGGCGTTCGCCCACGGCTATGTGAACTCACCGCCGAGCCGCCAGGCCCAGTGTGCCGCGCGCACCGTCTCCTGCGGCAACATCCAGTACGAACCGCAGTCCGTCGAGGGCCCGAAGGGCCTGCAGAGCTGCCACGCCAACCTGTCGCAGTTCTCCGAGCTGAGCAACGACAACAAGGGCTGGCGGGTCACGAACACCGGCCGTTCGGTGACCTTCAACTGGACCTTCACCGCCCGGCACCGCACGCGTGACTACGACTACTTCGTCGACGGCCGCAAGGTCGCGACGTTCAGCGGCAACAACCAGCAGCCGCCGGCCACCGTGCAGCACACCGTCAACGTCGGCTCCGCCGGTCGCCACAAGGTCCTGGCCGTGTGGAACATCGGCGACACCGCGATGGCGTTCTACTCCTGCATCGACATCAACGCGAGCTGATCACCGGCCGCGTGAGGTCCCCTTCCTCTCACGCAGCAGCTCGTCGACGTCGAACGGCATCAGCGTCAAAGGCGGACCGGACAACGGTTTCCGCAACGCGTCGAGGATTCGCGCGTTCACCTCACCGATGATCGCGCGCGCCTCGTCGTCAGTCGCGGCCGCCAGGGCCCGTGCCCTGGCGGTCTCGGCCTCCTTGCGCAACACCAGGGAAGGGGGCAACCCTGTCGTGCCCTCTTCCTCCCGGACCTTCCTCCTGATCCACCAGTCCTCCTCGAGCGCCTTCCCCGCGTCGGGCAACGGTTTGCCGGCGCTGGGCAGGTCGTCGAACTCACCCCGCTCCTGGGCCTCGCGGATCTGCCTGTCGATCCACGACTCGAAGCCCATCCCGGGCGGTTTCCGTTGCGTCATGGGGAAAACCTCCTGACCGCGGCTCCGATCGCCGCTGTGAGGGCGGGGCTGCCCTTGTGGCCACTGTCGTCCACGAGGGTCAGCTCGGCGTCCGGCCACGCCTGCGCGAGCGCGTGCGCCGTGTCGGCCGGGCAGCTCAGGTCGCGCCTGCCGTGGATCAGCGCGGCGGGGATGCCGGCGAGCTTGCCCGCGCCACCCAGCAGGTCGTCCACGAAACCGCCGTGCGAGTAGTAGTGCGCGACGATCCGCACGAGCGCGACCGTCTCCTCGTTCGCGCGCCCCGCGAACACGACGGGTTTGCCGAAGTCCTCCAGCGACAACACCGTGTCCTCCCACCGGCACCACTCCGCGGCCGCCCGCTCACGCACCTCGCGCTCCGGGCTCTCCATCAGCTCCGCGTACGCCCGCACAACGTCTGGCGCGTCGCCGGTGTGCGCGCTGAACCGGGCCCACGCCTCCGGGAAGAACCGCGACACACCCCGGTACAACCAGTCGATCTCGCGTTGAGACGACAGCGTGACGGCGATGAGGATCATCTCCGACACCCTTTCGGGATGCCGTTGCGCGTACGCGACCGAGAGCGTGGTGCCCCAGGAACCGCCGTACAGCAACCACTTCTCGACGCCGAGGTGCTCGCGGAGCCGCTCCATGTCCGCGATCAGGTGGTCGGTGGTGTTGACGCCCAGGTCGGCGGCCGGGTCGCTCGCGTGCGGCGTGCTCAGCCCGCAGCCGCGCTGGTGGAAGATCACGATGCGGAACTTCTCGGCGTCGAGCGCCTTCCGCGCGCCCTTCGCGGGACTGCCCGGACCTCCGTGCACGAACACGGCGGGCTTGCCGGCGGGGTTGCCGACGGTCTCCCAGTAGACGTGGTGGCCGTCACCGACGTCGAGCAGGCCGTGCTCGTAGGGCTCCATGCGAACGAGACTAGCGACCCGCACCGACAAGATCGTCCAGGTCGGTCACCTCAAGAGGCCGGTTCCCACTCGACACCTCTCGCGCGTGAAGCGGCCACCACCCACAACGCCACCAGGACTCCGGCACCACCGGACAGCACGAGGATCAGCTGCGGCCCCAGGACGTCGATGAGCAGACCGCCCGCGACGTACGAGATCGCCGCCGCCACACCGATCCCGCCGTAGAAGTTGCCGAACACCCTGCCCGTCCGGTCGGCGGGCGCGAGCCGCTGGATCAGCGTGCTGTGCGCGACGTCCATCGCCGCGATCCCCAGTCCCCGCACGGCCTGCAGCGCGAACGCCGACGCGACGCCCCACGCGAGGCCGGTGAGCAGGTTTCCGGCGCTGCTGATCACGAACCCGGTGACGAGCAGCGCGACCATGCCCCACCGCGCGCTCCCGCGCGCCAGCAGCGCGTACCCCAGCAGCAGACCGACGCCGACCGCCCCGAGCAGGATCCCGGCGACGCTCTCGGACTCCCCGAACACCACCACCGTGAGCTGCAGGACCGCCACGTCGTCGATCGCCGTGCACGCGACGACCCCGCAGAAACCCAGGAACACGATCCGCAGCGCCCGGTTGCGCCAGATCTCGCTCAGCCCCGCCTTCGCGTCGCCGAGCACCGTCTCCCCCGGCTCCGCGGGCACGACGAGCTTCGGCAGGCGCAGCAACAACAACGCCGACAGCGCGAACGACGCGGCGTCCACGAACAGCACACCGCGCACCCCCAGGAACGGCAGCAGCAGGGCGGCGAGGAACGGCCCGATCACGTCGGCGCTGTTGCTGCCCAGCCCCAGCGCGGTGTTGGCCTGCGCGAGGTCCTTCTCCGCGACCAGGCACGGCACCGCCGCCCGCGACGCCGGGATGAAGACCTGCCCGACCACCGCCCGCACACCGACCAGCGCGAGCAGCACCGGCAACGGCGGCAGCGTGAACGCGATGACCGCCAGCAGCACGGCCTGCGTCAGCTCGCAGACGATCATGACCGTGCGCCGGTCGAACCGGTCGCTGATGACACCCGTGAGCGGACTGAGCAACGACGGCGCGAAGTCGCCCACGAGCAGCAGCGCCGCCACTGCGATGGCCTTCCCGAGCACGGACTGCACGTGCACCATCAGCGTGACGAGGCTGAGCGCGTCCCCCACAACGGAAACGACCCGTGCGGTGCTGAGCACGCGCAACGGGCCGTTGTCCTTCAAAAGCGTCAGCACATGGCTACTTTGCCAACACCTGGTCCAGCTGGTCAGCCAATTTGTTCATGATCCCGGCGTAGGAGGAGTAGCTCAGCGGGGCGACCGCGTTCCACTCGACGAACCGGCCGGCCTGCACGGCGGGCAGCCCCTGGAAGACCGGGTGGCCCTCCTTCATCTGCTCCGGGTTGAGCACGTGCTGGCGGGTGTCCCACATGATCACGTGCTCTTTGTACGTGCCGGAGTTCTCCCACGACAGCGACTGGAAGTAGCCGCCGCCCTCGGTGTCGGGCTTGTCCGGCGTGAGCAGCGGCAGGCCCAGCTCCTTGACGTACCAGTCGAGGTCGGGGTTGCGGGCGGGCACGGCGACGTAGAAGAGCTTCGGGTCCGCGCCGACCACCTGGATCTTCTGCTGCGCGTCCGTCATCTTCTTGCCGATGGCCTTGAGCCGGTCGGCTGCCTTGGTGAACGCCTCCTCGTCGGCCTTCACCTTCGCCGAGTCGACGTCGGCGCCGAGGGACTTCGCGAGCTCCTTGAAGCGCTTGATCCCGTCCGGCAGCTGGATCTTCGACTGTCCGATGCCGACGGTCGGGGCGATCTTGGCGACCTTCTCCTCGAACTCGGCCGTGAGGTGCCAGAGCCCGGAGACCTCGGGGTAGTAGCCCGCGACGACCAGGTCGGCGTTCAGCGCGGCGAACTTCTCGAAGTCGATCTCACCGTAGCCGGGGCCGGTCACGTCGGTGACCTGGCTCGGGTCGATGCTGCCGGCCTCCGGGTCGGTCGTGCCGTCCGCGCGCTTGAGCGGGCCGAAGGTGCCGACGACGTTGATGCCGTAGTCCTTGAGTGCGCCCGCGGCGGACACCTGCGCGACGACGCGTTCAGGCCGTTTCGGCGCGGTGACCTCCTTGCCGCGATCGTCCTTGAAGGACCACTGGCCACTTCCCGACTGCTCCGTGGGAGCGTTTCCACCGCACCCGGCCACTAGGCCGAGCAGCAGAACCGCGGCGACTGTCCTGCGCACCTGTCCACCTCCTGTTTAGGCTTGCCTAACCTACCAAGAGGAACCGGGAAACGAGAATCTGCGGTAGGTTGTCACCGTGCGGAATCATTCGACGACGGGGCGTCGCCGCTTCGTCGTCGTCGCACTGCTGTTGCTCGCGGTGTTCGCACTGCACCCCGCCTGCCCGCCGGAGCCCGCGCACCACGCCGCGCCCGGGATCTCCGGCGAGGTCTGCCACCACGGCGAGACCCACCACGCGGCACCCGCCGCGCCCGTCCAGGCCGCCGTGCAGACCACGCCGCACTCCCCTGCCGCACCGGACGCGGAGCCACCCGCACGGGCCGTCGCGGCGGCATCGGCGTGCCCGCTCCCCTCCCCGCACGGCAGTGCCGGGCGCACACTCCTGCTCGATCTCGGGATCTCGCGGACCTAGGCCGGCCCCCGCCCCCTTCACCGGTCCGACCACACCTTTTCCCGAGGAAACCCATGTCTGTTCCCATGCTGGACAGGAGCACGCCCGTGCTCTGGATCGACGAGCTGTCCCGCACCAGTCCCACCGGCTTCTGGGCGAAGCTCGAGAGCGCGAATCCCGGCGGTGGCATGAAGGACCGCGCCGCGCTGCACATGATCGGCCGCGCCCTGGAGCGCGGCGACCTCCGCCCGGACGGCCACGTCGTGGAGTCGACCAGCGGCACGCTCGGCCTGGGCCTCGCGCTCGCCGGACTGACGCACGGCGTCCCGGTCACGCTGGTGACCGATCCCGGCCTGGAACCGATCGTGCGGCGGATGCTGCGCGCGCACGGCGCGACCGTGGACGTCGTCGACCGCCCGCACCCGACCGGCGGCTGGCAGGAAGCGCGCCGGCGGCGGGTCGCCGAGCTGGTGACGGCCCTGCCCGGCGCGTACTGCCCCGACCAGTACGGCAACCCCGACAACGTCTCGGCCTACGCCTCGCTGGCCCACGAGCTCGCCGCCCAGCTCGACCACGTGGACGTGCTCGTCTGCGCCGTCGGCACCGGCGGGCACAGCGCGGGCGTGTCGCGGGTGCTGCGCCGGCACTTCCCGGCGTTGCGGCTCGCCGGGGTCGACACGATCGGCTCGACCATCTTCGGCCAGCCCGCGCGGCCGCGGCTGATGCGCGGGCTCGGGTCGAGCATCTTCCCGCGCAACGTCGACTACGCGGCGTTCGACCAGGTGCACTGGGTGAACCCCGGCGAGGCCGTGTGGGCGTGCCGGACGCTGGCCGCGCGGCACTACGCGAGCGGTGGCTGGAGCGTGGGTGCGGTCGCGCTGGTGGCGTCGTGGCTGGCGCGGACGTCGCCGCCCGGCACGCGGATCGCCGCCGTGTTCCCGGACGGGCCACAGCGGTACTTCGACACCGTGTACAGCGACGAGTACTGCGCCGCGCACGGGCTGTTGGACGTCGTTCCCGCCGTGGACCCCGAGGAGATCTCTTCGCCCGGAGAGCGGGAAGTGCTGTCGTGGAGCATGTGCCGGTCCGTTGTGGACCCCATGGCGGTGACGGTGTGATCGCACGTTTCCGTTCGTTCGACCGCAGCGTGCAGTTGTTGCTGCTCAACCAGTTCAGCATCAACGTCGGCTTCTACATGCTGATGCCGTACCTCGCCGCGCATCTGTCCGTGACGCTCGCACTGGCCGGATGGGCCGTGGGACTCGTTCTGGGCGTGCGGAACTTCGCGCAGCAGGGCATGTTCCTGATCGGCGGCACGCTCGCGGACCGGCTGGGGTACAAGCCGTTGATCGTGGCGGGCTGCGCGCTGCGGACCGGCGGGTTCGCGCTGCTCGGGTTCGTGGACGGCGTGCCGGCGCTGGTGCTCGCGTCGGCGGCCACCGGGTTCGCCGGGGCGTTGTTCAACCCGGCGGTACGGGCCTACGTCGCCGCCGATGCCGGTCCACGGCGCGTGGAGGCGTTCGCGCTGTTCAACGTCTTCTACCAGACCGGGATCCTGGTGGGTCCGCTGCTCGGACTGGCGCTGACAGCGGTGGACTTCCGGCTGACCTGCCTGGTGGCGGCGTGCGTGTTCCTGGTGCTCACGGTGCTGCAGTGGCGGTCGCTGCCCGCGCGCGCCGGGACGCCGTCGGGCGACTCGGTGCTCGCCGACTGGCGGCGGGTGTTCTCGAACCGGCGGTTCGTGCTGTTCGCGCTCGCGATGACCGGCTCGTACGTGCTCTCGTTCCAGGTCTACCTGGCGCTGCCGCTGGCCTCGGGGTCGGCGGTGCTGACCGCGGTGCTGTTCGCCGTGTCGGGGGTGCTCGCGGTCGTGGGCCAGCTGCGGGTGACAGCGTTCGCCCGCGCCCGGTTCGGACCCGACCGGTCACTGGTCGCCGGGATGGCGGTGCTGGGCCTCGCGTTCCTCCCGGCGATCTACGGCGGATGGCCCGGCCTCGTGCTGTGCGCGGCGTTGCTCGCTCTCGGCACGATGGTCGTGTTCCCGTTCGAGATGGACAAGATCGTGGCGTTGTCGGGCGATCACCTGGTGGCGACGCACTACGGCCTCTACAACACGGTCGTGGGCGTGGGGATCCTGCTCGGCAACCTGCTCACCGGAGTCGGGTTCGACGCCGCAGCGCGCGCGGGTGTGCCGTGGGCGCCGTGGCTCGTTCTCGTGGCCGTGGGGCTCGGTTGCGCGTGGGCGCTGAAGAAGCTGGCGGCCCGTGTCGATTCCGTGGCGGCCGGTTCGACGTCCTAGCAGAAGGCAGGTTCCGGATCGGAGGGTCGCCATGATCGCCATGCTCATCGCCACACTGGCCGAGGAGGACCACGCGGAGGACGACGGCTTCCTGGCGCCCGACGACCGGCTGACCTGCCACGTGCACGGCAGGTGGATCCACCAGTGCGTCTCGTCGCCGGTGCACGTCAACCCCGTGACGCGGCACCGCTGGTGCCGGGGCTGCGACACGCCGCTCGGCGTCGTGGTGGACGAGTTCGCCGGGGACGTCGCGATGTGCTGCCCCCGCTGCGGGCGCGGGGGCAGCACCGCCACCGCCCGCCTGATCGCCGCGTGCCGTGCCTCGATCGAGGCACACCGGGCCGCCTGATCGAGTGAGTTCGCCCGATTTGCGGCATTTGGTTCGTTAGGTTGCTGTGCGTGTCCCTTTCTTCACGCATCGCCACCACCCTGGCCGCCGCGGCCGGAATCGCCCTCGTCACGGCGTCGCCCGTGCTCGCCGACGAGCTCGTGGACGTCGAGGTCGACGCTCCCCTGGTCGTCGTCGAGGGACCGCTCGTCGAGTTCGACTGAACCTCTTCACCCGTTAGGCCGTACGCCTCCTCAGAAGCCGATTCCGACTCCTGAGGAGGCCGCGTGCCCGGCCGTGCTGCAAGGACCACCGCTCTCGCCGCCGTGATCGCCGCGACGGTGGTGTCGATGCCCTCGGCGCATGCACAGCCCGCCGAAGACGCGCTGAAGGCCTACAACGACCTGACGCGGGAGGCGGAGAAGCTCAGCCAGGACCACCTCAAGGCGCAGGGCGACCTGTCCACCGCGAACGGGGTCGTCGCGGCCGCCACCGAGGCCGAGAAGAAGGCGCTGGCCGAGTCGGAGCAGTTCCGCGGCCAGGTCGACGTGCTGACCGAGGCCTCGTTCGAGGGCGCCCGGTTCAACAACATCTCGGCGCTGCTCACGTCGTCGTCCCAGCAGGACTTCCTCGAGCGGATGCAGGCGATGAACATCATCGCCGCCGACCAGAACGAGGCGGTGGCGCGGATGAGCGCCACGCTCGAGGCCGCGCAGAAGGCCCGTGGCGACGCCACGAACGCCGCTGCCGCCGCCGAGAAGATCGCCGCGGACGTGTCGACGCGCAAGGTGGCGATGGACGCGCAGGTGTCGACCGCGCGCGCCAAGTACCAGTCGCTGTCGCGGCCGCAGCAGCAGACGCTCGCGAGCACCGGCCCCAAGGTGACGGTGACGGCGCCGGCCGGTGCGGCGGGCACGGCTCTCAACTTCGCGATGAGCCAGCAGGGCAAGCCGTACGTGTTCGGGTCGAACGGACCGAACTCGTGGGACTGCTCGTCGCTGATGCAGGCGTCCTACCGGGCCGCCGGGGTGTCCATCCCGCGCACGACGTACGACCAGGCGAAGGTCGGCCGCGGGGTCGGCCGCGGCGAGGTCACGGCGGGCGACCTGATCATCTACTACTCCGGTCAGTCGCACGTCGCGATGGCCATCGACGGCACCCGCGCGGTGCACGCGTCGACCGAGGGCGTGCCCGTGAAGGTCGCGAACATCGACTCCATCGGACCCATTTCGGTGATTCGCCGCGTGGTCGGGTGACGCGTCTCTCCTACCCCGCGATACACCGACGTAGACGACTGTGAGAGCGTGCTGGCCGGTGACTTGCCGGGACCCGGTGCTGGACGAGGACAAGGTCATTCCGTAACCTGTCCGAGACCTTCGGCCCAGCAGTTAACCCAGTCGGGGCACACGCCAAGGTTGTCGCCTCACGCGGAGTAGTTCTCGTGTGGGCGACTGCCAGGAAAAAGGAGGAACCGCGACGTGGTGTCGCAACCCTCACGCCGCATCGTGCGTGGAGCTCTCGTGGCGACGGCTGCCGTCGTCGCGGCCGCTCTCCCCACGGCTCCGGCCACCGCACAGCCGAACGCCGCGGACGCGCTCAAGAAGTACAACGAGCTGTCCGAGCAGGCGTCGAAGCTCAACCAGGACCACCTCAAGGCCCAGGACGACCTGAAGGCCAAGCAGGGTGAGCTGGACAAGGCCAAGGGCGACCTGGCCAACGCCCAGAAGGCCGAGGAGGCGCTGCGCGGTCAGGTCGACCTCCTCACCGAGGCCACCAACTCGGGCGCGAACTTCAGCCAGATCTCCGCGCTGCTGGTGAGCGACTCGCAGCAGGACTTCCTCAACCGCATGTCGGCCATCAACATCCTCGCGGCCGACAACGCGGAGGCGCTGCAGAAGCTGACCGACGCCGTCAACGCGGCCGACGCGGCGACGAAGACCGCCACGGACGCCACCGAGGCGTCGAAGAAGCTCCTCGCCGAGATGGACCAGAAGAAGGCCGATCTCGACAAGCAGCTCACCGAGGCGCAGAACCAGTACCGGTCGCTGAGCACCACGGTGAAGAACCAGCTCGCGCAGTCCGGTGACATGTCGAACATCTCGGTTCCGGCCGGCGCCGCGGGCCAGGCCCTGCAGTTCGCGCTCAACCAGCGCGGCAAGCCCTACGTCTACGGCTCGAACGGCCCGGACTCGTGGGACTGCTCGTCGCTGATCCAGGCCGCGTACCGCTCGGCGGGCGTGACCATCGGCCGCACCAGCTACGCCCAGGCGGCCGCCGGCCGCTCCGTGGGTCGTGGCGAGGTCCGCGCCGGCGACATCATCGTCTACTACTCGAGCCAGTCCCACGTGGCGATGGCGGTGGACGGCATCCGCGCCGTGCACGCGTCGACCGAGGGCGTGCCGGTGAAGATCGCCGACATCGACTCGATCGGCCCGATCTCCGTGATCCGCCGCATCGAGGGCTGACCGTCTCTCCGTGAAACGCCCCTGGCCTCCGGGCCGGGGGCGTTTTTCGCTCCTTCGGGTGCACGTGCGCCGCTGACCCGGCGCCACCGCCCGGCCTTCACTACGTTCCGCTTCGGGCGCCGCCGGTCCGGCGGTCGTCATCGTGCGAAGTGGAGCGTTCTGTGGACACCTTGCAAGCCGGGCAGGAACTCACCCGCGGCCAGCAGCTCACCAGTGCCAACGGGTACGTGCTGACTCTGCAGTCCGACGGCAACCTGGTCCTGTCGGAGAACACCGGCACCGTCTGGGCCAGCGGCACCGACGGCAAGGGCGCGGTGCGCGCCACGCTGCAGGACGACGGCAACTTCGTGCTCTACACGAGCGAGGACAGCGCCGTGTGGTCCACCGGCACCCAGGGCAACGAGGGTTCGCGCCTGGTCCTGCAGGACGACCGGAACCTGGTCGTCTTCGGCGCCGACGGCGGCGCCCGCTGGGCCTCGAACACCAACACCGACTCGCCGCAAGCGGCCCCCGCGGCCGAGGAGCCCGCGGTCGTCGAGCAGGCGCCGGCCGCGCCCGCCGCCCCGGCCGTGCAGACCTACACCGTCGAGGGCGGCGACTCGCTCTGGGCGATCGCCGAGCGTTTCTACGGCGACGGCAACCGCTACGGCGAGATCGCCTCCGCCAACGGCATCGCGAACCCGGACCTCATCCAGCCGGGTCAGGTGCTGACCATCCCCTGACCTGGGGACTTCTCACGAATCGGGCCGGACACCCTCTGCTCAGGGGTCCGGCCCGATCCGCGTGTCCAGGCCTGGCGCTCAGCCGGGCTGGTCCTGGCGCGCGATGGCGAACGCGGGGTTGCCCTCGTCGTCCTGGCGCACGTCGAGGACCTTGTCGTCCAGGTACTGGGCGGCCGCCGGCTCCATGATGACCTTGGCACCCGCGGGGGCGGCCACCACCTGGTCGCCGTCGACGGCCTCGCTGAGCGACAGCTCCAGCGCCGCCTGGCTGTTCTGCTCGGCGGCCAGGGCGAAACGCAGGCCGATGTCGTCTGTGGTGCCCTCTGACTGTGACGTCAGTTCGTTGATGACCTCGGCGGCCATCGGCGTCACTTCGAGCATGTCGGCCCCTTACATCGGAAACAAGAAACTCGTTCCGAGTTCCCGGGGTGGCCCGGTTTCAACCACCGCTCGCGGAAGTCGCAGGTGAATGGCCCTTTTCGGGGGCTCGCGGGCTGGTGTGGCACGCGGCCGCGGAGATCGCCGAGGTATGCGGATCGCTTATGGGTGGCAGGCAGGACGACCGCTCCCTTCGGACGCGCCTGCCAGGCCTCCGAGACACGAAGAGCGCTTCCGCCGGCCCGCGCCTCCCAGGCCCTCTGGGGAACAAAGAGCGCTTCCGCTGGCCTATGCCTGCCGGGCGCTCCGAGGCACGCTGCGGGTTCGCGCGCTCGTGCCGGGCCGCGGGAGGCTCGCTCCTGCGGGCAGGGCGAAATTCCCTCCGCCCCCAGGGTCGCCGCACCCCAGCTCGGCGCCCCGCCCTCAAGGCTCGGCCTCAGGCCACCCGGTGCGCCGGCCGCGACACCTCGTTCCGCACGTGCCCGCAGGCCGAACACACCCGCGGCACCGGCACGAGCTCCGCCACCAGCCGCCACGAGTCGGCGAACGACGGCACCTCCTGCCCCGGCACCAGCAGGCTGTCGAGCACCTCCTGCCGCCGGCGCCCCTTCTCCCGGCTGCGCTCCACCGGGTCGCGCCGGTGCGCGAGCGCTCGGGTCTCCGCGCGGGCCTGACGGCCCTCCGCCGTGAGGCCGCGGCCCCGGCGCGGGGCGTTCAGGGCGGCGTTGCGGCGGTTGACGCGGTACCACTCGCCCAGGGTGACGCCGGGCAGCGGCGGCTTGGTGAGGCCGGCGCCATCCGCGGTCCAGGTGCGCAGGCGGGCCCGCAGGAACTCGTGCGCCACCTGCGCTCGCGAGCGGGGGCGGCCCTGGCTGGTGCCGTCCGGCTTCTTGTCGATGGCGACGAGCAGGGCGTCGACGCTCCAGCCCGCGCGGAACCACGGTTCGAGCAGGCGCCGCACCCAGCGGCGGTCGGCGTCGGCCCACGACGCGCGCACGCACAGGGACTCCACGGCGACGTCCACGTCCGAGTCGGTGGACGGCACCACGCGGCCTGGCCAGCGGTTGGGTTCGATCTGCATCGGGAACTGACCTCCTCTCAGCACGTACACGAACACCTGTTCGACATGCTGCCACGGGGGTCTGACAAAAAATGAGCCTCCAGCGGTTGACCAGGCAGAACTCACCCGTTCAGCAGCATCACCCGCACGTCCGCGCGCAGCCGCGATCACGGCGCTAACCTGCGCTGATGAGCCACCAGGAGCCCCACGACGAGGTCACCGGCGACAAGATGAACTGGCTGCGCGCCGGCGTCCTCGGGGCCAACGACGGCATCGTGTCGACCGCCAGCCTCGTGGTCGGCGTCGCGGGCGCCACCACGGACCGGGCCCAGATCCTCGTCGCGGGCCTCGCCGGCCTGTTCGCGGGCGCGATGTCCATGGCGAGCGGCGAGTACGTGTCCGTCAGCAGCCAGCGCGACGCCGAACGCGCCCTGCTCGCCAAGGAACGCCAGGAACTCAGGGACACCCCCGAAGAGGAGCTCGAAGAGCTCAAGGAGATCTACGAGAACAAGGGCCTCGACGAGCAGACGGCCGGAGAGGTCGCGAAGCAGCTCACGGAGCACGACGCCCTGGCCGCGCACGCCGACGCCGAGCTGCACATCGACCCCGACGAGCTCACGAACCCGTGGGGCGCCGCCATCGCGAGCTTCATCTCGTTCACCATCGGCGCGTTGCTGCCCCTCGCCGCGATAGCGCTGACGCCGACCACGCTTCGTGTGCCGATCACAGTCGTGGCCGCCATCCTCACTCTCGCGCTCACGGGGTTCATCAGCGCGCGACTCAGCGGCGCGGGCAAGCGCAGGGCCGTCGTCCGCAACGTCGCGGGCGGCTTGATCGCCATGGGCGTCACCTACGCGATCGGTTCACTGGTGGGTCAAAGCATCGGATAGGGCCGAACTGGGTATTGCGTCGGACATGAGCGAAGAACGCAGCGGTTACGTCCCCGAAGACCTGGACTTCGAGGGCCTCGACGAGGACAACCTCCAGAAGGACCCGCTGGAGGAGGGCATGGACCCGCCGGAGGGCTGGTCGGAGGCCACCAAGTACGGGATGACCGAGTACGAGCAGGCCCACCCGCGTCCCCTCGACGAACGTCTCGCCGAAGAACGCGGCGAGGCCGACGAGACGGGTGCATGATCGACCTATGAGCCTCGGCATCCCGGAGAAGATCACCGCGTTGCTGTTCGACCTCGACGGCGTGCTCACCAGCACCGCCGTGCTGCACCGGCAGGCGTGGCGGCAGACGTTCGAAGCCATGGGCCAGCCGTTCAGCGAACAGGACTACCTCGCCTACGTGGACGGAAAGCCGCGTTACGACGGCGTCCGCAGCTTCCTCACCTCGCGCGGCCTCACGCCGTCCGAGGACGAGGTCCGGCGCATCGGCGACCAGAAGAACGACCTGGTCAACTCGATCATCGACGAGCAGGGCATCACGCCGTACCCCGCCTCGGTCGACTACCTGAAGGCCGCCAGGGCGGCGGGGATGCCGATCGGCGTCGTCACGTCCTCGGCCAACGCCCTGCGCGTGCTGCGCGCGGGCAACCTGCTCGACTTCGTGGACGCGCTGGTCGACGGCAACGTGATCACCGCGTCGAACCTGAAGGGCAAGCCCGCGCCGGACTCGTTCGTCGAGGGCGCGCGCCGGCTCAAGACGGCCCCGGAGAACGCGGCTGTCTACGAGGACGCGCTGGCGGGCGTGCAGGCGGGGCGCGACGGCGGGTTCGGGTTCGTCGTCGGCGTCGACCGCGGCGACCAGCGGGACGCGTTGCGGGCCCACGGCGCCGACGTGGTCGTCGACGAGCTCGACGAGCTGCTCTCATGAGCTACACCGTGCAGCCGTGGCAGCTGACCTGGCAGGGCCTGTCCGTGGACGACCTGCACCAGACCGAATCGACGTTCGCGCTGGCCAACGGCCACATCGGGCTGCGTGGCACGCTCGACGAGGGCGAGCCGCGCGGGCTGCCCGGCACGTACCTCAACGGCTTCTACGAGGAGCACCAGCTCCCGTACGGCGAGGGCGGCTACGGCTACCCCGAGGCGGGCCAGACCGTCGTCAACGTCACCGACGGCAAGATCATCCGGTTGCTGGTCGAGGACGAGCCGCTCGACATGCGGTACGGCACCGCGATCGAGCACGAGCGCACCCTCGACTTCCGCACGGGCACGTTGCGCCGCCGCACGGTCTGGGAGTCGCCGACCGGACGCCGGGTGACCGTGCGCAGCGAACGGCTCGTGTCGTTCACGCAGCGCGCGGTCGCGGCGATCCGGTACGAGGTGGAGCCGGAGGACGACCTGCAGCTGGTCGTGCAGTCGGACCTGCTCGCCAACGAACCGGTCAAGAGCCGCAGCAACGACCCGCGCGTCGCCGCCGCGCTCGACGCCCCGCTGGTCACCGACTTCACGATGGCCGAGAAGAGCCGGGCCGTGCTGTGCCACCACACCAAGGTGTCGGGCCTGCGGATGGCCGCCGCGATGGACCACGAGGTGGCCGTCAGCCGCTCGGAGAACGAGCTGCACGACGAGCCGCGCACCGAGATCCGCGCGGAGGACGACCTGGCGCGGTTCACCGCGGCCGTGGACGTGCCGGCGGGCGGGCGCCTGCGGCTCACCAAGTACCTCGCCTACGGCTGGTCCGGGCAGCGCTCGACGCCGGCGCTGCGCGCCCAGGTCGAGGCGGCGCTGGCGGGTGCCTGCCAGACCGGCTGGGACGGGCTCCTCGCCGAGCAGAAGGCGTTCCTGGACGACTTCTGGACCGTCGCCGACATCGAGATCGAGGGCGACGACGAGCTCCAGCAGGCGATCAGGTTCGCGCTGTTCCACATCCTGCAGGCCGGTGCCCGCGGCGAGACCCGGGCCATCCCCGGCAAGGGCCTCACCGGACCCGGCTACGACGGGCACGCGTTCTGGGACACCGAGATGTTCGTGCTGCCGGTGCTCACCTACACGGTCCCGGACGCCGCCAGGGACGCGCTGAGCTGGCGTTACTCCACTTTGGACAAGGCTCGCGAACGCGCGAAGGTCCTGGGGCTCGAGGGCGCCGCCTTCCCGTGGCGCTCGATCAACGGCGCCGAGTGCAGCGCGTACTGGCCGGCGGGCACAGCCGCGTTCCACGTGTCGGGCGACGTCGCGTACGCCGTCCAGCAGTACCTCAACGCGACCGGGGACGAGGACTTCGACCGCGACGAGGCGACGTCGATCCTCGTGGAGACAGCACGGTTGTGGACCTCTCTCGGGCACCACGACCCGCACGACGGGTTCCGCATCGACGGCGTGACGGGGCCGGACGAGTACTCGGCGATCGTCGACAACAACGTCTACACGAACCTGATCGCCCAGCAGAACCTGTGGGCCGCCGCCGACGCCGCCGAGCGCAACCCGTGTGACGCGACGGAGGAGGAGATCGCGACGTGGCGCAGGGCCGCGGACGCGATGTCGGTCCCGTACGACGAGATGTTGCGGGTGCACCCGCAGTCGGACAACTTCACCAAGCACGCGGAGTGGGACTTCGAGAACACGCCGGAGGAGAAGTACCCGCTGCTGCTGCACTTCCCGTACTTCGACCTCTACCGCAAGCAGGTCATCAAGCAGGCGGACCTGGTGCTGGCGATGCACGTGCGCGGTGACGCGTTCACCGACGAGGAGAAGGCCCGCAACTTCGCCTACTACGAGGCGAGGACGGTGCGGGACTCGTCGTTGTCGGCGGGGACGCAGGCGGTGCTCGCGGCCGAGGTCGGGCACCTCGGGCTGGCGTTCGACTACCTGGTCGAGGCGGCGTTCACCGACCTGCACGACCTGCACGGGAACGTCAACAACGGCCTGCACATGGCGTCGCTGGCCGGTGCGTGGACGGCGCTCGTGGCGGGCTTCGGCGGCATGCGCGACCACGGCGGTGAGCTCACGTTCGCGCCACGGCTGCCGGACGCGTTGACACGCTTCTCGTTCCGGATGGTGTTCCAGGGCACGAGGATCGCCGTGGACGTGCGGGAGGGCGAGGCGACCTATCGGGTCGTGGACGGCACCGAGCTGACCACGAGGCACCACGGTGAGGCGATCACCATCACCGCGGACGCGCCGGTGACCAGGCCGATCCCGAAGGCCCCCGACCTGGAGCGACCGAAGTCGCCCTTCGGCCGGGAGCCGCGCAGGCACTAGTCGAGCCGGGAGACCTGGTAGTGCGCGATCAGGTCTCCCCGCACGATCACGCCGAGAGTGACGGTGATCGGGGGCCGGTCGACGAACGAGAAATCGACGCTCAGATAACCGAGGGTGATTTCTTCGGCCAGCCGACGCGTTTCCAGAACCTTGTACTCGGCTTTCAGACCGAGGGGCTGAGAATCGTAATAGGCGGCGACAGCGGCCTTTCCCACCCCGTACGGCTTGAGGCCCTGGAAAATGGCGTCCTCGGTGAAGACGGCCGCGACGCCCTCGGGGTCGTGCGCGTCCACGGCGGCCTTCCACCGGTCCATGACGTCTTCGAGGACCATGATCAGTGCCCCGCGCTCTGGCCGCCGTCGACGTGCAGGACCTCGCCCGTCACGAAGCCGGCCTGCTCGAGGAACGTGATCGCGTCGACGACGTCGGAGATCTCGCCGATGCGGCCGACGGGGTGCAGCCCGGCCAGCGCGTCGTGCGTCTCCGGGGCGTGCATCGGCGTCTTGATGATGCCGAGCGCGACGGTGTTGAAGCGGATGTCCCTGGCCGCGTACTCGACGGCCAGCGACTTCGTGACGGCGGTCAGACCACCCTTGGTCAGCGACGCGAGTGCGGACGGCACCGCGGACAGCGCGTGCTCGACGAGGGTGGTGGACACGTTCACGACGTGGCCGGAGCCGACCTGCTCCATGGCCGCGACGGCGCTGCGGGTGATGTCGAAGAAGCCGACGAGGTTGGTGCCGGTGACGGCCGCGTAGTCCTCGTCGGTGTACTCGGTGAACGGCTTGGCGACGAAGACGCCGGCGTTGTTCACGAGCGCGTCGACGCGACCGAACCGCGCCAGCGCCTCCCGGACGACGCGGGCGCCCTCGCCGGGCACGGAGAGGTCGGCGCGGATCGCGAGCACCTCGGGGTCGCCGGAGTCCTCGACGGACCGCGACACCGCGACGACCGAATAGCCGAGCTTGCGGTACGCGGGCACGAGTGCCGCACCGATTCCCTGCGACGCTCCCGTGACGATTGCCACCTTGCTGGTCATTGTCCTGCTCGCTTTCGAAGGAGGAGAAGTGGAACTGACAGCCACAACGACCCGCGCCCGAGATTTCATTTCGCGGAATTGCGACCCGTTTCCTCCCTCGTGAGAGGCTCAGCCTCCCAGTGCGCGGTAGGGGTCGTCGGCGGGCAGCCACGCGCCGCCCAGGCCGAGGTCGCCCACGCTCCGCACGATGGCGTCGGCCGCCGCCACGACGTCGGCGCGCTCCTCGTCCGCGCGGCGCACCAGCGACCACGTCCAGAGCACCTCGGGGTCGACGACGGGCCGTGCCACCAGGTCCGGCGGCAACGGCGTGGTCTGCCCCTTGGGCGAGTTCAGCACCGGCGTCGTGCACACCCGGACGTGGTCGAAGAACGCCGGCCCGGTGATCGCGCCGTTGTGGATGCGCCGGACCTTGCAGCCGGTGTCGCGCGCGAACTCCTCGGCGTAGTCGTTCCAGGACTGCCACGACGTCACGTCGTCGTCCACGAGCACCGCGATGTCCTGCGCTTTGACGGGGCTGGAGTCGGTGCCCACCGCCACCGCGTAGAGCCGGTCCGCGCCCAGCAGCTGTGCCCGCAACCCGAGCGCGGCGGCCTCGGTCTTGCGGATCCAGCACACGGCGAGGTCGAGACTGCCGTCCGCCACCCGTGCCGCCTGCTGGTGCGACGGCACGACCCACGCGTCGACGTAGAGCTGCGCGACGCCGGCCGTGCGCTTCGTCAGGTCCGGCGGCAGCCAGTTGACGTACCCGATCCGCACCGGCCGCGACCCGGACAGCTGGCGCGCGTGCCGCTGCAACTCGTCGGCCCGTTCCAGCAACGCCCGCACCTCGGGCACCAGCGCGGCCCCGGCGGACGTGAGCGCGACCGAGCGCCGGTCCCGCTCGAACAACGCCACGCCGAGGTCCTTCTCCAGCGCCTTGATCTGCTGGGACAACGACGGTCCCGCGATCAGCAGCCGCGCCGCCGCCCGCCCGAAGTGCAGCTCCTCGGCGACCGCGAGGAAGTACCGGAGTTGACGCAGTTCCACACCCCGCATCCTAGGAGCCTGAACCTCCCACGCAGGAGCAAGCCGGTCGTGGCGCCGCTCGGCTCCGCGGTCGCACGATGAGGCCATGAGAGAGTTCATCGTCGAGATCACGACCGACCTCGCCGGCCTTCCCGAGTCCGAAGTGGACTCCCTGCGGGCAGCGGAAGCCTTGCGCGCTCGTGAACTGGCGGCAAGCGGCAACCTGGTCCGCCTTTGGCGCCCGGTCGGCTCGATGCGCAGCATCGGCCTGTGGCGCGCTGGTGACGAGACCGACCTGCACGCGACCGTGCTCGGCACGCTTCCGCTCAGCCCGTGGATGACGTTCACCGTCACGGCCGTGCAGCCCCACCCGAACGACCCCGGCCGCTCGTGAAGCTCCGGGCCGCGGCGGCACTGGCGGCGGCGATGGGCGTGGGCCGCTTCGCGTACACGCCGATCCTGCCGCTGATGACGGCGCAGGCGGGCCTGTCCCCCGCGGCGGGAGCGTCGCTGGCCACCGCGAACTACCTGGGCTACTTCGCCGGGGCGCTGGCCACGGTCGTCCGGCCGCCGTCGCGGTTGGGGTGGCGGGTCTCGCTCGTGCTGCTGGTGGTGACGCTCGTCGGGATGCCGTTGGCGCACGGTGTGGTGGCGTGGTTCGTGCTGCGGGCGGTGGCTGGGGTTGCTAGCGCCGTGGTGTTCGTGGCGGCGGTGAACGCGCGGCCGGGGTGGGGGATGAGCGGGGTCGGGGTGGGGATCGCGCTGTCGGGGCTGCTGGTGCTGGGGTGGGGGCAGTGGCAGGCGGCGTGGTGGGCGGCGGCTGTGGTCTGCGCGGTGCTCGCGGCCGTCGGGTGGGGGCTGGACGCGCCGGGAGTGTCAGACCTGCCTGGGACGATAGGAGTGGGGACTCGACGCCCCCTGGGGGCCGGTGAGTCGGAATCGGTCCAGGGCCGCCGCGGGCACGAACAGGAATGGCCCGGCCCAGGTCAGGAACGGCCCGGCCCGGGTCAGAACCAGCGCGACCCGCTCCAAGACCAGCGCGACCCGCACCAGGGCCGTCGCGCCTTCGCTCTGCTCTTCACCGCCTACACCCTCGAAGGCGTCGGCTACATCATCGCCGCCACCTTCCTGGTGGCCGCCATCCCCGGCCCCCAAGGCAACACAGCCTGGATCCTCGTGGGCGCCTCGGCAGCCCTCTCCCCCATCCTCCTCAAACCAGCCCGCCACACCCTCCCCGCAGCGCTGGCGGTCCAAGCCGCAGGCATAGCCCTCCCCACCCTGATCGACAACACCGCCCTCCCCGCCACCCTCCTGTTCGGCGGCACCTTCATAGGCATAGCCGCCACCGCCCTCAAACAAGGCACCGACCTGGGCATCCCCAACGCCGCCGCAATACTCACCGCCGGCTACTCCGCAGGCCAGATCGCCGGCCCCCTACTAGCCGCCCCACTGCTGCACAACGGCTACCACCACGCCCTACTACTCGCAGCCGGCATCGTCGCGCTGGCAGCGATCACAGCTGCAGCACCACTTTCACGTCGTCGGGCCGCACCTCGAACGCCGCGGCGAAGTCGTCGAGCGGCACGCGCCGGGTGATCATCGCGGACAGCCAGGCGTCGTCGGCCCGGTCCAGCACGGCGGCGGCCTCGCGGTAGTGGCGCGGGTTCGAGTTGACCGTGCCGAACACGATTCCGTTGCGCAGCACCAGGTCGCGGTTGATCTGGCCGATGTCGGCCGGGATCACCTCGGTGGACGGCACGCCGGTCAGGCAGACGAGGTCCCGGCCGAGCAGGCGGGCGACCAAGCCCGGCGCACCGGTCGCCTCGATCACCACCGGGATGTCGGGCAGGGTGCGGTGGTAGGTCGCGCCCAGCGACTCGACCAGGGCGGGTTTCGGGCCGGTGGACGCCAGGTCGTGCACGTGCACGTCGAGGCCTCGCTGCACGCCGATCAACGCCGCCAGCAGGCCGATCGGGCCCGCGCCGGTCACCAGCACGCTCTCGAACGGGTACGGCGCGAGGCGGTCGATCCGCTCCCACGCCTTCACCACCACGGAGGCGGGTTCGACGAGCACGCCCGTTTCCGAGCCGACCTCCACGGCGTAATGAGCCGGCACGGTCCACAGCGTCGAGCCGTAGCCGTCCAGGCCGGTGATGCCGCGTTCGGTGTAGCGGCCGTTGCGGCACATGTCGAACTCGCCGCGCGCGCACGCCTCGCACGGGACCGGGTCGGGCCGGCGGACGACCCCGGCTACCAGCGTGCCCGGCGCGAAGCCCGGGCCGCTGACGACGCGGCCCAGCGACTCGTGGCCGATCACGAGGGTGCCGCCGACGCCGAACTCGCCGCGCACGATCTCGCGGTCCGTCCCGCAGATGCCGATCGCCACCCCCTCGACCAGCAGGTCCTCCGGGCCCGGTACGGGATCGGGCAGGTCGGACAACGTCAGGGACCCGGCCCGGGCAAGATCCACCGTCAGTGCGCGCATGGGAACCATTCTTGACATATCAACAGCGACGCGCTGGTATGAGAGCGCTCTCACGCAACCCTGTCTCAGTGAGGAGATAGTCGATGCGCAAGCTCCTGCTGCTCGCGACATCGGCCCTGCTAGGGCTGACAACGATGTCCGCACCGGTACAAGCGGCTCCCCCGAGCCAACTCCCGCTCACCGTCACCAACAACTCCGGCCGCGGCGACGCGGTGCACCTCTACATCACCGGGATCATGAACGGCCGCCTCGGCTACCTGAACGGCAGCGGCCAGTTCACGCCGTGGACGGGCGGCGGTGTCCCGCCCGTGCCCGCGCCGGACTTCTCGATCCCCGGTCCCGCCAACGGCGCCAGCCGGACCGTGAACATCCCGCTCAACTTCGCGGGTGGCCGGATCTACATGTCGTTCCGGGACAAGCTCAAGTTCGGTCTGGTGCCCGGCGGGCTCGTGCAGCCGGCGCCGTGGGCGGGCGGCGACCCGAACCGCGACATCCTGTTCGACTGGAGCGAGTTCAGCTACGACGGCGGCGGTCTGTGGCTCAACAGCTCCCAGGTGGACATGTTCGCGGTCCCGCACGCGGTCGAGGCGACGTCGCAGGGCGGCGCCACGAAGAAGGCGGGCCAGCTCGTCGCGAACGGGCGCAACCGGATCTTCGACCAGCACCAGCAGATGGGCGGTGACTGGGCACGGCTCGCGCACAGCCGCTCGGACGGCACCCGGCTGCGCGTGCTCAACCCGAGCAAGGGCCTCGACGCGGGCCTGTTCTCCAGCACGTACTTCCAGAGCTACGTCAACACCGTCTGGTCGACCTACCAGAGCACGCCGCTGACGGTCGTGCCGTTCCAGGCCGAGCCGAACCGCAAGTTCACCGGCCGCGTGAGCGGTGGCGTCATGCGGTTCACCAACACGGCGGGCCAGCAGGTGGCGGAGTTCCAGCAGCCGTCCACCCGGGACGTGCTGAACTGCGACGGCCGGCTCGCGGCGCCGAACAACGAGCTCGGCGCGATCTCCCGCTCGCTGTGCGCGGCGCTCAACCGGTCGACGCTCGGCTTCCTGCACACCCAGCCGACGTACAACGCGAGCCAGTTCTACACGCGCGCGACGACCAACCACTTCTCGAAGATCGTGCACGCCAACATGGTCGACGGACGGGCCTACGGGTTCGCCTTCGACGACGTCGGCGGCTTCGAGTCACTTGTCCACGAACCGAACCCGCGTTCGGCAAAAATCACGCTGACCGGATTTTAAACCGAAGCAATCTTGATTTTGATCGACTTTCACTCCACTGTGTGAGGCGCCGTCGCCGCGGCTCTCACACAGTGGAGTCGTTGTGTGCGTACGGGTGATGCTGGTCGAAGACGACGAGCGAATCCGGCAGGCGTTGAGCCTCGCCTTGTCCGACGAGGGTTTCTCGGTGGACGAGGCGGGTTCGGGCGAAGTGGCGTTGCACCGTTTGGAGAAGGAATCGTTCGACGTGGTGCTGGTCGACCTCACGTTGCCCGGGGTGGACGGGCTGGAGGTCGTGCGGACCCTCCGATCACGCGGTGACCTGCCCATCATCGTGGTCACGGCGCGGACGGACGCGCGGGACGTGATCGCCGGACTCGAGGCGGGAGCGGACGACTACGTCACGAAACCGCCACTCGCGGGCGTTCTCGCCGCGCGCGTCCGCGCGTTGTTGCGCCGCCGCGGACCGGGTCGCGAAGCCGTGCGGATAGGGGAACTGGAAATCCGTCCGCAGGAAGGGGTCGTGCACCGGGCGGGGGAACGCGTTCACCTCACCAGGACCGAATTCCGGCTGTTGCTGGAACTCGCTGGTGCGGGCGGCCGAATCGTCACCAGGGAACAGTTGCTGCAAAAGGTTTGGGGATATGACTACTTCGGTGACACGCGGCTGCTCGACGTGCACATAAGAAGGCTCCGGCGCAAGATCGAGGCGAATCCGGACGAGCCGGACCTGCTGCTGACCGTGCGCGGTTCCGGCTACCGGATCCGCTCGTGAGGCTCACGCTGCGCTGCCGGCTCACCCTCTCGTTCGGCCTGGGCCTGCTGGTCGTGACGAGCGTGCTGGCGTTCGCCACCTGGAACCTCGCCTCCGGCTCGATGCTGCGGCAGCGGGAGGCGAGCGCGTCGCGGCAGGCCGAGGTCAACGTGCGGCTGGTCGAGAGGTCGCTCTCCTCCCCCGCGCTCGGCGAGCTGCTCACGGGTCTCGTCACCGGGCCCGACTCGTCGATCCTGCTGCTGAGCCCGCACGGGCTGGTGCGGGCGGGCCGCGAGGTCGAGCCGTCACAGCTGCCCGCCGGGCTGGTGCGGCACCCGCCGGGCACCGAACGGGTCACCGTCGACGGGCTGCCGATGCTCGCCGTGGCGCGGCCGGTGGCCGGTGACGCCGTCTACGTCGAACTAGTCGGGCTGCAGCAGCTGGAGCGCACGTTCGCGGTCCTGAGCGCCGTGCTGATCGCGGGCACGATCGGGTCGGCGCTGCTCGGGGCGGCGCTGGGCTCGTGGGCGTCGAAGCGGGCGCTGAGACCGCTGGCGGAGCTCAGCTGCGCGGCCGGCCGCATCGCGGGCGGGGACCTGCACGCCCGGCTGCCCGACCAGGACGACCCCGATCTCGCCGCGCTGGCGGCGAAGTTCAACTCGACGGCGCACGCGCTGGAGCAGAGGGCGTTGCGGGACGCCCGGTTCGCCTCGGACGTCTCGCACGAGCTGCGGTCGCCGCTGACGACGATGGTGAACGCGGGCGCGGTGCTGCGCCGGCGGCGGGAGCACCTGCCCGGCACGGCGGGCACCGCGCTCGAGCTGCTCACCTCGGAGGTCGACCGGTTCGCCCGGATGGTCGTGGACCTGCTGGAGATCTCGCGCGCGGACCAGACCGACGACTGCGAGCCGGAGGAGCTCGACCTGGGCGCGTTGGTGCGCAACGTGGTCGCGACGCGCTGGAGCGCTGTTCCGGTCGAGGCGGGGCCGGTGCGCGTGCTCGGCGACCGGCGACGGCTCGACCGCGTGCTCGCGAACCTGCTGGAGAACGCCGAACGGCACGCGGGTGGCGCGATCTCCGTGGCGTTGTCGCGGCACGGCTCGCGGGCACGGATCGAGGTCGAGGACGACGGTCCCGGCGTGCCGGAGGCGTTGCGGGACCAGGTCTTCGAGCGGTTCGCGCGGGGCAGGCCGGGCAGTCGCGGCGACGACTCCGGCAGCGGGCTGGGGCTCGCGCTCGTCCGCGAGCACGTGCACCGCCACCACGGCCGCGTCTGGGTCGAGGACCGCTTCCCCCGCGGCGCGCGGTTCGTGGTCGAGCTCCCGGCCCTTACGAAGTCGTGACGTGATGCCGTCCGACCGCGCGCGGCCCGCCGTCGCGGTCCTACGGTCGGGTGCATGCGAGTACTGATCACCGGCGGGGCCGGGTTCATCGGGTCGCACGTCGCGGACGAGCTGACCTCCCAGGGCCACGACTGCGTGGTCCTCGACGCGTTGCTGCCCGAAGCGCACGGCGGGGTTCCGGAGCTGGAGCACGAGCTCGTCGTCGGGGACGTGACCGACGCCGAGGCGCTGCGACCTCTGCTGTCCACAGTGGACGCCGTCTGCCACCAGGCCGCGATGGTCGGGCACGGTGTCGACCCGTCGGACGCGCCGTCCTACGCGCGCCACAACGACCTGGGCACGGCGGTGCTGCTCGCCGAGATGCACCGGGCCGGGGTGTCGCGGCTGGTGCTGGCGTCGTCGATGGTCGTCTACGGCGAGGGGCGGTACCGCTGCCTGTCGCACGGGATCGTCAAGGCCGAGCGGACCGCCGCCGACCTGGCCCGCGGCCTGTACGAGCCGCGCTGCCCGTGCGGCGACTTCGTGGTGTCCGAGCTCGTGCCGGAGGACGCGCCGCTGGAACCGCGCAGCACGTACGCGGCGACGAAACTGGCGCAGGAGCACCTCGCGCTGGCGTGGGCGCGGCAGACCGGCGGCAGCGTGTGGGCGTTGCGCTACCACAACGTCTACGGCCCGCGGATGCCGCGCGACACCCCGTACGCCGGGGTGGCGTCGATCTTCCGGTCCGCGCTGCAGAACGGCCTCGCGCCGCGCGTGATGGAGGACGGGCGGCAGCGGCGCGACTTCGTGCACGTCACCGACGTGGCCCGGGCGAACGCGCTGGCGCTCGCGTCGCCACGGCCGGGGTTCGAGGCCGTGAACGTCTGCTCCGGAACCCCGCACACGATCGGCGACCTCGCGTTCGCGCTGGCCGACGCGTGCGACGGGCCGACGCCCGAGATCGTCGGCGGCGCGCGGCCGGGCGACGTCCGGCACGTCGTGGCGTCGCCCGCGAAGGCGTTGGAGGTGCTGGGTTTCGAGGCACGGGTGGGCTTCGAGGAGGGTGTGCGGGAGTTCGCCTCCGCTGCTCAGCGGGAGCCGGTCACCAGTTCGTGAGCACGAGGTGGTTCACCGCCAGGGCCGTGACGGCCTGGGCGGTGAGCCACCTCCTGCGGTGGTCGAGCCGCGCGGTGCCGGCGAGCAGCCAGATCGCGAACGGCAGCCAGATCCGTTCCGTCTCGGCCTTGCTCAAGCCCGACAGGTCCGCCGCGAGGACCGCGAGACCGGCGGCGAGGACCCACCTGTCCCGGCGCAGCCCCTTGATCCCGGCGGGGCCGATGACCAACGCGAGCGCCGCGAGGTTCGCCCACACCCAGTACCAGTACGGCCTGCTGTCGCCGATGCCCTGGTAGTAGCGGAGTTTCACGAGTTCGTAGCCGTCGAGCCACCAGAACCCGCTCAGCGCGAACGCCGCCACGACCGCGAGCACGCCCGCGAGCGCCCAGCCGATCCTCGCCCAGCCGAACCTCCTGCCGACCGCGACGAGCGCGAGCGGTGCCAGCAGCACCAGGCCGTAGGACAGGAACAGGCACCAGCCCAGCACGATCCCGCCCAGCAACGGTTTCCGGGTGAGCAGGTAGATCCCTACGGCCGCGACGCCCATGAACATGCCGTCCGCCGACGCCCCGACCCACACCGCGCCGGGGAACAGCACCAGGAACGGCAGCACGGCGTTGGTGCCGATCGCCTTGGGGATCGCCACGACGGCGAGCGAGCCGACCAGGACGCAGAAGAGCGACGCGGCCGCTCCCCCGCCGAGCCCCACGCGGTCGAGCGCGACGAACGTGAGCAGCGCGCCCGGCGGGTGTCCGGAGACGTGCGTGGTCCACGAGTCGGGCTGGAAGTCCTGGATGCGGGCGGCGAACCCGCGCAGCATCGCGGGGATGTCGGTGACACCGGGGACCTCGTGCAGGTACTCGTCCTCGGTCGTGAGCCGGGTGACGAACCTCTGCCAGCCGTCCACCATCGCCAGCGAGAAGGTGAACGCCACCGACGCCGCGTAGGCGATCGGCAGCGCGAACCGGTGCTCGGCGAGCTCGGGTCCCTTGGCCACCACGAGGAACGCGATCAGGACCGCCGCGGGCGTGCCGGGACCCACGTGGGGCTGCCAGTCGCCGAAGAGCGGCGCCGCGGCGGCGACGAGCAGGCCGGGATCGCGGAGGTTGAGGACGATCCCGGTGAGGACGGCGGCCGCGACGAGCAGCCCTGCGATGACCAGACGCACCGCGCCCAACCTAGGGGGTCGGGGAGGTGCCCGCGCGCCCTGCAAGACAATCGTAAGAACTCTTTCGTGCGTCACAATTCCGTAAGCACCACAACATTTTCCGATGGTCCAGGGTGGACGCATGGATGTCGTGTTGCCCTGCCTGGACGAGGCCGCCGCACTGCCCGCGGTCCTCGCCTCCCTGCCTCCCGGATACCGCGCCGTGGTCGTGGACAACGGGTCCTCCGACGGCTCGCCGGAGGTGGCCGCCGCGTGCGGCGCGCTCGTCGTGCACGAACCCGCGCGCGGGTACGGCGCCGCCGTGCACACCGGTCTGCTCGCGGCCACCTCGGACCTCGTGGCGTTCGCCGACGCGGACGGATCGCTCGACCTGGCCGAACTTCCCGCGATGGCGGCATTGCTCGCCGACGCCGATCTCGTGGTGGGGCGGCGCCGTCCCGTGCGGGCGGGGGTGTGGCCGTGGCACGCGCGGGCGGGCAACGCCGTGATCTCGTCCCTGTTGCGGCGCAGGGGGCTGGCCGTGCACGACATCGCGCCGCTGCGGGTGTGCCGGCGGGAGGCGTTGCTGGCGCTGGACGTCCGGGACCGCGCGTTCGGCTACCCGCTGGAGCTGCTGGTGCGCGCGGCCGAGGCGGGCTGGCGGGTGCGCGAGGTCGACGTGGCCTACCGGCCCCGTGCGGCGGGGACGAGGTCGAAGGTGTCGGGGTCGGTGCGCGGCACGCTGCGCGCGGCGCGGGACATGGCGGGGGTGCTGCGATGAGGTTCTGCCTGCTGGTCATGGCGAAGTCACCGGTGCCGGGACAGGTGAAGACGCGCCTGTGCCCGCCGTTGTCGGCCGAGGAGGCGGCGGACGTGGCGGCGGCGGCGTTGCTCGACACGCTGTCGGCCGCGCTGGACACGCCCGGTGCCGTGCCCGTGGTGGCGCTGGCCGGGGTGGTGCGGCGCGAGGACGTGCGGGACGCGCTGGCGCAGTGCGTGGTGATCCCGCAGCGCGGCGAGACGTTCGCCGAACGGCTGGTGCACGCGCACGCCGACATCGCGCGGTTCCGGCTGCCGGTGCTGCAGATCGGGATGGACACGCCGCAGGTGACTCCGGAGCTGCTGCGGTCGTGCGCCGAGTTCGACGAGGCGGCGCTCGGGCTCGCGGAGGACGGCGGCTGGTGGGCACTCGGGCTGCGGGACCCGTTGCGGGCGAGCGTTTTGCGAGAAGTGCCGATGTCGCGCGCCGACACCGGGGCGCGGACGTCGGAGGCGCTGGAAGGGCTGCGGGTACGCCCGCTCCCCGTCCTGTCCGATGTGGACACGATGGCGGACGCGCGTGCGGTGGCCGCGCAGGTTCCCGGCAGCCGGTTCGCCGCGGCGTTGCTGGACATCGCGGCGGTGACGCGATGATGTTCGACCTCGCTCTCCAGGGCCGGCCGAGCTGGCTCGACCTCTCCGGCACCGAGGCCCGCGAGCTCTCCGTCGCCCGCTGGCACGCCGACGCCGGCGGGGGCGACGACGTCCTCCTCGACTCCTGCACCGGCCCCACCCTCGACGTGGGCTGCGGTCCCGGCCGGCTCGTGGCCGCCCTGCTGGCCCGGCGGGTCCGGGCTCTCGGCGTCGACGTGTCACCGGAGGCGGTGCGGCGGACCACCGAACGCGGCGGCGTCGCGATCCGCCGGGACGTCTTCGACCTGCTGCCCGGCGAGGGCCGCTGGCAGCACGTGCTGCTCGCCGACGGCAACATCGGCATCGGCGGCGACCCCGCCGCCCTGCTGCGGCGCGTGCGGCAACTGCTGCGGCCCAGCGGCACCGTCGTGGTCGAGGTCGAGCCGCCGGGTGCCGGGCTGTCGGTCGGCCAGGCGAGGGTGCGGGCCGCCGGCACCGAGAGCCACTGGTTCCCGTGGGCGTGGAGCGACGCCGAGTCCGTCGAGGCCGACGGGTTCTTCCTGCTGTGGCAGCGAGAACGCGCCGGTCGCTGGTTCGCGTGCTGGGAGAAGCTGTGAGGTTCCGCTCCCCCGCCCACCACCCGGGCGTCACCAGCCGGCTCGGCACGTGGCTCGGCATCACGTTCGGGCTGTGCTTCGTCACCGGCCTGCTCAGCCACGGCGTGCAGCACGACTGGGCGTGGCCGACCCGCCCGGTCGACCTCTACCGCGTCACCCAGGGCGTGCACGTGATCTCCGGCGTCGCCTCGATCCCGTTGCTGCTGGCCAAGTTGTGGAGCGTCTACCCGAAGCTGTTCGAGCGGCCGCTGGTGAAGTCGGTACCGCACGCCCTGGAACGCGGCTCGATCCTGGTGCTGGTCGCGGCGTCGTTCTTCGAGCTCGTCACCGGCCTGTTCAACGCGGCGCAGAACTACCCGTGGTCGTTCTACTTCCCCACCGCCCACTACGCGGTGGCGTGGATCGTGACCGGTGCCCTGCTCGTGCACATCGCGGTGAAGATCCCGGTGATCCGCCGCTCGCTGGAACCGGCTTCGCCTGACCAGCCCCTGTTGTCCCGCAGGGCTTTCCTGCGCACGACCGCGCTGACGACCGGCGTCGCGGTGGTGGCGACGGCGGGCGTGACGGTGCCGTGGCTGCGCAAGATCTCGGTGCTGGCCTGGCGGTCGGACGGCGCGCTGCCGGTCAACCGCACTGCCCAGGCGGCCGGGATCGTGGTGCCGCCGGACTGGCGGCTGCGCGCGGGTGCGAGGAGCTACTCGCTGGCCGAGTTGCAGGCGATGCCGCAGACCACCGTGGAGCTGCCGATCGCGTGCGTCGAGGGGTGGAGCCAGACCGCGACGTGGACCGGGGTCCGGGTGTCGGAGCTCGTGAGCGGCGGGGACGTGCGGGTCTCGTCGCTGGAGGAGAACGGGTTGTACCGGGCCTCGACGTTGCCGGAGGCGTTCGCGCGGGACCCGTTGACGCTGCTGGCGTTGCGGCTCGACGGGGAGGAGCTCAGCCCGGACCACGGGTACCCGTGCCGGCTGATCGCGCCGAACCGGCCGGGTGTGCTGCAGACGAAGTGGGTCACGTCGTTGGAGGTGATGGGGTGAGCGGCCTCGGTGGTGCTGGTAGCGCGGAAGTGGGCGGTGGCGTGAACGGCCTCGGTGACGCCGGAAGCGCGGTGGTGGGCGGGCGCGGTTCGTTCGTCGCGCGGCTCGTCCTCGGCGCCGCCGGTGTCGGCCTCGGCGCGTGGGGCGCCTGGCTGCTCCTCCCCCAGGTCACCCTCGAGCTCCTCCTCTGGCTCGGCGGCGGCGTGGTCCTGCACGACTTCCTCATCGCCCCGCTGGTCGGCGTGACCGGCTTCGCGGTGAAACGCCCGTCCGTCGCCATCGGCCTCGCCACCACCGGCGTCGTCAGCCTGCTGGCGGTGCCGCTCCTGTGGCGCGAGCACAGCGGCCCGGTCAACCCCGGCCTGCACGACCGCGACTACCCCACCGGAGTCGCGGTCGTGCTGGGGCTGGTCTGGGCCGGCGTGGCCCTACACGAGGTCGCGGCGCGCCTTCAGCAGCGTCGCCGTGCCCACGAACACCACGACGTAGCCCACGAGGAACAGGGCCGAGGTGGTGCCGCTCACCGACGTCAGGACGCCGGGGGCGCCCGAGCCGCCGACGGCACCGGCGAGGTTGCCGGCGGAGCCGCCCGGCAGGACCTCGGTCAGCGACTCGACCGGGCCGAGCAGGGAACCCACGCCCCGCAACAGGTTCTCGGTGACGATCGCCCACATCAGGCCCAGGCCGACGGCCAGGGCGGGGCCCTTGGTCACGACGCCGAGGAACACCCCGAACCCCGTCCACATCGCGGCGATCAGCAGTGAGGCGACCAGCGGCTTCCACACGCCCGAGCCGGGCAGGCTCCAGTCCCAGCCTTCGAGGGACGCGATGGTCACGGCCGCGCCGAGGTCCACGGCGAACGTCAGCGCCACCAGCAGCACCACGATGATCCCGAGCGCCCCGAGCGTGCCGGCCATCGCCGCGACCCGGCGAGGGCCGGCCGTCAGGGTCGTCTTCCAGGTGCCCCAGCCGTAGCCGCTGCCGACCGCGAGCGCGGCGAGCACCAGGATGATCGCGCCGCCGAACATCGGCAGGCCGCGCACGACGGCCGCGCCGACGTTCTCCGGCTGCATCGCACCGATCAGCTGCTGCTCGGACATGCCGCGCGTGTTCGTGCCGCCCTCGAGCGCCAGGTAGTTGAACACGTAGCCGAACGTCAGCGTCATCACCAGCCACACGCCGATCAGCACCCAGGTCGCGGGCCACTTCCACAGCCGCAGCAGCTCCGCCTTCACGCTGCCCATCACGCCGCTCCCGTCATCTCGAAGAAGACCTCTTCCAGCGTCCGGCGCAGCGGCCGGACCTCCTGCACGTCCACGTCGGCCGCCACCAGCAGCCGCACCAGCGCGCCCGCGTCCGTCTCGCGCACGTGCAGCACGTCGCCGTGCAGGGTGCTGCCCTCGATCAGCACGTGCGCCTTCTCTACCGGGTCCGCCCGGATCAGCAGCACGCTGTCGCCGCGCAGCTGCTCGACCGTGCTCTCCGCGACCAGCCGGCCCTGCGAGATCACGCCCACCCGGTCGCAGATCTCCTCGACCTCGCCCAGCAGGTGGCTCGACAGCAGCACCGTCTGGCCCTGGGCCGCGAGCGCCCGCACCAGGTCGCGCATGTCGGCCATGCCCGCCGGGTCGAGGCCGTTGGTCGGCTCGTCGAGGATCAACAGCTCCGGCCGGCCGAGCAGGGCCGCGGCGACGCCGAGCCGCTGCTTCATGCCGAGCGAGTACCGGCGGAACTTCTCGCCGGCGGCGCCCACGAGGTCGACCTGCTGCAGCGCCGCCTCGACCTCCCCCTTGCCGACGCCCCGCCGATGGGCGTGCACGCGCAGGTTGTCGCGGCCGGAGAGGTACGGGTAGAAGCCGGGCCCCTCGATCAGCGACCCGACCCTGAGCAACGCCTTCGGGGTGCCCGGCGCCTCGCCGAGCACGGAGGCGGAACCGCTGGTCGGCCGCACGAGCCCCAGCAGCATGCGGATCGTGGTCGTCTTGCCCGCGCCGTTCGGACCGAGGAACCCGTAGACCTCGCCCCGCCGCACGGACAGACTGACCTCGTCCACCACGGCGCGGTCGCCGTAGCGCTTCGTCAGCTTCTCCGTCGTCACGATCATGGCGACCATCGTGTTCCCGCGAGGGCGCCGGGGCGTCCGCTCCGGAGCGTCATGAAGATACGCACATCTGCGTACGCCGCCGGTCGTATGGTCGGGACCATGCGGATCAAGTGGCAGGACATCGCGCTGGCAGTGGCGCTGGTGTTCTTCGGACTGGGCGGCACGCGGTTCGCGGCCCGGTTGCAGGGTGCCGAGCAGCTCGACGTCCTCGCCTACCTGCTCATCACGGTGGCGGCGGTGGGCCTGCTCCTCCGCTCGGTGCGTCCGCTGTGGACGGTCGGTGTCACGACCGCCGCCATCGCCGCCTACCTGGCGCAGGGCTACCCGTTCGGGCCGATCCTGATGAGCGGTGTGGCGGCGGTGTACGCGGTGGCGCTGTACGCGCGCATCGAGCTCGCCGCCGCGTCCGCGCTGATCTACGCGCTGGCGATCCTGCCGTGGTGGAACGACTCGCTCACGTCGTGGATCACCTGGTCCGCGGGCTGGATCCTGCTGCCCGCCGCGGCGGGCGTGCTGATGAGGCTGCGCCGCAAGTCCGCTGTGGACACCCGCGAGCGGGCGGTGATCTCCGAACGGCTGCGGCTCGCCCAGGAGGTGCACGACGTCGTCGGGCACGGCCTGTCCGTGATCGCCATGCAGGCCGGGGTCGCGCTCTACGTGCTGGACAAGGACCCGGCGAAGGCGCGCGCGTCGCTCGAAGCGATCCGCGACACGTCGAAGGAAGCACTGGACGGGCTGCGGTCCGAATTGGACACACTGCGCGGCAGCGCACCCCTGACCCCGACGATCACCCTCGCCGACCTCCCCGCGCTGGCCGCGCGGATGGGCGAGGCGGGCCTCGATGTGTCGGTCGAGGTGGCCGAGGTCGAGCTGCCCGGGACGTACCAGCTCGCGGCCTACCGGATCGTGCAGGAGTCGCTGACCAACGTCCTGCGGCACTCCTCGCCCGGCGTCACGGCGTCGGTGCAGGTCTACACCGTGCGCGGCGACCTGGTCGTGCACGTCACCGACACCGGCACGCCCGCGGCGTTCGTCGAGGGCCACGGCATCACGGGCATGCGGTCGCGGGCGGAGGCGCTGGGCGGCACGCTGGAGGTCAGCGGCGCGCACGGGTTCTCGGTGCTCGCCCGGATACCGTTGCCGTCATGATTCGCGTGGTGGTGGCGGACGACCAGCCGCTGGTCCGGATGGGACTGCGGACGTTGATCGAGACCGAGGACGGCGTCCAGCTCGCCGGGGAGGCCGCCGACGGACGTGAGGCGCTGGCGCTGATCCAGGCCACCAGGCCGGACGTGGTGTTCCTCGACATCCGCATGCCGCTGCTCGACGGCCTGGAGGTGCTGCGCCGCGTCAGCGCCGACCCGGCGTGCGCCGAGGTGAAGATCGTCATGCTCACGACGTTCGACCTCGACGAGTACGTGTTCGAGGCGTTGCGCACGGGCGCGTCCGGGTTCCTGGTCAAGGACTCCGACCCGACGGACCTGCTGCGCGCCGTGCACGTGGTGGCCGACGGCGGGTCGCTGCTCTCGCCGTCCGTGACGCGGCGGGTGATCGACCGGTTCGCGTCCGGAGCGTCCGCGCGGCCCGTGCCGCACCTCGACAAGCTGACCGAGCGCGAGCGGGAGATCATGCGGCACGTGGCGTCCGGCGCGTCCAACGACGAGATCGCCGCCGTGCTGGTGATCTCGCCCGCGACGGTGCGCACGCACGTGTCGCGGGCGATGGTGAAGCTGGGCGCGCGCGACCGCGCCCAGCTCGTGGTGTTCGCCGTCCAGTCAGGCCTGACGTGAGTCGAACGCGGCCTTGAGGCCCTGCGCGATCTCCGGCGGGATCGAGTCGTACGAGCGCGGCGGCTGCGGGTCGTACTCGATGCCGACCTGCACGGCCTGCGCCACCACCTCGCCGAACTCGGCCTCGACCAGCCGCAACGCCATGTCGATGCCCGCGGACACGCCCGCGCCGCTGACGACCTTGCCGTCGAACACGACCCGGTCGGTGCTGACCTCGACGCCGCGCGCCTCCAGGTCCTCCCGCGCGGCCCAGTGCGTGGTGGCCTTCGAGACCAGCCCGGCCTCGGCGAGCAGCGTCGAGCCCGTGCACACCGACGTGGTCCACTTCGTCGTCGGGTGCACCTCGCGCAGCCACTCGACGACGCCACCGGAGTCCTTCAGCAGCTCCTTCCAGTGCCCCGATCCCGGCACCACGACGATGTCGGTGGACTTGAGACTGGAGAACGTGTCCGTGGGCGTGACGACCAGCCCGTTGTCGGACTTCACCGGGTCGAGCGTCGCGGCGACGAACCGCGCGGAGACGACCGGCACGCTGGCGATCACCTCGAACGGGCCGACGAAGTCGAGCGCGGTCATGTTCGGGTAGAGCACGAAAGTGGCGTCCATCAGGCAACCCCAGTGGTCTTGAAACGGGCGCGGTAGCTGCCCGGCGACACGCCGAGCACGCGCAGGAAGGCCCGGCGCAGGGTCTCGGCCGAGCCGAACCCCGACTGGCGGGCGACGAGGTCGAGCGAGTCGCCGCTGCTGGCCAGCCGGTCGGCGGCGGCCTCGACGCGGGCTCGTTCGACGTACTGCGCGGGCGAGACGCCCACGCTGCGGGAGAAGACGCGCGCGAAGTGCCGCACGCTCATCATGGCCTTGCGCGCCATGACCGGCACCGTCCACTCCCGCGTCGGATCGGCGTGGATGTCGTCCAGCAGCGCGCGCAGCGAGCCGTCCTTCACCGGCTTCGCGCGGGTGTGGACGCTGAACTGCGACTGTCCGCCGGAGCGCTGCAGGAACACGACCAGGTACTGCGCGATCCGGCGGGCGAGCGCCGGACCGTGGTCCTGCTCCACCATGGCGAGCGCGAGGTCGATGCCCGCCGTCACCCCCGCCGACGTGGCGACCTGGCCGTCGCAGACGAAGATCGCGTCCGGCTCGACCTCGACGCCCCGGTTCTCCAGCTCGCCGGTGAACGCCCAGTGCGTCGTCGCCTTCTTGCCGTCGAGCAGCCCGGCCCCGGCCAGCACCACGGCGCCCGTGCAGACGCCCGCGACCCGCCGCGACCGCAGCGCGAGCCGCCGCAGGTGCGTCGTCAGCACCGGGTCGGCCGCGGCCTCGTCGTACCCCCAGCCGCCGACGACGAGCAGCGTGTCGATCGGGCGGTCGAGCGTGCGCAGGTCCGCCCCCGCCTCGACGCGCACCCCCGCCGTGGCGGTGAACGACCCTCCCCCGAGCGTGGCGACGGTGACGTCGTAGCGCTGCTGCCCGTAGTTCGCCGCCTGGAACACCTCGATCGGACCCGCCAGGTCCAGCAACGCCGTGCGGTCGTACCCCACCACGACAACTTCCCTCGGATTCCCCACTCCTCCACTGTCCCGATCCGAGGGTGCGGCGGCAACGACATGTCCCCCTCGGATTCGGCCACCCCCGTAAACTGGTCCGCGATGCGCAAAGTGCTCTTCCTCGCGGCGATCGGCCTGCTCACGATCGTGCTGGTCATGAGCGACCACGTGTTCCCGCCTCCCTCGGCCCCCGACCGCGAGACCAGGACCGCGGTCGTCGCGCTGGGCGACAGCACGATGTCCGGCGAGGGCGCCGGCCGCTACGAGGACGGCACCGACGGCGAAGAGGGCGGCAACTGGTGCCACCGCTCGCGCGACGCGGAGATCATGAAGATCTCCTTCCAGGCCGACTTCCGGTTCAACCTGGCGTGCTCGGGCGCGAACTCGGACAAGCTGCGCACCGAGCAGCTCCCGCGCCTGCGCGAGATCGCCGGCTCGCACCAGGTCACCGCCGTCGTCGTGGCCATCGGCGCGAACGACGACCCGAGGTTCTCCGAGATCCTCAACAAGTGCTTCGAGGGCTGGGGCAAGCGCAGCGACTGCACGTCGTCCGTCGCTCCCGAGTGGACCAAGCGCGTGCGGCGGATGGTCCCGAAGGTCGAGAACACGCTGAACGCCATCCGCCAGACCCTGCGCGACTCCGGCTACCTCGACTCCTCCTACCAGCTCGTCGTGCAGTCCTACGCCGCCCCGGTGTCGCCGAAGATGCCGCAGTCGCTGCAGAACCTGTCCGGCTGCCCGCTGCGCACCGCCGACCTGGAGTGGGTCGTCGAGGAGGCCGTGCCGGAGCTGTCCAACGGCCTGCGCGCCGCCGCCGGCAAGGTGAACGCGCGGTTCCTCGACCTGGCGCGGGCCGGTGAGGGGCACGAGGCGTGCGTCGGCGGGTCGAAGCCGGAGACCGAGTGGTTCACGCGGCTGTCGGTCGACTGGGACGGGCTGCGGGACCAGCGGCGGGCGTCGCACGCGTTGCAGGAGTCGTTCCACCCCAACGCGCGCGGGCACGCGCAGGTCGCGCGGTGTCTGAGCGAGTTCCTGGCGTCGGACAAGCGCGACGGCGCGTGCCTGCCGAAGCTGGACGGGACGCTCGGACTCAACACGGAGGGCTAGTCGCGCGTTCACTGTTCGTCGCGTTCGTTTCAGGAGGCAGCACGGATGGTCGACCGGATGCAGATCGTCGAGCTCGACTGCTCGACCGACGACCGCGGGTTCAGCTTCTCGGTCCTGCGGGACCAGCTCGGACTGATCGGCCCGATCCAGGACGTGCACATCGCCGAGATACGGCCAGGCGCTGTCCGCGGCAACCACTTCCACGCGCATCGGGGTGAGCTGATCGCCGTGGTCGCCACCGGCAGGTGGTCGGTCCACTGGGACACCGGCGAGGGCACGGAGGTGCACAGCCGTTCGTTCGACGGGAACGGCGCGGTGGCCGTCGTACCTCCTCGGGGCTGGTCGCACGCCGTGAAGAACGACGGCGACGAAAGCATGTGGATCTACGCCGCGAGCGACGCCACCTACGACCGGCACGACCCGGATCCCGTCGCCCGCGACGCGGTGCGAAGAGTGGTCGTGCGGCCGTGACCGACGTCTTCCGCACGTTCTGCCACATCAGCGAGTACGGCGAGGCGGGGTACGCGAACCTGCACCGGATGATCGCGACGAGTTCGCCGCTGGTGCTCTGGGCGCCGTCGAGCAGACTGCTCGGCTCACCGGAGTGCCGCGTGACCGAGCGGGAGTTCGTCTCGCTGGTCGAACGCGGCACGGTGCGGATCATCGGCCGGGAGTGGTGGCTGACCGACCGCGCGAGCCGCGACGGCCACTCGTGGGAGGGCGCGGCCTGGACACCGCCGGTCGACGACGCGATCAGGGCGATGGCCTTGCAGGACGCCGGCCTGCCGCGAAACTCGAGACGCGTCCTGATCGCCGAGGACGAACGGGGAGACACGTGGGGACGCGCGTATGTGGCGCAAAACCCCGCGCTGGCCGCTCTCCTGCGAGACACGCTCCTGGCGCCGAACGCCACACACCACTTTCCGGTCGGCGTGGTCGAGAAGGCGCAGCGGCTCTCCGAGGATCCGGTCGAACTCGCCGAACAGATCACCCGCGACGCCTACAACCACGACGCCGCCATCGCGCAGGCAGGAAGCAGGACGCCCTTCCTGCTGGAGCGTCGGGAAAGCCGGTTCAACGAACTGCTGCGATCGGTGCGCGACGCGTCGGACGTCGAGTTCCCTGCCCCGGTTCCCGCCGCCGCGCTGTCCCCCTCCGACATGGCCGAGCTCACCTCCGAGGTGCTGAAGGTGCTCGCGCATCTGGAGAACGGGTCCACCACCGGTGTCGCGAAGTTCGTGAAGGGCGACGGACACCGGCTCCTGGCCACGTGGATGCGGAACAGCTGCGAGTCGATCGGGCGCACGAGCGCGACGAGCGTCCGCGGCGAGGTGATCGCCCGGCTGCAGCAGGAGTTCGAGAGCAACCGGCTGGAGAACAGCTGGCCGCGGACGTTCGGCACCCCGGACTCGATGATCGGGTCGATCGGCACCTCGGCGGGGGTCACCGAAGCCGTGGTCTCCGAGCTGACGGTCTACGGCGCGGTAGGGCTCGCCGCCGGCGCGTACGCGATCGGGAAGAGCCTGGCCCAGCGACTGGGGTACGTCGCGGTGCCCTACGCCGGCCCGCAGTGGCCGTTCCTCTACGCGTTCGGACGTCGTGCCTCGGGTCGCAGGCATGCGAGGCTGCAGCTGAGCCTCGACAACCTCGGCACCGCCGACTAGGTCCAGAGCTTGAGCTCGTCGCGCGGCCAGCCGGGATCGCCCGTGCGCGCGAACTCCGCCCACGCCCGCGCGATGTCGCCGCGGAACATGTCCGGCACGTCCGCGCCGTGGTGCGCGGGCTCCCTGGCGTAGATCGACCGGAACGCCCCGCCGTGCTCGTCGGCGAGCCTCGCCGTGGGGCGCTGGAACAGCTCCACGTCCTCGTCGGCCGTGTGGCACACCATCAGCTCGACGTCGTACGGACCCTCCAACGGGCTGCGCGGCAGCGTGTCGCCGTCGACGATCGGCTGGTACCGCACGACGTCCGGGTCCGCGGCGCGCTGCACCTCGGCTGCTTCGGCCGGGGTGAAGAACCGTCCGGCGAGGCTGTGCACGATCGCCCGGTGAAACAGGCCCGCGGCCGACGGCATCACCATCAGGCTCGCCACGGTCTGCGCGCCGGAGGACTGGCCGGCGACGGTGACGTTGTAGCGGTCTCCGCCGTAGCGCCCGATGTTGCGGTGGACCCACCTCAGCGCGGAGACGACGTCGAGCAGCCCCCGGTTGTGCGCAACCCCTTCCAGGGCACCGTATCCGTCGACGGCGAGCCGGTAGTTGCAGCTGACGAACACGATCCCGTGCGACGCGAGGACGTCGCCCGCGTACTCGGGCTGCGACGACGAGCCGACGGTGTTCGCGCCGCCGTGCACCCACAGCAGCACCGGCGCGTCCGCGTCCACTGTGGACCAGACGTTCAGCGTGTGGCTGTCACCGAACGCGCCGGCCGGCTCGCCGTCGCGGTCCACCGGCGGGTGGAGGCGCAGCGGGCCGGCCGCGGGGTACGCGTACGGGATGCCCAGGTGCTTCAGGCGGTCACCTGGTGCGAGACCGGGAGGACGCGCAGGTTCGCCGCCGCCCGTTCGAGCTGGGACAGCGCGCTCGGGCGCAGGTTCGCGATCTCCTGGTCCGACGCCGGGCCGGCCATCTCCTGCAGCAGCACCTGCTGCGGGTGGTCGCCCTCGGCCTCGGCCACGGCCAGCACGCGGAACGGCGTGCCGGGCGCGAAGAGCACGCGTTCCTCGGTGGACACGGCGACCCGGTCGGCCACCTCGACCCGGCGGCCGGTGACCGACCAGATCAGGTACTCGGTGACGCCGTCGATGCGCTGCGACGGGTTCGCGACGGCGTCCAGCAGGCCGTGCTCGACCAGGACGTCGCCGCTGCGGTAGCGGCGCGGGCCGGTCTGGCCGCTGACGCCCCACACCGTCGCCACGCCGCTGTGCACGGGCAGGCGGTTCAGGCCAGAGACGATGCACGCGACGTACGGGCGCAGGCGGCCCAGGCGTCCCATGCGCAGCGTCTCGACGACCATCTCCTCGTCCTGCGACACGCACGCCAGCAACGCCGTCAGGTCGGTGACCATGGCCTCGAACGCGGCCGGGTCCTCCTCCGCGTCCGGGCGCTGGGCGAGCAGGCGGCAGACCGTCGCCGCGTGCACGCCGTAGCGCTCGCCGAGGGCGCGGCGGACCGTGTCGCGTTCCGCGTCGGAGCTGGTGTGGTCGGCGTCGACGAACTCGCGTTCGCCGGTGTTCTCCGGCGGGGCCTCCCACATCGCGAGTGGCTGCAGCGGCAGCGGGCCGTCGACGCGGAACCGCACGGGGGCGGAGTCCGGGTCGTCGGACGGGAACGCGGCCTCGTCCGGGTCGTCCAGCGCGTGCGCCGGCGCGGAACCCATGCTCGCGTACGCGGGCTGTTCGGGCTCCGCAGGCGTCACGGCGGTGAAGAAGCCCGTGCCGTTGTCCGAGGAGTCACGGGTCGAGAGCGCGTGTGCGGCCGTGCTGAGGGCCGAGGAGATCTGCGACGAGCTCGTCGACGGAGGCGCGGGCGGAGGCGGAGGGGGTGGCGCGATCACCTTGGAGTCGCAGAACACCAGGCGCAGGAGCTTGCGGACCTCGGGCTCGAGGCGTTCCACGAGAGCAGCGCCGTGCACCGCGACCGCGCCGGGCGTGGTGCGTCCGGGCGTGCCCACGGTCAGACGGGCCCACTCCGGGTCCAACGGCAGCGTGCGCACCTCTGCGGCGTTGTACGGCTCGTCCTGCTCGCGCACCCACAGGCCTGAGGGCACGACCTCCAGCACGACGCCGTCCCCGAGGGAGAAGACACCGGGCGCGACCTCGGAGAGACCCGGCACCGGCGTCCGGTAGCCCGAGACGACGGGCACCGACTCGTTGGGCACGCACGTCACCTCGGTGACGAACGGGCGCCACGTCTGCTGGCCGCGCGGGTCGACCGCGACGACCGCGGGACCGCCGCCACGCACGTTGCCCACCGGGATGCCGGTGAACATCGCGATCGGCTCGCCGATCTGGTCCGCCACGAGGCTGCCGATGCCCGCGTCGATGCCGTACGGGACGAGCCGCACGCGCGAGCGGGCCGCCTGGGGCAGCGCCGTGAGCAGGCGGCAGACCTCCTCGATCGGGATCGAGGACTGGCCGGGACCGCCGACGACGACCGTCAGCACGTTGTCGCGGCACGGCAGCGCGACGATCGGCCGCGAGTCCGGCGCGGCCGGGTCGAACGGCGGGTTCTGCGCGCGCAGCCAGAGCCCGGACGGGATGGGTTCGGAGATGCCGATCTCGCCCGTCGGCCACGGCGAGTTCGGGTCCATGGCCTCCCACTGCGGCACCGGGAAGCGGCGGCCGTACGGCATCGGCGACGCGTTCGGCTGGAACCGCAGCCAGCTGCCGTAACCCTGGGTGCCGACGACGAACGCGGCACCGGGCACGGTGGTCAGCACGCCGTCCGGCGCGACGACCTCGGCCTGCAGCTGCTCGGCGAGCCACTGCGCGGGCGCGGTCGGCCGCATCGAGCCGGCGTGCGAGACCGCGAGCCGGATGGGCCCGCGGCCGTGCAGCGCCGTCACGACGTGCGGCCAGAAGGTGCTCTGGTCCCCGCTCGGGAAGTCGACCACGACCACGGTGCGGCCGGCGTCGGCCGGCAGCGCGCGGGCGAGTCCCGCGGCACCCTGGCTCGGGCCCTCGGGGGCGGAGACGACGAGCGTCGACCCCACGGTGTTCGCCGCGAAGGGCGTCCGCTGGGGTGCGGGCTCCGGCTGCGGCGCTGCTGCCGGGGGCTGCTCGACGGGGTACAGATCCAGGTCCTGGTCGGTGCTCGTGATGGTCTGAACTCCGAAACTGCTCTGGCCAGAACTCTGCTGGGTCTGCTGGATCTGTGGTTGCTGCTCGCCTTGGGCGGCGGCACGTCGGCCCAACAAGCGCCTGATCACCTCCGTGCCATCCCGGTCACTCGCCCTTTCGGCTTAATCGGGCAACGGTCGTGCACGCTATCAAGACGCTCCGCACTTCCGTCACCCAGTCGGGTTCTTTTGACGTCATCCGATCGAGACCCACACGGCCCGCGCTCGCCCGCACACCCCGTCCGGCCCGATGATCGCGGACGCCGAGTACGCCTTGCGCCCTTCCTTGCCGAGCTCCCAGGCCAGCAGCACGTGGTCGACGCCGAGCCGGACCGGCCGTTCCACCTGCGCGACGAACGTGCCGAGCACGAACGCCGGCCCGCCGTCGGGCGCGACGGGTTGCGCGGACGGGCAGTCGAGCGCGGCCCACACGATCTCGGGCAGGACGGCGTCACCGTCGTTCGGCAGCACGTCCGCCGGCGTCCAGACGCCCGCCCACTCGGCACGGCCGTCGAGCGGCCCGAGCAGCGCGGCGATGCCGTCCTCGCGACCGGGACCGCACCCGAAGCAGGTGGGAAACGGGTGCCGGTCGCGCCACGGCACCTTCGCCGAGGCCTTCAGCGCCTCGTCCAGGGTCGGCGCCGCGGGCACGTCGAGGTCGAGCTCCGCGGCCTCGGCCGACGCGATGACGACGTCACCGTCGAGCAGCTGCCCGTCCTCGACGCGCATCTCGCGGTCGAGCGGCACCGGCTTGCGCAGCCGCACGCTCACCGCGGCGCTGCCGACGTGCGCGGCCAGCAACCCGGCCGAGTACCCGCCGTTGCCCATCCCCGGAGGGCCGTTGAACCTGCTCGCGACGATCATTCGAGGCCCTCCGCGTACACCCACTGGCCGTTCTCCCGGACGAACCGGCTCCGCTCGTGCACCACGCCCCCGACGTAGTGCGCCCGGAACTCCACCACGCCCTCGTTCGCGAACATCCCGCCGTTCTCGGTGGCCAGGATCTCGAGCTTCAGCCACCGGTCGGTCGAGTCGATCCCGGCGCTCGACGGGCGGTGCTTCGCGGCCCACGTGCGCAGCAGGTAGTCCTCGTCGGACACGGCGAAAGCGCTGTAGCGAGAACGCATCAGCTGCTCCGCGGTGGCCGCCTTGCGGGCCCCGGAGTGCAGCGCTCCGCAACAGTCCACATAGGACTGGCCGGTACCGCAGGGGCACAGTTTGTTGGTCACGCCGACATTGTGCCTGGTGAACCCGTTAGAACCGATGCCGCGCCCCGTACGTACCCCTTGTCAAGACTGACTCGCGGGAGGCAGAGGAGACGGCAGTGAGTGTCGACAGCAGGACCGAGCTCGTACCGCTGCGCACGTGGTTCGGGCTCCGATGGCGCGGCTACGACCGCGACGAGGTGGACGACTACGTCGCCGAGCTGGAAGCCGAGCTCCGCCTGGTCACGGCAGACCGGGACGCCTCGGAGGCCCGCGCGGAGGCCCTGGCCACCAGACTGGTGACCGTCCAGGAGGAGAACGCCGCCCTGCAGGACGGCCTGCACCGCATCTGCCTGACCCCGATCGACCCCAAGGGCCTGCCGGAGAGACTCGCCCGCATGGTCGCCCTGGCCGAGGAGGAACGCCGCGACGTCGTGCGGGACGCCCAGCTCAAGGCGCTGATGATCGTGGGAGAGGCCGAGCAGCGCGCCCGCCGCCTCGACGAGGAGGCGGCCGAGAAGCGCGAGGGCATCCGCGAGGACTTCCGGCTCGCGATGTCGGCCCGCCGGGCCGAGGCGATGCGGGCGCTGGCCGAGCTGCGCACCGTGGCCAAGGACGAGGCGGAGCGCATCGTGGCGGAGGCGAAGATCCAGAACCTGCACATCGAGTGAGAGCGGCGGGCCCGGTCTGAGGAGTCAGGCCGGGCCCGTCCGGCACGCGGGAGGATCAGGCAAGAAGTCGAGAGCTTCGATCTCCTGAACACCCTGCCACCACTGGTCTCATTGGTTCATCGAGAAACCACGAGACCACGAAGGCGGTAGGAACATGTCAGTCGCACTCGTCACCGGTGCCAGCTCCGGCATCGGCTGGAGCACGGCCGTCGAACTGGCCCGGCGCGGCGCGTCCGTGATCCTCACCTACGGCTCCAACGAGGCCGGGGCCAAGCAGGCGGTCGCGACCATCGAGCAGAACGGTGGCCGGGCCACCGCCCTCCACCTGGACCTCGGCCGCAGCGACACCTTCGAGGCGTTCAAGACCCGGGTCGCCGACACCCTGCGCGCGTGGGACGACGAGCTCCACGTCCTCGTCAACAACGCGGGCTTCGCCCAGACCGCCCTCTTCCAGGACACCACCGAGGACCTCTTCGACCGGTTCTACCGCGTCCTGCTCAAGGGCCCGTTCTTCCTCACCCAGACGCTGCTCCCGCTGCTCGCCGACGGCGGCGCGGTCATCAACACCACCAGCAGCTCCACGGAGAGCGCCGAACCCGGCTACTCCGGCTACGCCAGCATGAAGGGCGCGCTCGTGGTGCTGACGCGGTACCTCGCCAAGGAGCTGAGCCCGCGCCGCATCCGCGTCAACTCCGTCTCCCCCGGCGCCACCCGGACCAGGCTGGGCGGCGACGCGTTCGAGAAGTTCCCCGAGGTGATCCCCGCGCTCGCCGCGCAGACCGCGCTGGGACGGGTCGGCGAGCCGGACGACGTGGCCGTGGCGATCGCGGCGCTGGCGGGTGCGGACGGGCGGTGGATCACCGCGCAGGACGTCGAGGTGTCCGGCGGGTTCGGGCTCTAGTCGGCCACGCCGGGCGGGAGGAACCACTCCGTGCGGTGCTCGGCGTTGGCCCGCGCGACGTTCCCGATCTCCCCGGACGGGCCGTCCACGACGTCCGCGCGTTCGGCGGCGGGCAGGCGGTACCAGCCCGAGCACCCGTTGACGCACGGGTGGCTCATCTCGACCAGCCGGAACACGCCGTCGGGGCCCGCCGTCGGCTGGCGCCAGGTCATCTCGCCCGAGCCGGAGCACAGGTCGCACTCGGGGGCGCTCATCCCGCCGACCACACGCGGCCCGCCCACACCTCGGCGGCCTCCCTGCTCTCGTACTCGGGCAGGTACGGCCCGGCCCCGACCAGCACGCCGAGCGAGTGCAGCAGGTCGGCGTGCGCCTGCGTGACCAGGCCGTGCGCGCCCACCACGATGCCGAGCTCCTGTGCCCGTTCGACCAGGTACCGGACCTGGCGGCGGGCCCACTCGGGGGCGTCCCCGGTGCTCAGGGCGGCCACGATCGGGCCGAACAGCATGACGCCGGGGACCGGCAGGCCGCGGGCGGCGACCAGTTCGAGGTCGGGCAGGCCGGCCACGTCCATCACGAACACGATGCCGAGCCGCGCGAGCACCCCCATGGCCTCTTGGAGGTCACCGCGGGCGTCCAGCAGCGACGCGCTGTTCATGCACAGCATGAGTCGGCCGGGTTCCAGGGCGTGCCGCTCCAGCTCGGTGCGGACGATGCTGACGAGGTCGGCGTCGATCGCCATGCGCTGGGGCAGGTTCAAGCACACGGTCGGTGCTCCGTCGGCGAGCCGGGCGTGCCAGTCGGCGGCGGTCTCCACCGCCTCCGCGAGCAGGTGCCTGCCCAGCGGCATCGTCATGCCCGTGAGCTCGGCCAGCGCGTACACGTCGTCCGCGCGCAGCCGGCCGAGCGACGGGTGCCGCCAGCACAGGCTCGCCTTGAGCGACGTCACGACCGGGGCGTCGGGCAGCACGACCTGCGGCTGGTAGACGAACCCGACCTCGCCCGTCTCGATCGCGCCCGCGAGCGAGGCCGCAAGGTAGTACCGGTCGCGCGCCGCGCGGTCGGTCTCCGGGTCGTAGAGCACCCACTGGGACTTGCCGAGCTCCTTGGCCCGGTGCAGCGCGACCTCGGCGGAACGGGCCAGCGCGTGGTGCTCGGCGGTGGCCGCGTCCGCGACCACGACGCCCACACTGGCGCTCACGCCGACCCCGACGCCGCCGTCGTGGTAGACGGGCTGCGCGAGCCTCTCGATCATCTCCTCGACCTGGGACACCACGGTCTGGCGGGTGAGGTCGCCGCACAGCGCCACGGCGAACTCGTCGCGGAACAGGCGTGCGATGAAGGCGTTGTCGCGGGTGAACACCTCGCGCAACGTGCCGGCGGTCGCGCGCAGCACGCGGTTCGCGAGATCCGCTCCGAGCCCGTCGTTGATCACGCCGAACCCGTCGACGTCGAGGAACAGCACGGCGATGCGGTCCCCGGCGGCGGCCGTGGCGACCATGCCCTCGAGCTTCGACCGGAAGTACGCGTCGTTGGGCAGGCCGGTGAGGGCGTCGTGCAGCGTCTGGTGCCGGAACGTCTCGCGCAGCTGCCGCAGCTCCTGCTCGTCCTCCAGCAGGAACAGCAGGCCGTCCTCGGTTCCGGGCAGCACCGTCGCCGACACCCGCGCGAACCTGCTCTGCGCCTCGCCCGAGACGACCTCGACCTCGCCGCGCACGACCAGGTCGCGGTCGCGGCGCAGCTTCGTCACCGCGTCGGCCAGGAACAGCTCGCTCGTGCTCGTGGCCGCGACGTCGCCGATGCCGAAGCCGGCCTTCACCTCGAACTCGGTGCCCTCGACGAGCTCCGCGAACGCCGGGTTCGTCCCCCGCACGACCCCCTCGGGATCGGTGATCACGGCTGCGGCCGGGCAGGCGCGGAAGAACACGTCGAACCGCTGGGCGTCGGTCGTCACTGCGACACCTCACACCAGCGCGTTCCGGCGGCACAAGAGCGATTCCGGGCCCGTTGCGCCGATGGGGTGACATCGATGCCCAAGTCCACCGCCACCACCGCCCGCTCGCGTGTCCACCGGCCAGATTTACCAGGTCAGGAGGAATTTTCCCGCTGTTCCCCACTGGACGTTCGGGACGGAAAGACTACCGGTTCGGTCTTCTCAGCGCCGTTTGCGGCCGAGCACCATCAACGTCTTCGTGCCGATCACGCGGCCGCCCTCGCGCATCCGGTCGATCACGTCCCGCACCTGCGCGACGTCGTGCAGGCGCACCCTGGCGAGCGCGTCCGGATCACCCGCGACGGTGACGATCTCCTGCACCTCCGGGATGCGCATCATCGAGTCGGTGACCTCCTCGACGCTGATGTCGCCCGCGAACCGCAGCTCCACGAACGCCTCCAGGCCCGCGCCGAGCTTGCCGTGGTCGACCAGCGCGGTGTAGCCGGTGATCACGCCGAGCCGTTCGAGGCGTTCGATCCGCCGTTTCACGGGCGCGGGCGAGAGGCTGACGCGCTCGGCGATGTCCACGAGGGAACGGCGTCCGTCCTCGATCAGCAGCGCGAGGATCCGGCGGTCCAGGTCGTCGATCGTCCCAGTGTCGGCCACGCCGGAACTGTAGACCTCCGCGCACTTTTCCGCCGTTGCAGAGGCGCTCAGCGAACGAAAGCTGCTCAGGCGGTGCGGTTCCACGCGTGATAGTTGCGCGCCCGAACGGCCGTTCGTTCCACTGCCTCCCATGACGACGCTGAACGAGAGCGGCACGACGGTCGGGCTCGACGTGCTGAAAGCGGTGGAGCAGCGGGTGCTGTGGCTGTCGACGGCGGTCGTGGACCACGCCAACCGGGTGCGGCCTAACCCGTCCGGCCTCAAGGTCGGCGGGCACCAGGCGTCCAGCGCGTCGATCACCTCGATCATGACCGCGCTGTGGTTCGAGCACCTGCGGCCGCAGGACCGGGTGTCGGTCAAGCCGCACGCCTCCCCCGTGCTGCACGCGATCGAGTTCCTGCTGGGGCAGCTCGGCGAGGAGCACCTGACGACGCTGCGCTCGTTCGGCGGCCTGCAGAGCTACCCGTCGCGCACCAAGGACCCGGTGCCCGCCGACTACTCCACGGGCTCGGTCGGCATCGGGGCGACCGCGCCGATCTGGGGAGCGCTGTCGCGGCGGTACGTCGGCGGTCACTTCGGCGAGCAGCCGCAGGGGCGCCAGTACTCGCTGGTGGGCGACGCCGAGCTGGACGAGGGCGCGGTCTGGGAGGCCGTCCTCGACCCGATGGTGCAGAACCTGGGCGAGATCGTGTGGATCGTCGACTTCAACCGCCAGTCGCTCGACCGCGTCGTGCCGGTGCTCGGCGCGGACCGGTTGCGCGCGCTGTTCACCGCCGCCGGCTGGCAGGTGATCACCGTCAAGTACGGCGCCGCGCTGGAGGAGCTCTTCCGCCGCCCCGGCGGCGAGGCCCTGCGCAACCGGATCGACTCGATGACCAACGCCGAGTACCAGCGCCTGCTGCGGCACACGCCGGAGAAGCTGCGCGCGCTGCTGCCCGGCACCGGCGAGGACGCCGCGCGCATCGCGGCGCTGATCGACCCACTCGACGACGTGGCGCTGACGACCGCGCTGCGCGACCTCGGCGGGCACGACCACGCCGCGCTGCGGGCCGCGTTCCACGAGATCGACGACTCCCGTCCCACGGTGGTCATCGCCTACACCGTGAAGGGCCACGGCCTGCCGACCGAAGGCCACCCGCAGAACCACTCGGCGCTGCTGACCGCCGGCCAGTTCGAGGAGCTGGCGGCCCGCTGCGGCACGTCGTCCTCCGAGCCCTGGCAACGGTTCGAGCCGGGCACGCCCGCGCACGAGGCGTGCGGGCGCGCCGCCGCGAGGCTGCGCCGCGACCCCGTCCGGCTCGCGGCGCCCCCGGCCGTGCCGGCGGATCTCGGCCGCACCCCGTCCGGCACCGCGACCACGCAGTCGGCGCTCGGCCGCACCCTGCTCGACCTGAACCGCGTCGCACCGGAGGCGGGCGCGCGGGTCGTCACCGTCTCGCCGGACGTCAGCTCCAGCACCAACCTGGGCGGCTGGGTCAACAAGGTCGGCATCTGGTCCACCGCCGAGGGCGTCGACTGGTTCGCCGACGACGCCGAGACGATCCTGCACTGGCGCGAACGCCCGACCGGGCGCCACGTGGAGCTCGGCATCGCCGAGACCAACCTCGTGGGCCTGCTGGGCGAGCTGGGCGCGACCTGGAGCCGGTGGGGCGAACCGCTCCTGCCGATCGGCGTGCTCTACGACCCGTTCGTCTCGCGGGCTCTCGAGCCGTGGTCGTTCGGTCTCTACGCGGGCGGGCAGTCGATCCTCGTCGGCACGCCGTCCGGGGTCACGCTGGCCCCCGAGGGCGGCGCGCACCAGTCGATCGGCACGCCGTCGATCGGCCTGGAACAACCGGGCTGCACGACGTGGGAGCCCGCCTTCGCGCTCGACACCGAGTGGTGCCTGCTGGCCGCGCTGGGGCAGCTGGGCCTTCCGGACGGCTCGTCCGCGTACCTGCGCCTGTCGACCCGCCCGGTCGACCAGACCCTCGCCGCCGTGCCCGCGGACCCGGCCGCCCGCGAACGCCGGCGCCGCCAGGTCGTCGCCGGCGGCTACGCGCTGCGACGTGCTTCAGGCACTCCGGACGTCACCCTCGTCGCGATGGGGGCCCTCGTGCCCGAAGCACTGCAAGCCGCCACACGGCTCGACGCGCTCGGCGTGGCCGCCGACGTCGTCTGCCTCACAAGCCCGGACCTGGTGTTCCGCGCGGTCCAGGCTCGTGCCGGCCGCGGCAACGCGCCGACGTGGATCCTCGACACCCTGTTCCCCGCGGCCCGCACCGCGCCCCTGGTCACGGTGCTCGACGGCCACCCGCACACCCTCGCGTTCCTGGCGGGCCTCACCCGGCACGGCGCGGCGCACCTCGGGGTCAGCGCGTTCGGGCAGTCCGGCGACCTCGACAGCGTCTACCGGCACCACGGGATCGACACGGACAGCATCGTCGGCGCGGCACTGGACGTCACCGTTCGTCCGTGACCGCCTCGACGACGGACAGCGGCCCGGCCGAAGGCACGACCCGGCCGAGCCGCAGTCCCGCTCTCGCGAATACGCGCGCGAACTCCTCTCGCGTGCGTTCCCTGCCGCTGACCAGCATCATCATCACGAGGTCGAGCAGCTTGGCGTCGTCCGGCTCGTCGCCCGGCCGCACGACCGCGTCGACCACCGCGATCTTCCCGCCCGGTCGCATCGCCGCACGGCAGTTGCGCAGGATGCGCACGCACTCGTCGTCGTTCCAGTCGTGCAGCACGTACGAGAGCACGTGCAGGTCGCCGGGCGGCACCTCGTCGAAGAAGTCGCCCGCGACCTCGGTCCACCGTCCGGGCGCGATGCCGGGCGGGACCTCGCCGGGCAGCACGTGCTCCTGGTCGAAGAGGACGCCGCGCAGACCGGGGTGGGCGTGCAGCACGTCCCGGAGGAAGCCGCCGGCCCCTCCGCCGACGTCCACGACCGTGCCGGTGGCGGGGAAGTCGTACGCGTCCAGCGCGAGCCTGCGGGCGGCCCCGGAGAAGCTGCCCATCCCGCCGTGGAACTCGGCGCGCGCGTCCCCCGCGACGTAGTCGAAGAACGGCTTGCCGAAGAGCGCGGGGAACGACGGCGTGCCGGTGCGCAGGCACTGCTCCAGCTCGAAGGCGCTGGACCAGTGCGTGTGCATGGTGCTCATGACCACGCCCCACCGCGCGGAGTACGGCGAGTCCGTGCGCAGCCCCTGCCCGAGCGGCGTCAGCGCGAACGCGCCGTCGGCGTCCTGCCGGAAGATCCCGTTGGTGCACAACAGGCGCAACGCCCGGCTCAGGTAGTCCGCGTCGGCACCGACCGCAGCGGCGAGCTCCCGTGCGGGCCGCGGCCCGTCGCCGAGGTGGTCGGCGACGCCGAGGCGTGCCACGGCGCGCAACGCGGCGGACTTCAGGTACGCGTGCGCCTCCGAGATCAGGTGCACCGCGGAAGCCTCGGGGGTGATCGGCTCAGCGCGCACGGAACGCTCGCACGTCGTGGACCGGGTAGCTGTGGAACTCGAGCGACGGCTCCACGAGCAGGAAGTGCCGGCAGTGCGGGTCGCTGTAAAGCGCGATCGGGCGGCTGGTGTTGTTGATGAGCGCCTTGGCGATGAACGGCAGGGCCGTGCACGACGTGGCGGGGTCCTCGTAGCTCTGCGGTCTGGTGTTGGCCCAGACGCTGTCGTAGAAGCACGCGAGCCCGAGTCTGCACCCCGTGGCGATCGGCGGCCCGGCCACCGCGGGCGTGGCGGTCGCCCCGCACAACGTCAGCGAGAGGACGGTGGCCAGAGCGTGCTTCATCAAGGCATGCCTCCAGAACACGGGAAGTAGTTGAAGTTTCAGCGCGGAGCGCGACGATAGCAGTGCGCTGAAGTTTCAACTATCTGGGGCCGTACGAGCAGCTCAGCCGGGCCAGCCCATCCGGGCCAGGGCGGCGTCGTCGGCCATCCCCTCCGCGAGCACACCGCTGATCTCCCGCAGGGAGTCCCGCTGCGCCGGGCTCAGCCGGTCGAACACCAGCGAACGGACCTGCTCGACGTGCCTGCGAGCAATCCGCCGCACCTCTTTCACGCCCTCCGGGGTGAGCACGGCGAACTGCCCCCTGGCGTCGCCGGCCGCCTCCTCCCGGCGCACCCAGCCGTCCCGGACCAGCCGGTCGACGGCGTGGCTCGTCCTGCTCCGGTCGAACACGCAGGCCGCCGCCAGGTCGGCCATCCGCATCGACCTGCCCGGCGCCTCGGATAAGCGCGACAGCACGTCGTAGTAGGCGAAGGACAGGCCCGCGTCCTGCTTCAGATCACGCTCGACCCGGTCCATCAGCATCCTGCTGGCCAGCAGGAAACTCCGCCAGGTCGCCTGTTCCTCGTCGTCCAGCCACCGGGTCTTCGCCATGGCGCCATCCTACGGGCGCGTTGAACTTTCAATCACCGGTCGCGTCACTGCATGTTCGCGACGTGCCGGTGCCCCGGCGCGGCAACGCAGGTGTAGAGCTGGAGGTTGTAACCGCGCCCGATCGACACCATCGTGGGCTCGGACGGCGACGGGTAGATCGTCGACGCGCCATCGGTTTCCTCGACCGGCCGCCAACTCCTGTTGCCGTCCCACTCCCCGCTGGCGATGGTGAGCAACGGCCCCACCGCAGCGCCGCAATCGGGACAGGACAGGGGAAACGGGTCGGAGAAGCTCCACGGCCCGTACCCGCCGACCTTGCACCCCGGCGCGACAGACAGGTCGTACTGGTACTGCGCGCCCTCCCGTTCCTCCCACCCCCGCACCCGCGCGGCCAGATCCCGAGGCAGCTCGAGGGGTGCCGGGTACTCCGTCACCTCTTCCGGGTGCAGCACGCAGGCTTCGGGGAGGTAGTTCTCGTCGACCAGCGCGGGATGTGGAGCGCCGGCCGACGCATCCGTCACGTCGGCGGCGACGCGCCAGTGCAGCGACGTGCGCGGCACACACCCCTCGTCCTCGTGGTCGAACGGGCACCACAGCACCTGCAGCAGGTCCGCGCCCCCGGGACAGGGCAGCCCCGGCACGTCCCGCGCGTACAGCTGTGCGACGGGCACCAGCGGCAGCGGCTCTTCCTGGAAGATCCGCTCCTCCTCCGACACGCTGTCGAGGACGACCTTCTCGGCCGCCGTCAACAGGTCCGCGCCTTCCTCGCGCGGCCGCGCCCACGCCGCGGTCAGGATCCGGCGCCGCGCGACGACGTTCGCGGGGCTGGCACCGTCCACAAAGGAGTCGACGTGCTCGGCGCACGTCGGCCACGGCTCGGCGGCCGGCCACAGCAGCGGGCCGCCGAACGAGCTGTCCGCGGTGGACGGATTGCCCGGCCTGGGGTGCAGGCGCACGGCGGTGCGGGCCAGCGGTGCCAGTTCGGGCAGGTGGGCGGTGAGGTCGACCGGGCGCGGCGGAGTCGTGCGGACCATGGCGGCATCGTAGGAACCCGCGTCTTCGCCCGTGAGGTGGGGGTTTCACCCGATCGATGTAGGCGGAAAGCGTAACCCGCGCTGGGCCGAACGCGACTCCCGTGCATGACCACTGACAGCGCCCATCCCGAGGAGATCCGCTTCGCCGTCGTCCTCAACGGCGGGGTCAGCCTCGCGGTGTGGATGGGCGGCGTGGTGCTCGAGCTCGACCGCCTCACCCGCGCGAGGGGCGAGGACGGCGACGCGGCCTACCGCGCCGTGCTCGACCTGGTGGGCGGTACCGCACGGGCCGACGTCATCACCGGCACGTCCGCGGGCGGCATCAACGGGGCCGCGCTGGCACTGTCCCAGGTGAACAGGGCGGCGCGGCTGAGCGCACTGCGCGGGCTGTGGGTCGAGCACGGGCGGATCGACCAGTTGCTGCGGCAGCCGTTCAGCGGGCAGCCCCAGTCGTTGCTGCAGGGCGACGAGTACTTCCTGCCGAAGCTGGAGGAGGCCCTGAGCGGGCTCACCGCCGACTTCGAGGAGGTGCCGGCGGACGAGGCGCCGATCGACCTGCGGATCACCACGACGTTGCTCAACGGCGTGCCGAAGGTGAGCTACGACGACCTCGGCCAGCAGCTGCCGCAGACGGTCCACCAGGGCAGCTTCTCCTTCCGGCGCGACCCCTCCTCGTGCGGCGACGAGCGCGACGACTTTGTGCGGGACAAGCAGGTCAAGGCGAACCTGGTCGAACGGCTCGCGCTGGCGGCCCGCTCCACGGCCTCGTTCCCGTTCGCCTTCGAACCCTCCTACGTGCCGGTGGCGGGCGACGACGAGTCGGGCATGGGCAAGGGCGCCAGCTGGTACCGCGACGGCAGGCAGCGGTCCCGGTTCGCCGTCGACGGCGGCGTGCTGGTCAACACCCCGACCAAGGAGGCACTGGAGGCCATCGACCGGATGCCCGCCGAGGCACGGGTGCGGCGGGTCATGCTGCTGGTGTTCCCGCACGCGCCGGGCGGGTCCGGCGAGGACGTCCAGGACGAGCTCGGCGGCGGACCGACGGTGGCGGGCCTCGGCGGCAAGCTGCTCGGCGCGCTGTACAGCCAGAGCGGCCGGACCTACGTGGACAGGGTCGAGGCGCACAACCGCGCCGCCGCGTCCCGGCGCAGCGGGCGCAACGCGATGCTCAACCAGCTGTACGGGCAGGACCGGAAGTCGTTGGTACCGCAGCTGTACCGGCTCTCCCGGACGTTGTACGGGCAGTACCGCGACGTCCGGATCCGTTATGCCGCAACCCAACTGGCCGGGCGGCTGTTCGACGCGCCGGAAGCGGACGCGCGCGGCATGACGTTCGAACGGGTGCGCGCCGCCGCCGAGGCAGCCCAGCGCGCGTGGCCCGCGGACCAGCCGCTCCCCTACGTCCCCTCCGCGCCGCCGCCCCAGACCGTGCTCGGCCAGGAAGGCTGCTGGCCGTGGGGCTTCACCATGGCCGAACGGCTCGCCGCGGCCACCCTCGACCTGCTCAAGCGGCTGATCTGGGTGGTGCCGGACGCCGACCCGCACGCGCAGGAGCTGGCCGCACTTCGCAAGCAGCTCCACAAATGCCGGGCGGCGATCCGCAAGCAGCGCAGGCGGCTCGACGAGGGCGTCGACCCCGGACCGCCGAACCAGCGGCACTGGGCCGGCCGCCTGCGCGACTACCACGCCGCGTTGACGGTGCCCGGCAACGAGATCGGTGCCGCCGTGCGGGAGCAGGTCGTCGAGATCGGCGTGATCCTGCGGCGGATCACGGAGGAGGTGCTGCCCGCCGTCGGCCCGGAACACGACGACATGTCCGAGCTCGCGGCCTGGCGCGCCCTGCTCACCGCCCCGCTCACCTGCACCGAGCAGAAACACCTCCGGTCCGGCGCCGACTTCCTGCTGTCCCGCCTGCTGGCGCTGGAGATCTCCGCGACGTGCGTCAGCGAGGTCGCGCCGACAGGACTCGACCAGCCCGTGGAGCTCATGCAGGTGAGCCTGCGCGCCGAGAACCCGTTCGCCCGCCAGTCCCGCACCCCGGACGACAAGGCCGCGGGCGCGTCGCTCGGGCGGTTCTCGGGCTTCCTCAAGCGGTCCTGGCGGGTCAACGACTGGATCTGGGGCAGGCTCGACGCCGCCACCACGCTGAGCCAGGTCGTGCTCTCCCCGGAACGCCTGTACCGCCAGTGCAAGATCGAGGACCAGGCCGCGGGCAGCGTGCGCGAGTGCGCCCAGCGCAAGGTCGACGACCTCGTGCGCACCCTGTTCGGCACCGAGCCCGAGCGGCTGAGCGGCCTCGCCGCCGCCGCGACGAACGACCTCGTGCGCATCTACACCAGCAAGTCCCCGGACGACGTGCCCGCCACCGCGCCCGCGTTGGCGAGGCTCGTCGCATGGGGGCTGCACCTGCGCATCGTCACCGAGGAGCTCGGCGCGCTGCGCGACGCGATCGAGGCCGACACCCTCGACGGCGCGAACCGGCGGTCGGCCGGCGCGCTGTTCGTCATCCAGCACCGGACGCTCCTGGACGACCTCGAACGCCAGGGCGGCTTCGACACCACCCCGGAGAAGGTCGAGCGGGCGTTCGCCGCGCTGGACGCGTTCGACCAGGCGAGGATCGGCCGCGAACCGCTGGGCGAGGAACTGGCGGGCGACCAGATGATCCGCACCGCCGCCACCGCGGCCGCCGTCGCGGTGAGCGTCCTCGACAGCGACAGGTCGGGCCTCGGCGTCGCCAAACCGGTCACCCGGACCCTGCGCGGCGCGTCACTGCTGCCCTACTGGGCCGTCAACGGCCTCACCCGCGGCAACCGCATCGCCCAGGCGGGCGGCCTGCTGGCCGTCGTCCTCGGCGCCGCGCTGCTGATGCTCTCGCTGTTCGACCTGCTGCCCGACGGACTGCTCGCCCCCGCCGCCGCACTCGGCGCCGGCATGGTGCTGACCGCGTTCGGCTACGCCGCCCTGCGCTCCCGGACGATGCTGCACGGCCTCGTGCTCCTGAGCCCGGTCATACCGCTGGTGACCCACGCCGTCACGAGGGTGGACCCCGATGATCCGGAGCAGAAGGCCGGCGTCGTCTCCCTGGCCGGCGTCGCCGCCGTCGTCGTGGTGCTGATGGTCCTGGGCAGCATCCCGGTGATCCGCCGGACGCCGTTCGCCCTGCTCGCGGACGTGCTGCCGAAGCTGCTCGGCTGGCTGTTCGCCGCGCTGTTCCTCGCCCTGCCGGCCGCCCAGATCGGACTGCTGCTCGCCGACCCCGCGGCCAGGGCCGTCGAGTTCGTGCGGGAGCACCGCACCCTCTCCGCCGTCCTGGTGGCGGTGGCGCTGGCGGTCGTCGCCATCCCCACCGCACACCGGCAGGGCCGCGGTCTCAAGCGCTGGCAGCGCACCACCACGAGGTGGGAGCTGACGCGCACCGACCACCCGGCGGCCGCGACGGCGGGCTGGGCCGTCGCCTACGGCGTCGTGTTCCTCGCGGCCGGCACGGCCGGACTCGCGCTGCCGTGGCAAGGCGACCCGGTGCTGACCGCGGCGCTGATCACCGCCTGGGTGTTCGCCGCGGTCCTGCTGCTGGTGACGCCGTGGTGGGTGCCCCGCCAGGCCCGCCGCCGGATCGAACGGGTCCTGGTCGACGAGGCCGACCGCATCGTCTACCCAGGGCAGGTGTCGGCGGGGTTCGTCGATCGCCTGCGGCACAAGGGCATGACCTACAGCTACCTGCTGAAGCTCGACGGGACCACCCTCGTCCCGCGACGGCGGGCACGCCGGCTCGTGCGGCGGATCGAGGCGCGGCTCGCCCAGCGCCAGGCCTGAGGTCCAGGCCTGGCGCCACAGCACGACCTAGTCGCGTTCGATCAGGTGGCCGATCACGTCCGGGCCGGGGTGGGCGTGGCCCGAGCCGTCGCGGCGCGGGTCGATGTCCGGCAGCTCCACCGGCGAGCCCTTGTCGTCGGCGCCCGCCGGGCGGGAGCCGATCCACGCGAGGACCAGGTGGGTCTCCCCCTTGAGGAAGCGCTGCGAGCGCACGCCGCCGGTGGCGCGGCCCTTCGGCGGGTACTCGCTGAACGGGGTGACCTTCACGCTCTGGCCGGACGAGGTGACGACCATCGGCTCGCCGTGTTCGGCGTCGTCGGTGCGGATCGCGCCGAAGAAGACCACGTGGGCGTCACCGCTCAGGTTGATGCCCGCCATGCCGCCGCCCTTGAGGCCCTGCGGGCGGACCAGCTTCGCGTCGTAGCGCAGCAGGGACGAGTCGGAGCTGACGAACGCCAGCGTCTCGCTGCCGTCGGTGAGCCAGGTGCAGCCGACGATCTCGTCGCCGTCCTTGAGGGTGATGACCTCGAACTCGTCGGAGCGGACCGGCCACTCCGGCACGCACACCTTCACCGTGCCGAGCTTCGTGCCCAGCGCGATGCCGGGTGAGTCCTTCGGGTCGAGCGGCGCGATGCCGACGACCCGCTCCCCCTTCTCCAGCGGCACCAGTTCCGAGGCGGCCATGCCTCCCCGCAACGAGACCGTGCCGCTCTGCTCCGGCAGCACCGGGAGCGGCAGCACGTCGGTCTTGAAGGCACGGCCCAGGTTCGTGATCAGGACGACCTGGCCGCGGGCCGTGGAGTGCACGACCGCGGACACCGCGTCGTGCTTCACGCGGCCCGCGCGGCGCTTGCCCTCGGACGCCTCCTCCGACTCGGCCGCGGTGCGCGCGACCAGCCCGGAGGCGCTCAGGATCACCTGGCACGGGTCGTCCGCGACCTCCAGCGGGCCGGCGGGCTTCGACGCCGCCAGCACCTCCTTGAGGTCACCGTCGATGAGGCTGGTGCGGCGGTCGCCGCCGAGCTCCTTCGCGACGGTCGCGAGCTCGGACGAGACGAGCTTCTTCAGCACGCCCTCGTCGTCGAGGATCGCGGTGAGCTCCGCGATCTCGCCCCGCAGCTTCTCCTGCTCGTTCTCGAGCTCGAGCTTGTCGTAGCGGGTGAGGCGGCGCAGCGGAGTGTCGAGGATGTAGGAAGCCTGGATCTCCGACAGCTTGAACTGCTTCATCAGGCCGTCCTTGGCGGCGGCGGCGTTCTCGCTGCCCCGGATCAGCTTGATGACCTTGTCGATGTCGAGCAGCGCGATCAGCAGGCCGTCGACCAGGTGCAGGCGTTCCTCGCGCTTGCGGCGGCGGAACTTCGTGCGGCGCGTGACGACCTCGTAGCGGTGCTGGAGGAAGACCTCCAGCAGCTGCTTCAGGCCGAGCGTCTGGGGCTGGCCGTCGACCAGCACCAGGTTGTTGATGCCGAACGACTGCTCCATCGGCGTGAGCCGGTAGAGGTCGGCGAGCAGCGCCTGCGGGTTGACGCCCACCTTGCACTCGATGACGAGGCGGATGCCGTTCTCGCGGTCGGTCAGGTCCTTGACGTCCGCGATGCCGGTGAGGCGCTTGGACTTGTTGACCTCGTCGGTGATCTTCTCGACGATCCGCTCCGAGCCGACGCCGTACGGGAGCTGCGTGACGGTGATCGCCTGACGGCCCCGGCTGCCCTCGAGCAGGCCGATCTCGACCTTCGCGCGCATCCGGACCACACCGCGCCCGGTCTCGTAGGCCTTCCGCACCTCGTCGAGGCCCAGCAGCATGCCTCCGGTCGGCAGGTCGGGGCCCGGCACGAACTCCATCAGCTTGTCGAGGCTCGCGTCCGGGTGCGTGATCAGCCACCGCGCCGCCCCGACCACCTCGCGGAGGTTGTGCGGGATCATGTTCGTGGCCATGCCGACCGCGATCCCGGACGTGCCGTTGACCAGCAGGTTCGGGAACGCCGCCGGGAGCACGGACGGCTCCTCCAGCGACCCGTCGTAGTTCGGCCGGAAGTCGACGGTCTCCTCGTTGAGCTCACCGACCAGCTGCATGGCGACCGGCGACATGCGGCACTCGGTGTACCTCGCCGCGGCCGGCCCGTCGTCCGGCGAACCGAAGTTGCCGTGACCGTCGATGAGCGGCTCGTTGAGGCTGAAGTCCTGCGCGAGACGCACCAACGCGTCGTAGATCGCCGTGTCACCGTGCGGGTGGTACTTGCCCATGCAGTCGCCTGTCACGCGCGCCGACTTCACGTACGCGTGGGTCGGCCGGTACCCCTGCTCGTGCATCGAGAACAGGATGCGGCGGTGCACCGGCTTCAAGCCGTCCCGCGCGTCCGGCAGTGCCCGCGAGTGGATGACCGAGTACGCGTACTCCAGGTAGGAGTCCTCGATCTCGGTCTGCAGCGAGTTGTCGAGCACCGTGGCGCCGGCCCGGTCGAACGCGGCGGGGTCGACCTTGGTCGTGGATCCCTTGCGGCGTGCCATGAGTCTTGTTGGTCTTTCTCGTTAGAGGTCGATGGCCGACTGGTCGACCCGTGCGGACGACTCGATGAGCCAGTTGCGACGCGGCTCGACCTTCTCGCCCATCAGGAGTTCGAGCGCGCCTTCGGCGGCTTCGGCGTCGTCCATGGTGATGCGCCGGACGGACCGGGTGGACGGGTTCATCGTGGTCTCCCACAGCTCGTCCGCGTCCATCTCGCCCAGGCCCTTGAACCGCGGCACCGGCGTGACGACCGTCTTGCCGGCCTTCTCCAGCCGCGCGACGGTCTGCTCCATCTGGCGCTGGGTGAAGGTGAAGTGCGTCTCGGCGTTGCGGCCGCGGGTCATGACCTTGTGCAGCGGGGGCATGGCCGCGAAGAGGCGGCCGTCCTCGATCACCGGGCGCATGTACTTGGCGAACAGGGTGATCAGCAGCGTGCGGATGTGGCTGCCGTCGACGTCCGCGTCGGCCATCAGGATCACCCGGCCGTACCGCATCTGGGACAGCTCGAAGGTGCGGCCGGTGCCGGCGCCGAGCACCTGCACGATGGAGGCGATCTCGGCGTTGCGCAGGGTGTCGGCGAGGGAGGCCTTCTGCACGTTGAGGATCTTGCCGCGCAACGGGAGCAGCGCCTGGTACTCGGAGACGCGGGCCATGCGGGCGCTGTTGTGGACGAACACCCCGGCTTCGAGGGCGAAGTTGTGGTAGCCGTCGACGGTCAGGTCGTAGACGTCTTCGCGCTCGGGCAACGCCTCGACGGACGCGACCGAGTGGTTCACCATCGACGCCGCCTCGCGCAGCCGCGCGAAGTCGTCGTCGTAGTGCGCCAGCACCTTCGCGAACTTCAGCCCTGTCTTCGCGTTCTGCCTGCGGTCGAGCTCGTAGGCCAGCGCCAGCTCGAAGTTCGACGGCGTGGACAGCATCGGAGCCATGCGCTTGAGCGCGGCGATCCTGCGCCCCTCGTTCTGCCGCGCGACCTTCTCGTCACGGGAGACGGACTCGACGTACCGGCGACGCCCGTCCTGGATCTTCTCCAGGTGGCCGGTGGCGGGGTCGGCCATCCGCTGCTTCATCCGAGCCGAATGCTCGCGGCCGAACGCGGGGTTGGCCTCGTGCCAGGCGACGACCGCGTCGCGCTGGCGCTGCCGTTCGGCGGGGTCGGAGAACTGCTCGGCGGTCGAGAGGGAGCGCCATGCCAGCAGTTCCTCGTCCTGCCACTGCGCCAGCGCGCGCTCGCGCCACTCCTCGCGCTTACCCGGCTGGGCGAAGAACGCGCGCACCCGCTCGGCCGCCGCGGCGCGGTGTCCGGGCTCGGCCCAGTACTCGGCCTGCACCGCACGCAGGCGCTCGGCGTAGGCGACCTTCTCCTGAGCGCTCAGAGCCGAGTACCAGTCGCGGAAACCCTGCTCGATGCGGGCGCGGAACTGCGGGTCCTGGTTGCGCTCGGCGAGACGGGCGAGGCAGGAGGCGCGGAACTCCGGGTTCTTCCACTGCTCGGACAGCATCGCGGACTTGAACTCGGTGCCGCCCGCCGCCAGCCACGCGCGGTACCCCTCGTGCACGTGCTCGCCCATCATCGCGGCGTGCAGAGCGGCGTGGTCCTCCCACGTCATCCGCTTGAGGTTGCGCGGGTCGTTGTTGCGCTTGTCGACGTCGACGTGGTGGCGGACGTTGCCGTTCTCGGCGCTGTCGAAGCCGTGGCGCAGGTTGTACGAGTCGGCCAGGTAATGGGTGTAGACCCACTCCTGCCGGTCGTTCATCCAGACCCGCTCGTAGCCGTCGAGCTTGTCGCCCCCGGCCTTCGAGGACACCGACCGGTACAGCGGCATCAGCGAGTCGCCGGGCTCCAGCGCGTCGGCCCGCCGGTAGGAACCGTCGCGCAGCCGGAACAGGTGGTCCGGCGTGCACCGCACGGACTCGCCGTTGTCCAGCGTGACGCGGACCAGCGACGCGTTCTTCTTGGTCAGCCGGGGCTCGACCAGAGGGACGACGACGACCCTGCCCGCCTTGTTGGTGGCGTAACCGAAGTGCGTGACGCCACGACTCCAGTCGTCGACCAGCTCCCCGAACGACAACGACTTGCCAGACGCGAGCGAAACGCGAGTTTCCTTCACGAAACAGCCCAATGCGCTGTCCCCCTCGACCAGGAACAGCTCGGACCGCGAAACACCCGTGGTGCGGCAGTCGACGAGCTTCGCGGGCATCGCCGCGCCCTCGAGCGCCGTCTTGCGGCGGGCCGCGTCCTTCTGCTGCTTCTGCGTGAGCCGGACGCGGGAGGCGTCGACGACCTTCTGCAGGACGGTCTTGGCCTCCACCTTGGACTTGCGGTCCTCGGTCCACGCGCGGACCTGCTGGTCGACGATGCCCTGCAGCACCTTGGTGATGCCCGCGGTGGACAGCTCGTCCTTGGTCTGCGAGGTGAACTGCGGCTCGGGGATGCGGACGTGGATGACGGCCGTCATGCCCTCGAGCACGTCGTCGAGGGTCGGCATCTCCTCCTTGGGCTTGAGCAGGCCCCGGGTCTTGGAGATGGCGTCCTGGACTGACTTCAGCACGGCGCGGTCGAAGCCGCGGCGGTGGGTGCCGCCGTGCATGTTGCGGATGGTGTTGGTGAAGCACTCGACGGTGCGCTCGTAGCCGGTGCCCCAGCGCAGCGCGACCTCGATCTCGGCCTGACGCTCCACTTTGGACCGCATCACGCCGTTCTCGTCGGCGGCGTTCTCGAAGTAGGTGCCGCTGCCGGTGATGACCAGGGTGCCGGAGACGGCGCGGTCGCCGGACGGGGCCAGGAAGTCGACCATGTCGGTGAGGCCGTGCGGGTAGTGGAAGACCTCTTCGGAGATCGCGTCTTCCAGCGCCGTGCGCAGCACGTAGGTGACGCCGGGGACGAGGAACGCGGTGTTGCGCAGCTTCTGGCGCACCACCTCGACGTCGAGGGCCGCGCCGTTCTCGAAGTACCGCGCGTCGTGCCAGTAGCGGGTCGAGGTGCCGGTCGACTCGCTGCGCTTCATCTTGCCGACGACCTGCAGGCCCGCCTGGCGGGTGAACTTCGCCTTGGGGCCGGGTCCGTCGAAGACGCCGGGGACGCCGTGCGCGAACGACATCTGGTGGACCTTGCCGCCGCGGCGGACCGTGACGTCGTAGCGGTGTGACAGCGCGTTGACGGCGGAGGCGCCGACGCCGTGCAGGCCGCCGGAGGTCTTGTAGCCGGAGCCGCCGAACTTGCCGCCGGCGTGCAGCTTCGTGAGGACCAGTTCCACACCGGACAGACCGGACTTCGCGTGCACGTCGGTCGGGATGCCGCGGCCGTCGTCGTCGACCTGGACGCTGCCGTCGGCGTGCAGCGTGACGACGATCTTGGTCGCGTGGCCCGCCACGCCCTCGTCGGTCGAGTTGTCGACGATCTCGCTGAAGAGGTGGTTGATGCCCCGGCTGTCGGTCGACCCGATGTACATGCCTGGCCGTTTGCGGACGGCCTCCAGACCTTCCAGGTGGGTGAGGTCGTCGGCCCCGTACAGGGTCTCTGCGGTCACGGGTACTGCTCCCTGGTCGTGTGCGGACTACCAGGAGGGTATCCGCCTGCTCTGACAATTTTTCGCAGGACGCCCGTCACGGAAGTGGAAATCGCTTCGAAAGGCGCGGCGCACCACGTCGAAAACCACCACCGCAGCCGTTCTGACCTGCTATTTGTGCCAAATCAGGCCCAAACGAGACCGTTTGGCGAACGTCACGCGCGCGAGTGGGCCTCGAGGCCGGATACCCGAGCACGTGCGACCGCAACCCGAGGTCCCGATCTGCGTGATTGGTCTGTCCTATGTGGACCGCAGGCCACCTCGGCAGCAGGTCGGCGGCGGGAGGGGCCCGGGTTGCGCGCGAGACCTTTCCGAGACCTTCCCGAAACGGACCCGTGAACCGTGGTGAACAACGGCACGTATGCCCCGGTGTCGGAAACGGACCGAGGGACGGAGTGATCGCGTGCGGCATGGTGTGGACTCGGGTCTCTTCCAGCAGACCGCGCACAGCCCGTCCTACTTCGAGCTGTCGCGGACGGGTGCGGGCGAGCTCGTCGACTTCTGCATCCCGTGCAACCCGTACTTCCCGACGCCGCAGATGTTCGAGGAGCTCTCGAAGAACCTCGAGGCGGTCCTGAAGTTCTACCCCAGCGACTCCTCGAAGATCGCGGCCCAGCTCTCCAGCGTGCTCGGCCTCAACCCGGCGACGATCGCGATGTCGAACGGGTCGACCGAGCTGATCACGTGGATGGACCACATGTGGATCCACGAGAGCGTCGCGATCCCGATCCCGACCTTCGGCCGCTGGACCGACCAGCCGATGGAGAGCAACAAGCGCGTCGACATGTTCCTGCTCCAGGAGAGCACCAACTTCGAGCTGGACGTCGACGAGTACATCAAGTTCATCCGGGCCAGGGGCAGCAAGGTCGCCGTGATCTGCAACCCCAACAACCCCGACGGCGGCTACCTGCCGCGCCGGGAGATCGTCCGCTTCATGGACGAGCTCGCCGACCTCGACCTCATCGTGATCGACGAGTCGTTCATCGACTTCGTCGAGGTCGAACGGGTTCCGTCGGTCGCGGCCGAGGCCTCCATCCGGCCCAACGTGGTCGTGCTGAAGAGCCTCGGCAAGAACTTCGGCCTGCACGGCATCCGCTTCGGCTACCTGGTCGCGAACCCCGGCCTCGCCGGGAAGATGCGCCAGATCCTGCCGAAGTGGAACCTCAACTCCCTGGCCGAGACGGTCGTGTTCATGCTGGCCGAGCACGAGGCCGAGTACGCCGAAAGCCTGCGGCTGCTGTCCCGGGACCGGTACCGGATGGGCATGGAGCTCTCGCGGATCCCGGACCTCACGGTCTACTCCTCGCAGGCCAACTTCCTGCTGGTCAAGCTCGGCGGCGGCATCGACGGCCGCGAGTTGCGGGACCACCTGCTGTCCCGTCACCAGGTCTTCATCCGCGAGTGCGGCAACAAGCTCGGCATGAGCAGCAAGTTCGCGCGCCTGGTGGTGCGGCCGGAACACGACGTGGACCGGCTCGTCGAGGGCATCCGCGACTTCACCCAAGCGAGGTGGACGAACGACCACGCAAGCCATTCCAGCCATTCCAGCGAACCGTCGCTGCTGATGCACAGCGCCTGACAGCGCACCCGTTCCACCTCTCCGAAAGGTTGCCCAGAGATGTCATCACCGCACGCCCTCAGCGGTCGGCGCGGCCAGGTGGCTGCGGCCGCGCTGGTGGCCGCCACACTGCTGAACGCGGCCATGTTCGGCGGTACCGGCGCCACGGCGTCGTCTCACCGCGAGGCTCCGCTGATCGCGGGTGACCCGGCCGTGGACAACACGGACCTGTACGCGTTCGTGAGTCCCGACCACAAGGACACCGTGACGCTGGTCGGCAACTGGTCCGGCTTCCAGGAGCCCAACGGCGGCCCCAACTTCTTCCCGTTCGCCGAGGACGCCCAGTACGACTTCAACATCGACAACGACGGCGACGCGAAGCCGGACATCACGCTGCGCTGGCAGTTCCGCGACGACGACCGCCGCAAGAACAACACGTTCCTCTACACCAACGGCGTGGTGGACTCGCTCGACGACGAGAACCTGCTGTTCCGGCAGCGCTACGACCTCGAAGCCATCTACGAGAACGGCCAGAAGGTCAAGCTGGCCAGCAACGCGCCGGTCGCGCCGTCCCCGAACGGCCCGGCGTCGATGCCCGACTTCAAGAAGCTGCGCGACCAGGCGGTCGTCGCGATCCCCGGCGGCGGCAAGGTCTACGTCGGCCCGTCCGAGGACGCGTTCTTCGCCGACCTGCGGGTGTTCGACCTGCTCTACGGCGGCAACCTGAGCGAGGTCGGCCAGGACACGCTGCGCGGCTACAACGTCAACACGATCGCGATCCAGCTGCCCAAGAACGCGCTGGCGCTCAAGAACGACATGCACCGCAACCCGAACATCGGCATCTGGAGCACCACGCAGCGCCGGTCGCTGCAGCTCTCGCCGGGCAAGGCGCAGCCGGTCGGTGACTTCGTGCAGGTCTCGCGCCTGGGCAACCCGCTGGTGAACGAGGTCGTGGCGCCCGCGGGCCTCAAGGACGCGTTCAACGGCCTGCGCCCCGACCAGGACGCCGGCGTGAAGGAGCTCGTCGACCGGGTCGTGAACCCGGAGCTGCCGAAGCTCGTCGAGGCGATCTACAAGATCCCGGCGCCGCAGGGCCAGCGCGACGACCTGGCGGAGATCTTCCTGACGGGCATCACGAAGAAGCTCGGCGCGCAGATCAACGCCGACCTGAACTCGCAGGTCGACAACCAGGACGCGGACAAGAACCGGTTCCGGCCGTCCGAGATGCTGCGGCTGAACATGATGATCGCCCCGAACCCCAACCCGAACCGCCTGGGCCTGCTCGCCGGCGACACGCAGGGCTTCCCGAACGGCCGCCGCCTCACCGACGACGTCGTGGACATCGCCGTGCAGGCGATGGAGGGCGCCGCGGCGTCCGGCAAGCTCGTGGAGGCGCTCGCCACCGGCGACAAGGTCGACGCGAACGACCAGCCGTTCGAGGCCGCCTTCCCGTACGTGGGCCTGCCCCGCAACGGCACGGCGGTCAACGCCTCGGGCACCACCGCCGAGGTCGCGGTCAACCCGGTCGGCAAGATCGGGAACATCGACCCGATGGCCATGACCACCGCGGTCGGCTCGGCGGTCGTGTTCGGCGCCGGATTCCTCATCTGGCGCAAGCGTCAGCAGCAGATCCGCAAGTACGGATCGCACTCGAAGTGAAGTACCAACAACGGCAGGCCGTCGCGGTGGTTCTCCTGGTCACCGCGGCGCTTGCCCACCTAGCCGCCTCCGGTCCTGCCGACAGCAGGGCCGGGGGCGCGCCCCTCGAACCCGTCGTTCCCGCCGTGGCGCAGCAGAACCAGATGCACAAGGTGGTCCACCAGCTGCAGCGGCGGTTGCACGAACTCCCGCAGGACAAGGCTTCCTGGGCTCGGCTCGGCTCGTCCTACGTGGAGCTGGCCCGGGTCACGGCCGACCCGGCGTACTACGCGAAGGCCGAAGGTGCTTTGAAGAACGCGGGTGACACGGGCCTCGCCGCCATCGGCATGGGCACGCTGGCCAACGCCCGCCACGACTTCCACGCGGCCCGCGACTGGGCGCTGAAGGCGATCGCCGCGCTGCCGTCCTCCGCGGAGGCCCACGGCGTGCTGGCGGACGCGTTGACGCAGCTCGGCGACGACGCGGGCGCGCAGGAGGCGGTGCAGAAGATGCTGGACCTCAAGCCGAACACGGCATCGTTCGCCCGCGCCTCCTTCCACTTCGAGCTCCACGGCGACGTCGACGGCGCCCGCGACGCGATGCAGCGCGCGCTGAAGTCCTCCACGACGCCCGAGGAGATCGCGTTCTGCCGTTACCGGCTGGGCGAACTCGCGTTCGACCACAACCAGTTGGACGTTGCCGCCGGGCACTACGAGCAGGGACTGGCGGCGAGAGGAGACGACATGACTCTCACCCAAGGCATGGCGAAGGTCGCGGCGGCACGGGGCGACGTCCCGGTGGCGCTGGAGTCCTACCGCAGGCTCGTGGCACGCGCTCCCCTGCCCCAGTACCTGCAGGAGTACGCGGAGATGCTGGAGGCCTCCGGCAGGACGGAGGAGGCCGGCCGGCAGTACGCCGTGCTCACCGAGCAGCAACGACTGATGGAGTCCCAGGGTGCTTCCGACGATCTGGCCGCGGCCCTCGTCGCCGCGGACCGCGGTGATGGCATGCAGGCGCTGCGCCGTGCGGAAGCCGAGTGGGGACGCCGGCAGAGCGTCTTCGTCGCCGACGCCATGGCGTGGGCACTGCACGTCAACGGAAGGGACGCGGAGGCGTTGAGCTACTCCGACCGCGCGGTGGCGCTGGGCTGGCAGAACGCCACGTTCTCCTACCACCGCGGCATGATCCTCGCCGCGCTCGGCCGGGTCGTCGAGGCCCAGGAGGCGCTGGTGCAGGCGTTGCGGCTGAACGCGAACTTCTCCCCGCTGCAGGCGCTGAAGGCGGGCCGCAAGCTCGCGGAGCTCCGAGGCGGCAGGTGAGCCTGTCGAGCTGGGTGGTGCGGCCCCTGCTGGTGGTCGCCCTGCTGCTCGCCGGCATCTTCTTCATCAACGGCGAGGCGTCCGCCCACCCGCTCGGCAACTTCAGCGTCAACCACTACCACGGGCTGCACCTGCACCCCGACCGGATCGACCTCAGGTCCGTGGTCGACGTGGCGGAGATCCCGACGCTGCAGGAGAACCTGAAGACCCGGGACGCGCGGCAGTGGTGCGACGAGGTGTCCCGCACCGATCGTTCCACTGTGGACGGACGGCGGATCTCGTGGACGCTCTCCAGTTCGACCAAGGACCACCCGCTCGGCCAGGCCGAGCTGAGCACGACCCGGCTGGTCTGCGAGTTCACCGCCAAGGTGGACCTGGACCGGCCCGCGCGGCTCGAGTTCTCCGACCAGTCGAACGCCGACCGGGTCGGCTGGCGCGAGATCACCGCCGCCGGCACCGGCGTGCGGATCACCGACTCGCCGGTGCCGACGCAGAGCATCAGCGACGAGTTGCGGACCTACCCCGAGGACCTGCTCAGCAGCCCCCTCGACGTGCGGGCCGTCGCCTTCACCGCCGAACCGGGCAGCGGGTCCGAACCCAAGCAGGCATCCGGCTCCCCCGTGCAGTCGTTCAGCGTCACGGCGGCCAAGCTCAACGACATCCTGGGCAGCGACGACCTCACGCCGTGGCTCGGGTTCCTGGCCCTGTTGCTGTCGCTGGTGCTCGGCGCCTCGCACGCCGCGTTGCCCGGTCACGGCAAGACGCTCATCGCGGCCTATCTCGCGGGACGGCAGGGCACGCCGCGAGACGCGTTCATCGTCGGTGCGTCGGTCACGGCCACGCACACCGGTGGCGTGCTGGTCCTCGGTCTGGTCATCAGCGCCTCCAGCGCGCTGGCCGGCGAGCAGGTGCTGCGCTGGCTCGGACTGGTCAGCGGTGTGCTGATCACGATGATCGGGGTGATGCTGCTGCGGTCGGCCCTGTCGACGACCCGCGAACCCGCGCTCGCCGGAGCCACCACGGGACACGGACACGGTCACGGGCATGGCCACGGGCACGGTCATGGGCACGGCCACGGACATGGGCACGGCCACGGCTACAGCCGCGCGAGCCTCGTCGGCATGGGCGCGGCCAACGGCCTGGTCCCCTCGCCGTCCGCGCTCGTGGTCCTGCTGGGCGCGATGGCGCTGGGCCGCACGTGGTTCGGCGTCCTGCTGGTCGTCGGCTACGGCGTCGGCATGGCCGGCACGCTCACCGCGGTCGGGCTGCTGCTCGTGAAGGCCCGCGACCGCGTGGAGAAAATCCTCGACGGCCGCGCCACCCGCCTGCTGTCCCATTACGCACCCGTCGGCACGGCCGCGATGGTCGTGGTCGTCGGCGCCTGGCTCGCATTGCAGGCCGTTTAATTACACCCCTGTAAGTCGAAGGGCCCGGATTCTCTCGGAATCCGGGCCCTTCGACTGTTTTCGTGCCTACAGGTTCGCCACCACGAACGCCTTGCCTTCGGCGTTCTCGACCGCGACCGACTTCACGGCGTCCAGCGGGACGCTGACCATGCCGGTCACCTCGCCGCCCTCGACCCTGGCCTTCTCGGTGGACGTCCACGCGAAGGCCTCGGTCTTGGTGCCGTCCTTGCCGATCACGACCAGCTTGCACTTCTGCGCCGCCGGCAGGCCGTTGATCTTCGCGGTGACCTGGTAGCGGTCCTGCGACGACTGCTTGACCTCGGCGACCATCCTGATCCCACCGGCCGCCGTGCCCTCTCCCGTGAGAGAGCTGGCGACCGACGTGCCCGGCGCCTGGTTCTGCATCAACGCCGCCGCACCCCCGAACGCGACCACCGCGGCTACTGCCGCGGCGGCGAGATAGCCCGGCCAGCGCCGGGGCTTGGCGTGCTGCGGTTCGGGAAGGTCCTCCACCGGCAGCGGACCGGGTCTCGGGCGGGGTGTGGCCTCCCGCTGCTGCGGGATGACCGACTCCTGCCTGATCTGCCGCAACGTGCGTTGCAGCAGCAGGTCCGACGGCATGGGCAGGTCGTCCTCGAGCTCGTGCAGAAATGCCTCACGAGGCACGTCGTCAAGTGCTGTTCGGATCCGATGGAAGTCGGCGACCTGCGCACGGCAGGACGGACAGCCCCGGAGGTGCTGCTCCACGCCAAAGCTCTCGTTCGCGTCCAGAACGCCGAGCGCGTAGCAGCCAAGGGTGACCGCGTCGTGCGCGCCAGCTGTCATACGACCTCCTCGTCGTCCCGATTCGACCCCCGCGGCGAAACGGTGTCACGAAGGAAAACGGGCAGATAGGAGTGGTCGGTTCAGCGTTCGAACGAGTTCATTCTGATATCGCATAACAATGGCATTACGTAACCGCTCAACTACCCTTCACCGCGGTCCTGAGCTGCCCTTTTCACTCGATCGGACGACTCAAGTCGGCCCGCACGACTACAAGCACGTCCGTGTACGAACCAGCGGTCGTTCCTCGGATTCGATGAACGCCGCGAGGCCGTCCAGCACGCGTGCGAGACCGAACTCGAACTCGTCGAGCGGGCGTTCGAAGGAGCCCGAGTTCCAGAGGTGGGTCATCATCGGCAGCCGGTCCGGCGTGAAGTGCTCCCAGAGGGCGTCGCGGCCGTTCCACCACTCCTCCTCGGACACCCCGGTCTCCCGCTCGGCCTGCACGCGGTCCGCCATCGTGCGGCCGACGCCGTCGACGAAGTGGCCCACCGTCGTCACCACGGCCACGATCTCCTCGCCCGAGAGCCCGAGCTCGGACACGACGGCGTAGGCGGCGTCGGTGCGGGTCATCGCCTGCGGGCCGGGCATCCGGCGCGAGGTCGTCAGCTGCAGCATCCACGGGTGCGCGCGGTACATCGCCCACACCTGCCGGGCGTAGAACTCCAGCCCGGCCCGCCACTCCCCCTTGGGCGTGTGCTCGGTCTCGCCCCACACCGCGTCGACCATCAGGTCCAGCAGCTCGGACTTGCCCGGCACGTGCCGGTAGAGCGACATCGCGGTGTTGCCCAGGGTCTCGGCGACCCGGCGCATGGTCAGCGCGTCGACACCCTCGGCGTCGGCCACCTTGATCGCCGCCTCGACCACCCGCGACTGGCTCAGCGCCGCCTTGGGTCCCCTGGTCGGCTCGGCCGGCGGCTCCCACAGCAGCCGGACGCTCCGATCACGATCGCTCTTCACCGAGCCCCCTCTTTCACAACCTGCTTGCTGTGAATCTTAGAACCGTGTACAACGTACACCCTGTGTACGACGTAAGCAGTTAAGCCACGGGGGTGAAGTCGTGGGACACGCGGTGTTCGCGGAAGGCCTGCGCAAGAGGTTCGACAAGAACTGGGCGCTCGACGGGTTCGACCTGGCGGTGCCCGCCGGAACGGTGTGCGGGCTGCTCGGTCCGAACGGCGCCGGCAAGACCACGGCCGTGCGCATCCTGGCCACGTTGCTGCGCCTGGACGGCGGGCGGGCCGAGGTCGCGGGGCACGACGTGGCGCGGGAGGCACCGGCCGTGCGGCGGCAGGTGGCGCTCAACGGCCAGCAGTCGACGGTCGACGACGTGCTGACCGGCAGGGAGAACCTGGTCATGTGGGGGCGGCTCTACCACCTGTCGAAGCGGCAGGCGGGACAACGGGCCGACGAGCTGCTGGAGCAGTTCGGGCTCACCGACGCGGCGGACAAGCGCGCCAAGCACTACTCGGGCGGCATGCGGCGGCGCCTGGACCTCGCGTCGAGCTTCATCATGCGGCCGTCGGTGCTGTTCCTCGACGAACCGACGACCGGCCTCGACCCGCGCAACCGCGGTGAGGTCTGGCGGGAGGTGAAGCGGGTCGTCGCGGAGGGAACGACGGTGCTGCTGACCACGCAGTACCTGGACGAGGCCGACCAGCTCGCGGACCAGATCGTCGTGCTCGACACCGGCCGGGTGGCCGCGCAGGGCACGCCGGACCAGCTCAAGTCCAAGCTCGGCGGCGACCGGATCGAGGTCGTGGTGCGCACCGCCGACGCGCTGCCGGTCGTGGCGGACGTGCTCGGGCCGGACGCCGAGGTGGACCAGGACTCGTTCCGGGTGAGCGCGGCGGTGACCGACCGGGTGGCGGCGCTGACGCGGGTGACGTCGGCGCTCGCCGCGAAGGGCGTGGAGGCCGAGGACATCGCGCTGCGGCGGCCGACGCTCGACGAGGTCTTCCTGGCGATCACGGGACACAAGGCGGTCGAGACTTCTTCTGGGGGACGGGCATGAGGTACGCGGTCGTCGACTCGTGGGTCGTCGCGAAGAGGGACCTGATCCACTGGGTGCGCGAGCCGGTCAGGGTGTTCGCGAACCTCGCCTACCCGATCATCTCGGTGCTGATCTTCGGCCTGGTGTTCGGCAGCGCCATGAACGTCTTCGGCGGCGGCGAGTACATCGAGTTCCTGCTGCCGGGCATGTTCGGCCAGACCATCGCGTTCGGCGTCGGCACCACGCTGATGATGGTGTCGATGGACGCCGACCGCGGCGTGACGGACCGGTTCCGGGCCTCGCCGATGTCGCAGACCGGCGTCGTGGCCGGGCGGAGCATCGCGGACCTGGTGAACTCGTCGCTCGAGCTGCTGGTGCTCGCGCTGTGCGGGCTGGTGATCGGCTGGTCGTTCCACGACGGGCTGCTCAACGCGCTGGTGGCGTTCGCTTTGCTGCTGTGGCTGCGGTTCGCGCTCGTGTGGGTCGGCATCTACCTCGGCCTGCTGGTGAAGCCCGAGGCGGCGCAGGCGTCCTGGATGTTCCTGTTCCCGCTGACGATGTTCGCGAACACGTTCGTCTCGCCGGAGCTGATGCCGGGCTGGCTGCGGTTCGTCGCGGAGTGGAACCCGCTGTCGTCCACCGTGGCGGCCGCGCGTGAGCTCTTCGGCAACCCCGGGGTCGGCGGCGATTCGTGGGCGGCGCAGCACTCGCTGCTACTGGCCGTGCTGTGGCCCGCGGTGTTCGTGGCGATCTTCTGGCCGCTGTCGGTCCTGAAGTACCGCAACCTGAGCCGCTAGCGCCAGATCGGTCCGGAGCTGGTCGGCGAGCCACCGCGCGAGCAGCCGCCGCCAGTTCCGGACCCGGGCCAGCAGCTCGGGCCGCAGCGTCGGGTCGTCCTCCCACTCCCGCCAGTCCTCGCTCGCGAGCCAGCCGATGCAGCCCGCGATCCGGTGCACCCGCAGCAGTTCCGCGTCCGGCCTGGTGCCGTAACCGATCCAGAACTCCTGCGGCAGCGCGGTTCCGTGCAGGTAGAGGTGTTCCTCGAACGCCGCCAGCTCGTCGAGCGGGTTGCCCTGGCCGGGGTTGTCCCAGTCGATCAGCGTGGCCTTCCCCCGCCCGACGATGATGTTGTAGAGGTTCACGTCGTTGTGCAGCAGGCCGACGCGGTGGATCTTGCGGAACGCCCGGCCGATGCTGCGCCACACCTCGTCGGACACCGGCAGCGCGTCCGCGAGCGTCCGTCCCTCGACGTACTCGACCAGCACGTCGCCGCGCCCGTTCTGCGCGAGGACCTCCGGCGCACCGGGCACGACGAACTTCGGCAGGTCGCGCGCCACCTTGGGCTGCCGCAGCACGGCCTTGCGCCCGTCGGCCAGCGTCACGAGGTGCAGGACGTTGGTCAGACCGTCCCCTTCCAGCGGTTCGACGCGGACGGCGGTCTCCAGCAGGCGGAACAAACACCTACCTCCAGTGGCGATCGGTGTAACGCGGGACACATCGGACAGATAAGGAACGTCGGGGGATGCATTCGGCGGCGAAGCACGCATGGAGGCACACCGATGGTCCAACGTCCCCGGCGCTTGGCGCTGTTGTCGGTCCTGGCACTGGTTCTACCACTGGCCGTGACCGGACAGGCACTCGCTGATCCCAACAACAACTCCCCGGCGAAGCTCACCAGAGCCGTGACCCTGAACGGGGTTCTCCGACATCTCGACGCGTTCCAGTCCATCGCGGACACCTACGGCGACCGCGCGGCCGGACGTCCTGGATACCAGGCCTCGGTGAACTACGTGGTCTCGCGGCTGAACGCGGCCGGCTACTCACCGACCGTGCAGGAGTTCGACTTCCCGTACGTGGAGGACAACTCGGAGCTCCTGCGGGTCTCGCCGGTCCCGCGCTCCTACGTCCGCGACTCCGAGTTCACCCGCAACAACTTCACGCCGACGTACGAGGGGACCGCCACGGGCCCGCTGCGCCCGGTCGACGTGATGATCCCGCCCGGCCCGGTGGCGAACTCCAGCACCAGCGGCTGCGAGGCCGCCGACTTCGCCGGGTTCCTGCCGGGCTCGGTCGCGCTGATCCAGCGCGGCACGTGCGGGTTCAACGTGAAGGCGCTCAACGCGCAGGCCGCGGGCGCGGCAGCCGTCGTGCTGTTCAACGAGGGCCAGCCCGGCCGCACCGGGCTGTCCACGCCGATCGGTGACACGCCGGGCCTCGCGATCCCCGTCGTGTTCGCGACCTTCGCCGCCGGTGTGGACCTGTCGCTCCTGCCCGGCGCCACCGTGACGGTGAAGGTCGACTTCACCGAGGAGACGCGCAAGGCGTGGAACGTGTTCGCCGAGACCAAGTCCGGCAACGCGAACAACGTCGTCATGGCCGGCGCGCACCTCGACAGCGTCCAGGACGGGCCGGGCATCAACGACAACGGCAGCGGCACGGCCGCGTTGCTCGAGACCGCGATCCAGATGAGCGGGGTCAAGCCCAACGCCAAGGTCCGCTTCGCCTGGTGGGGCGCCGAGGAGGAGGGCCTGCTCGGGTCCGAGCACTACGTCGCCACGCTGCCGCAGGCCGAGCAGGACAAGATCGCGCTGTACCTGAACTTCGACATGGTCGGCTCGCCGAACCACTTCTTCGGCATCTACGACGGTGACGACTCGAGCGGTACGGCACCGGTCCCGATCCCGCCCGGTTCGGCGGAGATCGAGGACGTGTTCGAGAAGTTCTACGCCGGCCGAGGCCTGCCGTCGGAGGACACGGACTTCTCCGGCCGGTCGGACTACGGGCCGTTCATCGCGGTCAACATCCCGGCCGGTGGCCTGTTCACCGGCGCGGAAGGGGTGAAGACCGCCCAGCAGGCGGCGTTGTACGGCGGCACGGCCGGGATCGCGTTCGACCCGTGCTACCACCAGCCGTGCGACGACAGGTCGAACCTGAACCTGACCGCGCTGGACGTCAACGCCGACGCCATCGCCACCGCGGTGATCACGTTCGCGTTCGACACGTCGACGGTGAACGGCGTGCGCGCGCCCGGCAAGTCGCACGGACGCGCGCCGCAGGGTTCCGCTAGCTAGCGGTGTGGTGCGGACCGTGAGCCGGTGAGTTCGCGGTCAGACGGGTGCGTCGTGGTGCCGCCCCCACACCCTCGTACTGGTTGTACGGGGGTGTGGGGGCGGTGCCGCGAGGCGCCCTGCTGAGCGTGAACTCACCTGCCCGCGGGCCGCTCCACATCGCTGGCCCAGAGGTCGCACCGGTGATCGGCCGGTGCGACCTCGACGGTCGCGAAGAGCCGGACGTCCTGGCGTGCCCAGCCGGGATGTCCGGTCCGCGCGAACCGGGTCCACGCGCCGACCATCTCGTCCGACAGCCGCTGCTGCTCCGCGGTGAGCTCGACGCCGCCGTAGGAGAACAGGAACGGCAGCTCCGAGCCGTGGTAGGCGCCGTACGGGAACTCCGGCATTCCCGGGAAGATCATCGGCGGCTCGGGTTCGGCGAACTCGTAGCCGAACGCGCGGGTCTGCGCGCGCAGTTCGGCGTTCGGGCAGTACGAGGTCATGTCCGAGAGCGCGGCCGACAGCGCGACCCGTTCGTCACCGCCGCGCGGCGGGTGGGCGGCGAGGATCCGCTGTGCCTTGGCGGCACCGAAGCCCTCGGTCAGCGCCTGCTCGTAGCCGGCGGCGTCGAGGACCGGGTAGAACATCGCGGCGAACACCGAGAACTCGTCGCGCGCGGTGCCCGCGAGGATCGGAACGCGGTGGTGGCGGCCTTCTCGGACCACCGTGATCGGGTTCTCCGGCAACGCCTCCGTGCCGTACGCGGGCGACGCGAACCGCGGTGTCAGCGCGGCGATCTCCGCGAAGGCGAGGCGGCGCAGGCAGTCCACGTCCGTGCAGGAGGTCGCCTGGGCTCCGGCCCGTTCGACGTCCTCGCGCGCAGCCCAGGCGTGCTGGACCCGGGCCTCCCCCGCCGGCGTGCCGAACTGGCAGGGTCCACTGTGGATGATCGCTCGCTGGAACAGGCCCCGCGTGCGCGGCGAGGTCAGCTGCGCGCACGTCGACAGGCCGCCGGCCGACGCCCCGAACAGCGTGACGGAGCGCGGATCGCCGCCGAAGGAGCGGATGTTGCGCTGGACCCACTCGAGCGCGGCCTGCTGGTCGCGCAGCCCGAACGCGCCGGAGCCGGCGAGCCCCGGGAAGCCGAAGTAGCCGAAGGCGCCGAGCCGGTAGTTGATCGTGACGACCACGGAACCGTTGCGCGCCAGTCGTTGCGCGCCGTAGTCGGAACCGGCGCCGCTGGTGAAGCCGCCGCCGTGCAGCCAGACCAGGACCGGGCGGTCGGCAGCACGTTCCGGCGCGGTCACGTCGAGGTACAGGCAGTCTTCCGAGTCCTCGCACCGAGGACCGGGCCGGTCCGCGCGCAGGACGCCGCGCCACGGCTGCGCGGGCTGCGGATCGCGCCAGCGGTTCTCCCCGACGGGCGGGGCGGCGAACGGGATGCCCTGGAACGAGCGCAGGGACGAGGTGGCGGTTCCCGACACGAATCCGGTGTCGGTGCGGACGATTCCCGCGGCGTGGGCGGGAACGGCGGTGGCGGCGATCAGTGCGGCCGCGAGCACGATGGTTGAGGTTGAACGCATGTCACGATCAACCTAACCCCGGCCGCAAACGCTTTACACAGCAGCGGTCCTGTCCCGCGACAGCAGCCGCGCCGCCACCGCCGCCGGCACGTACATGAGCACACCGTAGACGGCGGGCGGGATCGCCATCGTCTCGTCGTTGAGGACCGTCAGCGCCAGCGTGATCGCGATGGTGGCGTTGTGGATGCCGATCTCCATCGCGCTCGCGATCGCCTGCTTGCGCTCGACGTGGAACGCCCTGGGCACGTAGTAGCCGATCAGCAGGCTGAGGATGCTCAGCAGCAACGCGACCGGGCCGAGCGTGCCGATGTTGTCGATCAGCTGCTCGTAGGCCTGCGCGATCGCGGCGATGATGACGAGCACCAGCACCACGACGGACGCGATGCGCACCGGGTCGTTCATGCGCAGCGCGAAGGCCTCGAACCTCCGGCGCACCAGCATGCCGATCGCCACCGGCACCAGCACGATCGCGAAGACCTGCACGAACTTCGCCGGCTGCAGCCCGACCTCGGCGTTGTCGGCCATGAAGTGCGCCATGCTCAGGCCCACCACGAGCGGCAGCGTGAAGACCGCCAGCACCGAGTTGATCGCGGTGAGCGTGATGTTGAGCGCGACGTCGCCGCCCGCGAGGTGGCTGAAGAGGTTCGCCGACGTGCCGCCCGGTGACGCGACGAGCAGCATCATGCCGACCGCCAGCACCCCCTTGAGCCCGAACGCGAGCACGAGGCCGAGGCAGATCGCGGGCAGCACGACCACCTGGCAGACCAACGCGATCACCGCGGCCTTGGGGTACTTCGCGACACGCGCGAAGTCGTCGACCGTGAGGGTCAGGCCGAGGCCGAACATGACGAGGCCCAGCGCCAGCGGCAGGAAGATCTGTACGACGAGCACGGCGGCCTCCGCGGATGTCCAGCTTGTGCAGTTTGATCTGTTCGGAAGATCCTGGCGTTACGCCCGCGCCGAGGGAATCGGCCAGGTGGCGGTACCGCGGACCCGCCGTCGCGCACGGACAGTTCCAAGTGGACCACCCCGAGTCGCGCACCGTCGGCATCGAGGCGCGCACTTCTTGTCCGACGCGCGCGGCCGGCGCACCCTGGTGCGATGGCGCGCCTGCTCACCCCGCGCTTCGCCCTCCTCACCGCCGCCGAGCTGAGCTACTTCACCGCGGCGGGCATCTCCGTCTACGCGGTCCCCTTCTACGTCACCGGCCCGCTGCACGGGTCCGAGGCCGCCGCGGGCCTCGCGTTCGGCGCGTTCGCGGTCTCCGCGCTGCTGCTGCGCCCCGTCGCGGGCCGCCTCACCGACCGCCTCGGCCGGCGGCCCCTGTTCGTCGGCGGTGCCGCGGGCGCCGCCCTCAGCTTCGCGCTCACCGCGCTGGGGCCCGACCTGCCCGCGCTGCTCGCGCTGCGCCTGCTACTCGGCGTCGCCGAGGCCGCGTTCTTCGTGGCCGCGTTCGCCGCCCTGGTCGACATCGCCCCGCCGGACCGCCTCGGCGAGGCGCTGAGCTTCAACTCCCTCGGCCTCTACCTCGGCCTGGCCTTCGGACCGCCGCTGGGCGAGGTGCTCGCGCAGCGGTCGTTCCCCGCGGCCTGGCTCGCCGCCGCCGCGCTCTGCGTCGCGTCCGGGGTCGTCATCGCGTTCGTCGGCGAGACCGGCGCGCACGCCGAGCAGAGGAGCACCGCGCTGATCCACCGGCCCGCGATCGGGCCTGGCATCGCGCTCTGTGCCGCGGTCGCGGCGAGCGGCGGCTTCCTCGCGTTCGCCGCCCTGCGCGCGCAGGAGACCGGCATGGGCAACGCGAGCCTGCCCCTCTTCCTCTACGGGGCGACGGTCGTCGTGGCGCGGGTGGTCTTCGCGAAGGTGCCGGACCGCCTGCCTCCGTTGCGGCTCGGCGCGCTGGCGCTGGCGGTGATCGCGGCGGGCCTGTTCCTCACGCCGGTCAGCCTGCTCGCCGGCAGCGTGGTGCTCGCGCTGGGCGTCACGTTCAGCACGCCCGCGTTCTTCGCCGCCGTCTTCGCGACCGCCCAGCCGCACCAGCGCGGGGCGGCGTCCGGGACGGCCAGCGCGTTCCTCGACGTCGGGATCGGGGGCGGGCCGATCCTGCTCGGCCTCGTCGCGACGATCTCCACCTCCGCCGCCCTGGCCGCGGCGGGCCTCGTCGCGGTGCTCGGCTGCCTGTGGACGCTGCGGCTGCGACACTGATCGTCGTGCAGATCGGCGTCTTCACCGCGGGCGAGGGCGATCCGGCCGGGATCGTCGCGCTGGCGCTCGCGGCCGACGAGGCGGGTTTCGACGTCTTCGCGGTCGGCGAGCACCACAATCCGCCCTACTGCTCGTCCAGTCCCGCCACGCTGCTCGCGCACATCGCGGCGCGGACGTCGTTGCGGCTGTCGACCGCCACCACGCTCATCACCACGAACGACCCGGTGCGGCTCGCCGCCGAGTACGGCACCCTCGCCCTGCTCGCCCCCTGCCGGACCGACCTCGTGCTGGGGCGCGGCACCACCGCGCGGGTGTTCGGCTGGTTCGGCAAGGAGATCGAGTACGGGCTGCCGCTGACGATCGAGAACTACGCCGCGTTCCGCGCCCTGTCGCCCGGCGCGGACGTCTGGCACGCCTGCACGCGCTCTCCCGAGATCGCCGACCTGGCCGCGGAGCACGGCGACGGGCTGTTCGTGTTCGCCGGGCAGGCCGGGCACGTGCGCCGGTACCGCGAGCAGGCCGCGCGTCCCCGGCTCGGCGTGCTGGCCGAGCACCTCGACGAGGGCCTCGCGCACGAGCCCGACCGCCTGCTGGTGAAAGTCGGCAGCCCCGCCGACGTCCGAGAGCTAGGGTCGGCGGTGTGTTCAGCCTTGCCACACCGCCGCTCTTCGCACGGCTCCGCGACGCCCGCACCGTCCTGATCGCCGGAGCCGGTGGCGGCTTCGACGTGTTCGCGGGCATCCCGCTCGGGGTCGCGTTGCGCGAGCAGGGCAAGCGCGTGCACTACGCGAGCCTCAGCTTCAGCGACCTGGAACGCCTCGACCTCGACGCGTGGCTCGAACCGGGCCTCGCCGCCGTCGAACCGGAGACCTCCGGCGAGGACGCGTACTTCCCCGAACGCGAACTCGCGCGGTTCCTCGGTGACACCGTCTACGCGTTCCCGCGCACGGGTGTGCGGCCGTTGCGCGGCGCGTACCGCCGGATCATCGAGAAGCACGCGGTCGACGCGGTCGTGCTCGTCGACGGCGGCACGGACATCCTGCTGCGCGGCGACGAACAGCACCTCGGCACCCCGACCGAGGACATGACGAGCCTCGCCGCCGCCGCGGGACTCGACGGCGTGGTGAAGATCGTGACCAGCCTCGGCTTCGGCGTCGACGCCCACCACGGCGTGTGCCACGCGCACGTGCTGGAGAACCTGGCGGCACTGGACAAGCAGGGCGCGTACCTCGGCGCGCTGTCGATCCCGTCGGACAGCTTCGAGGCCCGCGCGTACACGACCGCGGTGCAGCAGGCGCAGGACGCGACGCCGTTGTCGCCGAGCATCGTGAACGGCCAGATCGCGGCCTCGTTGCGCGGCGAGTTCGGGGACGTGCAGTTCACCACGCGCACGCAGGGCAGCGAGCTGTTCGTGAACCCGTTGATGGGCGTGTACTTCAGCGTCGACCTCGACGCGCTGGCCCGCAGCGTGCACTACCTGCCGGCGCTGGAGAACACGCGGACGGCGTTCGACGTGGCGCTCGCGATCGAGGAGTACCGCGAGAGCGTGGACGACCGCCGTCCGGCGCGCGCTCTTCCTCACTGACGCCGGACCACGAAAGCCACCACCAGGACCAGCACGCCGACCGCGAAGGCCGAGCCCAGCACCCAGAGCCCGTAGACCGCGAACGCCACGAACTCCGAGCCGATCGCGGCCACGGACGTGACCGTGGCGCGCGCGTCCGAGGAGATCCGGTGCTGGAGCTCGGTCTCCACGTGCACCAGCACGAACCGGTAGAGGCCGTAGAACAGTCCCAACAGGACGATCGCGAGCGGGACGGCCAGCCACGCCGCCACGATCAGCAACGCGCCCGAGGCGAACAGCACCCAACCGCGGAACGGCAGCCGGCCGCCGAGCGAGGCACCGGCCGCGCCCATCAACGGCACGCCGATCGTCGCCATCGGCACCCACACCGTCGGCACGTGCCAGTCCTGCGCGAGCAGCGTGAAGTACTCCTCGAACGCGTCGATGGCATACACCAGCGCGACCGCGAGCACGGCGCGTTTGATCGGCACGGAGGCCCGCAGGCCCTCCTTGAGCGTCGCGAGGTAGCCGAGCTCGCCGTCGTCCTCGTCGCCGCCGCGCTCGGGTTCGGGGAACCACAGGGCGATCACCGACGCGCCGAGGCACATCACGACCGAGATCCAGCCGGCCAGCTCGTAGCCGCCGTGCGAGAACAGCACCGTGGCGATGACCGCGACCGGCACCTGGGAGATCAGCTCGATGGTGTCGACCCGCGCGTTGAGCTGCCCGTACCGGTCCTCGTCACCGTTGGCCGCGAGTCCGTCGTAGAGCAGCGCCTCGAACGAGCCCGACTGCAGCGTGCCGCCGAGACCCCACAGCACGAAGCCGGCCGCGAAGCCCCAGAACGACGGGAAGACCACCCACGCCGCGTGGCCGAGCGCCTGCAGCACACCGGAGGCGACCAGACAGCTCCGCCGCGAGAACCGGTCCGCGAGCGCACCCGACGGCACCTCGAACACGACCGAGGTCAGCGACCAGATCGCGAGCAGCACCGAGATGGAGGCGTCCGACAGCCCGCTGTCGGCGAAGAGCAACGCGTACAGCGCGTAGATCGGGACCAGGTGCGAACACCACGCCCACGCCGTCGCGGTTCGGGAGAGATCGGTTGAAGATCAATGTCGTCGACGCATGGCACAAGACTAAGCCGCCAGCGCCACCGAATAAATGGCGCTGACGGCTCGTGGTCGTGCGGGTACCGCTCGTGATCAGAAGCCGGCGGTGATCTTCGTGAACGCCAGCTCGGACTGCTGGATGCCGGAGCAGCTCGCGGAGACCTGGCCGTCGCAGCCACCGCGGTCGCGGTTGACCGACCAGAAGGCCAGTCGCCCGAGGCCGTTGCTCTTCGACCAGTCGCGGATCGCGGTCCAGTCGTCGACGGAGGTCAGCTCGCGCTGGTCCGACAGGCCGTTCATGCCCGAGATGCCGACGTGCTTGAACGCCTCGGCGTCGCTCCAGCCGAATGTCGACTTGAGCTTGTCCTTGAGCCCCGTCGCCGCGTTGATGGTGTCCTGGCGGACGTTGGAGCTGCCGAAGTCGAACGGCATGATCGTGAACACGTCGATGTTCGCGTTCAGCGCCTTGGCCCGGTCGATCAGCCGGTTGCCGTGGAAGTTCGGGCCGGTGGTCGCGGTGCCGAAGGTGACGATCGTCTGGATGCCCGGGTTGTTCTGCTTCACGATCCGCAGGGCGTTGAGGATCCGGTCGGCGACCTCGGCGTTCTCGAACTCGTCGGTGTTCTCGATGTCGATGTCGATCGCCTTGAGCCCGTAGGCGTTGATGACCTGCTGGTACGCGCCGGCCAGCGCCTCGGGGGTCGAGCAGTTCGGGCCGAGCTTGTTGCCGCTCCAGCCACCGAACGACGGGACGATGTCACCACCGGCCGCGCGGATGGCGTTGATCGTCTGCTGGTCGACGCCGCCGGTCAGCGGACGGGTGCCGTCCCAGGCCGGGTTGCAGCCGCCGCTCGACAGCACGAACGCGAGCGTGAACCACTTGACGCCGGTCTGGCTCATGACCTGCGTGGCGTTCTGCGGGTTGCCCCAGCCCAGGTACAGGTAGGGCGCGCCGCGACCGGTGCCGGGCAGCGGCGGGTTCGACGTCGTGGTCGTCGTGGTGGTGGTCGTGGTCGACGTCGGCGGGTTGCCGGTGCCGTCGCACGAACCGCCGTTCACCTTGCAGTTCGACGGGGTGCCGCCGGAACCCTTGACGGTGAAGCCGAAGCTCGTGCTGCCACCCACCGGGACGCTGCCGTTCCAGGTGCTGCGGACGGTGATGTTCTGGCCGTTGGCGGCGTAGCTGCCGTCCCACAGCGACGCGATCGACTGCCCGCCCGGCAGCGTGAACTCGACGGTCCACGACGTGAGCGCGGACCCGCCGCTGTTGGAGATGGTGTACTTGGCCTCGTAGCCGCTGCCCCAGTCCGACGTCTTCGTGAACGCCGCCGTCACGCCCGACGCGCCACTCGCGGGCGCGGCCACGACGCCTCCGACCACGGTGGCCATCGCCAGCCCGAGGGTCAGGATCTGCCAGCGAAACTTCTTCATGGTGCTCCATTCACGTGCAGGGGGTACGTGATGAAGCCGACGTTAACTGGTCTAAACCACCCGTTCAAGGGGATGAACCGGACATCGTTCGTGCTCGTCAGAGCATTGCGCGAGAACGCTCTCACGTCCAGTCCACTTGACATGGTTGTCAGTTGACCACCGATGGAAGTCGGTGACGTGGCTGAAACCGGTACCGCGACCGTGCCGCGCTCTCCTACTCTGCGCAGCATATGAACGCACTAGAGATCGCCCGCCTCATGGCGAGTTCCAGTCTGGATCTGGACATTCAGGTAACGCAGACCGCCTATCGCTCCCAATTGGCCCGTACCTGGAAGATCCCCCAGGGCGCAGGAGTCCTGGAGATCGGGTGCGGCCAAGGGGACATGACGGCGGTGCTCGCCGCCGAGGTCGGTCCTCACGGGACGGTCGTCGGCACGGACGTCGCCCAGCCCGGCTACGGCTCCCCGGTCACCCTCGGCGAGTCCGCGCGTCACCTGCTCGACGGTCCCCTGGGCTCCCGCATCAGCATCCGCTTCGGCACGGACGTGCTCACCGACGACGTCGGCACCGGGTACGACGTCGTCGTGCTCGCCCACTGCTCCTGGTACTTCGCGTCCGCGGGTCTGCTGGAGCGGACGCTGGCGAAGGCGCGGGAGCTCGGCTCGCGGCTGTGCTTCGCGGAGTGGGACCCGGAGCCCGCCCATCCGGACCAGGTCCCGCACCTGCTGGCCGTGCTCGCGCAGGACCGGATCGCCGGCGACACGGAGCTCAACGTGCGGTCCCCGCTCACCAGGACGACGCTGCTCGACGCGCTCGGCCGGGCGGGCTGGGAGGTCGAGTCGGTGTCCACTGTGGACACCAACTCGTTGCAGGATGCCGACTGGGAGATCGCGATCGCGTTGCAGGACGCGCCGGACGGCCTGGCCAAGGACCTGCTGCGCCAGGTCGCACGGGAGCGCGGCAACGTGCCGTTGCCGGCGTACGCGCTCACAGCACGCTAGTGCGCTCCGCCCGTTCCCTGTCGCGCTCCTCCAGCAGTTGGAGGAGCGCGTAGGTGGTCTGGCGTTGCTCCTCCAGCAGCTTCGTGAGCCACGAGCCGAAGTAGAGGAAACCGCCGACTCCGATCAGCCCGACGCCCAGGATGCCGCCGGACACCACGTACGGGATCTGCTCGAACGTGTACCCGGTGTGCGCGACGCCCCACCAGGCGAACAGGATCGCCGCGATGCCCGCCGTCATCAGCATCGTGCCGACGAGCCCCAGTCCGCTGCGCATCCGGGCGCGGCGCCGGTCCTGGATCGTCATGGGTTCACCCTCAGGTCGGGGACACCGGTCGGGTGTCCGGAGGGACAGGGGGCGCCGCCCAGCAGGAACGCGCCGAACGACCTCATGCCGAACGCCCCGGCCGCGGCGACCCCGAGGCCGGTGAGCACCAGCAGTGCCGGGACGCCGGGGAAGTCCAGCAGCGAGCGGGGCCTGGTGCGGGCGGACGCGACCGGCGTGACGCCCTTCGACGGCGGGGTCACGCCCGCCACCGGCGGGGCGCCCAGCGCGGGCGGTGGCGCGTCGGCGACGGGTGGCGGCGGTGCGACGGGTGCCGGTGCGTCCGGCGGGGTCAGGGGCTCGGCGACCGAGGCGTTCGCGACGGCCTCCGTGTCGCCGACGACCACGACCATCTTGCGCAGCGGGTTGAGCAGTGGCACGAGCTCCTTGGGCAGCAACGGAGCGACGATGCCGTCCAGAATGCCGCCGAGGCCGAGCTTGGTGCGCAACGTCAGCACGTCCACCGTCAGGGTGAGGCCACGGCTCGTGGAGGTCGCCTGCGTGCCTTCGAGCTTCGTCGACGACGTCGGCCAGTCGACGGTGATGCCCAGTGGCGCCAACGCTTTCAGCAGTCCGTCCGGTGGCGCGTCCGGGGCCTTGACGGGGAACTTCTGGCCCAGCACGGTGAACTCGGCGACCGCGAACGTGCTGGTGCCGCTCCCCTTGCCGCCGTCGCTCACGGCCACGGACTCGAACTTCACCCCGGACACGACGACCAGGCCCGCCAGCAGTGAGATCGTCTGCGCGGACGTGACGGCGGTGGACCTCGCCTCGGACGCGCTGACCGAGCTGACGCTGCTCGACGACAGCCCGTCGACGGTCAGCAGGAACGGCACCTCCTGCTTGGCGCCGGCGTACGACTCGGCCTTCGACGCCCCCGCGGCGGCCTTCATGCCCGGCTGGGACTGCTCGGCCGGGCCGCCGGGGTGCGCGGCGTTGGCCTGCACCGGGTAGGCGAACCCGACCAGCTGCGGCAGACCGGTGCCGACGGCCGCGCCCGGCCAGAGCGAACTCGCGACCGACCGGCCGATCGGGCCCGAGCCCAGCTCCGTCTGCGTGTAGGACAGGTGCACCTCGCCCTGCGGCTCGGCGGGCACCGGGATCAGGTCGGAGTGCAGCAGCACGGACACCGGCGCGGCGTGCGCGGAGAGCGTGAAGCCGCCGATGTCGGCCGCCCGCGCGGGGGCCGGGGACAGCAGGAGGAGCAGCAGGACGAGCGCGTACCTCATGACGTCCCTCCGAAGTAGACGGTGGCCAGGTCCTCACCGGCGGAGATCTCGCCGTGCGTCATCACGACGACCTGGTCGGCGACGGCCGAGGCGGTCTCGGCGAACTGCTCGACGATCAGCATCGTGACGCCGGAGCGCGCGAGCTCCCCCACGACCTCGTACAGCTCGGCGACGATCACCGGCGCGAGGCCCATCGACAGCTCGTCGACCACCAGCACGGCCGGGTCGGTGATCAGCGCGCGGGCGAACGCGAGCATCTGCTGCTCCCCGCCGGACATGGAGCCCGCGAGCTGCTTCTGCCGCGCCTTGAGCTTCGGGAACCGCTCGTAGACGATCTCGGCGTCGCCGCGCATCAGCCGCAGGTTCTCCGCGACGGTCAGGTTCGGGAAGATCGCCCTGCCCTCCGGGATCGTGCAGAGGCCGGCGCGGGCGAGTTCGTCGGGCGGGGCGTCGTTGACGTGCACGCCGCCGAGGTGGACGTGGCCGGAGGTGGCCCTGATCTGTCCACTGAGGACTTTGACGAGCGTGGACTTGCCGGCTCCGTTCGGGCCGAGCAACGCCGTGACGGTGCCGCGCGGGACGTTCAGCGAGACTCCGCGCAGCACCTCGATCCGGCCGTAGCCGGCGTGGACGTCCACCAGGTCGATCATCCGAGGTACGCCTCCCGGACACCTTCGTCGGCACGGACGACGTCCGGGGTGCCGGACACCAGCAGCCGTCCGAGGTTCAGCACGTGCACGTGGTCGCAGTAGCCCATGACGAGGTCCATGTCGTGCTCGACCAGCACGACCGCGCGGCCCTCGGCGCTCAGCTGCCGCAGCAGTTCGCCGAACGCGTCGGTCTCGGCGCGGTCGAGGCCGGACGACGGTTCGTCGAGCAGCAGCACCGACGGGTCGGTGGCGAGCGCGCGGGCCAGTTCGAGCAGCCGCGCGGCGCCGGTCGGCACGGTGTCGGCCTGGTTGCCCGCGAACTCCGCGATGCCGACGCGTTCCAGGAGTTCGCCCGCGAGTTTCGGCGACCGGCGGCGGCTTTCCAGTGCCACCACGACGTTCTCCCAGACCGTCAGCGACCCGAACACCTCGAGCCGCTGGAACGTGCGGGCGATGCCGAGCCTCGACCGCTGGTGCGGTCCCTTGGCGGTGACGTCCTCGCCGTCCAGCACGACCCGGCCGGCGGTGGGCCTGCGCAACCCGCTGACGACGTCGAACAACGTGGTCTTGCCCGCGCCGTTCGGCCCGATCAGCCCGGTGACACCGGGTTCGACGACGAGCGAGACGTCGTTGACGGCGACCACCTCGCCGAAGCGGACCGTCACGCCCTCCACCCGCACGGTGCTCATGCGCGCCGCCAGGACCAGGCCCGAAAACCCCAGCTGACCAGTCCGTTCGGATCGCGCGCGAGCCCGGCCGCGGCCACGCCGAGCAGCACGACCGCCACGCCCGCGAACGCCGGGAAACCGCTCTGCAGCACGGGGAGCAGCATCAGCAGCACCCCGCCGAGCAGCGCGCCGGACACCGACGTGACGCCCGCGATCACCGCGAACAGCAGCAGCGGCAGGTTGTTGAACAGCTGGAAGTCGCTCGCCGCCACGGTCTCCCGCAGCTGCGCGAACATCCCGCCCGCGAGCCCCGCGATCGCCGCCGACAGCGAGAACACCCAGACCCGGATCCACCGGACGTTGAGGCCGAGGGTGGCGCACGCCGCCGAGCTGTCCTTGACCGCGATCATCCTGCGCCCCAGCCGGCCGCGCCGGATCGCCAGCACCCCGATCCCGACGGCGGCGAACACGACGGCGGCCAGCACCAGTTGCGCGGCACCGGAGTCGACCAGCTTCGGCACCTGCAGGCTGCCCCGCACGCCGAACGCGACCGGCGACTGCAGCACGAGCTTGTCCATGAGCTGCGCGAACCCCAGCGTCGCGAGCGCGAGGTACAGCCCGCTGACCCGCAGCACCGTCAACGCGATCAGCGCTCCGACCGCCGCCGACACCACCGCACCGATCAGCAGCGTGACCGGCGATCCACCGAGCCGCGCGACCGTCACCGCGCCCACGCCGACGAACGTGAACTGCCCCAGCGACACCACCCCGCCGTACCCGGTGAGCAGCACCATCGACAGCAGCACGATCCCGAACACCAGCGCGAGCGCCAGCTGCCCGGCCACCACGGGGTCGACCAGCAGCGCCAGCACCACGACCACGGCCCCGAACAACCCGGCCGCGACACCGGTCGTGAGCGCGGTCGGGGTGGCCACCCCGCGCTGCCCCCGCACCCCGCCGATGCGCAACGGCGACTGCGGCATCGCGAGCAACACCACGAACAGCAGCAGTGCCGGGATCGCCGCCCGGAACGAGATCCAGAACGGCGACGACGGCAGGTACGCCACCGCGTACGACTGCACCAGCCCGAGCCCGAGCGCCCCGGCGAACGTCCACGGCAGACTCCGCAACCGCCCGACCAGCGCGGCCGTGTACGCGGTGATCACGAGCAACGTCATCGTCACGTAGTCGAGCTGCACCACCGGCGTCAGCAGGATCCCGCCCAGCGCCGCCAGCGCCGACCCGATCGCCCAGCTCAGCGCCGACAGCCGGTGCGGCCGCGTGCCGTACAACGAGGCCAGCTCCGGCGCGTCCACGCAGGCCCGCATCGCGAGCCCGGTGCGCGTCCGGTTGAGCAGCACGTAGAGCCCGCCCGCCACCAGCACCGCGCAGACCAGCGTCACCAGGTCGTGCCCGCTGACGAATGACTGTCCGATGTGGACGCCCAGCTGGTCGAGGAAGGGCCGCACCGGACGCGCCTGCGGAGGCCAGATCACCTGGGCCACCCCGATGAGCCCCACGAGCACGCCGACCCCGGCCACGAGCGTGATCCCGACCGGTGCGCCCACCAGGCGGCGCATGATGAAGCGTTCGACGACCAGGCCGAACAGCGGCGCGCACACCCCGACGACGAGCAGCAGGGCGAGCCACTGCGGGAGGCCGCGGTTCTCGGCGAGCTCCCAGTAGAGGAACGCCATGACCATGCCGATCGCGCCGTGGCCGACGTTGAACACCTTGGAGGTGCTGTAGGTCAGCACGAGGCCGCCGGCGACGACGGCGTAGGCACCGCCGGTCACGAGGCCGAAGATGGTGTAGGCGAGGAGGGCGGTCATGCGCCGCTCCCGGTGGCGAACGTCCGGGTCATCCGCCCACCCCCGTGTCGATCAGCTGCCCGCACGAGTACCCCGATGCCGGCGCCAGCCGCGACCACGCCCCACCCTTCAGCTTCACCAGCGTCATGCACGCCGACGTCCGCTTCCCGCCGACGTCCTGCGGCGCCACCATCCCCTCGGCCGTGAAGTCGTGCACCTGCCGCACCGCGTCGAGCATCGCCTTGCGCGTCAGCTGCGGCCCGACCTTCGCCGCGGTGGTCACGAACAGCCGTGCCGCCGACCACGCGAACATCCCGAAGTACGACGGCGCCGCGCCCGGTGCCACCCGCCCGAGCCACTGCTTGTACAGCGCCACCTGGGCGTTGGACTCCTCGAACAGCGCGCCGTTGGTGTAGACGACGGTCCCGTCCACCGCGGCGCCGCCCTGCCGCACGTACGCCGGGTCGTAGGCGGACGGGTCGGTGATGAACGCCTCCGGCGTGTACCCCTGCTGCCGCATCGCCTGCTGCAGCCGCACCGCGTACTGGGCCGAGCCGATCCAGTACACGATCTTGGCTCCGGTCTCCTTCAGCTTCGCCACGTACGGCGCGTAGTTCACGTCGGTGATGTCGATGGCCTGCGAGTACACGAACTTGATGCCGCGCGCCTCGGCCGCCTTCTGCATGCTCTTCGCGTTCTGCGCGCTCGCGTCCGCGTTGAGGTAGAGGTAGGCCGCGGCGCCGACGCCGCCGGGGAAGCTCGACTTCACCAGGTCCGGGCCGGCCGACGACACGAGGTTCACGACGTTCGACGCGACGCCGAAGCTCACCGGCGTGCGCTGGCGTTGCGCGGTGACGGTCGAGGCGCGCAGGTCGGGGATGCCGCAGCCGGCTGCCGCGGGGCCGCCGCCCTGGTCGAACGCCGACATCGAGCCGACGAGCGCGAAGGCCTGTTCGCAGGCCTGGGAGGTGGCCTGCTGGTCGCCGCCGCTGTCGGTGCGCGAGTCGAACGAGACGAGCTTGAGCTTGCGGCCGCACACCGAGCCCTGCGTGGCGTTGAAGTACTCGACGAACGCCTTGGTGGCCTGCTGCGCGGACTGGAAGATGCCGGGCACCGGGCCGCTGATGTCGGAGATGTTGGCGATCGTGATCTCGCCCGCGGTGACGCCCTTGTCCGTGGCGCCACCGGTGCCCTGGCACCCGCCCGCGATGCTGCCGGGCGGGTTCGGCTGCTTCACCGCCTCCTGCGGGTTCGCGGCACCGGGCTGCTGCGCGGTGCCCTCGGACGCGGCGGGGTCCTCACCGGTCACCGCCCCGTCCTGGGTGCCGGCGGACGCTCCCTGCGGCACGACGAGTGCCGCGCGTTGCTCGTCGGTGAGCCTGCTCCCACATCCGGCGATCAACGCGCAGATCGTCAGTGCGATCAGTGCGGTGCGGCGCATGCGTCTGGACGCTAGGGCTCTGCATCCATCCAGGTCCAGGCTGTTTCTAGAACGCGTTCTACATGCAAAGAATCACGCGGAAACGCGTCACCTATTCGCTGCCCGGTCGTTAACGCGCCCTGCAAGGAACACGTTCTACTTTACGACGGCGGGAGGGGTTCCGGGCGGCGCGCGCTGATGACGTCGCCGGACGACTCGCCGCGCACCCGGCGCACCACCCACGGCACGACGTGCTCGCGCGCCCACCTCCAGTCCTCCGCGCGCCGGACCCGGCGGTCGACGAGCGGGGCGACGCCCAGCAGCGTCCGCTCCAGCGCGTGCGGCACCTCCAGCGCCTCCAGCACGGAGATGGCGACCTCGGTGTGCCCGAGCGAGTTGAGGTGCAGCCGGTCGGCCGACCACATGCGACGGTCGCGCAGCTGCCGCATGTTCCACATGTCGACGAGCAGGCACGAGTGCTCGGCCGCGATCGCGCGCACGTGCTCGTTGTAGATGGCCACCCGGCCGCGCATCCTGCGGAACACCGGGTCGTCCGCGCCGTCGACGCCGGTGAACAGGATCACGCGCGCGCCCGCGTTGGACACGCGCGCGACGGCCGCGCGGTAGCGGCGCATCAACGCGTCGATGTCCACTTTGGGCCGCATGAGGTCGTTGCCGCCCGCGTACAGCGAGACGAGGTCGGGCTTCATCGCGAGCGCGGGTTCGAGCTGCCCGCCGAGCACCTGCGGCAGCAACCGGCCGCGCACGGCCAGGTTGGCGTAGGTGAACTCGGGATCGACGGCGCCCAGCACGTCGGCCACGCGGTCCGCCCAGCCCCGCACGCCGTTGGGACGGCCGGCGTCCTCGTCGCCCACCCCTTCGGTGAACGAGTCCCCCAACGCCACAAAACGCTTGCTCATGCTCACGACCCTATGTCGAGCATTTGGTGCAAGTTCTCCCGGGGTTGCGGCCACGACGATAACGTTTCGGTAACGGCGACGTCTCGAACTGAGGCGGCTGCCCATTCCTGGCCGTATCCCCGTTCGTGCGACTCCCCATGGACTTGGCCCGGCCGACGCGACTGATGGTCGCGCTGGCCGGCTGCGCGTTGGCCGTCTTCCTGAACACCGGGAGTGCGATCGGCCAGCCCAGCACGACGCCGTCCGCCCCCATCTCGACGCCGCCGCCCGACAGCGGCGGCAAGGGCGACGAGGTCGTCCAGACGCAGTGGGGCCCGCTCGGACCGGCTGACCGCGACTTCCTCAACAGGGTCAAGCAGGCCGGGCTGTGGGAGAAGCCCGCGGGCGAGAAGGGCAAGGCCAAGCGCGCCGACCAGCCCAAGATCCAAGAGGCCTGCAAGCACCTCATCGAGGGGCACACCCTCCTCGACAACGTGGTGAACCGGGCGGGACTGCTGCTCGGCCACACGTTGCCGACGGAGGCCTCGGACGAGCAGAAGGGCTGGCTCGCCGAGATGGACGCGGCGAACGGCGACGAGTTCGACGCCGTCTTCGCCAACCGGCTCCGCGCGGCCCACGGCAAGGTCTACGCGTACGCCGCGCAGATCAGGGCCGGCACCAAGAACGAGCTCGTCCGCATCCTGTCCACGCAGGCGATGATCACCGTCTTCGACCACATGAAGGTCCTCGAGGACACGGGTCGCGTCGACTTCGCCGGACTCGAGTCACCGCAGCCGCTCGCGCCTCCGCCTCCTGCCGACGGCAACACCGGCACCGCGGACCCGGCGGTCACCGAGGAGTCCACGAACCCGACCGACGGCGTCATCCCGACCGTGCCGGAGGGCACCCGGTTCACCCGCACCGCCGAGCAAGGCGTGTTCGGTGAGAACAACGGTGTCTTCTTCGGCGCCATCGCGGTGCTCGCGCTCGCGCTGGTGGGCATGCGCTTCATCTCCAGATCGAAGAAGTCACGACGGAAATCCCGTTCGTTCTAGCTGACACACAGCGCAAAACAACACACCCAGGTTCATCCCGAAGATAGCGGCCCCATACCGCCGTCAGCTTCGCCATGCCGTTTTACCGGACTACCACGAGGTGGCAAATGGCTATTCACCGGAGGAAATCCACGATCTGGCTCACCGCCGCCGCTGCGGCGATGGCCGTGGTCGCGGGCGGTGCCGCGGTGGTGGCCATCAGTTCTTCTGATGGCGCCGCGCTCGCCGACGGGCCGGACAAGAGCTTGTTCGTCGACATCACCAAGGTGAAGCCGAACGTCAAGAAACCCAGGCCGGAAAACGATGCCACCACAGGCACGTTCACCGTCGACTGCGGGCGGAACGAGAACGGGCACTTCAACCCCGACAACTTCATCGCGCAGCCCGGCGTGCGCAACGGCGCCCAGCACCTGCACGACTACGTCGGCAACCTCTCCACCAACGCCGACTCGAACAACCAGTCGCTCCAGGCCGCCGGCACCACCTGCAAGAACGGCGACAAGTCCGCCTACTTCTGGCCCGTCGTGCGCATCACCGACGAGGCGGCCGAGGAAGAGGGCGCAGCCGAGGAAGGCGGCGCCGAGGCCGGCGAGCAGGCCCCGCCGAAGAAGGACGACAAGGCGCAGCAGGACAAGGACAAGGCCGCCAAGAACGCGCCGCAGCTCGAGTGCCCCGACGTCGCGTCGCTGCTGCCCGAGGACGTGCCGGACGCGGCCCAGGCGGAGATCGACCGCGAGCTCGAGAACATCGAGAAGGTGACCGACGAGGCCGCGAAGAAGGTCGCCTCGACCAAGGCCCAGGACCGTGACAACGTCATCGTCGGCCCGACGCGCGAGAAGCGCGCCGCCATCCTCAACCGGATGATGCTGGCGTTCAGCCGCCAGGGCCAGCAGGCCCCCGACCTGAACCCGGCCGCCGCCTGCGCGGTCAAGGACAAGGCCGCGGGCGAGGAAGGCCTCGACAACGGTGGCGAGAACAGCGACGCCGCCCAGGCCGAGGGCACCGAGGACAAGCAGAACCAGAACAACGCCGAGGAGAACGCCGAGAACGAGCTCGAGGGCAACGAGGGCGAGATCCAGCGTCCCGCCGTCGTCGACCTGACGTTCCGCGGCAGCCCGACCGGCAAGGTCGTCGCGATGCCCAAGTTCCTCCGCGTGCTCTACGGCGACGCCAAGGCCGGCCAGAACGGCCCGAAGAACGCCAAGGCCTCCTGGACCTGCACGGGCTTCGAGGACAAGGTCCTGATGGACAAGTACCCGATCTGCCCGCAGGGCTCGAAGGTCAAGCGCGTGCACGACTTCCCGAGCTGCTGGGACGGCAAGAACATCGACTCCGCGAACCACCGCGACCACATCGTGTTCCCCGACGCCAACGGCAAGTGCAAGCAGGGCTTCAAGGCCGTGCCGCAGCTGCGCATCTCGCTGACCTACAACATCCCGAGGCAGGTCCAGCAGGAAGGCCGCTACCTGGTCGACTCCTTCCCGGAGGAGGAGCACAACCCGCTCACCGACCACGACGACTTCGCCAACGTGATGTCGCAGAAGATCATGAACCGCCTGGTCAACTGCGTGAACTCCGGCAAGAAGTGCCGCGAGTGACGCTCTGACCGCAGGACCGAGAAGCCCCGGTGCACCTCCCGCGCACCGGGGCTTCTCGCTGTCCTGGGACGGTCAGTCGGAGTTGCACCACACGAGGATTCCGGGGCCGTCCGGCGTGATCACCGGGATCCACGCCTCGTCGGCCTCCCGCATCCGGCTCTCGTCGAGCCGCAGAGGGTGCTGCTCCTCGTGGTACTCGTGCGGCGCCGCCCCGTACCGGACGACCTGGTTGTATTCGATGGTGTCGACGATCTCACGCAGCTTGACCCGTTCTTCTTCGGGCCAACCGTGGTTCCACTTCCCGGCGCCGCCGTAGTCCACTTCGAACAGCGTGCACAGCGCCTGCAGTTCCGCGCTCACCTCTTCCAGCGGAACCAGGTATCCCTGCACATCGCCCTGGCGACAGGCGGTTCCGCCGTACTGCAGCAGGTAGTGGACCCCGGTCTCCGCCTCGATCACTACGTACAGCCAGTCGCCGCTCGTGTCGTCGAGGTTCAGTGAGACGTACCGCTTCGAGGTCATGGCGGCAGTCTTGCCCGCCGCGAGCCCGAGACCAACCCATCGCCCACCGCCGTTCACAACGATGAACCGTTTCACCAGCATGAACCTTGTTCCGGAATGTTTGACGCATAGGTATAGACCACTAACACTGGCCAAATGGTCACCCGTTCCTGCGCGGTTCTGATCGCCCTGCTGGCATCGCTCCTGGTGCCGGTCGCCGGCTCGGCCCACGCCGCCCCCGCCACGTTCGTCCACCCCGGAGTAGTGGTCTCCAAGCCACAGCTGGACTTCATGCGCACCAAGGTCCTCGCGGGCGCCCAGCCGTGGAAGACCGCCTACGACCGCATGATGGCGTCGAAGTACGCCGACCTGAACCGCACCCCGAAGCCGCGGGCCGTCGTGGAGTGCGGCCCGGTCAGCAACCCCAACAACGGCTGCACCGACGAACGCGAAGACGCGATCGCCGCCTACACCCTGTCCCTCGCCTGGTACGTCACCCGCGACGCCCGGTACGCCACCAAGGCGATCCAGATCATGGACGCCTGGTCGAACACCATCCGCGACCACACCAACTCGAACGCCCCGTTGCAGACCGCGTGGTCGGCGAGCAGCTGGCCCAAGGCCGCCGAGATCATGAAGCACGTCTACGGCAACTGGCCGAACAGCGCCCGGTTCGGCACGATGCTGCGCACCGTCTACCTGCCCGAGATCCAGAACGGCCGCGCGAACACCAACGGCAACTGGGAGCTCAGCATGATGGAGGCGTCCATCGGCATCGCGGTGTTCCTGGAGGACCGAGCGGCCTACGACAAGGCCGTGAGCATCTTCCGGACGCGCATCCAGGCCTTCATCTACCTGACCACCGACGGCGCGCTGCCGAAGACGCCACCGGGCAGCGGCATCGACACCAGGGCCGAGATCATCTCCTACTGGCACAACCAGTCCACGTTCGTCGACGGGATCACCCAGGAGACCTGCCGCGACTTCGCCCACACGGCCTACGGACTCTCCGCAGCCTCGCACCTCGCCGAGACCGCGTGGATCCAGGGCCAGGACATCTGGAGCGAGATCAAGGACCGGATGCGGCACGCGTGGGGCCTGCACGCCAAGTACCAGAACGGCGAGCCGGTGCCGTCGTGGTTCTGCGGTGGCTCGTTCAGCCGGGAGCTCGGGCCGACGCCGGAGGTCAGCTACAACGCGCTGGGCAACCGCATGGGCATCGCGATGGCGAACACCAAGATCTACACGGAGTCCAAGCGTCCACACGGGACCGACAACCTGTTCATCGCGTGGGAGACGCTGACTCACGCAGCCAATCCCTCGTAAGTCGTACTAGCGTGCCTCCATGACCGAGACACCGGACGTGAAGCCACGCAGCCGCGACGTGACCGACGGCCTGGAGCGCACCGCCGCGCGCGGCATGCTCCGGGCCGTCGGCATGGGGGACGAGGACTGGGAGAAGCCGCAGATCGGCGTCGCCTCCTCGTGGAACGAGATCACGCCGTGCAACCTGTCGCTGGACCGCCTCGCCAAGGCCTCCAAGGACGGCGTGCACGCGGCGGGCGGGTACCCGCTCGAGTTCGGCACGATCTCCGTGTCGGACGGCATCTCGATGGGCCACGAGGGCATGCACTTCTCGCTGGTCTCGCGCGAGGTGATCGCGGACAGCGTCGAGACCGTCATGCAGGCCGAGCGCCTCGACGGCTCCGTGCTGCTGGCGGGGTGCGACAAGTCGTTGCCCGGCATGCTGATGGCGGCGGCGCGGCTCGACCTCGCGAGCGTGTTCCTCTACGCCGGGTCGATCCTGCCCGGCCGGGTCACGCTGACCGACGGCACGGAGAAGGAAGTCACGATCATCGACGCGTTCGAGGCCGTCGGGGCCTGTTCGCGGGGGCTGATGAGCCGTGAGGACGTCGACCTGATCGAACGCGCGATCTGCCCCGGTGAGGGCGCGTGTGGTGGCATGTACACCGCGAACACGATGGCGAGCGCGGCCGAGGCGCTGGGCATGTCGCTGCCCGGCAGTGCCGCTCCCCCGGCCACCGACCGGCGCCGCGACGGGTTCGCGCGCCGCTCCGGCCAGGCCGTGGTCGAGATGCTGCGGCGCGGCATCACGGCGCGGCAGATCATGACGCGCGAGGCGTTCGAGAACGCCATCGCCGTCGTCATGGCGTTCGGCGGCTCCACCAACGCGGTGCTGCACCTGCTCGCCATCGCGCACGAGGCCGGCGTCGAGCTGTCACTGGACGACTTCAGCCGCATCGGCGCGCGCGTGCCGCACCTGGCCGACGTGAAGCCGTTCGGCCGGCACGTCATGACCGACGTCGACCGCATCGGCGGCGTGCCCGTGGTGATGAAGGCGCTGCTGGACGCCGGTCTGCTGCACGGCGACTGCCTCACCGTCACCGGCCGCACGGTCGCGGAGAACCTCGCCGACATCGCCCCGCCCGACCCTGACGGTCTCGTGCTGCGCGCGTTGGACAAGCCCATCCACCACACCGGCGGCATCACGATCCTGAAGGGCTCGCTCGCCCCGGAGGGCGCCGTGGTCAAGTCCGCGGGCTTCGACTCGGACGTCTTCACCGGCACCGCCCGCGTCTTCGACCGCGAACGCGCCGCGATGGACGCCCTGGAGGACGGCACCATCACCGCGGGCGACGTGGTCGTCATCCGCTACGAGGGCCCCAAGGGCGGACCGGGCATGCGCGAGATGCTCGCCATCACCGCCGCCATCAAGGGCGCGGGTCTCGGCAAGGACGTCCTGCTGCTCACCGACGGCCGGTTCTCCGGCGGCACCACCGGCCTGTGCGTCGGGCACGTGGCACCGGAGGCGGTCGACGGCGGCCCGATCGCGTTCGTGCGCGACGGCGACCAGATCACGCTGAACGTCGCCGAAGGCACGCTCGACGTCGACGCGGACCTGGAGGGCCGCCGCGAGGGCTGGGCACCGCTGCCCCCGCGCTACGAACGCGGCGTGCTCGCCAAGTACGCGAAGCTGGTCGGCTCGGCCTCACGCGGCGCCGTCTGCGACTGACGTCGCCCACACGGCTGAACTGCCAGGCGGGAGCGGGTCACCCGGTCGGTGGGTGACCCGCGATCCGCCCGCCGTGCCGGGTACCTCGCCTGCACAGGCAACCAGGCCAAGGCGGAGGGACGGCACAATGATCGATCAGACGCACGTTGAGGCTCTGTACGACTGCGACGTGATCGACAAGAGGGGCGAGAAGATCGGTTCGGTCAAGCAGATCTGGCTGGAGGACGGCACCGGCAAGCCGATGTGGGCCGAGGTCCACACCGGACTGTTCGGCATGCGGCAGAGCTTCGTCCCGATCCAGCAGGGCGAGGTGGCGGGCGGCGGGATCACCGTCCCGGTGTCCAAGGAGCAGGTGAAGGACGCGCCGAGCGTGCACACCGACGACAACCGCATGTCGGACGAGGAGCAGGAGGCGCTCTACCGGCACTACGGGATGATCCCCCACGCCAAGACCGGCGAGCACGACCGGATCGACGGGCGGCAGGACCGCAAGCGGGCCGCGGCGCAGGACGGTGCCGGCATGCGGGACGGTGCCGGGATGCGGGGTGGCAAGCGGGACGACGCGGCCGAGGTCACGCTCTCCGAGGAGAAGCTCGACGTCGGTACGCGCAACGTCGAGACCGGGCGGGTGCGGCTGGTCAAGCACACGGTCACCGAGCAGCGCAACATCACCGTGCCCGTGACGCACGAGGAGGTCCGCGTGGTCCGCGAGCCGGCTCGGGGCGAGGCCGGCGAGGCGTTCGCCGACGAGCAGGCCGAGGTCACGCTGCACCGCGAGGAACCGGTCGTGCAGAAGCGGACCGAGGCGGTCGAGCGGGTCCGGCTGGAGAAGGAGGCCGTGACCGAGCAGCGGGACGTCAAGGGGCAGGTGCGCAAGGAGCGCGTCGAGGTGGAGCGCGACGACGAACCGCGTGGGCGCCGCTGATCGAAGGTCCGGTGAACCGCCCGCCCACTTCCGTCGGCGGGCGGTTTGCTTTGAGTCGGCACGCGTGGGAAGCGGAGTGTCCGGCTGCGTGCGACCGGTCTAGTAAAGGCTGTCGAGGACGTCCGCGTAGCGCTTCTCGATCGCCCGCCGGCGCGGCTTCAGCGACGTGGTCAACAAACCGTCCTCCACGCTGAAGTCGTGCTCCAGCACCGCGAACCGCTTGATCGTCTCGTGCCGGGCCAGCTGGGCGTTGACCGCCTTGATCGCGCCGTCCACTTCGGACTCGGCGTCCGCGAGGCCCGAGGCCGTGTCCGGGTCGAGCGTCACGAGGGCCACGCAGTACTTGCGGCGGTCGCCGTGCACGATCACGTTGCTGATGTACGGCGACGCGGCGTTGATCATGCTCTCGATCCTGGTCGGTGCCACGTACTTGCCGCCCGACGTCTTGATGAGCTCCTTCTTGCGGTCGGTGATCATCAACCGGCCCGCGTCGTCGAGCTCGCCGATGTCGCCGGTGTGCAGCCAGCCGTCGACCAGCGACTCGGCGGTCGCGTCCGGGCGGTTGTGGTAGCCGCGCATGACGCCGGGGCCGCGCAGGAGTACTTCGCCGTCCTCGGCGATCTTGACCTCCATGCCTGGGATCGGCGGGCCGACCGTGCCGATCCTGATCATGCCCGGGCGGTTGAAGAACGTGGCCGCGGAGGACTCGGTGAGGCCGTAGCCCTCCAGGATCGTGATGCCCGCGCGGTCGAAGAACTCGGCGATCTCCGGGGCCAGTGGGGCTGAGCCCGAGACGAAGTAGCGGATGCGGCCGCCTACTCGGTCGCGCAGCTTGCGGTACACCAGGCGGTCCGCCAGCCAGCGCGTCGCCGGGCCGTGGTCGCGGTCGGCCCACCTGAAGATCTTCTCGGTGACGCCGCCCTTCTCCCTGGCGCCCGCGACGACGCGGCCGTGGATCTTCTCGAAGATGCGCGGTGCGGCGGCCACGATCGACGGGCGCAGCTCGCCCAGGTTGTCGACGATCCGCTCCACGCTGCCGTCGACGGCGGTCGGGACGCCCGCGGCGATCATCGCCATCGTGAGCACCTTGCCGAAGGCGTGGGACAGCGGCAGCCACAGGAAGTGCAGGTCGCTCGGTCGCAGGATGCCCAGGGAGGCAATGGCTTCCGCGGTCGTCAGCCAGTTCTCGTGGGTCAGCTCGACGCCCTTCGGCGTGCCGGTCGTGCCCGACGTGTAGATCAACGTCGCCAGGTCGTCCGGGGCCAGGTCGCCGATCAACGCCTCGTAGTCGCCCGAGTCGCGGGGCACCGCGCCGAACCGCAGCACCTCGACGCCGTCCGGCACCATCGCGGCGTGCTCGTCGGTCTCCACGACCACGAGCCGGCTGCCCGAGTCGCCCAGGATGTGCGCGACCTCCTCGGGCGTGCTGTTCGGGTAGATCGTCGTGGTGGCGCCACCGGCGGCGAGCACGGCGAGGTCGGTGACGATCCACTCGATGCTCGTGCGGCCCATCAACGCCACGCGGTCGCCCTTGCGCAGGCCGAGCCGCGCGAGTCCGAACGCTTCCGCCGCAACGCGTTCCTGCAGTTCGGACCACGTGAGCGAGACCCAGCCACCGCCGTCGCGGTACCGCATCGCCTCGGCGTCGGGGGTGCGCGCGACCCGATCGCGCAGCAGGCCGGGAATCGACAGCGCCATTGCTCGTCCTCCTCTAGAGCGTCGCTCCAGAGCGGTACTCTAACCCGCATGGCCGACCGACGACAGTCTCTCCTCTCCGCGGCGCTGCGGCTCGTCGAGGAGGGAGGGCTGGACGCCGTGACGATCGCGGCCCTGACCGAGCGGTCGGGCATGTCGAACGGCAGCATCTACCACCACTTCGGCAGCCGCGCGGGCGTGTTCGCCCAGCTCTACGCCGACAGCTACGGCCGGTGCGTCGCCGCGATGCTGCCCGCGCTGCAAGCGGAGTCGGCGGAGCAGGGCGTGCGCGGCCTGACGCTGAGCTACCTCGACTGGGTCGCCGCGAACCCGAGCCGGGCGCGCTTCCTCTACGCCGCCCCCGACCACGCCGACCCGGCGGTCAAGACCGCGGAGTTCGCGCCCGTGCTCGCCTGGTTCCTCGACCGGATGGCGGCGGGCGAACTGCGCGCGGTGCCGCCGTGGGCGCTGGAGACCGTCGCGATGGGTCCGGCGCACGAGTCGGTGCGCCGGTTCCTGCTCGGGGTGTTCGACCTGACGCAGGCGCGTGACCTGGTCGCCGACGCCGTGTGGGCCGTGCTCAAGCCTTAGGTCGCCCTAGAACACGTGTTCGATTATGCTGCGGTCCATGCGCCAGGGATCGCTGTTCGACCTGGCGGCGGAGCCGGACCTGGCTCCGCTCGCCCCACGCCGCACCGAGCTGGACCACGGTGCGTGGATCGACGTCCAGCCGGGCTGGCTCGCGGGCGCCGACGCGCTGTTCGACCGGCTCGTCGCCGAGGTGCCGTGGCGCGCCGAACGCCGCCAGATGTACGACTCGGTGGTCGACGTGCCGCGCCTGCTCTGCTTCTACGGCGGCGCCCTGCCGTTCGACGTACTCACCACGGCCCGCGAGGCGCTGTCCCACCACTACCGGGCCGAGCTGGGCGAGCCGTTCACCACGGCCGGCCTCTGCTACTACCGCGACGGCCGCGACAGCGTGGCCTGGCACGGCGACACGATCGGCCGCGGCCAGACCGAGGACACGATGGTCGCCATCCTGAGCGTGGGCACCCCGCGCGCCCTGCTGCTGCGGCCGCGCGGGGGCGGCGAGACGCACAAGTACGCGCTGGGCCACGGCGACCTGCTGGTGATGGGCGGCTCGTGCCAGCGCACCTGGGAGCACGCCGTGCCGAAGACCACGAAGGTCGTCGGGCCGCGGATCAGCGTCCAGTTCCGCCCGCACGGAGTCCGCTAGCCACCATCTCCTCCGACACCTCCCAGACGCGCCGGGCCTCGTCGGCGGACCGCAGGCGGCTGTAGAGCGCCTGCTCGGCGGGCGGGCCGCTGAGGTGCCGGAAGCGGCTCGGGCCGTAGAACGGCGCGGGGTGCGGCGCGGTGGCGGCCAGCAGGGCCGGCAGCTGCGCGGACTCCACGGTGCCGAGGACGCCGATCGCGGACGCGACCCGGATCAGGCGCACGCCGAGGGTGTCGCTGGAGCGCCCGACCTCCGGACGGGCGGCGAGCAGGTTCGTCGGCGCCACGCCGGGGTGGGCCAGGTTGCTCGTGATCCCCCAGCCGCCCGCCTCGCTGCGCCGCGCGAGCTCCAGCCCGAACAGGCCGAAGGCGATCTTCGACTGGCTGTACGCCTTGCGCCCGCTGTAGGAGCGCTCCCAGTTGAGGTCGTCCCAGTTGATGGCGCCCTCGTTCGCGGCGATGCTGACCTGCGAGGTGACGCGGGCACGGCCGGCCTTCAGCAGCGGCAGCAGCGCCGTCACGAGCGCGAAGTGGCCGAGGTGGTTGGTGCCCCACTGGAGCTCGAACCCGTCGGCGGTCGTCTGCCGTTCGGGCGGGGTCATGACGCCCGCGTTGTTCACGAGGATGTGCACGGGCTTGCCCTCCTCCAGCAGCTCGGCGCTCACCGCGGCGACCGAGCTCAGCGAGGACAGGTCGAGCGAGCGCAGCGACACGTCCGCGCCGGGCGTCCGCCGCCGGATCGCGGCGATCGCGGCCTCGCCCTTGCGCGGGTTGCGGACGGGCAGGACGACCTCGGCCCCCGCCGCCGCGAGCCGCCCGGCGATGCCGAGCCCGACCCCGTCGCTGCCGCCGGTGACGACCGCCCGCTTCCCGGTCAGGTCCGGCACCTCGACGTCGTACTTCCCGCTCATCGCACACTCCCCTGGCTCGTCCGTGCCTTCTCGATTCCACCGTGGACGGACGGCGCGCGCACATCCAGGACCTGACAGTCCGTGGCTACCGCGGGGCGCGGGCGTTAGAAATGGGGTGGCGAGAGGAGTCACCGTGATCGACCGAGCCGGGCTGGCCGCGTTCCTGCGGCACCGCAGGGAGGCCCTGCAACCGGAGGACATCGGCCTGCCGCGCGGGCAGCGGCGGCGGACCAGCGGCCTGCGCCGCGAGGAGGTCGCCGCCCGGTGCAGCATGTCCGCCGACTACTACGCACGCCTGGAACAGGAACGCGGCCCGCACCCGTCCGAGCAGATGATCGCGGCGATCGCGCAGGGCCTGCACCTGAGCCTCGACGAGCGCGACCACCTGTTCCGCCTCGCGGGCCACACCCCGCCGGGCCGCGGCGGCATCAGCGACCACGTCAGCCCGGGTCTCGCGCGGATCTTCGACCGGTTGCAGGACACCCCGGCCGAGGTCGTCACCGAACTGGGTGAAACCCTGCGGCAGACCCCGCTCGGCGTCGCGCTCACCGGGGACTCGGCCACCTACACCGGTCCGGAACGCAGCCTCGGCTTCCGCTGGTTCAGCGACCCTTCGTCACGGGCGCTGTACGAGCCCGCAGACCACGAGTTCCTGGGCCGCATGTTCGCCTCGGGCCTGCGCGAGGCCCTGACCCGGCGCGGACCGGGCTCGCGGGCCGCGCACTACGCCGACCTCCTGCTGGCGACCAGCGAGGAGTTCCGGACCGTCTGGGCCCGGCAGGAGATCGGCCTGCGCCCGCGCGAGGTCAAGCGGTACGTCCACCCGAGCGTCGGCGCGCTCGAGCTGCAGTGCCAGACGTTGCTCGACCCCGACCAGCACCACTTCCTGCTCGTCTACACGGCGACGCCGGGCAGTGAGAGCTACGAGAAGCTGCGGCTGCTGTCCGTCGTCGGCACTCAGATCACGTCCACGAACACCGGGTTGGCGTAGAACCAGAGGTCGCCCCACGGGTCCGAGTTCGCGATCTCGTCGATCACCGGGTCGCCCGACGACGTGAGCCGCTTGCCGTCGCTGCCCCGCAGCCGCAGGTAGAACGACCGCTCGACGTTGGTGAACGTGTGCGTGAACCGGATCTTGCCCTTGCGCGGCACCTCGAACGTCTTCGCGACGGCCGTCCCGGGCGCCACGAACAGGTCCCGGTCGGCGGACGGACCCGTCACCGGCCCGGAGATCAGGTCGACCTTCGCGAGCACCGGCACGGCACCGGAGAAGTTCGGGCCGTCCGTGCGGTCGATCTCGATCGTGACCTCGACGTCGCCACCCCTGCGCACGAACGTCCGCCCGCCGAGCGTCACGCCGCGCAGGTCGTCGCGGGAGCGCACGCGCACCTCCAGGCCGTCGATCAGCCGGCCGTGCACGGTCACCACCTTGCCCGCCTGCAGGCCGCGCATGACGTCCACATAGGACTTCGACCGGGAGCCGACGAGGTTCGCGCCGTACTGGCCGGGGAAGAAGTCGCCGTACCCGGTCTGCCGCACGCCCGAGTCGATCGGCGCGCCCTTGGAGCCCGTCGTGGCGTAGTCCTGCTTGCCGGGCGTGAAAGTGTCCTGGAAGACCTGGTGCACGTCCGAGTTCGCGGTGATCCACCACGGGCGTCCCTCGGCGAGCAGCGAGTCCCACAGGCCGCCGACCGTCGCGGTCATCCAGTCGAAGCCGCCGTGCGTGCGGTAGGACTCGGCCGGGTAGCCGGGGAACGACTCGGGCAGCGGGGCGGCGGTGTCGTAGTAGCCGCGCGCCCGGCCGGGACCGCCCGCGGACTTCGGGATGCCGGCGGCCTGGTGGCCGGGAGCGCCCTCCATGCCGACCGCGACGCCGGGGGCCGCGTCGCGCCAGCCGCGGATCTCGTGGGGGCTGTCGACACCGCGCCGGGACGGGTGGTTCGCGAACATCAGCGCGATCTCGGTCCGTCCGGAGAGGACCTGCGCCTCCAGGTACCGCAGCGCGGCCAGGGCGAGCGGCTCGCCGTTGCCCGCGACGCGGCCGTCGTAGGCGAGCTCGAACGCCTTGAGGATGTCGACGGTGTGCTTGCCGGGCGGCAGGAACACGGTGGCGTGCTCGGCGCCGGGGATGTTCCACTCGAGGCCCTGGTAGACCAGCACGTCGCGCTGGGAGCGGCGGACGCGTTCGATGTCGGGCGTCACCTGGTCGATCGAGAACTTCTGGTGCGCGGGGCCGCCGTGGTCGGTGATCACGACCCAGTCGAGGCCGAACTCGTGCGCCTTCGCGACCTGCTGCGCGATCGTGTACTGGCCGTCGTCGGAGTACTGGGTGTGGATGTGGTGGTCACCGGCGTAGTAGCGCTCGCCGCCGCCCCAGGGGTTGACCGGCACGTGCGCCCGCGCCTGGCCCGTGCCGACGGCGACGGCGCCCGCGGCTCCGGCCGCGATGCCGAGGCCCGCCAGGAACCTGCGGCGCTCGACCGACGACGGGCGGTCGTCCTCGGGGTCGAGCCAGCTGCCTTCGACCGGCTCGACCTCGTGGTGCGTGTGATCACCGTGCGGGTGATCGTGGGAGTGGGACATGCGCCGATCTCAGCCCGTGAAGCTGTCCTGGCAAACGAACGGCCGGTGAACCCTTGTACCGGGAAATTCGTTCACACGGCCTGGACGGCCAGCAGCGCCAGGTCGTCGTGGTCGTCGCGGTCGAGCCACTTCAGCACGGCCCGCTCGCAGTGCCGCGCGATCTCCTCGGCCGAGAGCCCCTTGCACTCCTTCAGCACGGCCCGCAGGCGTTGCTCGCCGAACAGCTCCGTGCGGTCGGTGTGCGCGCGGGCCTCGGTGAACCCGTCGCTGTAGAGCACCAGCGTGTCGCCCGGCGCGAGCGTGACCTGCTCGCCGGAGAACCGGACGTCCGCGAGGATGCCGACGATCGCACCGGTCGTGCTCACCTCGTGCACGGTGCCGTCCGCCCGCAGCACCAGCGGCACGGGGTGGCCGCCGGACGCGAGCGACAGCCGCGCTCCCCCGGTGGCCAGCGGCACGAGCTCACCGACGACGAGCGTGGTGAAGAGCTTCGACCCGGTGGCGCGCAACGAGGTGTTCAGCAGGTGCAGCAGCCGCACCGGGTTCGTCTCGACGAGCGACAGGGCCTGCAGCGACTGCCGGACCCGTCCACTGTGGACCGCGGCCTCCAGGCCGTGGCCGCAGACGTCGCCCAGCGCGAACGTCGCCGAGCCGTCGGTGCGCGGGTGCACGTCGTAGAAGTCGCCGCCGACCAGCGCCCGCTGGTGCGCGGGGATGAACACCGAGGCGAGCGTCACACCGCGCACCTCGGGCAGCGGGGACGGCAGCAGCGCCGACCGCAGCACCTCGATCGTGCGCTGCTGCTCGGTGAGCTTCGACGACGACTCCAGCGCCACCGCCGCGTGCTTGCCGAACAGCCGCACGCGTTCCACGTCGTTCGGCGCGAAGTCGCCCTTGCGCACCACGACCAGCGCGCCGCCGACACCGAGCGGCACGGCCAGCGCGCAGCCGAAGTCGTCGGGCACGTCCCAGGCGCCTTCACCCAAAGAGGTGATCTTGGCGAACGTGGACGTGCCGGTCAGCACCTCGGAGATCGCCGAGGCCCGGCGCGGCGTCCGCGTGACCGTCGGCTCGCCGCCCCCGCACCGCCACCACTCCAGCCGGTCGCGCGTGGCGGGCACCACGGCGACGCAGTGCTCCCCCAGCAGTTCCGCCGCGAGCTGCACGATCGTCTTCAGCGTCAGTTCGCGCGACGTGCCGCCGGCCAGCCGCAGGTGTGCGTGGTCGAGCGTGGAATCGGTGAAGTACCAGGCGCTCCAGCCCTCGCCGAGGTCGTGCTGGCGGCCCGCGACGTGCACGTCGAACTGCCCGCCGACGCCGAGGCGGGGGAACCGGGCGGCGGCCGCGGCGTTGCGCACGCGCACCACTCCGGCCGGGTCCACGACGAAGACGGCTTCGCGCAGCCCGTCCACCAGGCGCTGCCAGCCGTCGAGGTCGATGCCCACGACGCTGCTCATCCGCTCTTGTCCTGCGCATTCGGCCGGATCATCACGGCCTCCTGCGGGTCGTTTGCGTGCATCGCGGCATCAAGTTACCTCGCTCCCAACCTAACGTGGCAGTCTTGGCTGCGACCACCGAGGCACGGAGGCTTGGAGTGACCACGGCCAACGAAGAGACGGACGCGACCCTCGAACGGGTTCTCTCCGCCATGCGCGACCTGCGGGACGGCAACTTCCGCCGCAGGCTCGTCGTGCCGGGGAACGGGCCCGTCTCCGCACTCGCCGACGTGTTCAACGAGATCGCCGAACGCAACCAGTGGCTCGCCGGTGAGCTGGGCCGGGTCCGCCAGGCGGTGGGCCAGGAGGGCCGGCTGACCGAACGGGTGGCGCCCGCGGGCACCGCCGGCGGCTGGTCGCTGATCGCCGACTCGGTGAACGGGCTGGTCGAGGACCTGATGCGGCCGACGACCGAGCTGAGCCGCGTGCTCGCCGCCGTCGCCGAGGGCGACCTGACCAAGCGCATGTCCGACCAGACCCTGCGCGGCGAGTTCGCCACGCTCGGCTCGACGGTGAACGGCCTGGTGGACCAGCTGTCGTCGTTCGCCGACGAGGTCACCCGCGTGGCCCGCGAGGTCGGCACGGAGGGCCGTCTCGGCGGTCAGGCGAAGGTGCCCGGCGTCGCCGGCACCTGGCGCGACCTGACCGACAACGTCAACTCGATGGCGAACAACCTGACCAACCAGGTCCGCAACATCGCCTCGGTCGCCACCGCCGTCGCGAACGGCGACCTGACCCAGAAGATCACGGTCGACGTCTCCGGCGAGATGCTGGAGCTCAAGAACACGCTGAACACGATGGTCGACCAGCTCAGCTCGTTCGCCGACGAGGTCACCCGCGTCGCCCGCGAGGTCGGCACGGACGGCAAGCTCGGCGGTCAGGCGAAGGTGCCCGGCGTCGCCGGCACCTGGCGCGACCTGACCGACAACGTGAACTTCATGGCGGAGAACCTGACCACCCAGGTCCGCAACATCGCCCAGGTCACGACCGCGGTCGCGCAGGGCGACCTGACCCAGAAGATCACCGTCGACGCCCGCGGCGAGATCCTCGAGCTCAAGACCACGATCAACACGATGGTCGACCAGCTCTCGTCGTTCGGTGACGAGGTCACCCGCGTCGCCCGCGAGGTCGGCTCGGACGGCCGCCTCGGCGGTCAGGCGCAGGTGCCGGGCGTCGCGGGCACGTGGCGCGACCTCACCGAGTCGGTGAACGTCATGGCGAACAACCTGACGACCCAGGTCCGCAACATCGCCTCGGTCACCACCGCCATCGCGCGCGGCGACCTGACGCAGAAGATCACCATCGACGCCCGCGGCGAGATCCTCGAGCTCAAGACCACGATCAACACGATGGTCGACCAGCTCAGCTCGTTCGCCGACGAGGCCACGCGCGTGGCCCGCGAGGTCGGCACCGAGGGCCGGCTGGGCGGTCAGGCGACGGTGCCGGGCGTCGCGGGCACGTGGCGCGACCTCACCGACAACGTCAACTTCATGGCGAACAACCTGACCAACCAGGTCCGCAACATCGCGCACGTCGCCACGGCGGTCGCGAACGGCGACCTGTCGCAGAAGATCACGGTCGACGCGCGCGGCGAGATCCTCGAGCTCAAGTCCACTTTGAACACGATGGTCGACCAGCTGTCGTCGTTCGCCGAGGAGGTCACCCGCGTCGCCCGCGAGGTCGGCACCGACGGCCGCCTCGGCGGCCAGGCCCGCGTGCAGGGCGTCGCCGGCACGTGGAAGGACCTGACCGACAACGTCAACCTGATGGCGGACAACCTGACCGACCAGGTCCGCAACATCGCCGCCGTCGCCACCGCCGTCGCGAACGGCGACCTCTCGAAGAAGATCACCGTCGACGCGAAGGGCGAGGTCGCGACCCTCGCCGACACCCTCAACGGCATGGTCGACACGCTGCGCGCGTTCGGCGACGAGGTCACCCGCGTCGCCCGCGAGGTCGGCACCGAGGGCATCCTGGGCGGTCAGGCGCGCGTGTCCGGCGTGGCCGGCACGTGGAAGGACCTCACCGACTCGGTGAACTTCATGGCGGACAACCTGACGAACCAGGTCCGCAACATCGCCCAGGTCACCACCGCCGTGGCGCAGGGCGACCTGACGAAGAAGATCGACGTCTCGGCGCGCGGCGAGATCCTGGAGCTCAAGACCACGATCAACACGATGGTCGACCAGCTCAGCTCGTTCGCCGACGAGGTCACCCGCGTCGCCCGCGAGGTCGGCACCGAGGGCAAGCTCGGCGGTCAGGCCGAAGTGGACGGTGTGGCCGGCACGTGGTCGAAGCTGACCGACAACGTGAACCAGCTCGCCTCGAACCTCACGACCCAGGTCCGCGCGATCGCCGCGGTCGCCACCGCCGTGACCGCGGGCGACCTGACCAGGCAGATCACCGTCGACGCGTCCGGCGAGCTAGCGGAGCTCAAGGACAACGTCAACCAGATGATCGCGAACTTGAAAGAAACCACCAGGGCCAACCGCGAGCAGTACTGGCTCAAGACGAACCTCGCTCGCCTGTCCGGCCTGATGCAGGGCCACCGCGACCTGCGCGCGCTGGCGTCGTTGATCATGAGCGAGCTGACGCCGCTGGTCAGCGCCCACCACGGCGCGTTCTTCCAGATCGAGGAGGACGACTCCAAGCAGACGCTGGAGCTGACCGCGACGTACGGCTTCCGCCTGGACGCCGCCCGCACCACGCACGTGGCGATGGGCGAGTCGCTGGTCGGCCAGTCCGCGCTCGAGAAGAAGACGATCCTGGTCAAGGAGGTGCCGGGCACCTACCTGACCGTGTCGTCCGCCCTGGGCGAGTCGGCCCCGGTCAACCTCGTGATCCTCCCGGTGCTGTTCCAGGGCGAGACCCTGGGCGTGATCGAGCTCGCCTCCCTCAACGAGTTCACCGAGGTCCACCTCGACCTCCTGGACCAGCTGAAGGAGGCCATCGGCGTCAACGTCAACACGCTCCTGGCCAACTCCCGTACCGACGCCCTCCTCGTCGAGTCCCAGCGCCTCACGACGGAGCTGAGGGCCGGTTCCGAGGAACTGGAGGACCGCGCCCGCCAGCTGCAGACGGCGTCGAAGTACAAGTCCGAGTTCATGGCGAACATGTCGCACGAACTGAGGACCCCCCTCAACTCGTTGCTGATCCTCGCCAAACTGCTCGCCGACAACCTCGACGGCAACCTCAACGCGAAGCAGGTCGAGTTCGCCCGCACGATCCACTCGTCCGGCTCCGACCTCCTGCAGCTCATCAACGACATCCTCGACCTCACCAAGGTCGAGGCGGGCCACATGACGCTGCACGAGGACCCGGTCCGCCTGGACGAGCTGGTCCGCTACGTCGAGACCCTCTGCCTCCCCCTGACAGCCGAGAAGAACCTGGAGTTCTCCGTCCGGGTCGACCCGAACGTGCCGGAAACCCTCCACACCGACGAGCACAGGCTTCAGCAGATCCTCAGGAACCTGCTCTCGAACGCCGTCAAGTTCACCCACGACGGCGGCATCCGCCTGCACGTCCGCATGGACGACCCGTCCACCGTCGCGTTCGACGTGCACGACACGGGCATCGGCATCCCGGCCGAGAAACTCGCCGTCATCTTCGAGGCGTTCCAACAGGCAGACGGCACCACCTCCCGCAAGTACGGCGGCACGGGCCTGGGCCTGTCCATCAGCCGTGAGCTGGCACAACTCCTCAACGGCGCCCTCCGGGTCCGCTCCGAACCGGGCATCGGCTCGACGTTCACCCTCTGCCTCCCCCTGGGCAAGGTCGTCTCCGACGCGGTGGTCCTCCCCGAACCGACCCCGATCGTCACCCCGGCCCCGGTCACGGCGAACTCGGGCTCGATCCGCTTCCACGGCGAAAAGGTCCTGGTCGTCGACGACGACCTGCGCAACGTCTTCGCCCTGACCAGCGTCCTCGAACTGGTAGGCCTGGAAGCCATCTACGCCGACAACGGCATCACGGGCGTGCGCGCCCTGGAGCAGTACGACGACGTGGCGATCGTCCTGATGGACATCATGATGCCGGAGCTGGACGGCAACGCGACGATCTCCGCCATCCGAGCGATGGAACGCTACGCCGACCTCCCGGTCATCGCCGTGACGGCGAAGGCGATGAAGGGCGACCGCGAGAAGTCGCTGGCGTCGGGCGCGACCGACTACGTGACCAAGCCGGTGGACACCGAACACCTGATCCGGCTGATCGCGTACTACCTGGGGGTGTCGGCGGAGGCCTGACGCGCCACAGCAGGGGGTGGGGCAGACCTGGGGTGTCGGCAGAACCTGACCCGCCCACAGAAGGGGTGGGGCAGGGCAGAACGGGCAGAGGCAGGCCGCACGACATGTGAGCGAGCGCCCCCAAGCCAACGCAACGGCAAAGCCGAAGGCGAGCCACCCCGAGCCCCAACGCAATGGCGAAGCCGAGGCGTACCTACCTCTGCGGCCCTAGTCAGCGGTAACGGTGACGTGCCCCGCCAACGCAACCACGCACGATGGCGATTGGGGCTTGACTTTGGGTGCGAGACGCTACCCTCGCACGGATCGGCCGGGCTCTTTTCAGCCCGGCTTTTCAAGGCCGACCAGCGTCTCGCAAGGGCCCCGAAGTCAAGCCCCAATCGCTATCGACGCGTCAGCGGCGATGAAACGACCCGGCTCGATATGGCCCAAGGCGCCCACCCTCGCAAGGTGACAGGACGCAAGGCACTCGCCCACCCCGCTGGAACGCAACGCGACAACGCAAGCCGACCCGCGCCAAACGCTACCGAGCAGACCCGGCCGCCTCGGACACGGCTTCCTCCACAGACCCGTGCAAACTCAGCACCTGAGCCACGTCAGCCAACTCGAACAACCGCCGAACCGGCCCCTGAGCAGCAGCGATCCGCAACTGCCCCCCAGCCTCCGCCAGCCGCCGGTGCCAGTCCAGCACCAACGCCAGCCCGGTCGAATCCATGAAGGCCAACTCCGCCAGGTCCAGCACGGCATGCGCACCGGTCACGTCCGCGTCCAGCCGCGCAGACAACACGGGGACGGTGTCGATGTCCAGCTCACCGGCGACGGCGAGCACACGCCACCCCTGCTGGACCTCGCTGCCGACGTTGAGCTCCATCGTCGCCGTTTCCTTCCGCCACGCCCGACTCGTGCGACCCAAATCGTGCAGCACGACGTCTGACCATGCGACCACCGGGGGGCTGAAAGATCCGAACGACGCGCCGGATGTGCGACGATGCGCCTTGTGTTGAACGACCCACTGGCAGAGGTGCGGGTGACCCTGACCCCCGAGGGCGGGTCGTGTGCTCGTGCACGTCAGGTGGTGCGCGAGGCCGCGGCCTCCTGGGAGCTGTCCGAGGATCTCACCGACGACGCCCAGCTCGTGGTCACCGAACTGGTCTCCAACGGCATCGACCACGGTGAGGGACCGATCACACTCACGGTGAGCAGGACGCCGGCCGGCATGCTGGTCGAGGTCCACGACGAGTCGTCGCGGACGCCGCAGCTCAGACCGGTGGATCCGAACAGCGCGCGGGGCCGGGGCATGCAGCTCGTGCAGGCGTTGAGCGTCCGGTGGGGCACGAAGCCGCAGCGGGACGGCAAGGTCGTCTGGGCGCAGCTCGAAAGTTAGAAAGCGGCGAACGGGGTACCTCACCCCGTATGACCGCCACACCGCCCGACCCCGACCCGCTGCGCACACCCGGCCTCGAACCCGGTGGCGGCGTGCAGCCGGGTGACACGCCGCCGGACTCCGGGCAGACCTCGGGGCTGTCGCACCACGAGCCCAAGCCGCCGTCGCTGACCGCCGCGCGCATCGTGATCGGGCTCATCGTGCTCTTCGCCGTGCTCGTCGCGGCGATGCTGCTGACCAGAGCTTTCCTGCTCGTCTAGCCGCGCCGCGGGCCCCGTCAGGTTGTGGTCGTCCGCCGATGGCGCGTACGGTCGGTGCGGACGGGAGTCCTTATGAACCAACTTCGACAGAGAACTACCTACGTCCAGTCCATCCCGATCGTCGCCCTCACGGGTGAGATCGACATGATGTCTTCGGCACCGGTGACCAGCAGGCTCGCCGAGCTGCTCGACCGCAAGCCGCCCGCCCTGGTCGTCGACCTGCGCGAGGTGCGCTTCTTCGGGTCCGAGGGCATCCGCGCGCTCGTGGAGGCGCAGCACCAGGCCGACGAACTCGGCATCAAGCTCGGCGTCGTGAGCGACAGCAGGATCGTCCTGCGCCCACTGGAGATGACGGCCGTCGACCAGCTGCTGCTGGTGTTCGCCGACGTCGACGACGCCGTCACCGCCCTAAGCGGCTGACGAGCTCCGCGCACGGGAGCGCTCCACCAGCGAGAGCAGCAGGCCCTCCTTGGTGGACCACGGGGAGATGTCCACGACGTCGTGCCCCGAGACCCGCATCAGACCCTCCGCGACCACCGCGCCCGCCAGCGACTGCTGGGCCCGGTGGCGCGAGATCCCCGGCAACGCCGCCCGCTCGCGCACCGAGAGCTTCGCGAGGCGCGGAATCCACTTCTCCAGGTCCTTGAGCCGCAACTGGCGCGGCGCATAGGTACCGCTGCGCGAGCCGGCGAGGCGGGCAAGCTGTTCGAACACCTTCGAGCACCCCACCGCGCGAGCGCTCTCATCCCAGGGGAACGCCGTGGCGAGCCGCTGCGCCACCTCGGCCCGCATGTCCGCGACGGTGAGACCGGTGCGCGTCAGAGTCCTTGCCCCCAAAGGCAACGACACGGCGCGCTCCGGTTCGGTGCCGGAGCCGGCGGCCAGCTCGACGGTGCCGCCGCCCACGTCCAGCACGACCATGGGGCCCGCGCTCCAGCCGAACCAGTGCCGCGCCGCGGCGTAGGAGAGGCGGGCCTCCTCCTTGCCGGACAACACCTTCAGCTCGACGCCGGTGCGGCGGGCGACCTTGCGCATGACCTCGGCGGCGTTCGACGCGTCCCGCACGGAGGAGGTGGCGAAGGGCAGGAACGGAACGTCGCCCGCCTTCTTGCGGGCGGTGAGGACGGCGGCGCAGAGCGACTCGACGCCGGCGCGGCTGATGGCACCGTCCGCGTCGAGCTCCCGGTCCAGCCGCAGGCGGACCTTGTGGGACACCAGCGGACGCATCAGGTCTCGTTCCACGACCACCAGGTGTGCGCTGAAGCACCCGACGTCCAGAACACCGACCGACATCCGCCACCTTCCTTCTACCAAGTCTTCTTTACCCCATCGGCCGTCATTGTGCGGAACTCAGCCCCCGATCGGGCAATCTTGACCCGATGAGATGCGTTACAGTCACCGAATGTCACTGGCGGAGATACCTTCCCGGCTCGAACACGCCTTCAGCAAGGCACATTCCGGCGTGATCGTGCTGTCGGTCGACGGTCTCTCCTCGGACGTGGCCAAACAGTCGTGGCTGTCGGCCTCCGTCTCCACGCTCTCCTCGACGGTGCCGTCCACATCCGCGACGGCGTTGCTGACGGCGCTCACCGGGGTGCCCGCCGACGTCCACCGCGTGCCGGGAACGGTGTACCGCAACGGATCCGGGCTCGTGCACGCCGTCAAGGGCACGCCCGCCATCCCCGCGCTGCCGACCGTGCTCGAACGCCACGGCGCGACCGTGCTGGCCCGCGAACTCGACCACCTCGAAGGCACCTGGGCCCGGGCACTGCTCCGGGGGTGCACCCGGATACCCGCGCCCGCCGCGCACAAACTGGCGGCGCAGTCGGAGGATCCGCCGCTGCTCGTCGCCAACGTCGTGGCCGACCTCGACAAGGCGCTGCCGGACGCGCGGTTCCTCTGGACGTACGTCAACCTCGACGACCACGTGCACCGCCACGGGTACGACGAGTCGGTGCACGAGGCGATGCTCCGCCTGGACGCGCACGCTTCCCGTTGGGCCGCAGCGGGGTGGACCGTCGTGGCCCACTCCGACCACGGCATGGTCCCGGTCGACCCCGACCCCGCGCTCGTGGAGGCCTGGGACGCGATCGTGCGCGAGGAGTGCGTGATCCCCTCCGGTGGCGCCGGACGGCTGCGGTGGCTCTACCCGAAGCCCGACCGGCTGGAGGCGGTTTTCGACCGCGTGGCAACGACTCTGGGCGACTCGGCGACCGTGCACCACGCCACCGACCTCGGCCTGCCGCAGCCGGAGGCCGGTCCGGTCGTCGCCGTGGCCGCGTCGCCGCGCTTCCCCGTGCCGGACCCGTCGGCGCGCTACGAGCACGGCGGTCTGAGCCGCGACGAGATCGACGTCCCCTTCGCCGTCTGGCACGCCGTACAGTGAGTGCGTGCACGTCGAATTCTCAAACACCATAAGGGAAATCGATTCTGCCGATTGGGACGCGGTGGTGCACCGAGCAGGTGCACCGGTGTTCTACCGACACGCGTACGTCAGCGCGTACGAACAGACGCCGCTGACGGCCGTGGAGGCTTTCGCGTACTTCGTGGTGCGCGAGAAGCTCGCCGGCGAGGCGATCGCCGTGCTGCCCGCCTACCTCCAGCAGGCCCCGCCCCCGGTGCGCCGCCTGCACCAGGTCTACCCGGAGGCCGCCGGCGAACGCGCGCTGCTCAGCCACACCTGGCACTGCTACGACGCGCACGTGCCCGCCACGGCGGAGGTGCTGCCGCGGGTGCTGGACGCGATGATCCGCACGGCGTCGATCCTCGGCGCGCGCTGGTGCGGCTTCACGAACGTCCAGCGCGGCGGTGCCCTCTCGTCGGCGCTGCGGGCCGCCGGCCTGCCCGCGCGCCACCTGACCGACCGGTGGGCCGCCGGCATCACCACCTACGAGCACTACCTGGCCGGGCTGAGCCCGCGCGCCAGGGCGAACCTGCGCCGCAACGAACGAAGATCGGCCGAGGCCGGCGTCACCACCGAGACCCTCCCGGCCGACCAGGCCGCGCTCGACGAGATCACCCTGCTGTGCGTCAAGACCGCCAGCCGCTTCGAGAACACCGGGTACCACCCCGGTCCCACCTTCGGCCGGTTCGTGACGGCGCTCGGCGACCTGGCGCGGGTGATCGAGGTCCGCCAGCACGGCAGGCTCGTCGCGGCCGGCGTCTGCCTCACCGACAGCACCCGCTTCCACACCTGGACCTGCGGCGTCGACTACGCCGTGGACGGCAACTACAGCCCGTACGGCGTGCTGTTCGCCGAGTCGGTCCGGGTCGCGGCCCGCCTGGGCAAGTCCACCCTCGAGGGAGGCCGGGGCAACGCCGCCTTCAAACGCCGGCACGGACTCGGCCCCCGCCATTTGGACGCAGTTCTGCTCCGCACCTGAACCGCGCATTGTTCATCCTTGTGAACAATGCTCTTTACAACGTCGGATTCCAGCGGATTCACGTACGTGATCATCCCCTTTAAGCCGGTCAGCGCCCCCGAAGCAAGGTGCAGGAATCAATTTTCAACGCACCTTTACACGCCGCGATCCGATCTGGCAGGGTGGCGCCGGGCGCAAGGCACAAGAAAGGGACTGGACGGTCTCGTGAATCTGTCTCGACGCACCCTTCTGGCGTCCGCAGCGGCCACTCCCCTGCTCACCGGAGCAGGCGTGACCATCGGTGCGGGAGAAGCCGCCGCTTCACCCGCGACCCTCCGCGCGGCCCTCGACTACGGCAACGCCAAGTTGAAAGCCGTCGCGCCCGGCATCACCTCGTTCCCCGAGATCACCAGGGCCGAGAAGTGGACCTACGTCGCCGACGGCGGCTGGATCGGCGGCTTCTGGCCGGGCACGCTCTGGCTCGCCCACCTCGACAGCGGCGACGACCGGTTCCGCTCGCTCGCCGAGGCGGCCAACGACCGGCTGGCCCCGCGCCGGCTCCAGCCGCGCGACCACGACCTGGGCTTCCTCTTCTACCCGTCCTGGGTCACGGCGTACCGGCTCACCGGCGGCACGAAGTGGCGCGACGGCGCGATCGACGCCGCGAACACGCTGATCCAGCGCTGGAACCCGGTCGGCAGGTTCATCCGGGCCTGGGGTGCGCTCGGCACTCCCGGCAACGCGGGCCGCGTGATCATCGACACGATGATGAACCTGGACCTGCTCGCGTTCGCGACCGAGCAGACCGGTGACCGCAAGTACCTCGACATCGCGATCGCCCACGCGCGGACCACCCAGACGCACTTCGTGCGCCCGGACGGCTCGACCCCGCACGTGTTCGACTTCAACCCGGACACCGGCGCGGCGATCGGACCGAACACGGTCCAGGGCTACAGCCCGACGTCGTGCTGGGCTCGGGGCCAGGCCTGGGGCATCTACGGCTTCACGACCATGTACCGCCGCACGGGCCTGCGCGAGTTCCGCGACACCGCGCGCAAGCTCTCCGACTACGCGCTGTCGGTGCTCACGCCGGACAGCGTGCCGGTGTGGGACTACCGCTCCCCGCTGGGGGCCAACGACATCAAGGACTCGTCGGCGGGCGCGATCATGGCGTGCGGCCTGCTGGACCTCGCGAAGGCGACCGGCACCGACCGCTACCGGGAACGGGCGCTGCGGATCCTCGACGGCCTGGTCGCCACGTGCCTGACCACGAGGTCGACGCGTGCCGAGGCGATCCTGGCCCGCGGCACGCGCAACCGCCCGGCCGAGGACGGCGTCGAGGTCTCGCTGCCCTACGGCGACTACTACCTGTACGAGGCGGTCCTGCGGGTGCTCAAGCCCACGCAGATCGCGAAGGCCATCGGCCTGTAGTCACTGCTCGACCACCTTCGCCGTCGGCCCGTTGTCCCAGGTGGCCTCCAGCCTGGACAACCGGCCGGCGGCGTTCTGGAAGTTCACCACCAGCGGCCCGCCCGGCTGTTCCACCCTCACCGAGTACCCGTCCGCGGGCGTGGCCGACAGCGCCTGCACGCCCTGCGGCCGGTAGCGCACCACCACATCGCCGCCCCGCAGGTGGAAAGCGTGCACATAGGACCCGTCCGCCTGCCATTCTCCCTGCGGCGATTGAGCCGAGGTGGGACGCGCATCCGTACTACTGGGAGGAGCGGGTGCGGACGTGGTGACGACAGGAGGCCTGGTGGAAGTAGTGGTGACAGGTGGCGCGGTGGTGTCGACGGAGGCGCCCGGCTCGGGTACCGGGACCGTCATCGAGGTGATGGTCGGCATGGGCAGCACGGCCGAGCTGGTCGTGGAGTCCCCCACGGCGGCGACCGGCGCGGGTTCCATCGCCCACCGGATGCCGAACCAGGACAGGCCGATGGCGACCGTGGTCACCAGTGCCCAGGCGACCAGGTATCCGACGGACCGTCTCACTGCGGCAATCCTCCCGTAGCGGCTCATGGCATCAGTTCTGCTGGTCGAAGACGACCCGGTGGTGCGGGCGGCGGTCACGCGCGCCCTCACCGGCCAGGGCCACATCGTGCACGGTGTCGCGCTCGCGATCGAGGCTTTGCGCGAAGTCACCGCGAACGACTACGACGTCGTGGTGCTCGATCTCGGGCTCCCCGACCTCGACGGCGGTGACGCGCTGCGGATGATCCGAGGCGTCACGAACACCCCGGTGGTCATCGCGACCGCCCGCGACGACGAGGCCGGGATCGTCCGGCTGCTCAACGCGGGCGCCGACGACTACCTCGTCAAACCGTTCTCCGGCGCGATCCTGGAGGCCCGCCTGCAGGCGGTGCTGCGGCGCGCCCGCGACAAGCGGCAGCTCGTCATCGGCGGCCTGGAGATCGACGTGAACCTCCGCAGGGCCACAGTGGACGGCCAGGAGCTCTCGCTGACCCACAAGGAGTTCGAGCTGCTCTCCTACCTCGCGGCACGGCAGGGGGAAGTGGTGCCGCGAGCGGAGATCCTGGCGAGCCTCTGGCCGTCCAACCGCGACGACCAGACGCTCGACGTCCACCTGTCGTGGTTGCGCCGCAAGCTCGGCGAGCGGGCGGCGCAGCCCCGGTACCTGCACACGGTGCGGGGCGTGGGCGTGCGTCTGGTCGACCCGAGGTGAGGCGTTCACTCGTGCTGGTCGCTCTCGCGGCGACCAGCATGGTGGCGCTGGCCTTCCTCGTCCCGCTGGCGATCGTCGTGAAGGACTCCGCGTACACCCGCGCGCTGAGCGAGGCCGAGAAGCAGGCCAACGCGATGACGCCGGCGTTGCTGATCACCCGCAAGCCGCAGGAGATCCGGCAGGCGATCCGGAGCACCCGCTACGGCGGCCAGCAGCGGCTGGCCGTGCACCTCGCCGCCCCGGCGGGCACGTTCGGCTACTCGCACATCACCGCCGCGGACCTGCAGGAGGCGCAGAAGCTCGCCACGGCGTCCACGATCGAACGCCCGGACGGCGTGGCGTACCTGCAACCGCTCGCCACCAGCGAGAGCGGGGTCGTGATCGTCGAGGCGTTCGTGCCGAACGAGCAGCTGACCCACGGCGTCGTCGGCACCTGGTGGGTGCTGGCGGGCGTCGCGGTCGGCCTGGTCGCCGGGTCGGTGCTGGTCGCCGACCGGCTGGGCGCGCGGGCCGTCCAGGCCACGAGGACGCTGGCCGAGAGCGCCCGCCGGATGGGCCAGGGCGACCTCACCGCCCGCGTGCCGCTGAAGGGACCTCCGGAGCTCAAGGAGGCCGCCAAGGCGTTCAACGCGATGGCCGAACGCGTCCGGCACCTGCTCGCCGCCGAACGCGAGGTGGTCGCCGACCTCTCGCACCGCCTCAGAACGCCCCTCACGGCCCTTCTCCTGGACGCGGACACCCTCGGACGGGGTCCGGGGGCGGACCGCGTCCGGGAGGCCGTCCAGGGCCTCGAGAGGGAGGTGGACGAGATCATCAAGGTGGCCCGCTCCGGTCTGCAGCCCGACGACAGCGGCGCGGACGCGGCGGAGGTCGTGCGTGACCGGCTGGTGTTCTGGTCCGCGCTCGCCGACGACCAGGAACGCCCCTGGACCGTCCGCGGCGCCGACCGGCCGGCTCCCGTGCCGCTGTCCCGCTCCGACCTCGCCGCGGCGCTGGACGCGTTGCTGGGCAACGTCTTCCGCTACACGCCGGAGGGCACGCGGTTCGCCGTGACGCTGGTGCACCAGGCCGACCTGGTGGCGCTGGTGGTCGAGGACGCCGGACCGGGCATCGCGGACAGTGCCGCGGCGGTGCGGCGTGGCGCCAGCGGTGGTGGTTCCACCGGGCTGGGGCTCGACATCGCCCGCCGTGCTGCGGAGAGCACGGGAGGGTCTCTCCACGTCGACCGCGGTCCGCTGGGCGGTGCACGCGTGCAATTGAGGCTCCGCAGGGTCTAGGGGGCTGGGCCGGCGTCCACGGGTTCGGGGCCCGGGAACGAGCACCGCCGGCGGCGCGGACCGTGGGACGGGTCCTGCGCCGCCGGCGGGCACCGGCCGGCTGCGCGGCACCGCTGCCGCACCACCGAGTTCCGAGCAGGAGGGAGGAACCCGATGAGCAGTGCGCGCTCGCCTTCCCACACCGGTGTTACGAGGTGGATCTCAGCCGGGGCTCTCGGCGCCAGGTGTGGGGACCGGCGTATTCAGTGGGTCTCGGTTCGTGCGATCTGACATGAAGTTAGCCGACCACTGATCGCCGCCCATCCCCCGTTCAGACGATTAATCGGTTTTAAATTCGCTTAAGTTCGCGCCGGTCGATCGTCCGCGACTTAATTCGATTTAAGCTGGCGCCCGCAGTGCGCCTTACTCGCACAATTCGAATTCCGGTTCACGAAAGCCGACAACCGCGATCTCACACGGGAAGATCGCGCTCGTGCCGTGCGAGGGCCGTCTGACACCTGAACGTGAACGCGGAGGCGCAGGCTTTCACGAACTCGGCTCCAGCCGGCGTCCGTGCCGATTCCACGGGCCGAGACATCGACACCCGCCACCAGTTCGCCCGGAAGCGATGCAGACCCAGAACGATCACACAGGGGGCCGGACGCTATACTCACAGTGAGCGTCGGGCCCTCTCGTCGTGACACTGACGTGACTTTTGACGGGCGAGTCAACCAGGCCATTGCTTCCCGCGTATACCCATGTAGATTCCCGCTCACCGCGACGGCCATTCGGGTGACCGCCGCGGCTCGCGCGCCGCACGCGAAACGGAGGCAGCATGCAGGCGAACGCCCAGACCGCCCAGGTCGACGACCTGACACTCATCGCGCTGCCCACCGCGGTGAACTGCGCGGATCTGTTCGTGCGCTTCACCCTTGGTGAATGGCGCCTGCGCAACATGACCGCGGAGTGCTCGGCCGTCGCATGCGCGCTGGTCGAAGCCGCCATCGAGTCAGCCGACCCCAAGACCTCGCGGCTCATCACGCTGCGACTGCGACTGAGCGGCGACTACCTGGTCGTCGAACTGGAGGCAGCCAGGTTCATCATGCCGCCGACCTCGCCCGACCTGCGCACGGGCGAGCTCCAGCTCGCCGGTGGCATCAAGCTGATCTGGTGCGAGCTCGCCCTGCCGACCGGCGTGAACGCGAACGCCGTGCCGCTCCCCCGGCGCGAGAAGCGCCGCTCCCCCGCAGCCGAGGCGCTGGGCGACGAGCCGGACGTCGATCCCGAGCTCATCCAGCGCATCCTGTTCGGTCTCGGCGGCTCGATGGGCAGCGGACACCAGCGCTAGCTCTTTCCTTCGAAGGCGCATCCCTTTGCCGGGGTGCGCCTTCGTCGTGTGCGCGCTCCCACCCGGTGGACGCTTCACGGATAGGGTTCCGCACGCAGGAATAACCATTTCTCCATGGGCCTGGACTGCGATTAACTCACCAGTCCTGAATGCATTCTCGACGCCACAGTCCGAAATGTTGCTCTGGTTGGCGGACGGTTCGTCAAACGCCTTTCCGATACGGTCTCGTACCACGCCGCCCGAACTGTCCAGCACATTCGGAGAGGTGTACCGATGATCAGCACGCTGGCCGCAGCCGGCCTGGCCCTGTCCACCATTGTGGTTCCCCCGGTCGCGGACCCGCCCCCGACGGGCCAGATCACCATCGACGTCGTGACGGTCAACGGATCGGGCTGCCGCATCGGCACCGCCGCCGTCGCAGTCTCCCCCGACAACAAGGCGTTCACGGTCACCTACAGCGACTACCTGGCCCAGGTCGGTCCGTCGTCCGCGCCGACCGATTTCCGCAAGAACTGCCAGCTCAACCTGAAGGTGAACGTGCCAGGCGGATTCACCTACGGCATCGCCCAGGCCGACTACAGAGGTTTCGCACACCTGGAAAGGGGCGCCAAGGGCACGCAGAGGGCGAGCTACTACTTCCAGGGGATGTCGGACAACGACCAGAGGTCCAAGACCTGGAGCGGCGCGCTGAGCGACGACTGGCAGGTCACGCACAAGACCGACGTCGCCTCGATCATCTACCACCCGTGCGGGGCGAAGCGGAACTTCAACATCAACACGGAGCTGCGGGTCGACAAGGGCACGTCCGACCCGAAGAAGACCAGCTTCATGGCGATGGACTCGACGGACGGGTCGATCGAGACCATCTACCACTTCGCCTGGAAGAAGTGCCCGAAGTAGGCAAGTAGGACGCGCCCTCGCACGGCGAAGGCCGGAGCCCAGGAGGCATGGGCTCCGGCCTTCGCCGGTCAGAACGGACCGCCGGCTCAGCCGAGGACGTCGCTGAGGGCGGTTTCGTACTCCTTCGCCTGCGTCGGGGTCAGTTCCTTGGACACCCGCAGCAGGACACCACCCACGACGTAGTCGTACTCGGCCAGCATCGGCGTCTGCTTGCCGAACTGCTGGATGTACTCCATGCGGGCCTTGGCCCCAGCCTCGTCGGGGAACACCTCGACGCCTCCACCACGCAGGGTGTCGTTCTCCTTGGTGATCGCGACCGCACCCTCGACCGCGATGCGCGTGTCGGTGAACGCGGACTTCGACGTGTAGCCGTTGGGGCGGCCGAGCTGCTTGTTCGGGTCGTCCTCGGCGCTGAACACCTTCGTCAGCTTCAAGCTCGGGATCTTCGCGGCGAGCGCGGTGGTCACCTCCTCCGCGGTCCGCGGCGTCGAGACCTGGGGTTCGGCCTGCGACCGGAGATCGGCGGCAGTCGTGCTGCCGGCGGACGGATCGGTGTCGGTCGAAGGCGACGAGCTGCACGCTGCGACGGGCACCAGCAGCAAGGTGGCGACAACGCCGGCGACAAAGCGGTTCATCTGGAAGGTCCTCAACATCGGCTTTCAGCGATCAGACCCGCTTGTCGCGTCGAAACAACAGGCTGTTAGCCGAGCCGACGAGTTGACCACGATCTGTCCACTCGCACGGCGAAGGCCGGAGCCCAGGAGGCATGGGCTCCGGCCTTCGCCGGTCGGAACGGACCGCCGGCTCAGATGTTCTGGTTGGCGAACCCCTTCGTCGCGATCTTCGACAACATCCCCTGCCACACCGACGAGCTGGTGTGCGGGTCGCCGGTCACCGCGAGCGCCGACTTGAGCCCGTTGAACGCGCTCGTCGTCGCCGGCCCCCAGATCCCGTCGATGGCGAGACCGGACCCGCGGAAGTTGTTGCACACCGCCTGGACGAACTTGGTGTCGGACTCGGAGTCCTTGACCGCGCGCACCGGCATGCCGCCGAAGTCCGCGTGGATGTGGTCGGCGTGGTCGGCGTTGTACCAGCCGTCGAGCACGTAGCGGAACCGGCGGCGGCACACGGCTTCCGTGGCGAGGTAGCGCTTGCGGACGGAGGCGGTGCCGGAGGCGTGGGCCTTGTCGAGCGGCGAGATGGTGTTGCCGCCGGACCAGCGGACGTGGTCGAGGTCCATCGCGGTGCCGGCGCCGTGCTGGCCCGCCTTGTTGACGTAGAAGCCCGCGGACACGATGTAGCTGATCGAGCCGTAGCTCGACGACAGCGAGCGCAGGTCGCGGATCCAGGCGACGAGCGCGTTGTAGAACGCGTCGGTGGCCTGCCAGTTGCGCGCGGTGGTGTTGCCGCGGTTCGAACGCCAGTAGTAGACGGGGGTGCCGTCGATCTTCTGGAACGTCATCATCGCGAGCGCGCCGACCTCGGCGGCCTCGATCTCGGCGGGCGTGTGCTGGTCGGTGGGCGTGGGGGCGGCACCGGCCAGCCCCGGCGCGACGGCGGACAGACCGGCGAGACCGGCGACGGCCGCCGCGCCCGTGACGAAGCCGCGCCTGGTGACGTTGTTCTCGAACACCCCAGTACTCCCTCTGCGTCCAAGCCGGCGGCGGCAGGAGGAAGGGCCTGTCTCACCCACCGGCCCGAGGGAGTCTAGGGATCTCGTCCGAACGGCGGAATCGCGTCTGACCTGCGTTTTTCCTTTGCCTTTACCGGGCTGCCGGTACGGGGCCGAGGACGCGGACCAGGTTCTTCTCGGTGTCCGTGCCGAGCTTCTCCAGCGCGAGCTTCGCGACCGGCGCACCCAGTTTCGCGAGGCCGTTGAACTCGACGTGCGCGTGGTAGGCGATGCGGGCGGTGCCCGGCGCGTCGCCCGGCGTGATCGAGATGTCGTCGGTCGAGGTGGCGGTGTCGTTGCGGCCCACGAACTGCAGCCCGGTCGCGTCGTCGCGGGTCAGCTCGTAGACGAGCTCGGTCTTGCGGCCGAGGAACTGCGACACGTTGCGCCAGCGCGAGCCGACCGCGACCGGGCCGTCGTCAAGGCGTGTGCACGACACGGTGCCGGGGTCCCACTGCTCGGCGCGGGAGAAGTCGCGCAGGTACTCCACGACGCCCTCGGGCGTGGAGGCGACGGTGAACGTGCGCTCGACGTCGACGCCGGACACGTGCGGCGAGTGGAACGCCCGCGACGCGAGGCCGAGCCGGTAGGAGTCGACGAGCTCGGCCTGGCTCTCGGCGCGGCGCTGCAGCCGTTCCAGGCGCGTCTCGTCGAAGCTCCCCAGCGCGCGCAACGTCCGCCAGAGCGCGGCCTTGCCCTCGATGCCGACGCGCAGGGTCTCCAGCTCCAGCACGTCGCTCAGCGGGGACCGGCCGAGCACCCTGCCGTTGAGCTTGAGCCTGCCCGCCTTCTCGGTGAGCCAGCCGATCGCCTCCTTGTGCGGGCGCGACTCGACGCCGACCTCCCGCATGAAGTCGAGCAGCTCCTTGCGGTCGGCCTCGATGTCGTCCGCGAGGACGCGCAGCTCGGGGTGCGTGCGGCTGATGCGACGAGCGAGCTCCGTGCCCGCCATCGCCCCGGCCAGGTGGTCGTTGAGGTAGATGCCCAGCAGCTCGGTGTTCACGTGGTCCGGTTACCCGTGGCCAAACCTCAGCGGCGGTGCGCCCGCACCGGCTGCAGGATGATCGGCTGCGCGCGGCGGCCGGTGACGAGGTTCCACGCCCACTGCGCGAGCACCGCGACCCGGTTGCGCCACCCGACGAGGAACGCGATGTGCACGCCCGCCCACGCCGCCTTGCCGATCAGGCCCTTGAGCCGCAGCTTCTTGATGTCCGCGACGGCGTCGCCGGGCGAGATCGTGGCCATCGTGCCGAGGTCGAGGTAGCGGAACGGCTTGGCCCGGCGGCCGTTCAGGCGCGCCTTGATGACGCGGGCGACGTGGTGGCCCTCCTGCAGCGCCGGCTCGGCGATGCCCGGCAGGTCGTCGAGGTTCACCATGTCGCCGATGGCGAAGATGTCGTCCGTGACCGAGCAGTCGACGGGGCTGACCCGGATCCGGCCCTTGCGGTCGGTCTCGGTGCCGGTCGCCTCGGCGAGCTCGCGCGCGAGCGGCGAGGCCTGGACCCCGGCCGCCCAGATGATCGTCCGCGCCTCGACCCGGTCGCCGTCCTTGGTGGTGAGGCCCTCCGCGTCGATGGACTCGACCATCGCGTTCGTCATCACCGTGACGCCGAGCTTCTCGAGCTTCACCCTCGCGTGCTCGCGCAGTTCCGGCGAGAACGGCGGCAGCACGTGCGGCACCGCGTCCATCAGCGTGATCCGGACGTCGCGCGGGTCGATCTCGCGGAACTGGCCCTTCAGCGCGCGCCGGGCGAGGTCCGCGAGCTGGCCCGCGAGCTCCACGCCGGTCGGTCCCGCGCCCACGACCGCGAACGACAGCCACTGCTTCGGGTCGTCCGCCGCCACGGCCGTCTCGAACGCCCGCAGCAGGTTCGACCGCAGGTCCACGGCCTGTTCGAGGGTCTTCATCGGCGGCGCGGACTCGGCCCACTCGTCGTGGCCGAAGTAGCTGTCGCGCGATCCGGCCGCCACGACCAGGGTGTCGTACTCGACCTGGGTCGACCTCCCGTCCGGCAGGTCGACGTGCACGCGCTTGGCGGCCGTGTCGAAGCCGGTCACCTCACCCAGCAGCACGTGCGCGTTGCGCTGCCTGCGCAGGATCGCCCGGAACGCGGGCGCGATGTCCCCGGCGGGCAGCAACGCGGTCGCCACCTGGTAGAGCAGCGGCTGGAACAGGTGGTGGTTCGTGCGGTCGATCAACGTGACCTCGGCGTCCGCGCGCTTCAGGCCGCGCACGACACCCAGTCCGCCGAACCCGCCTCCGACGACGACTACCCGGTGCTTGCTCATGCCCTGACGCATACCCACTGCGGGCGGCACGTATCCGGCGCGTCGCATACCCGACCCGAACCGGGGTAACCGCCGCCCATGACCACCACCGCTGACCAGTCCCTCTGGCTCGCCGCACTGCCCGATCAGGTACGTCCCCCGCTGACGGGCGAGCACACGTACGACGTGGCCGTGGTCGGCGGCGGCATCACCGGCCTGACCACCGCGGTGCTGCTCAAGCGCCGCGGGCTGAAGGTCGTGGTCCTGGAGGCCGACCGGGTGGCGTCCGGCGTGTCGGGCAACAACACCGCCAAGGTAACGGCGCTGCAGTCCACTGTGTACTCGCAGATCCGGAGCAGGCACGGCCTGGCCGCCGCCACCGACTACGCCGCCGCGTCCGTCGCGGCCGTGGCCCAGGTCGCCGCGCTGGCCGAGGGCATCGACTGCGACCTGCGCCGTTCCCCGGCCGTCACCTACGCGTACACCGAGGACGAGGTGCGCGACGTCGCCAACGAGCTGATCGTGGCGCGCCAGGTCGGCCTGCCGGTGCGTGACGCCAAGAACGTCGACCTGCCGTTCGAGGTGCACGCGGCGGTCTGGCTCGACGACCAGATCGCGCTGCACCCGGTCAAGTACCTGCGGGGCCTCGCCGACGAGGTCGACGGCGACGGAAGCCTCGTGTGCGAGCACAGCCGCGTGCTGGACGTCAGCGGGAACCAGGTGTCCACAGCGGACGGCCGGGTGCGCGCCGACAAGATCGTGATCGCCACGCACTACCCGACGCTGGACCGGGGCCTGTACTTCCCGCGCCTCGAACTGACCCGCGCCTACTGCATCGCTGCCCGCGTCCACGCGCCGACGCAGGCGCTCGCGATCAGCACCGGCAGCCCGTCGTGGTCGATCTCCGCGCACCGGGACAAGCTGATCCTCGCCGGTCAGAGCCACCAGACCGGCAAGCCCGCCGTGGAACCGTTCCGCCGCCTGGAGGACTTCGCCCGCAAGCACTGGAAGGTCGAGGAGATCACGCACCGCTGGTCGGCGCAGGACCCGACCTCCTACGACCACCTGCCGATGATCGGCACCTACCTGCCGGGCAACGACACGATCCTCACCGCCACCGGGTACATGAAGTGGGGCCTGACCAGCGGCACGTTCGCCGCCACCCTGCTCGCGGACCTGGTGACCGGCAAGCCGAACGAGCTGGCCGACCGGTTCAGCCCGCACCGCATGTCGCTGAAGTCGCTGCCCACGCTCGTGCGCAAGAACGCCGAGGTCGCGGTGGAGATGGTCGGCGACCGGATCGTGCCGGCCGACGCGACGTCCAGCGAGAACCTGCCGCGCGGCCAGGCCCACGTCGTCCGGGACGGCCTGGGCAAGACCGGCGTCTACCGCGACGACGACGGACAGCTGCACGGGGTGTCGTTGCGCTGCACGCACCTCGGGTGCCTGGTGCGGTTCAACGCGGCCGAGCGCAGCTGGGACTGCCCGTGCCACGGGTCGCGGTTCGACGTGGACGGCAGCGTGCTGGAGGGACCGGCGACCCGGCCCCTCCCCCGCAAGGAACCCCGTTAGCGGTGGGGCTCGCGACGACGCCGGACGCCGTCGCTAGCCGCGCCACTAGCTCTTGGCGACCAGGGTGAGCACGTCGTACTTCGCGACCGACTCGCCCTTCTGGTTCGTCACGTCCGCGTCCCAGCGGACCTCGCCGTACTCCTGGTCCTCACGCGGCGTGATCTGCTTGACGGTCAGCGTCACCGTGAGCTGGTCGCCGGGGAACGTGGGCGTGACGAACCGCAGGTTCTCCAAGCCGTAGTTCGCGAGCACCGGGCCGGGCTCCGGCGAGACGAAGAGTCCCGCCGCGAACGAGACCACCAGGTAGCCGTGCGCGACCCTGCCGCCGAAGAACGGGTTCGCGGCGGCCGCCTCCTCGTCCATGTGCGCGTAGAACGTGTCGCCGGTGAAGGACGCGAAGTGCTCGATGTCCTCCAGCGTCACCTCGCGCGGGCCGGCGGTGACCGTGTCGCCGATCCGCAGTTCGGCCAGCGTCTTGCGGAACGGGTGCACGGCGTCGTCGCGGCGCGGAGCACCGGTGACCCAGCGGTTCGTGATGGCGCCCAACGCGCGCGGGCTGCCCTGCACGGCCGTGCGCTGCATGTGGTGCAGCACGCCGCGCATGCCGCCCATCTCCTCACCGCCGCCGGCCCGGCCGGGACCTCCGTGCACGAGCATCGGCAGCGGCGAGCCGTGGCCCGTCGACTCGGCGGCGTCGTCGCGGTCGAGCACCAGCAACCGGCCGTGCCACGGCGCGGCACCGATCACGACGTCGCGCACGAAGTCGGTGTCGGCGGAGACGATCGAGCCCACCAGCGACCCGGCGCCGCGCGCGGCCAGCGCCACGGCGTCGTCCACCGAGTCGTACGGCATCAGCGTCGAGACCGGCCCGAACGCCTCGACCTCGTGCGGCTGCACGGCGTCGGCGGCGGCGCGCAGCAGCATCGGCGACATGAACGCGCCGCGCTCGGCGTCGGCGTCCACAAGGGACAGAGCACCGTCGCCGTAGACGACGGACGCGCTCTCCCGCAACGCCTTCAGCGACCGCTGGACCTCCTCGCGCTGCTCCAGCCCGGCCAGCGCGCCCATCTTCACGGACTTGTCGGCGGGGTTGCCGATCACGACCTCGGCGAGCTTCGCGGACACGGCCTCGCCGACCTCGTCGATCAGGTTCGCGGGCACCAGCGCGCGCCGGATCGCCGTGCACTTCTGGCCGGCCTTGGTCGTCATCTCGGCCACCAGCTGCCCGACGAACAGGTCGAACTCGGGCGTGCCGGCGACCGCGTCCGGACCGAGGATCGAGCAGTTCAGCGAGTCGGCCTCGGCGTTGAACCGCACCGACGACCGGATCACGGCCTGGTGCGTGCGCAGGTGCTGGGCGGTGGACGCGGAGCCGGTGAACCCGACGAGGTCCTGCTCGGTCAGGTGGTCGAGCAGGTCGCCCGCCGACCCGCAGACGAGCTGCAGCGACCCCTCCGGCAGCAACCCGGAGGCGAGCATCAGCTCGACCATCTTCTCGGTCACGTACGCGGTCTGCGACGCGGGCTTGATCAGCGACGGCACGCCGGCGATGAACGCGGGCGCGAACTTCTCGAGCGGGCCCCACATGGGGAAGTTGTAGGCGTTGATCTGCACCGCGACGCCGCGCAGGGGCGTGCAGATGTGCTGGCCGACGAACGTGCCGCCGCGGCCGAGCGGCTCGACGGCGCCCTCGACGTAGACCTTGTCGTTGGGCAGCTCGCGCTTGGCCTTGGACGCGTACCCGAGCAGCACGCCGAAGCCGCCGTCGATGTCGATCCACGAGTCGGACCGGGTCGCGCCGGAGCGCGCGGACAGCGCGTACAGCTCGGCCTTGTGCTCCTTGAGGTAGAGCCCGACGCCCTTGAGCAGCTGCGCGCGCTGGTGGAACGTGAGCTCGCGCAGCGCGGGTCCGCCGACCTCGCGGCCGTACCGCAGCGCCGCCCCCATGTCGACGCCCGCGGACGAGATCCGGGCGATCTCCTCGCCCGTCACGGCGTCGTGCAGCGGAGCGCCCTCCGCCGTCGGCGTGTGCCACCCACCCGACACGTAGCTGCGCAGCAAGCTCATCGAGCCAACCCTTCTCGCTGGGGGCGCTGGATCCTCAGCGACCCGACCACCAGGCAACGTATCAGGGGCGGGCGGGGGTGGCGCAGAGCTGAGCGGAGGTGGAGCGACCCTGGACGGGTCGGCGAGCGAAGCCGCAGGTCAGGGCGCCGACCGCGGTGGCCGCGCTGTTCGGCGGGGCCACCGCGGCGCGCTCGTCAGCGCGTGCCGAAGTTCTGCGTCCAGTAGTGGCCGTAGGTCGTGCCCGACCGGTGCTGGTGGCCGACCCCGATCTCCTTCAGCGCGCAGTTCAGGATGTTGGCCCGGTGCCCGGAGCTGTTCATCCACCCCTTCACCACGGCGGCCGGGGTCGCGTACCCGGCGGCCACGTTCTCCGCGGCGCGCGTCCAGCCGCGGTAGCCCACGCGTTCGATCCGGACGACCATCGTGCTGCCGTCGGAGCCGGTGTGGCCCATGAAGTTGTGCGAGGCCATGTCGGCCGAGTGGCGCTGGGCGGCGGTGTTGAGCGCCGAGTTGGCGCGCAGGGCCGGGCAGCCCGCCTTGGCGCGTTCGGCGTTCGTGAGGGCGATGACGTCCTCCTGCACCGTGGCCGCCGAGGCCTGGGGTGCGAGGGTGGCCGCCAGCGCGAGGGTCGTGGCGGTGAGCAGGGTGGCGCGTAACGCGAGCATCGGTGATCTCCTGTGCGTGCGGGGAAGGGGTCTGCAGGGCCCCTCTTGAGGCAAACGTGGTGCGAGCGGGACGGGGTTCGGCCCCAGTCCTTTTGAGACGCCTTGTCCACCGGACAGAAAAGGGGGAGCCGGTGCTCCGGCTCCCCCTCGCGTGCCGTGGCTCAGACGATCTGCCATGTCACGTTGATGATGCCCACCGAGGTGTTGGCGAGGCTCGAGAACGCGGGCTGGCTGAGGTCGATCTTGTTGCTCGGGCAGCTCGGGCACTTGTCCCTGATCGGCACCGTGATGGTCCTGCCGTTGTGGGTGACCCGGATCGACTTGCGGCACAACGGGTCGTTGTTCGGGTTGGGCGTGGTCCACAGTGCGGCGGGAGCCGCGACCAGCATCTGCGTCGCCGCGTTGATCTGCGTGCCGCACGCGCCGTAGCCGGCGTCGTTGTACCAGCTGGCGGTGCCGCTCACCGCGGCCGCGGTGCCGGAGAAGACGAACGACAGGACCGCGGCCGACGCGACGGCGCCGAGCACCTTGGCGGTGGACTTCATGTGCTTCCTTTCACGGGTGGGGACCGCTTCAGGCCACGGAGTGGAAGGTGACCCGGAAACCGCTGCAGTTCGCGCACTGGAACACGGTCTGGTTGCCGGGTTCCGTGTCCTGTTTGGACCACGCGTAGGCCTTGGGGCAGCGGGACTTGATGGTGTTGCTGTAGTCGGTCGGCGCGTCCCTGTTCGGGTTGACGCAGTTGACGCGCTGACCGTTCGCGCCGTACTTGACGTAGGCGGGGTTGCAGTAGGGCAACAGGTTCTGCGTGCACCCGGCGGTGGCGCAGGAGGTGGACCCCGGTGGCGGGCTCGCGTTCACCGCGGCGATGCTCACCGGAACGGAGAAGGCGTTGACGTAGCTGACGTTGTACCAGGGCGCCAGCCGGTCGCGGGTGTCGAAGTTGAACTCCGCGAGGCTCGCCGGTTGCTCGCCGGTGACGCACCGGGCGGCCTGGACGCCGCAGTCGCCGACGGCACACCGGAAGTCCACGCCCGAGGTGCCGGTGCACCCCTGGCGGGCGAAGAACGTGCCGCGCCAGTGACCGGGCGACGCGGTCTCGGGGATCGTGATGGTGGCCGACTGGCCGTTGGTCAGCCTCGGCAGGTTCGTCAGGGCACGCGACCCGTCCGCGTTGACGGTGCTGCCGACCCAGATCGTCTGGCCGGTGTTGTTGACCAGGGTGACCGTGTGGTCGACCGCGGCGTTCGCCGTCTGCACGCCGGCGAGGGCGAACGCGAGCGCGAACAGGGCCGCGATCCAGCGGACGGGTGATCGTGTGGGCATCTGCGGGCTCCTTTCCCTCAGAGCTCCACGATCACCCGCGCCCTCCCCCGGTGGCTTCACGGTCGGTCCGCAAGGTTTCCCGGTGCAGCCAGGCCCACCGGGTGGCCCGCAGCTCGCGGCGGCCCGCCAGCCCGAGCTTGCGGTAGACCCGCGTGAGGTGGAGCTCGACGGTCCGCGTCGCCATCGCCAGCCGGGCCGCGATCTCCCGGTTGTTCAGGCCGGCGCACACGAGTCGCGCTACCTCGGCCTCGACGGGGGTCAGCACCGGTTCGCGGGCGGCGGCACCGCTCGTGGCGGCGTCGATCCGCCGTCGCAGCACGGTGTCGCCGATCTCGACGGCCGCGGCGCGCGCGTACATCTCCCCCGCCGCCGCCTGCTTGCGGTGCGCGGTGAGGCGGTCGCCGTAGTCGCAGAGCACCTCCGCGAGTTCCCACCTGGCGTGTGCCATGTCCAGCAGGCGGATCGCGCGTTCGTAGATCAGGAGGTCCTCGCCGTGGGGCGGGCTCGCGCCGGCGACGGCGGCCAGGCACCGGCCCAGCGCGCGGGGCTCACCCCAGCGGGCCGCGGCGGTGTGCTCCTCCAGCGCCAGGCGCAGCGCCTGCTCGGTGTCCCCGCACGCCAGCGCCGCGCGGGAGGCCGACGACCGCCAGGGCAGCACGGCGGGGTTGAGCACCCCGCTCGCGGTGAGCGCCTCGCCGCACGCGAGGTGGCCGGCGAGCGCGTCGCGGGGACGGCCCGCCGCCATCGCCACGACGGCCTCGGCGGCGAGCAGGAGCGGTCCGGTGAGGCCGTCGTCGAGCAGCACGGCCCCGGCGGCGTCCAGCTCGTCGCGGGCCACCAGCAGCTCCACCGTCCAGTACAGCACCGCCGAGCGGATCTCCACGGTCCCGTTGTGCCGCACCAGGTCCAGCAGCGCCGAGCACGTGACCAGGTCGCCGGTGCACCGGGCGAGGCAGGCGCGGGCGAGCAGGACGTGGTCACCGGGGTGCGACTCCAGCAGGGCGAGGCTGTGCTCGTCGGCGGCGACCAGTTCCCCCGCGCACACCAGCGTCACCAACGCCCACGAGACGCACCAGGGGTTCTCCCGGCAGACCGGGGACGCCAGCGCCCGTTCCGCCGCCTCGACGGCCTCGGTCCAGCTCTCCCCCGCCGCGAGCAGGCCCGACGCGAGGGCCGCCGGGCACTCGTGGCCGGGGTCGGCCGCCCATCCGCCCATCAGGAGGTGGGGACGAACGCCCGGCGCAGACCGGCCCGTCCCGCCACCCCCATCTTGCGGTAGACGGCGGTGAGGTGGAACTCGACGGTGCGCAGCGTCAGGCTCAGCTCGGCGGCGATCTCGCGGTTCGACCGCCCCGCCCTCGCCAGCAGGGCGATCCGGCGCTGCCGTCCGCTGAGCGCGGACTCGCCGTCGTTGCGCAGCAGCCGCGACGCCAGCACGTCCGCCGCTCTCGTCCACTGTGGATGGTCGCGCAGCTGCCGGGTGTGCCGGCGGGCGCGGTCGACCTCGCCGCGGGCGAGCAGGACCTGGGCGAGGTCGTGGCGCGCTCTCAGCGCCTCCGGGGCGTGCCCCAGGCAGGCGATCGCCTGTTCGAGCAGCACGACGTCACCGCCGCGCGCCAGTGCCGAGGCGTGCAGGGCGAGTCCGACGGCCCGCGGCGCACCCCAGCGTCGTGCCGCCACCAGTTCCTTGTCGGCGCAGATGCGGGCGAGCACGAGGTCGCCGCGGTCGGCGGCGGCCAGGGCGGCGGCGGAGCGCCAGGGCAGCACCGCGGGGTTGACGACGCCGCCGGCCTCCAACAGCCGGCCGCAGTCGAGGAACTCGTCCAGCGCCGCCGCGCCCTGCCCTTCCGCGAGGAGCAGCCACCCGCGCGCGAAGCAGAGCTCGGCGCCGGCCAGGTGCTTGCTTCCGGGAGTGGCACCGTCGGGGCGACCGGTGCCGAGCCTGGCGCCATCGGGGCGACCGGTGTCGAACGTGGCGCCATCGGGGCGACCGGTGTCGAGCTTGGCGCTGTCCGGGCGGCGTTTCCCGAGCACGGCAGCATGCGGGTGCGCGTTGTCGAGCCTGGCGTTGTCCGGGTGCCTGCTCCTGAGCACGGCACCGCGCGGGTGCCCGTCCTCCAGCACGGCGCGCGCCCCACCCAGTTCGCCCGCCTCGACGAGCGCGCGGGCCAGCCACGCGACGGCATTCGTCCGCAGCGCGGGCCGCACACCACGGCTCACCGCGCCGTCCAGCAACCGCACCGCCGCACACACCTCACCGCGCAGCAGCATGATCCGCCCACCCAGCACCGCGTGCACGTCGCGGTCGACCCCCACCGCCGCACCCCAGTGACGATGCGCGAGAGCGATCTCACCAGCGTGCACCAGCACCAGCGACGCCCGCCAGAACGCGTCGTCGCCGCACGCCCCCTCCAGCACACGCCGGGCGACGCTCACCGCCTCGGCCCGTCCGGCACCGCGCTCGGCCGCCGCCACCGCGCGGGACAGTTCCTCCATCATGTCGACGACGTCCTTCCAATCGATACGCGGTGCGACACGTTCACAGCGGGAGAAGGGACATGGCCGACTCCTCGCGACACTGTCTCAATTGGACTGCCAGCTGGTCTGGACCTTACCGCTGAATGCCTTTCGACAGAATCGCGAATTCTTTTTCTTTCGACACTTGGCAAATCACCGCGACAGGAGTAGTCGAAGGCCGCTCCCACTCCCGCCGATCGACGAACATCAAGTTGATAATTCGTATTACAGCCTTGTTCCGCCGCCGGGACAGCCCCTACCGTCGCCCAACGCGGAGACCACGACGCAAAGGAGCGTTCCCATGGCACCGAACCGCCGACAGCTGCTGCTCGGAACCGCGGCCCTGCTGGCGACGAGCGCGGGGGCGACGGAGGCCGCCGCCGCGCCCGCGGGATTCCCCGACTACCGGTACCGCAGGCTCGCACTGGTCAAGAGCAAGCTGCGCTACAACCCGACCGGCGAACTGATCTTCCCCACCATCCGCGGCACGAAGAACCGCATCCCCGGCGCGCTCGCCGCGTACTACCTCTACTACGCGCCGCACGACGCGCCCGGCGGCATCTGCCTGGCGTACGCGAACTCGCTCGACGAGGAGTTCACCGAGTACGCCGGCAACCCGATCATCACGCGCAGCTGGCCCGGCGAGTACAGCGTGTCCCACGTGTCGTCGCCGCACGCGATGTGGAACGACGACGCCAAGCGCATGTACCTGTACTTCCACGGCGAGAACACCGTGACGCGGCTGGCCAGCTCCGCCGACGGCATCCACTTCTCCTACGAGAAGGAGGTGCTCTCCACGCGCCTGATGCCCGCCGGCACCACCGAGACCTCCTACGCCAGGGTGTTCCGGCACGACCTGCCCTCGCGTGGCGCCCGGTACGTGATGGTCTTCATGATCAACAACACCACGAACCACCGCGACATCGGCTGGGGCTGGTCGGCCAACGCCCGCGACTGGACGTTCGCGCAGACCCCGCTCGTGCGGCACCAGGACGTGGGCGCGGTCAACATCGGCGGCCCGCACCTGCTGTTCCGCAACAACAGCGTCTACGTCGTCTACAACACCGACAAGGGCAGCGGCGGCAACATCCTCATCACCGAGGTGGGCCTCGACTTCAGCAAGCGCAACCACCTCGGCGTCTTCCACGACTCGCTGTCCGGGTCGCCGGACAACGGCAGGGCGGCCGCGCCGTCGTTCGGCACGTACCAGGGCCGCGAGTACATGATCTACGAGGCCGGGGACCGGTTGGCGGGCAACATCGCCATCGCCCAGGCGATCTAGGCGGCGAACAGCGCGACGCAGTGCTCGGCGAACGCTTGCGCGCGGCGCGTGAGCGGGCCGCCGGCCGCCCAGCCGAGCACCACGGGTGTGGTGGGCACGGCGTCGCGCACCCCCACCGCCACGACCTCCAGCCCCTCGTACGACGACGTCACAACCGGCTGCTGCACGGTCATCGAGTACCCGATGCCGCGGGCCACGAGCGAGCGCGCCAGCTCGAAGCTGCGGGCCCGGTGCGTCACGACCATCTCGACGCCCGCCGCCGCGAACACCGACCGGAAGTAGCGCTCGCTCGGCGGGACGTCCAGCAGCACGAACGGATCGCCCGACAGCTCGGCCAGCGACACCGCCCGGCGCCGGCGCAACCGGTGCCCGGCGGGCAGCAGCACCTTCGGCGGCAGGTCGTACAGCGTCGCCGTGGCGATGCCGGGTGCGAGGTCCTGGTCGTAGAGGAACGCGATCTCGCACCGCCCGGCGAGCAGGTCCTCCCCGATCTCCGGCAGGCTCCCCTCCACGAACCGCACCGACACCTCCGGGTGCGCGCGCTCGAACGTCGCGATCGCCGCGGGCAGGTGGAACGGCGCGATCGGCGCGTAGCAGCCGACCGTCAGCACGCCGCCGACCTGGTTGCTCAGCCCGCGCGCCTCGGCGCCGAGGTCGCCCATCGCCCCGACCACGCGGCGCGCGTCCGCCAGCACCCGCGTGCCCGCCGCCGTCAGCGCCGCGCCCCGGCGCGGTGAGCGCACGACGAGCCTCAGGTCCAGCGCCCGTTCCAGTTCGGTCAGCGCCAGCGAGATCGCGCCCTGCGAGACGTGGCACCGCGCGGCGGCCGAGGTGAGCGATCCCGTTTCGGCCACCGCGATCAGATATTCCAGCTGCCGCAGCGTCACGTTCGGCAGATTCATGAGTCGAGCTTATAACTCGCAGCAGAAACGTGAACTGGCCAAAACAATTGTTTCCCGGCATCGTCCGGACGGTGACCAGGAAGCACACGCACCCGTTCGTCCCGTACACGCCGCCGCGCCTGCCGATCGAGGACGGGCTCGCCCGCGGCAGGGCGTGGTGCGAGCTGCTCGACGAACGCCGTTCCGTGCGCTGGTTCTCCCCCGATCCCGTGCCGGCCGAGGCGATCGAGCTCGCGGTCAGGGCCGCGAACACCGCCCCGAGCGGCGCGCACCAGCAGCCGTGGCGGTTCGTGGCGACGCGGGACCCGGACCTCAAGCGGCGCATCCGCGTGGCGGCCGAGGAGGAGGAACACCGCTTCTACCACGAGCGCGAGATCCCGGAGTGGCGTGAAGCGTTGGCACGGTTGGAGACCGACGCCCACAAGGAATTCCTCGAGGTCGCGCCGTGGCTCGTGGTCGCGTTCGCGCAGAAGCAGCAAGACGGCCGGAAGACCTACTACACCAGCGAAAGCGTCGGCATCGCCTGCGGGTTCTTCATCGCGGCACTGCACTCGATGGGCCTCGCGACCCTGACGCACACGCCGAACCCGATGACGTTCCTGACCGACCTCCTGGGCCGCCCCGGCGAACGGCCGTACATCCTGTTCCCGATCGGGTATCCGGCGGACGACTGCGAGGTGCCGGACCTGCGCCGCAAGACGCTGGAGGAGGCGCTCACGTTCGAGGGCGGGCTTGCCTGATCGTCCCACCACCGGGGAGCATCGAGGCCGTGGACGAACTACGCGCGCTGATCGCCAAGCACGCCCGCCCGGACCTGACCACGGCCATCCCGGGCGTGCTGGTGTCCCGGACCACCGCCGGCGGCCCGCCCGCCCCGTCGATGACCGGCACGATCCTCGCGTTCGTCGCCCAGGGTCGTAAGCGCATCGCGCTGGGCGAGCGCGTCTACGACTACCGCGCCGGCCAGTACCTGGTGGCCTCGATCGACATGCCGATCACCGGCAACTACGTGGACATCAGCCCGTCCGAACCCGCGCTCGGGCTCGGCCTGGTCCTCGATCCCCCGGCGGTCGCGGACCTCCTGCTGGCGCACGACTTCCCGAAACCCGCAGGCATCCCGGAGGGCCTCGCCGTCAGCGACGCCTCCCCCGAGCTGGTCGACGCCGTGACGCGGCTCGCCCGGCTGCTCGACCGGCCGGCGGAGGCACGGGCGCTCGCCCCGCTGGTCAAGCAGGAGATCCTCTGGCGGGTCATGACCGGCGAGCAGGGCGCGGCCGTGCGCCACCTCGGCACGCAGGACAGCGGCCTGAGCCACATCGCGCGGGCCGTGCGGTGGATCCGGGAGAACTACGCCGAGTCGTTCAAGGTCGAGAACGTCGCGCGGATCGCGGGCATGAGCGAGTCTGCGTTCTACCGCAACTTCCAGGCCGTCACGGCGATGAGCCCGATCCAGTTCCAGAAGCAGATCCGCCTGCAGGAGGCCCGGTTGCTGCTCGCGACCACCCGGGACGTGACGAGCGTGAGCCACCGGGTCGGCTACGACAGCCCGTCGCAGTTCAGCCGCGAGTACCGCCGCCAGTTCGGCGCGCCGCCGAGCCAGGACGCGAAGCTCACACCCCAGCCCGCTCTCTGACGTTCAGGTACACGGCGCGGACCTCCAGCGTCCGCTCGACCTTCTCGATGACCGGCGCGAAGAACTGGCGGCGGTGCTCGGCGTCGCTCATCGAGATCACCGAGAAGTACATGCTGCCGAACGCCGCGAACAGCGTGGCGTTGCGCAGCATCGCCTGCGGGACGCCGAGCCACGACAGCTTCGGAGGCTCCCCGATCCACTGCTCGGCGATCGCGGGCGTCACGACGATCAGGCCGAGCACCACGAAGAACGCGAACAGCGCGAGGCCGACCACCGCGGCCTGCACGAGCTGGCGGATCGCGAGCATCACCAGCAGGTTGCGCGTCTGGCGGCCGTTCAACCGCTTGGGCGGCAACGGTTCGGTGATCTCGACGCCCGACAGGGGCGTGCCCTTGCAGGCGACGCTCAGGATCTCCGGGCGCAGGTCCTGCTCGACGCGGCCGATCTCGTCGCGCAGCCGGGCCGCGGCCGCCAGCACCGTGATCGCGGCGAACAGCAGCACGATCAGGCTCACCCGCGGCCACGGCAGCTTGTCCATCGCCTGCCACAGCTCGCCGGTGAAGAACAGGAACAGCGTCACGAACAGCATGGGCGGCAACGCCCGGCCGATCAGGTGCACGCTGTTGCCCAGGTCGGCGATCACGTGGCGGATGGCCGCGCGCAGCAACGACCCCAGCCCGTACGTCGTGGCGAGCATCGTCGCCACGAACGCGACCCCGAAGAAGACGACGAACCACAGCGCCGTCACCCACCACGGCGTCTCGGCGCCCTCCGCACCCGGCGTGGTCACCTCGTCATCGATCGCGAGCTGCAGCAACGGTACGATCACCGGCATCGCCGCGTAGGCGACCAGCACCAGCAGGGTCGACCCCCGCGAGAACTCGGGCAGCCTCCGCCCGAGCACCGAGAGCAGGACCCACGCGGTCACCATCACCGCGACGATCACGCCCAGCAGCACCCACTTGGACAGCCCGGCGGACCGGAGCAGCACGAGCCAGGCGAGGCTGCCGACCGCCACGAACGTCAGCGCGGGCAGCATCCGCGGCAGCACGTGCGACCGGAAGCCGTAGCCCTCGATCATCGTCGGCGCGCCCTGCCGCACGAACCACTGCTCGGTCCGCCGCAGGACCGTCTCCGAAGCCACGGCGAGGATCATGCCTCACCGTTCGAACAGGCGCGCCATCACGGAGTAGTAGTGCGTCGGCGTGATGCGGGCGAGCGCGTCGAACACGTAGGCGTCCGGTCCGACGAGGATGCGCGCCTTGCCCTTCTCGACGCCGCGGTGGATGACCTCGGCGGCCTTGTCGGGCGTGGTCAGGGCGATCCTGTCGAAGTCCGCGGCGATCTGGTCCGCCGACCGGCCCCGCTCGTCGAGCTCGGCGTGGATGCGGCCGTTGCGCACGATGTTGGTCTTGATGCCGCCGGGGTGCACGGCGACGGCCGAGACGCCGGTGCCGCGCAGCTCCTGGCGCAGCGAGTCGGTGAACCCGCGGACGGCGAACTTGGCGGCGCAGTAGGCGCTCTGGTTCGGCATGCCGCACAGGCCGAAGACGCTGGAGGTGTTCACGACGACGCCGTAGTTCTGCGCGACCAGCAACGGCAGGAACGCGCGCGTGCCGTTCACGACGCCCCAGTAGTTGATGTCGAACAGCCAGGAGTCGTCCTCCGCCACGGTGTTCAGCACGCTGGTGGACGTGGCGACGCCCGCGTTGTTGAACACCGCCGCGATCGGCAGGTCGAGCCAGTCCTTCACCTCGCCCACGAACCGCCGCACGTCCTCCGCGTCGCGCACGTCGAGCACCCGGCTGAGCACGGGGCCCTGCAGCGACGCGGCGGTCTTCTCCAGCTCGATCTCGTTGACGTCGGCGATGACCACGGGAGAACCGTGGCGGGACAACCGCTGCGCGAGGCTGCGGCCGATCCCCGAGGCCGCCCCGGTGATCACCGCCGGACGTCCGGAGATCCTGCGGACCATGTCTGCTCCTGTCGTCGAGGACGGCGGAGCCTCCACGTTAGCGGCGGAGTTCGGGGAACTGGTCGTCCCGCCACTCGACGGAACTTTCGACACCCGCCTCCTCGCGCTCGCGCAGGTCGACGCGGCGGATCTTGCCCGACACGGTCTTCGGCAGCTCGTAGAACTCCAGGCGGCGGATCCGCTGGTAGGGCGCCAGGTTCTCGCGCGCGTGCCGCAGGATCTGCAACGCGGTCTCGCGGTCCGGTGCCCAGCCGGGGCTCAGCGCCACGTACGCCTTGGGCACGGCGAGCCGGACCGCGTCCGGCGCGGGCACGACGGCGGCCTCGGTGACGGCCGGGTGCTCGATCAGCACGCTCTCCAGCTCGAACGGCGAGATCTTGTAGTCCGACGCCTTGAACACGTCGTCGGTGCGCCCCACGTAGAACAGGTAGCCGTCCTCGTCGCGGCTCGCGATGTCGCCCGTGTGGTAGTAACCGCCGGCCATCGCCTCGGCATTGCGCTCCTCGTCGCCGTGGTAGCCGACCATCAGCGACATCGGCCGCTGCCCCAGGTCGACGCAGATCTCGCCCTCGTCGGCCTGCTCGCCGGTGATCGGGTCGACCAGCACGACCGGGACGCCGTGCAGCGGCCGTCCCATCGAACCGGGCTTCACCGGCACGCCCGGCACGTTGCCGACCGACAGCGTGGTCTCGGTCTGGCCGAAGCCGTCGCGGATCGTGAGGCCCCACTGCCGCTGGACCTGCTCGACCACCTCGGGGTTCAGCGGCTCCCCCGCGGCCACGACCTCGCGCAGCGCACCGGGCCCGCCGCTGAGGTCGGCCTTGATCAGCATCCGCCACACGGTCGGCGGCGCGCAGAACGTGGTGACGCCCTTCGCGCGGACCTGGCCGAGCAACGCGGCCGCGTCGAAGCGGGAGTAGTTGTAGACGAAGATCGTCGCCTCGGCGATCCACGGCGCGAAGAAGCAGCTCCACGCGTGCTTGGCCCAGCCGGGCGAGCTGATGTTGAGGTGCACGTCGCCGGGCCGCACGCCGATCCAGCGCATCGTCGTCAGGTGCCCGACCGGGTACGAGGTCTGGGTGTGCTCGACGAGCTTGGGGCGGCTGGTCGTGCCGGAGGTGAAGTAGAGCAGCAGCCGGTCGTCGGCCCGCGTCCTCGGGTGCGGCACCGGGTTGTCGGGCGCCTCGGCCGTCTCCGCGTAGTCCAGCCAGCCCGCCGCGGTACCGCCGACGGAGATCAGCACGGGTCCGTCCTCGAACTTGTCCGCGTCCTGGACCCGCGCGACGACGTGCCGCACGGCGCCCCGTCGCAGTCGGTCGGCGAGGTCGGCCGGTCCCAGCGCGGTGGTGGTCGGCATGATCACCGCGCCGAGCTTCATCACCGCGAGCATCGACTCCCACAGCTCGACCTGGTTGCCCAGCATGATCATCACGCTGTCGCCCTTGCCCACCCCGTGCCACGCGAGCCAGCGCGCGACGCTGTTGGACCGGCGCCGCAGGTCGTCGAACGAGTAGGCGCGCTCGGACCCGTCCTCCTCGACGAGGTGCAACGCCGTCGCGGTGTTGCCTTCGGCGATGACGTCGAACCAGTCGTGCGCCCAGTTGAAGCTGCTGCCGAAGCTCGGCCAGGCGAACGACTCGGGATCCGCGAGCATCAGGTCGCGGGCCGCGCGGTAGGTGTCGTGACTGGACATGGGGCAGAGGGTGCGAGCGCCGGGGGCCGCCGGTATACCCCCGGACGGGGGTGCACCCCTTTTCGGGGGTGCGACCGTCAGCGAGACTGCTGGATGTGCTGCCAGACCGATTCCAGGCACTGTTGCCGCAGCGCCTGGACATGCTCCGCCGAGCCACCGGGTTGCCCGTCGTGTTCGGCGGCGCCGTCACGCCCGGCCGCGACCTGCTGCTGAGCAGCTTCCAGGGCACGCACGGCACGTCGTTGCACGGCCTGCGCATCGGCGCCGGCCGCGGCCTCGGCGGCACGGCGATCGCGATGGGCACCGCGGTCCGCGTCAACGACTACGCCACGACCAAGGCGATCACCCACGAGTTCGACCAGATGGTGGTCGTTGACGAACGCCTGACCTCGGTGTTCGCCTACCCGGTGACGGTGCGCGGCACCGTGCGCGGCGTCCTCTACGGGGCCGTGCGCGGGCAGGCGACCGTGGGCGACCGGGCGATCAGGATGGCCGGCGCCATCGCGCAGGGATTCGCACAGGACCTGGACATGCCTTCCATTCACATGCAGGCCGCGCTCCGCGAACTGGCGGAGGTCACCAAGCTCGTCGGCGACCCCGTGTTGCGCGAACGACTCCGCAAGGTGCACCAGAACCTCGGTGGCGAGACCCCCGTCAGCGTCCCGAGCGGCCTGACCCCGCGCGAACTCGATACGCTGCGGCTGGCCGCGGTCGGGGCCTCGAACCGGGAGATCGCCGCCGAGCTCGGGTTGAGCACCGAGACCGTCAAGGCCTACCTCCGGGGCGCGATGCGCAAGCTGGGGGTGCACAACAGAACCGCCGCGGTCCACGCGGCGAGGTCGACGGGAGCGCTCTGAATGTCCTTGCTGGAGAAGGCCGTGATCGGGACCGATCGCCTGCTCTACAAGCTGACCGGCGGCAAGTTCACCCTCGTGTCGTTGTCGAGGCAGACCGGCCTGACCCTGATCACCACCGGCGCCCGCAGCGGTGAGAAGCGCGAGAACCAGGTCCAGTACGTGGCCGACGGCGACTCGATGCTCGTCGTGGGGTCCAACTGGGGCAAGCCGAACCACCCCGCCTGGACCGCGAACCTGCTGAAGAACCCGGACATCCAGGTGAACGTGCGCGGCGACGTCCGGAACGTGCGCGGCACGTTGCTGGAAGGCGCGGAGCGGGAGGCCGCCTGGTCGCGAATGGTGGCGGCCTGGCCCGCGTTCCAGGACTACGTCGAACGGTCAGGCGGCCGCGAGCTGCGGGTCTTCCGCCTCACGGCGCGCTGACGCCCACGCCAGCCACACGCAGCCCACGATCACCAGCACGCCGTGGGCGATCCGCACCGCGGGCGGCGTGAAGAACTGCGGCAGGAACAACGCGAACCCGGCGGCGAACACGATCGCCGCCGGCGTGCGCAGCCTCAGCGCGACCAAGACCGCCGCGACGCCCATGGTGACCAGTCCGATGCCGAACATCGTGACGGCGAACGGGTTGTAGCGCACGGCTTCGGCGAGCTCGAGGACGTTCGGCTGCCCCGCGACGGCGTGCAGGCCGAAGTCCTCGGCGCCGTAGTACGGCAGCGTGAGGCCCGCGCCGACCCAGAACGTGATCGCGGCGGTGCGGTGGACCTCCAGCAGCGCGATCGGCACGAGGATGAAGCCGATCATCGCGAACAGGTGCGACAGCACCCACGCGGTCGAGCCCATCGAGGCCGCCGCGCCCGCGGCCGTCGTCTCGTCGTGCCACGGTCTCCACGCCGGGTACAGCAGGAAGAGCAGGCCTGCCGCGGTGAGCGTCCACTTCACGATTTCCCCCTGAGATCGTCCAGGAACATCCGGACCAGCTGGTCGTAGGTGTCGTCGAGGCCCTCGGGCAGGCCGAACCCGCCGCTCGACTCGATCGACGCGAAGCCGTGCGCGATCACCCGCAGCCTCCTGGTGGCGTGCACCGCGGCGGAGCCCTCCAGGCCGTAGCCGCGCAGGGTGGCGAACAGGACCTCCATGAGCTTCTGCCCGGCCGCCTGCTGCAGCTCGTCGTGCAACGGGTCCATCGGCGCGGCCGCGTAGCGGTGCGGGTGCTCGCGGACGTACGCGCGGTACGCGTGCAGGAGCGCGGCCACCGCCTCGTCGCCCGACCGGCCCAGGACCGTGGCCGTGAACCGCTCGGTCATGTCCTCCAGCACGCGCACGCCGACGTGTGCGCGCAGTTCGCCGAGGCTCGCGACGTGCTTGTACAGCGACGGGGTGGCGACACCGGTCCGCGCGGCGACGGCGGCGAGCGTGAGCGCGTCGGCGCCCTGCTCGTCGAGCAGCTCCAGTGCGGCGTCGACGACCTTGGCGGTGGTGAGACGAGGACGAACAGCCATAGCTCAAAAGCTAACGCTATTAGCCCGGCAACGTCAAGCGCGGAGATTCTGTGAAGATCTTGCGGATTTCCCGGCGGAGGCGGTCCGCGCACGGCTATGAAGGTCAGGTCATTCGCACAGGACAAGGGGAATCCATTGCGATTAGTCAAGATCCTGGGGGTGGTCGCCGCGGGCACGCTGTTCGCGTCGACCATCACGACCGCACCGGCCACGGCCGGCCCGACTCTCCAGATCACGATCGACCCGGCCTCGGTCCGCGAGTCGATCGACTACCTGAAGCAGACCTACCGCGTCAGCGAACGCGAGGCACTGCGCAGACTCCAGCTCCAGGACGACGCGGCGAGACTCGACGCGACGTTGAAGAAGGAGGCCGCCGGCGAGTACGGCGGCATGTGGATCGACCAGCAGGCGGGCGGCAAGCTCGTCGTCGCCATGACGCGACCCGTTGCCGCGCAACGACATGTCGCCGCACTGCCCGACCGCGCCAACGTCACCGTGCGCACGGTGAAGAACTCCCTGGCGTCGCTCCAGACGACCTACGACCGGATCCGGCAGCAGGTCGGCGCGGGCGCCGAGTCGGTGTACCTGCCGGCCGTCAGCCAGACCGAGAACAAGGTCGTCGTCTGGGAACGCTCCTGGCTCAGGCAGCCCGGCGCGTCCGCGCAGGCACAGGAGCAGCGCGCGTTCGACGCCGACCCGAACGTGGTCACGGCTCGCGTGCTGCAGAAGCCGACGCCGTACTCGGCCGACCCGGTCGACTGGGGCTTCTGCCACCCGCTCTACTGCACGAACTACGGCCCCATGCGCGGCGGCCTGCGCCTGGACATGAGGCGCGACAACGGCACCACCGGTGGCTGCACGAGCGGCTTCAACCTGCGCACGACCGGCGGCGCGTTCCCCGGTGTGCCGTGGGTGCTCACAGCGGGCCACTGCATGGCGACCAAGACCAACAACGTGCCGACCGAGCACAACCGCCAGGCGATCCTGAACCAGCACGGCATCGAGAAGAACTTCTACCCCTACGACTACGCCGCCGTGCGGTACGTCGACGCGGCCACCGCCACCACGTGGCTGGAGGGCCAGACCAACCGCAACACGGTGCTGAAGTACTGCCGCAACGGCGGTCTGGACAGCAACGGCGACACCCCGTGCGGCCCGCAGGCGACCTCCCAGAACCAGGAGATCACCTCGGTCACGCCGCTGTCCGGCATCCTCGCGGGCGCGGTCGTCTGCGCCACGGGATCCGGGTCGAGCGCGGTGAACTACCCGGACTCCTACGACAGCGGCGCCGGTGAGGGCTACCTCGTCGGCACCCGGTGCGGCCGCGTGCTGTCGACCGACGTCGGCATCAACACCGACATCTGCGCCCGCGCGGGCGACAGCGGCAGCCCGTTGTTCAGCCAGGTCACCAAGGCCGGGCTCGGCATCCTCGAGGGCAGCCAGCAGGCCCGCAGCGGCGCCTGCCAGCTCGGCGAGCTGAACAACTACGCCCCGCTCTCGACGATCCTCGAGGACCTCAGCGCCCGCCAGGCCAGTGGCGGCTCGGTCTTCTCCGTGATCACGACGCCGCAGGGCTGACGTTCCCGTGTCACTGGAGGGGTCGTCCAGACCTCTCCAGCGACGCAGTTCGAGTTAACCAGCCTTAAATCCACTGGTAGCGAGCTCGATCACTTGAGAGCGCTCTCATCTGACAAATTCGTGAAAACCTTTACACGTTGACCGAGGGTCACGGCGCGACAACACTTCCGAACCACTGGGCGCACAACTCAACACCCGGAAAGGTCGGTTCGATGCAGCGACGCATCGGGACGGCCCTTGCCGCCGCCTTGATGGTGGCCGCAGGGATCACCGTCGCCACCACCAGCCAAGCTCCCCCTGCCAACGCGGCGGTGACCTGGGCCGACGAGTTCAACGCTCCCGCCGGCGCAGGCGTCGACGGTGGCAAGTGGAACATGGAAGTGGGCAACAACAACGGCAACAACAGGGAACACCAGTGGTACCAGGCCGGTACCTCCAACGCGGCGCACGACGGCCAGGGCAACCTCGTCATCACCGCCAAGAAGGAGAACCCCGGCAACTACAACTGCTGGTACGGCAGGTGTCAGTACACGTCCGCGCGCATCAACACCGCGAACAAGTTCACCCAGACCTACGGCCGGTTCGAAGCGCGCATGAAGATGCCGCGCGGCAAGGGGATCTGGCCCGCGTTCTGGATGCTCGGCGCTGACATCAACACCGGCAACCCGTGGCCGGGCTCCGGCGAGATCGACATCATGGAGTTCCTGGGACACCAGACGAACACCGTGTACGGCACGATCCACGGACCGGGCTACTCGGGCGCGGGCGGCAAGTCCCACGCCTACAACGGCCCGAACTTCTCGGACGGTTTCCACAACTTCGCCGTGGACTGGAAGCCGGGCGAGATCACGTGGTCGGTGGACGGCAACGTCTACGCCCGCAACACCCCCACCGACGTCAACGGCAACCCGTGGGTGTTCAACAAGCCGTTCTTCATCATCATCAACCTCGCGGTCGGTGGTGAGTGGCCCGGCTACCCGGACGCCAGCACGACGTTCCCGCAGCAGCTCGTGATCGACTGGGTCCGCGCGTCGACCACCGACACCCCGCCTCCCAGCGGTGGTTCGGAGATCCGCGGCATCGGCGGCAAGTGCCTCGACGTGCCCTGGGCCAACACGGCCAACGGCACGCCCATCCAGGTCGTCGGCTGCAACGGCAACGCGGCCCAGAAGTGGAGCCGTCCAGGAGACGGCACGATCCGCGCGCTGGGCAAGTGCCTCGACGTCAGCGGTGGAGGAACGGCGAACGGCACAGTGGTCCAGCTCTGGGACTGCAACGGCTCTCCGGCCCAGCAGTGGGCCGTCAGCGGGGCACAGGACATCGTGAACCCGCAGGCCAACAAGTGCCTGGACACCATCGGCGGCTCCTCGGCCGACGGCACGAGAACCCACATCTGGGAATGCCTCGGCGTCGCCAGCCAGAAGTGGCAGGTCTGATGAGGTCTCTCCCCGCCGGGTCGCGCACGACCTGACGGGGAGAAGCGAAAGCGCTGGACGTGAACCCCCGCGGCGGATGGGTTCACGTCCAGCGCTTTTCACGCCAGAAGCCTTGCCACGGCCCAGTCCTGAACCGCGACGCCGACCGACTTGAACACGGTGCGGCCCTCGCGCAGCGGCGGGTTCCCCAGCGCCGCACCGAGTTCGACGAGCGACTCCAGTCTGAGCACCCCCGACTGCACGGCGCGGATGATCTCGCCCGCCTCGCTCAGCGCCGCCTCGACCTGGTCCACCACCACGACTCCGGCGGTCTCCAGCAGTTCCTGCGGCAGCTCGCGCATCACCGGCCGGTACGACCCGATGGCGTTGACGTGCACCCGTTCCTCGAGCGCGTCGCAGCGGAACAGCGGCACGGTCGACGCCGTCGCGCAGCACACGACGTCCGCGCCCTCGACGGCCTCGTCCGCGGTGGCCGCCACGTCCATCACCGTGTCCGGCAGCTCGTCCTTCAGGCTCTCCAGCAACGCCTCGGCCTTCTCGGCGTTGCGGTTGAACACGACGAGCTTCTTCAACGGCCGCACGGCGTGCACGGCCCGGACCTGGTCCGCGGCCTGCGCCCCGGCACCGAGGAGCGCGAGGTGCGAGGCGTGCTCGTCGGCGAGCAGATCCGTTGCCACGCCGACGACAGCGCCCGTGCGCAGGGTCGTGAGCGACACCGCGTCGGTCACGAACTGGCCGTCCGGGTGGGAGTACACGAGGGTGCCCGTGATCACCGGGTCGCGTTCGACCTCGATGCTGACGACCTTGACCGCGGTGGACCGCGTGGGCAGGTGGTGCGCGGCCATGACGAGCGAGCGGCTGTCGCTGAACGCCTGCCGCGGCGGGAGCTCGAACTCCTCCGCGGCGAGCCCGACGAACGCTTCTCGCACTGCCTCGATCGCTGCGGGCATCGTCATGCCCGGGATCGTAACGACCGGCGGATCAGCCCGACCGCTTGACGGTGGCGAGGAAGGAGGACCAGGCCGCCGCACCCACCTCGACGTGGACGGCGGGCGACTTGGTGTCCCGGATGCCGACCCCCGCGGCCACCTCGACGCACGCGCTGGCGTTCGCGCTGTGGGTGCTCTTGCGCCACGCGGCCATCGAGAACTCCTCACGTCAGCAGCTTCTTGATCAGCTCACGCGATTGTTCCGCATCCAACGCGGTGTTTTCTAGTGCCTTGGCGATCCGCGCGTACGCCCTGACCGCCTCCGGCGCCTCGATGACCAGGCTGGAGTTCTCGGCCTCCAGGAACACGACGTCCTCGTACCGGTCGAACGTCATCAGGTCGAACGACCCGGCCATCCCGGCGTGCGCGCCGGCGCCGAGCGGCACCACCCGCACCACGACGCTGGGCCGTCCGGCGAGCCTGTCCAGGTGCGCGAGCTGCTCCCGCATCACCTCGGCCCCGCCGACCTGGTTCAGCAGCACCGCCTCGGGCACGAAGAACACGGCCTTCATCCCGCTGCCCAGCACCTCGCGCCGCTGCGCGCGTGCCTCGACCCGTTCCTCGAGCTCGTCCGCCGGCGCGTTGACGCAGGCCGTGATCACCGCACGCCCGTAGTCCGGCGTCTGGAGCGTGCCGTGCAACAACATCGTCTGCCAGCTGACCAGCTTGTCGGCCAGCCGCTCGTGCTCGACCAGCGTGCGCGGGCTGATGGGCGCGCACGTCCCGTGCTCCTGCCACCACCCGCGCACACCGGTGCCGCTGTAGAGCGACAGCAGGTGGTCGCGCTCCTGCGGCGGCGTGCGGAGGACCCCGAGCAGCAAAGCGAGTTCCATCTCGGTGGCGCCGCCCTTGCCGTTGACGAAGTCGGAGACCTTGGCCTCCTGCCACCCGACGAGCTCCGCGACGGCGCGCGACGTCATGCCCGTGGCGGTGATGGCCGCGCGCAGGCCTTCCCCGAACTCACGGCCCCTCACAGTGGAAAATCTTTTAGGCATGGCGAGGACCGTAGCCCCATTTCCGCGCATTCCCGGACACCCGCCCGCAACACAACCCAAAAGGGCGGTGGCTTGGAGCCTTTCCAAGACACACAATAATGCTGTGAGATTTCGCTGGACAGCCCACGAGGGCCGACGACACGCCATCCACGACGAACCCGTGAAAGAAGGACTCATCGAAACTCTATGCGGCGACCCCTTCGTGCCACAAGAGCTTGACCTGTGGCGGGACAAGGTGGTGTGGCCGACCTGCTGGGACTGCGACGGCATCTGGCGCGAGACCGAGGGGATCAGGCCGTGGCCGCGGAAATTCTGACCGAAGACCTGCTGAGGATATCTCTTCAACGCCTCTCGCGTGAGGTGGTGAAGACTTATCCACAGTTCGGTGAGCTGCTCGCGCAGAATATGTTGCGGACGTGCGGGCTCATTCCGGATCCGGAGCGGGCGGCGCACTACCGGGAACTGGGGACGCTGCTGATCGACCTGGGGCGGCTGTACCTGGCGGAGGCGGACGAGCTGACGACGGTCGAGATGCCTCACTGAGCCGGGGCGCGACCCTCACGCCACCGTGGCCGTCCCGCGAGACCTCACACGCCGCCGCTCAGCGAGACCTCACACCCGAGACCCTCACGCGCCCGCCCCGCGAGCCTCACCCGCCGCACGCCACCACGCCCACCGCACCCGACCCGCCGACGCCGCCCGCGAACCCTCACATCCCCTGCCCCTCATTTCCCCCACACCCGAGCCCGTCCCACCACTCACACCCCGGACATCGCCACCGCCCGCCCGCTGGTGTCGAACTCGTGCGCCACCGTCGTGAGCGGCCGTCCCCCGGCCGCCCACGCCGCGGTCCACGTCAGGCACTCCGCCGCCCCGTTCCCCCCGCGCTCCACCAGGTCCACCCCGATCGAGTCGAGCCACTCCCACGAGGTCCCGCCGATCCCGGCCAGGAACGCCTCGTCCCAGGCGCGCACCAGGTCGCGCACGGTCCCCTCGGCCCTGGCCCGCTCGTTCACCGACCGGATCCACGCCTGCCGCTCCTCCTCCGACAGCACCACCCCGGTCTCCGGCTCGCGGAACCCCGGCAGGTCGTGCGCCAGCCCGCCTGACCCGACGTACAGCACCCGGCGGTCGGCGAAGAACTCCCCCACCCGGCGTCCCAGCGCCGCCGCGCGGCGGAAGGTCGCGTGCGGCGGCGAGGCGCAGTTGACGAAGACCGGCAGGACCGGTTTGGCCGAGATCGAGCCCAGCAGGTCGCGTGCCGTGTGGCCGAACGCGTGGTCCAGCGCCGCCTCGTAAGCCGTGGCGATGTCGAACTCCGCCGCCACCAGGTCGGCGACCAGCGCACGTCCCAGGTCGGACGGCACGTCGTACGCGCCGACCGGGCCGGCGACGTCGCCCTGGGCGGTGGCCGACAGCACCACCGCGAAGGTCGGGACCACGGCGCGGAAGGCACGGCGGTGGTCGGTGCCGAAGAAGACGACCAGGTCCGGGTCGAACGCGGTCACGGCGTCGCGGGCGGTGCCGATCGCCTCCCGGACCGGGCCGTGGGGCGCGCTGGGCAGGGTGATCAGGTGCGAGGCGCAGACCGTGAGACGGGTGTCCATCGGGCCAGTCTAGGTTCTCGGGGCACGGACGCGCGGTGCTCGTCGTCATCGCCGACACCCGTTGCGCGTCAACGGTTTCGACGCGCACGAAGCCCTGTCGCCCGCCGTCCGAACGAGACGGACCCGCCGCACCAATCCGTCCACTGTGGACGGCTCCGACCCATGTGGAGCGGCTCCAGGTCCGGCTCGGCGGAAACAGTTGCGGCGACGGTGAAACAGGGATCGCGGCGGCCGGGGGTGTGGGGAGGGTCACGTGGTGCGTGCGTCGGACGGTCTGAACCGGACAGCGGTGTCCTCAGCGGATCAGGCCTGGTCAGGCGAAGATCTCGAGCACGGTCGGCGGTGCCCCGAGCAGCACGGACGTGCGTGCGGAGGCGGAAGGGACCGCCTGGGCTGGTCTGGGTGAGTGCGATGTGAGGCGGTGGGGGAAGATACTCGCCATGACCACCGCCGACAACGGTTTCGCCGACCTGGGGCTGCGGCCCGACATCCTCAACGCACTCACCACGCTGGGCTACGAGGAGCCGACGCCGATCCAGAGCGAAGCGATCCCGCCCCTGCTCGCGGGCAACGACCTGCTGGGCCAGGCGGCGACGGGCACGGGCAAGACGGCGGCGTTCGCGCTGCCGCTGCTCGAGCGCATCGCCGACCGGATCGGCAAGGAGGAGAAGCCGCTGGCCCTCGTCCTCGCGCCGACCCGTGAACTGGCCGTGCAGGTGTCCGAGGCGGTGCACCGGTACGGCCGCCACATGGGTGCCCGCGTCCTGCCGATCTACGGCGGCCAGCCGATCGGCCGCCAGCTGCGCGAGCTGTCCCGCGGCGTCGACGTGGTGGTCGCGACCCCGGGCCGCGCCATCGACCACCTCCAGCGCGGCACGCTGCAGCTGAGCGAGCTGCAGGTCGTCGTGCTCGACGAGGCCGACGAGATGCTCGACATGGGCTTCGCGGAGGACATCGACGCGATCCTCGCCGAGGCGCCGGCGGAACGGCAGACGGTGCTGTTCTCGGCCACGATGCCGCCGCGCATCGACCGCATGGCCAAGAGCCACCTGCGCACCCCCACGCTGATCCAGATCGAGCGCGAGAAGACCGAGCCGGGCGAGGCGCCGCGCGTGCGGCAGACCGCCTACCTGGTGCGCCGCGAGCACAAGCCCGCCGCCCTCGGCCGCGTGCTCGACGTCGAGTCGCCCACGGCCGCCGTCGTCTTCTGCCGCACCCGCGACGAGGTCGACCAGCTCACCGAGACGCTGAACGGCCGCGGCTACCGCGCCGAGTCGCTGCACGGCGGCATCAGCCAGGAGCAGCGCGACCGCGTCATGTCCCGCCTGCGCTCCGGCACGGCCGACCTGCTGGTCGCGACCGACGTCGCCGCCCGCGGCCTCGACATCGAGCAGCTCACGCACGTCGTGAACTACAACGTGCCGTCCGCCCCCGAGGCGTACACGCACCGCATCGGCCGCGTGGGCCGCGCCGGCCGCGAGGGCGTCGCGATCACCCTGGTCGAGCCGCGCGAGAACTCGATGCTCAAGACGATCGAGCGCGTCACCAAGACCAAGATCCCGATGGAGAAGGTCCCGACGGTCGCCGACCTGCGCGCCCGGCAGCTGGAGCTGACCCGCTCCTCGCTGCAGGAGTCGCTGATGGAGGACGACCTCTCGCGCTTCCGCGTCGTCGTCGAGACGCTGGCCGACGAGTTCGACGTCATGGACATCGCCCTCGCCGCCGTCAAGCTCGCGCACGAGGCCTCCGGCGCCGCCGCCGACGAGGAGGAGATCCCGGAGGTCCGCCCACGCGAGGACCGCCCAAGGCGCGACGGCGCGCCCGCGGGCCCCCGCCGCGAGCGCCGCGGCCCGTCGGAAGGCATGACCAGGCTGTTCCTGGGCGCGGGCCGCTCCTCGGGCATCCGCCCGCAGGACATCGTCGGCGCGATCACCGGCGAGACCCAGCTGAAGGGTCGCGACATCGGCGCGATCGAGATCGCCGACCGCTTCTCGCTGGTCGAGGTGCCCGGCCCGGCCGCGAACGACGTGATCGAGCAGCTGCGCGACGCCACGATCAAGGGCAAGCGCGTGACGATCCGCCGCGAGCGCCAGCCCCGCTAGTCCCCGCACGCCGAACGGCCCCCTCCGGAACTTCCGGAGGGGGCCGTTCGGCGTCGGAGCCCAGGTCGTGTTGCGCGAGGGACGTCTAGCGGACTCGCCGGTCCGCGCCTAGCGCGGTGGGTCCTGCCGGTCCGCGTCACGAGCGACGAAGATCCCGGTGACGATGAACGCCAGGCGCTGCTCGTCGGTGGCCTCGGGAGCCAGCAGGGCCTCCGCCTCCGCCCGCACGCGGGTGTCGGCGGCGGAACGGTGCCAGATGCGGAACACGAACTCCTTGACGTCGACGCCGAGGTCCTCCGCCGAGAGCTCCGTCCAGCCGACGACCGCGGCGGCCGCCGTCCTCTGGCGGTCGCGCTCGGCCTTCTTCAGCGCGTCCTCGAGGTCCGCGCGGTGAGCCTCGAAGACACCGCGGACGATGAACTCGTAGCAGGCGTTCGGATCCGTGCTCTGGCGGGTGAAGGCACGGGCCGCCGCGGCGCGCACCCGGCCGAGCTGTGGACTGTCCGACCTCTCCCACAGGTGGATGACGAAGTCCTGATCCGAGAACGCCGCCACGTCGGGCGAGAGCTGCAGGCCGATCACGCGCAGTGCCGCGGTCTTCTCCTCGGCCGTCGACACCGTGCCCTGCTGCTGGACGACCGCTGTGGCGCGTTCGGCGGACGCCGCCGGCGCGAAAGGCCCTGTGATGACGGCGGACGCGACGACCACAGCGGCGAAGGCGCCCGCACCGCGGGTGTTCAGGCCGGAACCGGACATGTGAGATTCCCCCAGAATCTGTTGGACAGCAGAGAAAAGCCTCCTCCGGTGAGGCTCACCGGAGGAGGCCGGGTTCACCGTTCAGCGCCGAAGGCCGATCGGGTCACGCGTAGTGCAGGGTCCACTTCTGGTTCGACAGACCCGTGTAGTCCCACTGCTTCACGAGCGCGCCGTTGTGGACGGCGTGGCCCTCCGCGTCGGCGTACTGCGCGGTCAGCACGCTCTGCAGGCCGTACTGGCCGTTGCCCGCGTCGGTGAACACGAACTGCTGCGTACCGCCGTAGTGGCAGCTGAACTGGACGAGCTGGGTGCCGTTGGCGAACTCGCCCCACTTCACGTCGAGGCACTTGCCGGACATGACGTTCTTGAGCGCGTACTTGTTGTTGCCCAGCGGTTCGATCGTCCAGGACATCTTGCCGCCGCCGACGCAGTCCCAGAGCTCCTGCGCGGCGAGGTCGGCCAGCGCGCCCTCACCCGGCGTGTCCCAGTAACCGGCGGTCTGCATGCAGCGGCCGGACTCGACGCCCTTGACGAGCGCGACACCCGCGTTCACGGTCGCGATGCCCGAGCGGTGGCTCGGGTCGATGATCCGCCAGCGCTGGTGACCGTCGTTGGTGTTGCCCGCGAGGACGACGAGCGCGGCGTTCTCGAGACCGCCGCCCGCGACCGCCGCGAACCTGCCCGTGCCGATGTTCTGCAGCTGGTACGTGCCGTCGGACTCGTTCTCGATGAACTTCCACCGCATCGACTGCACGTTCGCGTCGCAGTTGTTCTGCGCGAGGTTGCTGTCGTTGACGACCGTCAGGCACTTCTTGGAGTTCAGGTTCTGCAGCAGGTAGTGCCCATCGCCCAGGTCGTAGAGCTCCCAGACCTGCTTGCCGCCGCGCAGGCACTCCCACAGCTCCATGACCTGGTTGGCCTGGTGCGCGTCGGAGTCGGCCAGGCCAACGGTCTGGATGCAGAGACCGGACGCCGCGCCCTTCAGCTCGATCACGCGGCGGTTCTCGGGCTTGATCCGGTCGCGCTTGCGGGCCTCGAACTGACCGGTGTTGAGGAACCTGTTGCGTGCCACCAGGTCACCCGCGAGCGCGGTCTTGGCCGCCACCACCAGGAACGGCAGGTAGCCGTCCTTCTCGGCCTCGGCGAGGATCCGCTTGATGTCCTTCTCGGTCTGGATCGCGGCCAGGCGGTCGCGCTCCTCCAGGTCGAGCTGGTGCGAGCGGTGCACGCCGGTGTAGATGAAGTCCTTGCAGGCTTGCTGCGCCGCGTCGGCACCGCAGGTGTCCACCGCGGTCTGGGCGTCGGCCTTGACGATGCTGCCGGTCGCCGCCTTGCCGACGAGCTCGTAGGTGAACTCGCGGTAGGTGATGTTCAGCTTGTTCGGCGGCAACGCCTCGCCCCTGGTGACGACGCTCCACGCGTCGGCGCGCCTCGCCTCGTCGATCCTCTTGCGCTCGGCCGCTTCCCTTTCCAGCCTTGCCTTTTCGGTGCGCAGGACGATGTCGCGGTCGTTCGCGGCCTTGACGCCGGTGGCGACGAACTCCTGGCGCTGCTCGTCGGTGGCCTCCGGTGCCAGCATCGCGAGCGCGGCGGACCGGATCTCCGGGTTGACGTCTTCCTTGGCCTTCGTCCACAGGCGGAAGACGAAGTCCTTGAGGGAGACCTGCTCGTCGGTCGCGTCCAGGGTCCAGCTCACGAACTGGGCCGCGGCACGCCGTTCCTTGATGCGCTCGGCCCGGTTGAGCCGGTCGATGTTGTCGGCCTGATGAGCGGCGAAGATCCCCTCGGTGATGAAGCGGTAGCAGGAGGTGTTGTCACGGGACTGGGCCGTGAACGCGGCCGCCGCGGCGGCCTTCACCCTGGAGTTGTCGGGCTCCTGTGCGGTGTCCCACAACAGGATGACGAAGTCTTGGTCCGTCATCCGCGCGATCTCGGGCGTCACCTGGATCTTCAGCAGGCGGGCGGCGGCGGCCTTCTGCTCGACGCTCGTCTCCGGCGCCGCCTGCACGGCGAGCGCGAGGCGTGGATCGGCCGACGCGCTGCCGACGCCCGGCCCTGACACGAAAGTGGAAACGACCGCGAGGGCGGCGATTGCGCGCATGCAGCGGCCGCCCAGACTGGATCTGGACAAGTTTCAAATCCCCCAGGACTTGTAGGGCATCACAACGGTGTTTGTGGCCAGACCCCCCAGCCTGCCGGATGCCGAGCAGGACTGTCCCACGGCCAGATCACCGCCCGCAAGGCTGGTGATCTGGATCACATTGGGTGGCGTGGCGGCACCGTGCTAGAACCGGTTGGGCAGTTCTGCCCGCCACCATCAGCTGTTTTCCTGGGGGAAGTCACATGGGGCGTCATAGTTTGCTGCGCGCGATTTTGGCCGCGGCACTCGCTTTCGGAGCGGTTCTCGCATCCGGCGCGACACCCGCGATGGCCGAGGCGAGCATCACCGCCGCCGCGACGGACCTGGCCACCATCAAGCGCGACATGGTTCGCCGGCTTGCGCTCGAGAACCCGGTTCCGGAGGTGAGCGCGGACGCGTGGAGCGCCCTGCTGAGCAACCGCGGCGACGAGGCGATCAACGAGTTCCTCGTCAAGGACGGGGGCTGGGCCAAGGCGCTGAAGCGCGCGCAGCAGCGGATCGACATGAACAACTGGTACGTCAACGACATCTACCGGTTCGCGATCCCCGGCAGCAACGTGCACCACGAGGCGAAGATCGCTGTCGAGGGCGGCGACAACGAGAAGGACCACTTCGTCCGGGTCGCCTACGAGAAGGCCAAGGAGCTCGACCGGATCAACGACAACAAGCGCGACGAGCGGCTGGCCCGTCTGTCCAATGAGGACAGGGACTACGTCACCTACCTGGCGGAGCACGATCCGGGCCTGCAGGTGAAGGTGTCCGCCCGGCGAGCGCTCGAGGGCGGGGACGACGCCTCGATCGGCCTGTTCTTCAAGTACTACTGGGCCATCGGCGCGAAGCTCGACGACGAGCGCTTCCGCACCCGCACGCAGGAGCTCAACCAGGCGTTCCTGCTCGACGTCGAGGCGCTGCGCCAGGCCGCGCTCGCCGCCGAGGCCGCCGAACGCGAGGCGAGCGGCGAACTGGCGCGCAAGCACCGCCAGGATGCGATCGCCAACTGGGAGGCCGCCGACCGGGCCGCCGAGGGGAACTCCGTCGACTGGCTCGCGGAGAAGGCCAGGTCCGACGAGAACGCGGCCGCCTGGCTGCGCGTGGCCGAGTACGCCCGCACCGCACAGTCCGAACAGGACTGGAACGAGGTGATCAGGCGCGCCGGGGAGGGCAACGCGTCCTGGCAGGAAGAGGCCGCCGAGGCTCTGCGGTGGGCGGACACCTGGAAGGCGATGGCCGCCGAGATGCGCAAGAAGGCCGACGAGGCCAAGGAACGCACCAGCTGACCGGTTCACCCGGACGGCGCACGGTTCCGGCAACTGCGTCCGGTTCTCGCGAGCAGATGTGAAATCCGTGCTAGAAAGCCGTGGGCGCACGAGCCCGGCTGCCATCGCACTTCCTGGGGGGAACGTCGTGGAGCGTCGAAGTCACCGCGCCCGAGCGAGCCGGCCCGGACCCGTCAAGTCCACAGTGGACTGTCGGTTAGTGCGGCACCGGCCGGGCAGACCGCCTGCTGACAGGCAATCGCCGACATGAGCGGGCGGTCGTCACGGCCGCTCGCGACCTGGGGGAAGTACAACCAAATGAGAAGATCACCATCCAGTGCCGCCTCCGTGCGGCACCGGTCAGTGATGGCCGTCATCATCACGGTGGTGCTGGCGCTGCTGGGCAGCACCGCACCGGCGATCGCGGCACCACCACCGCTCTCGCCGCAGTTGCTCGCCGCGAACGACCCGCCTCCGTCCGACCCGGTCGACGAGGAACTGGAGTTCTACCGGCAGTTCGTGCAGGACATCGCCGACCACGCGGAGGACGTCGAGGTCCGTGACGCCGCGAAGGCCGCGCTCGCCGTCGGCACGAAAGAGAAGCTGATCTGGTTCCTCGACCACGGCCAGGCCGAGGCGCAGGCACGTGCCGACCAGCGCAAGGCCGCGGAGAACGCGGAGAACCGCCGCAAGGTCACCGAGTGGGCGCGCACCGGCGGCCCGAACGTCAAGGCCGGCGCGGAGGCCGCGCTCGCCGCCGGCGACCGCGCGATCCGCGACTTCGTCGCCTACGGCTACGAGATCGCGTTGAAGAAGGACAAGCAGCAGGCCGAGGACGACAAGGCCGAGCAGGACCGCATCATCGCCCGCGTACGCGACATGGTCGCGGCGGGCGGCCCACAGGTGAAGGTCGAGGGCGAGGCGGCCCTCGCCACCCGCGACTACCCGCTGATCCGCGAGTTCTACCTGACCGGCTACCACACGGCCAACCAGCGCGACCACGAACTGGAAGCGGTCATCCTGAAGGCGTTGGAGGACCGCAACAGGGCGATCACCGAACTCGACCAGCTGGCCAGGAAGTCCGAGGCGGCCGCCAAGGCTCGCGCGGAGATCATGCGCGCGAACATCGACGCGGTCCAGACGCTCGAGGACGGCGTCTACGCCATGCACCGCGCGGTCAAGGCCGCTCACCGCGCGGACGAGATCTACCGCGAGGACAAGCCTGGCCGCGAGCACGGCCAGATGGGCCGCAACGGCGACATCGACGTCCAGCGGGCCCGCGCCGAGGAGGAGGCCGTCAAGGCCGCTCAGATCTCGCAGCGCGCCCAGGAGGCCTCGGGCCGTGCGCTCAACGCCGCCGTCAGGCTCGTCGAGACCGGCATGACGAACGGCCGTGACTGGGCGAGGGTCGCCTTCGGCATCTCCGAAGCGGTCGAGGCCATGGCGCAGGCGGCCAAGACGTCGCAGCACGCCGCCGAGGCCACGCTGGCCGACAGCCGCGCGCTCGACGCCGACCGCAACGCGCAGGAACACGCCGAGAACGCGAAGAAGTACCTGGAAGAGGCCAAACGTCAGCAGGCGAGGGCAGAGGCGCTCGCCGACGCGGCTCAGGTGCAGCACGACATCGCGATCGCGGCGCGTGACCGGGCGAAGGCGCAGAAGGACCTCGCCGCGGCGAAGGCGGCTGCGGCACGCAACCACGCCGCCGCCGCCCGCAACCACCGAGTGAACGCGCAGGGCGCCGCGAACAACGCGAACGCCGCGGCGCAGAACGCCATCAACGCGAACAACAACGCGTTGAAGCACAAGCTCACCATGGACGCGGCGATCGCCAAGGCGGAGGCGATCGGCAAGGACGTGCAACGCGCCGAGTACGTCTTCGGCAAGCACGTCACCGCTTACAACCAGCTCCAGCGGGAGCTGACCGCGGCCAAGAAGAAGGCCGAGGAGAACGGCGGCGCGGCCTGGGACGAGTACTACGCGATCGAGCGGCAGACCAATGCCGCCAAGGCGTCCGCCGACCAGGCCGAGGGCTGGGCGAGCCGGGCACGTGCCTCGGCCGCGGCCGCGCAGGCCGAGGCGGCGGCCGCGACGAAGGCGGCCAGCGATGCCAACGCGGCGGCGGTGCAGGCGGGCAAGGCGGCGACCGAAGCACGCCGTGCGGCTGACGACACGCATCGTCTCGCGGTGGAGTCCGCCAACGCGGCGATCTCCTCCAAGGACGCGGCCGACATGGTCCGCAACGAAGCGGAAGCCGCCATGGCGGAGGCCAACGAGGCCGTCTACCAGTCCGTGGTCGCGGACCGTGCGGCATCGGCCGCCGGCGCGTCCGCCGAGCTGATCGTCGACTCGGCGAGCACGGCGGAGGCGGTGCTCAAGCCTCTCGCGGCGATCAACGCCGATGCCCGCCGGGCTCTCCAGGCGACGTCCGAGGCGCTGCTCATCGGTGAGGAGCAGTCACGGTCGGCACGGGAGAAGGCCGCGGAGGCCGCGGCGGCGGCGATCCGCGCGCGCCAGAACGCCGACGCCGCCGAGGCAGCCGTGAAGCCCGCCTACGAGGCGGCGTCGAAGGCGGCCGACGCGGCGAACCGGGCCGCGGGTCTCGCGGTCTCGGCCAACGACGCGGCGAACGCGGCCGCCCAGTACGCGGGCCAGGCGTCGCAGTCGGCCGCCACCGCGTCGCAATGGGCGAGCTCGGCGCGTTCGGACGCGGCCCAGGCCGGAGACGCGGCGAACGCGGCCACCGCGGCCGCCTCGACCGCCCGCGCCGCGGCGGACCAGGCCGAGAGCATTCGTGCGTGGGCGCACGACACGGCGACGAAGCTCACCGAGTTCAAGGACAAGATCGCCGAACGACTCGTCCAGGTCACCGACATCAACGACCGGTACCAGGAAGCGCGGCGTCTCGCGGCGGAGGCGCAGGCCAAGCGCGACGAGATGAACCGGCAGACCCTCGAGGGCATCATGGGCCTGCTGGAGTGCACGGACCGCCTCAACGGGCCTTATTGCACGAAGCTGCGCAACTGGGCCATGGACAAGATCGGTGCCGGGATCGACGCGGCCACCGAGCACCTCGGTGATGCCTACGAGTGCGTGGCCAACGGCAACAAGGAGGCCTGCGAGCGGTACATCGCCACCTCCGAGAAGCTGTTCCAGTTCCAGCTCGACATCGCCATCGGCATCGGTGAGGCCGCGATCAGCCCGATCATGTCGGGCATCGAGGTCGCCAAGTGCGCCTACAAGGGCGTTGCCGACAGCGACTGGTCCAAGTGCTGGGACATGTACAACGCGGTCAAGTTCAACCTCCAGAACCCGTACACCTGGATCAACCTGGAGGAGTGGCAGACCCGGCCGGGCAAGGCGCTGGGCGGCACCCTCTTCGACATCGGTGTCACGGCGCTGACGTTCGAGACGGGCGGTGTCGGCGGTGCGGCCTGGAAGTCGATCAGGACCCTCGCCCGCAAGATCGACGGCGGGCGCGGCACGCTGACGGACAAGATCGCCGAGCTGGACGCCATCGCGGTCAAGCTGCACAACTCCTTCCGCGACGTCCTGCCGAACGCGCTGGGCGAGATCCTCAACCTGCGCACCAGGTTCGAGGGCGACCAGGCGAAGTTCGACGGCTCGATCGCCCTGGTCGACGGCAAGCTCTACCGCGTCGACTCGTTCACGGTGAACGTGCCCGGCGGTGCCGGCCTGCCCAACGGTGCCACGATCAGGCTGGAGGGCGGCACGCTCCGCCTCGAGAACGGCGTGGCGAAGCTCGACGACGTCCAGGTGAAGGTCGTTCCTCCGAAGACGTGTGTGGCCGGTGTCCTGTCGCGCGCGGCGGCGGACCCTGGTTGTGGCGACAGCGGCGTCGAGGGCGACCCGAACGAGACCACCCCGCAACGCGGGATCAAGGGCGAGATCAAGCAGGGCGGCAACTACGAGGAGACGGTCGACCTCAGGTTCGTCCAGGACGAACGTGGCAAGTGGCACGACCTCGGCATGTTCCGGATCACCGCGTCCAAGACCGACGTCGAGTGGGTCATGGAGAACCTGGTGAAGAAGGCCAGGGAAGCCGAGCCCGAAGTCTCTTCCGTCATCCAGGAGATCGCGCACGACGGAGGCCGCACGGAGAAGTTCGAGGAGAGGCTCAAGGACAAGCGCGCCGTCGGAGGCGAGGGCACACCCTCCGCGTCCACGCTGCGCAAGTTCTACGAGGAGCGCATGCCGACGAAGCCGGGCGAAAGGTGGAAGACTCCGGAGGAAGTGCACGCGAAGATGAACGACGCACTCCGGTACACGATCGTTTACCCGGAGGACGGTTACTCGTCCAAGGCGGACGCCGCGATCGAGAGACTGGTGAAGGAGTACGGCGAGCCGGTGAAGGTCAACAACTTCTGGCCGCAGACGCAGGGCACCGGGACGTTCGCCGGCGTCAACGTGTCGTTCAAAGCCCCGAACGGGGTTGTCTTCGAGGTGCAGTTCCACACGGAACACAGCCTCAGCGTCAAGGTCGACGAGGACAAGAACTACGACAAGAGGCGCAAGGCCCGGGCCGCCGAGGCCTACAACCTCATGCGAGACGACATCACCCCGGAAGCTCGCAAGGCGATGGCCGAACTCCTCGAACTCGAGCTCCTCGCCAGGAAAGCGGATGCCGAACGGCTCTACAAGGCCGTGACCCTTCCGTCGAGGGCCCACGAGGTCGGCAAGAAGTACAAGAAGTAGTCGTGACACAGGTCGGCCGTGCTTCCGGGATCACGATCCGGAAGCACGGCCCTTCTCCAGCGGAACGAGGATCGGATTGAGCCCGCAGTACGAGTACTACGCCCTGCTGACGGACTTCCACCCGCAGCTCGACGAGCCGGGCGGAGTCGTGCGCCGGTGGACCGACGAGGCCGGTCACGTCCACGACGAGTGCTACTCGCAACGGCTTGTCTGGGAAAGCACCCGTGACCTCGCCATGATCGAGAGCGGCGAGTGGAGGGCGAAGGCGCACCCGATCTCAGCGGAGGCTGTCGCGGCGTACGAGGCGTCGACCCGTGCCCGCGTCCACGCCAACGACCCGGCGGACGGCCGGTACTCCTACTTCGCCCAGGTGGAAGGCGACGCCTCGGTCGACAACCCGACATCGGTGGTCCGCACGTGGACCGCACCGAACGGCAACAGCATGGAACAGCAGCACATCGGCGGGCCCGGCTACGGCTGGAAGACGAGCCACCTGCAGATGGACATGTTCGACGGCCGCGAGCGCGGCGAACTGGTGCCGATCACCGAGGAAGCCGCCCTGCGGCTCATCGAGGCCCGCGGCTGAGTCAGGGTTTGCGCGCCTCCACCAGGAACCGCGTCGAGGTGCTGACGAACTCCCCGTGCTCCTGGATGTGCGCGTGCAGGTCCAGGAGCCGGTCCCGGTACCCCCGCACGGTGAACCCCGGCACGGTCCACAGCACCTTCCGCAGGAAGTGCACCACCGCCCCCACGTCGAAGAACGCCACCCGCAGCGACACCGACTCCAGCCGCAGCACCTCCAACCCGGCCGCCCGCGCCCGCGCACGGGCCACCTCGACACCGCGTTCGGGGCTCACCGGCTGCGGCCCCATCATGAAGTCGGTCAGCTCCCGGTTGGTCCCCGCCCCGATCTGCTGCGAGAAGTACGTCCCGCCGGGCCGCAGCACCCGCGCGATCTCCTCCCACGGCGTCACGACAGGATGGCGCGAGATCACCAGGTCGAACGACGACGCGCGGAACGGCAGCGGGCCCTCGTCCGGCGCGCGCACCACGAACGGCAGGTTCGACGACGCCACCAGGGCGTTCGGCGGCCACGACTCGGTCGCGGCCATCAGCGGTGGCAGCGCCGGGGCCGACGCCGTCACCTCTCCCCCGCCCGTCTGCAGGTCCAGCGCGGACGACACGGTCGCGAGCCGCGAGGCGATCTGCGAGGCGTAGCCCCACGGCGGGCGTTCCTCGGTGGCCCTGCCCTTGAACCAGGAGAAGTCCCAGCCCTCCAGCGGCACGGCGGCGCCCTCGGCCACCAGTTCCTCGAAAGTCCCCATGGTCGGGAATGCCACCACAGACGCGGCGGTGCGGCCACTGAGAATGCGGCACCTGCCCCGGGCGCTGAGACGCCGCGTCCCTAGTTCGTCTCGCGCACGGCGGGGCAGGTGCCGCAGGGGTTTACAACGACCGAACGGTCGCGCGGTTACGCCCTAAGACGCAACACAAGCACGACCGTTCGGCCCAGTGGGGAACTGTCACTCGCTAGAGGGAACTCATCGCAGCCGGTAAGCCCTCAGGACGGTCTGGTCGACGGTGTTGCCGTCCGCGTCGGACGCCACCACGCGCAACGACACGAAGCCGCCCGCCTTGCCGCCGGGTGGCACGACCGAGTTCACCGGCACCCACGTCGCGCCGTCGTCGAACGACGCGTACGCCCGCAGCGAGCGGGCCGTCTTGCCGTCCTGGCGCTGCGCGGTGAACTTCGCCGGCAGCGGTGCTCCCGCCCGTGCGCTGTTGCGCAGGTCGAGCGGCAGCGCGTAGTCGACTTCCAGCAACGGCAGCTTGCCGTCTGCGGAACCTGAGAACTCCCACGTGGTTTTCACGTTGGTGGACAACGCGAGCGTGTCGCGGGAGGCGTCGAGCACGAGCTTGTAGCGGCCGTCGCGCGCCGGGGCGTGGAACGTGCCCCGCCGGACGTCGGTGAAGCCCTGCGAGACGCCGTCGTGGAACAGCTCCAACTGTCCGCCGCCGGTCTGCCGCCAGTTCTCGACCCAGCCGGAGCCGCCGAACGGCGAGATGCGGGCGTTGATCAGGTCGCCCGCCCGTTCGACGCCGCCGCCGTCGGCCCACTGCACCAGGGAGGCGCCGGTGAGGCGGGGCGAGGTGACGGCGCGCAGGTTCGCCCGCTCGTACTTCTTGCCCGCCTGCAGCGTCACCGGGGCGACGTGTGCCCACGAGGTCGTGATCGGGTCGTCGCCGGCGCCGTTCGCGCGGCCGTCGAAGCCCTCCTGGAACCAGGTGCCGGGCGTGAAGTACTCGGTGCGCTCGGCCGGCGCGGCGAGTCGTTCGTCGAGGGTCATGCCGACCACGCCGCCGACGACCGGGTAGTTGCGCTGGTTGACCGAACCGTCGCCGCCGGAGGAGTGGTAGCGCGCCTTGACCGAGGCGAGCTCCGCGTGCCGGAACCTCTTGACGCCGGACGGGAGCGAACCCTTGTGCGGCAGGAACAACGTGTACGAGACCGGGGAGCCCGCGATGGCGCGCAACGTGAGCTTCGCCGGCGTGACGGCGACGTGGTGCTCGGCCACGGCGACCACCGGGATCGCCGTCTGCTCCTCGTACCCGAACGGCACCGGTCCCGCCCACAGCACGGCGGCGGCCCCGGCGTCCGCCATCGCCTGCGCGACCACGTAGATGTCCTCGCCTACCGGCCGGACGAGAGCGAGCTTGCCGCGGACGTCGGCACCGCGTTCGGCCACGTCGAGTTCGTGCACGCCGGACGGGAGGTACTTGCTGCTCTCGTAGTACCGCACCGGGAACCCGCCGGGCACCGACACCAGCGGCTGCCCGCCCTTGAGCCCGGAGTCGTAGGTGAGCTCGGGCAGCGGCGCGCCGAAGGACAGGCCGTGCAGCGGGACGCGGCCGTCGATGATGCTCGCGACACCGCTGACCTTGCCCGGCGCGAACGGCACGCGCAGCTGGGCGTCGCGGTACCAGACCACCGCGTCGCGGTCGGGCAGGTCGACGCGGATCTCCTTGCCCTGCCTCGCGTCCAGTGCGACGGACACGTCCTCGGTGAGCGAGACGCGGCCCGCCACCTCGGTCGCGGCGACCGGCACGAACCAGTCGTAGTTCGGCGTCAGCTCGTCGATGCGGGCCAGCACCGCGTAGTCCGCCACCGGCAGCCGCGCGGAGCCGGTGCCGTCCGGGCCGAGCACGACCACCGACGCCTGCTTCGTCGTCAGGTCGACCACGACGGCGAACTCGTTCGGCACGGGCCTGCCGTCGCGACCGGTCATCGACAGCTTGAGCTCGTGCCGTTCCTCCTGCACGTACGCGCCGACGGAGGTCGTCAGCTCGACGCCCGGCCCGGAAGCCTTGACGTGCCCGAAGAACTTGCCCAGTCCCTTGCGCGGGTCGAGGACGACGTCGACGGCGGCGCTGCCCCCGGCCGGCACGGTCACCGACGCCGGCACCTCGAAGTCCGCGCCGAGGTCGTGCCGCAGGGCGAGCGTCACGGGGCCGGTGCCCGCGTTCGAGTAGGTGATCGTCTTCGTGGACGTCCTGGTGTGCGGCCATTCCAGCAACCCGAACGACAGGCTGCCGGTCGACGCCCGCACCTGCTGCGTCACCGCGCGGCCGACGTCGAGCAGGCCGGTGCCGGTGTTCACGGGCGAGTCCGCGACCGGCCGCACCGTCGCCATCAGGTGCGCCTTGAGCTCGGCGGCGGTCCAGGACGGGTGGCGCTGCGCCAGCACCGCGGCCGCTCCCGCGACGTGCGGCGCGGCCATCGAGGTGCCCGTCAGCCGCGCGTGCAGGTCGTCGACCACGTTGTCCCACAACGTGTTCTCGGCGCGGGCGGCCACGATGTCCGTGCCCGGTGCGCCGATGTCCGGCTTCACCGCGAAGTCGCCGAGCCGCGGGCCGCGCGACGACATCTCCTCGACCGCGCCCTGCTTGGTCAGGTTCGCGACGGCGAGCGCGGAGTCCGCGACGGCCGGCGAGGACACCTGCCGGAACGTGCCCGCGTTGCCCGCGGCGACGACGAACAGCGCGCCGGTCTCGGCGGTCAGCTCGTTCACCTTGAGCGACAACGGGTCCGTGCCGTCGGACTGGTCGCCGCCCAGCGACAGGTTGACGACCTTCGCGCCGACCTCGCGTGCCGCCCACTCCATGCCGGCGATCACCGCGCTGTCGTAGCAGTACGAGGCCTCGCAGACCCGGCCCACCGCGAGGGAGGCGCCCTTCGCGACGCCGGTGTACCGGCTGCCCCGCCCGGCGACGGTGGACGCGACGTGCGTGCCGTGCCCGATGTCGTCCTGGATGCCGGACGGCGTGAAGTCCTTCGCCACCGAGACGACACCCTTGAGCTCCGGGTGGTTCTGGTCGTAGCCGGTGTCGAGCACGGCGACCGTGACGCCGGTGCCGTCGAACCCGGCCTCCCACGCCGCCGGCGCGCCGACCATGGGCACGCTCTCGGCCAGCGAGAGCCGCGACTTCCCGTCGAGCCAGAGCTTCTCGGACCTCAGGGCGCTCATCCGCCGCGCCGTCCACTGCTGGGCGGCGTCCTTCTTCGCCACGGCCCCCGCTGCCCGGAAACCGCTGCTCAGCAACGGAATCCGGTCGATCTCGTCATCGGTGTAGCCGTAGGCGTGCAACGAGGTGACGTCGAAGAAGCGCTTGTCGACGCGGTCCCGCACCACCGCCTCGACGGCGTCCGCCGGCACCACGTACTGGTGGCCGTTCTCCACGTACTGGGCGAACTGCGCGCCGGGCCGTCCCTCGACCCGGACGAGCTCTCCCCGCTCGCCGACGACGACCCTGTCCCCGCTGATCAGCGTGATGGCCGACGTCCGCGGCGGGCCGGCCGGTTCCGCCGCGGCCGCCCCCCGGCGCCCGCGCCCCCCCGGGGGGGGCCCGCCCCCACCGGCCCCCGCCGCCTGCGGCAACTCCCCCTTGCCGGTGGCACCCCCCGATGCCACTCCCTCACCCCTCGCGATGAAGGAACTCCCGCCAGTCCCCGAGATACGAGATGTCCCGGATGTCACCCGATCGGAGCAACGGGTCGACCATCGCGTCGCGCAGGACGGTCGCCAGAGCCGCGCTGCCGTCCTCCAGCTCGATGACGCCGATCTCGAGCTCCGCCGGTTCGGCGGGGACGAGGTGGTCGCGCAGGATCTTCAGCGGCAGGTCGTAGAGCTCACCGACCACCGAGGCCGAGCCCGACTCGTGCATCGCGGGGAACCTCCCGCGCACCGAGAAGTACCGGTACCTGGCCGCACTGCGCGCCTTGCACACCATCGGCGTGCCCTGCAGCTGCGCGTGCAGCGGTCCGCCCTTCATGCCGCCGCCGTTGAGGAAGATCAGTGCCATGACTCTCCAGGGTTCGGTGGATGGGGGTCGACAGGGCGGTCAGCGGGAGTCCCGACCCGCCGTGCCGGACGGCCACGAGCTCGGCCGCGATCGACACGGCCGTCTCGGCCGGGCTGCGGCCGCCGAGGTCGAGGCCGACGGGGGAGCGGAGCCGGGCCAGCGACGACTCCGGGACGCCCTCGGCGCGCAGGCGGGCGAGGCGTTCCGCGTGGGTGCGGCGGGAGCCGAGCGCGCCCACGAACGCCAGTGGGCGGGACAGGGCCTCCACGAGCACTGGGATGTCGAACTTCGGGTCGTGGGTCAGCACCACGACGGCGGTGGAGTCGTCGGTGTGGGTCGACGCGAGGTAGCGGTGCGGCCAGTCGACGACCACTGAGTGCGCCGCTGGGAAACGAGCTGGAGTGGCGAACACGGGGCGTGCGTCGCACACGGTCACGTGGTAGCCGAGGAAGCGTCCGATCTCGGCCACCGCGGTGGCGTGGTCGATGGCGCCGAACACGAGCAGGCGTGGCGGCGGCAGCCATGACTCGGTGAACACGCGGCCCTCGGCCTCGAAGCGCACCGACACCGGGACGCCGTCGAGAGACGCGGACAGGGCAGCCCGCAGCGGTGGGCTGTCGCGCTGCACCAGCACGTCCAGCGAGCCGCCGCAGGTGAGGCCGACCGCGAACGCCGTGTCGTCGGAGTAGCCGAACGACGCCAGCGCCGGGACGCCGGACTCCAGCACCTGGCACGCCAGGTCGTACACCTCGGCCTCCACGCAACCGCCGGACACGCTGCCGATCACCTCGCCGGACGGGCCGACCGCCATCGCGGCGCCGACCGGGCGGGGCGCGCTGCCGCGCACTCCCACCACCGAGGCGACCGCGAACCGGTCCCACGACAGCAAAGTCGAAGCGAGGTCACGCATCGAGCCTCCAGGGAGAAGGTGGCCCGGCCGGGTGGCCGCCCGGCCGGGCGCACGTCACTTGCCGCTGATCAGGTCCACGCCGAAGTACACGGCGAACATCAGCGCGAGGCCGGTCATCAGCCAGCCGGGCCACTGGCCCTTGCAGACGCGCAGCACGACGAAGGACACGAGGCCCGCGCCGATGCCGTTGGTGATCGAGTAGGTGAACGGGATGATCGACACGGTCAGGAACACGGGGATCGTGAAGTCCGTGTCCTGCCAGGGGATCCGGCGGATCTGCGTCATCATCAGGCCGCCGATCACCACCAGTGCCGGCGCCGCCGCCTGGGCGGGCACGACCGTCGCGAGTGGAGTGAAGAGCAGCGCGACGAGGAACAGTCCGCCGGTCACCACCGAGGCCAGGCCGGTCCGGGCGCCTTCGCCAACGCCCGCGGCCGACTCCAGGAACACCGTGTTCGGGGCGGACCCCGTGACACCACCGGCGATCGCGCCGGCACCGTCCACCACGAGGATCTTGCCCATCCCCTCGACCTTGCCGTCCTTCTTCAGACCGGCCTCGTCGGCGACCGACGTGATCGTGCCCATGGCGTCGAAGAAGCCGGACAGCACCAGCGTGAATAGGAAGATCGTCGCCGCGATCACGCCCGCCGACACGAAGCCGCCGAACAGGTCCACCCGCCCGAACAACCCGAAGTCCGGTGAGCTCACCACCGACGACGGCAGGGACGGGGTCACGAGGCCCCAGCCCTCGACGTCGAACACCGCGTTCACGACGATCGCGACGACGGTCGCCACCACGATGCTGATCAGCACGGCACCGGGCACGCCCCGCGCCAGCAGCACGATCATCAGCAGCAGCCCGAGGCAGAAGATCGCGATCGGCCAGCCGCTCAGGTGGCCGTCGATCCCCATCCGCACCGGCACGGTCGACCCTGCCGCGTCCGGCGTGCGGGTCACGAAACCGGCCGAGACCAGTCCCACCAGCGCGATGTAGAGCCCGATGCCCACGGTGATCGCGATCTTCAACGGCTCCGGGATCGCGTTGATGATCCGCTCGCGAACGCCGGACGCGGCCATGATCACGATGCAGACGCCCTCCAGCACCACGAGACCGAAGGCCTGCGCCCACGTCATCTCCGGTGCCATCTGGAAGGCCACCACGCCGTTCACGCCGAGACCCGCGGCGATCGCGAGAGGAGCGTTGCCGACCAGTCCCATGAGGACGGTCATCACGCCGGCCGCCAGCGCCGTGGCGGTGGTGATCTCGGCGATGGTGAGCTTCGCGCCGGTGATGTCCGCGGACGCGCCGAGGATCAACGGGTTCAGCAGCACGATGTACGACATCGCGACGAACGTCGTGATGCCACCGCGCACCTCACGGCCGAGCGAGCTGCCGCGTTCGGTGATGCGGAAGAACTGGTCGAGGGCCGACGTCGGTTGTCGGCTCCGTAACTGGGTCATGGAGGACGGCCTTTCCCATGCCGGTGGGCGCGTTCCAACGCCGGAACGCGTTTATGCGATGCGAGCTCCGGTCAGCAAGAAGGCTTGTGGCCTAGTAGTCGATACGGGTCGCGAGGGACATCCACGCGGTGAACGGGGCGTTGTCCTCGCCCGTGGAGATCTGGCGCACGGGCAGTTCCCAGTCGTCGCGCGACTTGCTGAACAGCTCGTAGAACTCCCGGTCGTCGAACCCTGCCGCCGCCGCGTCGTGGCGGTCGGCGGCGTAGATCACCTTGTCCACGCGCGCCCAGAGCGCGGCGGACAGGCAGAGGGGACACGGCTCACACGACGAGATCAGCGTGCAGCCGGTCAGGCGGAAATCACCGAGCGCCTGGCAGGCCGCGCGGATCGCGACGACCTCGGCGTGGGCGGTCGGGTCGAGGGTCGGCGTCACCTGGTTCACGCCGGTGGCGACGACCTCGCCATCACGGACGATCATCGCGCCGAACGGGCCTCCACCGGAGGCCACGTTGCGGGTGGCGAGGTCGATGGTGGCGAGCAGATGTGCGTTCACAGCAACAAACTCCAGAAACTCAGGTACCGGTGAGGTGTTCCGGGCGGACCGGGACGCGGGTGAGCGCCAGGCCGGTCGCCGCGCGGATCGCCGCCACGATCGCCGGGGTCGACGAGATGGTGGGCGGTTCGCCGACGCCGCGGATCCCGTACGGGGCGTGCGGGTCGGCGAGCTCGAGCACGTCGATGCTCATCGGCGGCATGTCGAGCACGGTGGGAATGAGGTAGTCGGTGAAGGACGGGTTGCGCACCTTGCCGCCGGAGGTCTGGATCTCCTCCATCACCGCGAGGCCGAGGCCCTGGGCGGAGCCGCCCTGGATCTGACCCACCACGGCCTGCGGGTTGAGCGCGCGCCCCACGTCCTGCGCGCAGTCCAGGGCCACCACGCGCACCAGGCCGAGGTCGACGTCCACGTCGACGACGGCGCGGTGGGCAGCGAACCCGTACTGGACGTGCGCGTTTCCTTGGCCGGTCTCGGGGTCGAGGGCCTCAGTCGCGCGGTGCCGCCACTCGGTCGTCTCGTCGATCACCTCGTCGCCGATGTCGGCGCGGCCGTCCAGCTTCGCCTTCACCAACGCGCACGCGGCCTTCACGGCGCCACCGGTGACGTACGTCTGACGTGAGGCGGACGTCGAGCCGCCGTTGCCGATCGTGGTGTCCATCGGCAGCACGGTCACGCGCTCGATGCCGAGCTCGGTCCGCACGATCTGCTGCATGATCGTCACCAGGCCCTGGCCGACCTCGCACGCGGCGGTGTGCACCGCGGCGGCCAGCTCGCCGTTGACCATCGACACCCGCACGCGGGCCGTCGAGTAGTCGTCGTAGCCCTCGGAGAAGCAGATGTTCTTGATGCCGACCGCGTAGCCGACGCCGCGGACGACGCCCTCGCCGTGCGTGGTGTTCGAGACGCCACCGGGGAGCTCGCGGATGTCGGCCGACGTGCCGGCGGGCAACGGCTTGTCCTGCACCAGCTTCAGCAACTGCGCGACGGGCGCGGCCGAGTCGACGACCTGACCGGTCGGCATCACGGAGCCCTCGGTCATCGCGTTGCGGACCCGCACGTCGACCGGCGACATGCCGAGCGCCTCGGCGAGCTTGTCCATTTGGGACTCGTACGCGAATCCCGCCTGCACGGCACCGAATCCGCGCATCGCACCGCACGGTGGGTTGTTCGTGTAGACGCCGTACGCGTCCACCGTGACGTTGTCGACCTCGTACGGACCGACGCCCAACGTAGCCGCGTTGGCCACGACAGCGGGCGTGGACGACGCGTACGCGCCACCGTCCAGGTACATGCGAGTCCGGACGTACACGAGCTTGCCCGTGTGATCGGCACCGTGCTCGTAGTACAGCACGGCCGGATGCCGGTGCACGTGACCGTAGAACGACTCTTCGCGGTTGTAGACCATCTTCACGGGCTTGCCCGTGTGCAGCGCCAGCAGGCACGCGTGCACCTGCATCGACAGGTCTTCGCGGCCGCCGAACGCGCCACCGACGCCGGACAGCGTCAGCCGCACCTGCTCCTGCGGCAGACCCAATGCGGCCGCGATCTGGTCGCGGTCGACGTGCAGCCACTGCGTCGCGATGTAGAGGTCCACCGACCCGTCGGTCGCCGGCACCGCGAGCCCGGACTCCGGCCCGAGGAACGCCTGGTCCTGCATGCCGACCTCGTACCGCCCGGTCACCACGACGTCGGCGGTCACGTCCTGCGAGCCGCGCCGGATCGGCACGTGCCGCACCAGGTTCCCACCGGGGTGCAACGGGGTGTCGTCGACCGCGGTCTCCATGTCCACCACGGGGTCCAGCACGTCGTAGGTGACGACGATCTTCTTCATCGCCCGCTGCGCGGTCTCCGGGTGGTCCGCGCCGACCAGCGCGATCGGCTCGCCCTGGTAGCGCACGACGTCCACGGCCAGCACCGGCTGGTCCTTGTGCTCCAGCCCGTACAGGTTGCGGCCTGGTACGTCGGAGTGCGTCAGCACCGCGTACACGCCGGGCACCTTCAACGCCTCGGTGATGTCCACCGACGTGATGCGGGCGTACGGGTGCGGCGAGCGCAGCGTCGCGCCCCAGATCATGTCCTCGTGCCACAGGTCGGACGCGTAGGCGAACTCGCCGCGCACCTTCAGGTTGCCGTCCGGTCGCTGCGGCGACGTCCCGATGCCACCCGACACCGCGGACGTGAGCTCGGCGGGAGTGAGGGTCATCGCGCAGCCTCCTGGAGCTTGGCGCTGGCGGCGGAGAGGTCCCGCGCCAGTTCGTCGGTGGACGCCGTGAGCAGGACCCCGTCCCGCACCACGACCTCACCGCCCACGATCAACAGTTTCAACGGCGGGGGAGTGCCCATCACCAGTGCCGCCACCGGGTCCGCGATCCCCGCGTAGTCCAAACCGGTCAGGTCCCACACGGCGAGGTCCGCGACCTTGCCCGGTTCGATCGAACCGAGCGAGTCGGCTCGGCCCAGCACCCGCGCGCCGCCCATCGTGCCCATCCGCAACGCCTCGCGGGCCGTCATCGCCGCCGGGCCGCCGCGCTGCCGGGCCTGGTAGAGCGCCGACCGCAGCTCGACGACCAGGCCACCGTCCTCGTTGGACGCGGCGCCGTCGACCCCGAGGCCGACCGGCGCGCCGGCGTCGAGCAGGTCGCGCACCGGGGCGATCCCGGTGCCCAGCCGCCCGTTCGACGTCGGGCAGTGCGCCGAGCCCGTGGCCGTGGCGCCGAGCCGCTTCACCGCGTCCCCGTTGAGGTGCACGGTGTGCGCGAGCCACACGTCCGGGCCGAGCCAGCCGAGCTGTTCGGCGTACTCGGTCGGCGTGCACCCGTTCTCCGCCAGGCACTGCTCCTCCTCGTCCAGCGTCTCGGCGAGGTGCGTGTGCAGCCGCACGTCGTGGCGGCGGGCCAGCGCGGCCGCGCCGGTCATGAGCTCGCGCGACACCGAGAACGGCGAGCACGGCCCGACCGCGACCCGGACCAGCGCGTCGTCCGCCGTCGAGTGGTAGTCGCCGATCGCCCGCTCGGTCGCGATCAACGCGGCCTCGGTGTCCTCGACCAGGTTGTCCGGCGGCAGCCCGCCGTGCGACTGGCCGCGGTCCATCGACCCGCGGATCGCCTCCAGCCGGATGCCGACGCGCCGCCCCGCCGACACCAGCGCGTCGAACACGTCGCCGCCCCCGGACGGGAAGACGTAGTGGTGGTCGGCGGCCAGCGTGCAGCCGGTCAGCGCGAGCTTCGCGAGGCCGGCCGACGCCGCCGCGTGCGTCACGGTGTCGTCCAGCCCGCGCCACACCGGGTACAGCGTCGTCAGCCACTCGAACAGCGTGGCGTCGGTCGCGAGCCCGCGCGTCGCCCACTGGTAGAGGTGGTGGTGCGTGTTGATCAGGCCGGGCGTGACCAGGCACGAGGACGCGTCGACGTAGGTGTGCGACTCGTACGGGCGGGGCGCAGGGCCGGAGGCGACGGAGGAGATCCGCCCGTTCTCGACCACGACGTGCCCGGACGCGTGCTCCGTCCCAGCATCGTCCACAGTGGACACCGCGCAGCGGTCGAGGACGATCATCGGCGCGACGCCGCCAATCGCACGGCGTCCAGGATCTTCTCGTACCCCGTGCAGCGGCACAGGTTCCCGGCGAGCGCCTCGCGGATCTCCGGGTCGGACGGGTTCGGCACGCGGTCGAGCAGGTCGTGCGCCTGCACCACGAGACCGGGCGTGCAGAAGCCGCACTGCACCGCGCCCGCCTCGACGAACGCCTCCTGCACGGGGTCCAGCGCGTCCCCGTCCGCGAGCCCCTCGACCGTGCGCACCTCGCGGTCCTGCACCTGCCCGGCCGCGACCAGGCACGCGCACACCGGCACGTCGTCGAGGTACACCGTGCACGAACCGCACTCGCCCTGCTCGCAGGCGTTCTTCGAGCCGGGCAGCCCGAGCCGCTCGCGCAGCAGGAAGAGCAGTGACTCGCCCTCCCACACGTCGTCGGCCTGCCGCTGCTCGCCGTTGACCGTCACGTTCACGCGCATTGCTTTTCCCCGTCCAGAAGTTCCTGCCAGGCCCAGCCCAGAGTCCTGCGTGCCATCACGGCGAGGGCGTGCTTGCGGTACGCCGCCGACCCGCGCACGTCGTCGATCGGCGACGCGGCCCGCGAGACCAGCTCGCCGAACTCGCGCTTCACCGAGTCGAGCAACGGCTTCGGGTCGCGGAAGTCGAGCTCCGCGGCCAGGTACGCCTCCGCCTCGGGCGCCCGCCGCGGCGTGGGAGCCGCCGACCCGACCGCCGCGCCCACCCGGTTCTCCTCGGGGAACAACGAGATCGCGAACGAGCACACCGCGATCACCATCGCGTTGCGCGTGCCGACCTTGGAGAACTGCTGTGGCCCCTTGGCAGGTGTCAGGTGCACCGCCACGATCAGTTCGTCGGGCTCCAGCGCGTTGCGCTTCACCCCCAGGTAGAACTCGGCGGCGGGGATCATCCGCGTGCCGCGCGTGGAGGCCACCTCGACGACCGCGTCCGACGCGAGCAACACCGGGTGCGTGTCCCCGGCGGGGGAGGCGGCGCCGAGGTTGCCGCCGACCGTGCCGCGGTTGCGGATCTGCGGCGATCCGACCGTGCGGGACGCCATCGCGAGGCCGGGCAGCTCGGCGCCCAGCTCGGCGATGATCCGCGCGTACGGCACGCCCGCGCCGACCCGCAGGCCGTCGGACCACTGCCGCAGCTCGGGGATCCGGGTCAGGTCGAGCAGCGCGGAGGGCCGGCGGTGGTCGTAGTTCAGCTCCACCATGACGTCCGTGCCGCCGGCGATCGGCACGGCGTCAGGGCGCTGGGCCTTGAGCTCCAACGCCTCCGCAAGCGTTTCCGGTCGAAGGAAGTCCATCGTCAGCTACCTCGGTAGGTGGAGTAGGCGAACGGCGACAGCAGCAGCGGCACGTGGTAGTGCTGCGCCGGATCGGAGTAGTCGAAGGTGAGCACGACCTCGGGGAAGAACGGCGCGGCCTGCGCCGTGTCGAACACCAGCCGGTACACCCCGGCCGGAAGGCCCTCACCCCATCCGGTGATCCGGCCGTCGGTGTTCGTCTCGGCGTTCGCCACCTCGGTCCCGTCGCGGCGTTGCAGCGACACGGCGATGCCCGCGAACGGTTTGCCTCGCGCCGCGTCCAGCACGTGCGTGGAGATCGTCACTCGCCCTCCCATCTGGTTGTGAGCCAGTACACAGAGACACGGCTGTGTTCCTCTACGGCAGAAGTACATGAATCGCCAGGCCCCTGCACGACGAGGATTTGTGCTTTCCTACAAACACGAATGGACGAAAGTGACCTGTCATGTTGCTGCTGCGGACGTTGCTGCAGATGCCGGAACTGCGCCTGAGCCTGCACACCGGTGAGGACCAGCTCGACCGCACGGTCACCCGCGTGTACGGAACGGAGCTGCCCGACCCCAGCCGGTACCTGTCCGGCGGGGAGCTCGTGCTGTCCGGCCTGCTCTGGCACCACGGCCCGCAGGACTCCGAGACGTTCGTCCGCTCGCTCGCCACGGCGCACGTGGCCGGGCTGGCCGCCAGCGACACCGGGCACCAGGACCTGCCACCGGACCTCGTCGACGCCTGCGAGCGCCACCACGTCCCGTTGCTCGAGGTCCCCGTCGACCTCTCGTTCGCGACCATCACCGAACGCGTCTCGATGGAACTGGTCGGCCTGTCCCGTCACCGCCGCCTGCTGAACGTCGTCGCCGAGGGCTCCGGCCTGCCCGCGCTGCTGCTCGCCGGCGGCCACGAACTCGGCGCGTCCTGCTGGGTCCTCTCCACCGCGGGCCGCGTCGTCGCAGGCGGCGAACTGCCCGACCGGCTCTCGCTGGTCAAGGAGTTCCTGCAGGCCGACCGCCTGCCGAAGACGGTCAAGGGCGTCACCCTCGTGCCCGTCTCCGAACGCGGCGGCACCAGGCTCACCAGCTGGGTCCTCGTCGTCGGCGGCTCCGTGCCCCCCGAGGCCGCCGCCGAGCTCGCGTCCCTCGTGGCACTGGAACGACTGCGCGAGGCCCAGGGCCGCCAGATCGAGAACCGCACCGCCGCCCCGCTGGTGTCGGCCGTCCTGAGCGGCTCGCCCGACCTCGAGTCCCGGCTCGCCGCCGCCGGTCTGGAGCACGCGCAGCTCCGCGTCATCAGCGCCGTCACCTCCGACCAGCGCACCGACCTGGCCGCCGCCGTGCTGGAGGAGGCCCTGCCGCAGGCCCTCGTGACCCCGGTCGGCGACACCGTCTACGCCGTCGCCAAGGCGGGCGACGCCCGGCCCGACGACCTCCGCGAGGCGATGCGCGTGATGGAACCGGGCCTCGGCTCGTCCCGCGTGCTCGTCGGCATCAGCTCACCCGTCACGTCCCGGGGCCTGCGCGGCGCCCTGGAGGAGGCCACGCACGCGCGTCGTCTCGGAGAACGCCGCGGTGGCCGCACGTGCGTGGTGGCGGGCGAGGAGATCGCGCTGCACCAACTGCTCCTCGCGGGCGTGCCGGAGGAGCTGCGCACCTCGTTGCGCCGCCGCCTGCTCGGCCCCGTCCTCGACTACGACGCCGAGCACGGCTCGGACCTCGTCGGCACGCTGAAGGTGTTCCTGGACTGCTCGGGTTCGTGGACCGCGGCCGCCGCCCGCCTGCACGTCCACGTGAACACGTTGCGCTACCGGGTGGGCCGCGTCGAGGAACTGCTCGGCACGGACCTGGCGGAGTTCGAGGCGCGCGTGGACCTCTTCCTGGCGTTGCAGGCGGGGTAGCTTGGGCTGGTGCCCGACCACCGGCCGATCGAACGGATCGCGGCCGACCTCCGTCGCGTGCGCCGGGTTCGGGCGGGGTTCGCGCCCGGCGCGTCGGCGGCCAAGAAGATCGGTGCCCGGCAGGCGTACGACGCGTTGCTCGTGCAGGCGTGTGCGGCGCTGGAGGTCGAGCACCGGTTGCTCTCGCTGCCCGAGGGGATGGACCGCGAGATCGAGCGGCTGCGGGTCGAGGAGCGGCTGAGGGATTTCGGGTTGTCATTCTGATGGCTGATACCTCTTGGGCCTTCAGGCTGATGTATCCACACGACCCCGCTTCCTACCGTTCCTCACGTGAGAACCGCCGCTTTACTCGTGGGCGTGCTGCTGGCCGGGACCACCGGCTGCGCGGTGGCGCCCAGCATCCAGGTCGTGGTCGAGGGAACGGGCACGACCGACCGCCTCACCTACACCTTCCCCGGCGAGGAGGAACGCACGCTGCGCAACCCCGACCTGCCGTTCGAGCGCGTGGGCAAGCGCAAGGGACGGGTCGTCGTGCGGCTGGAGGGCGTGCACGGCGAGCTGACGTGCAAGATCATCGTCAACGGCCGGCAGGTGCGCTCTTCAACCTCGAAGACCGGAGTGGCGCTCACGTGCGATCACTCGATGGCCGTCTGATGAAAGTGGGGGAAAGCCCGTAGCTTCGACGTGTCGGGGAGGTGCGGGTGATGCGAGAAGTACTGGCCGCCAGGGCCGCCGGGGGGATCAGGGGTCGCGGCGACGTGCCGCCGCGCTTCCGGCCGCCGTTGCCGCCGAGGCACTTCGTGGGGCGCGACACCGAGCTCGCGCGGATCAGGGCCGGGGTGACGGTGCTGCACGGGCCGGGCGGGGTGGGCAAGACCGCGCTGGCGCTCGAGTGGTTGCGGGAGAAGGGGTCCGGGGACCAGCTCTGCGTGGACCTGGCGGCGCACGACCTGGGGCGGGTGCTGCGGGCGTTCGGGCTGCGCACCGAGCCGGAGGACGAGCAGGCCGTGTTCCGCGCGCTCGTCGCGCGGCGGCAGTTCACCCTGTTGCTGGACAACGCGGCCTCGGCCGAGCAGGTGACGCCGCTGCTGCCCGCGTCCGGGACCGTGCTCGTGACCAGCCGGTCGAGGCTCGACCTGCCGCAGGCGCGGGAGATCGCGGTCGGCCCGCTGCCCGACGACGAGCGGCTCGGGCCGTTGCTCGACCGGTCCTATGTGGAGCTTCCGGAACGGCAGGCGCGGCTCTACCGGCTGTGCGCGTGGGAGCCGGACGCGTTCGGCGTACCGGTGGCCGCGGCGATCGCGGGGGAGCCCGAGTGCGACGTCGAGGACGCGCTGGACGACCTGGTGGAGAAGGCGTTGCTGACCGAGGTGGGGGACGACGCGTTTCGGTTCCATGAGCTCGTGCGAGCGCATGCGCGCGCGAAGCGTTATCAGTAGCGGAATGTGTGCACGGCTGTTTAACGCGATGCACTCCGTCTAACGAACTTCCTTGCCAGTAAAGGGTTATCCACACCGACCCGTCCCTTTCGGGAATCCGAATCGGTCCTATCCTTCGGTCCATGCCGAAGGATTTCCGGGCCACGACGCTCGAACGCGCCATCGGGCGGCAGCTGGCCGGGTGGCGCGGCGAGCGCGAGCTGAGCCTCACCGAGGCCGGTCAGCGCGTGGGCTTCAGCAGCGCCAAGCTCTCCATGATGGAGAACGCCGTGCAGCCGTCGGCGCCGGTCGACGTCATGGCGCTGGGGTACGTCTACAAGGTGCCCACCCCGGAGTGGCAGGCCGTGGTGTTGCGCGCGCAGCACGCGGAACGGGTCCGGGCGCGCGCGGCGCACCACGGCGTGCGTTTCGACGCGGCGGCGGACTTCGCGAACCTGGTGTTCGAGGCGACGGTGCTGAAGGTGTTCACGACCGACCTGGTGCCGCCGGTCTTCCAGCTGCCCGGCTACACGGCCGAGGTGATGCGGTCGGACGACCCGGTGCGCACGGCGCGGCTCGCGATGGTGCGCGAGGCGTGGTCGGCGCGGCTGAAGGACCGGGACCCGCCGGCGGTGCACGCGGTGTTCCCGGAGGCGGTGCTGCGGCACGTGATCGGCGGGCCACGGGCGATGAAGGCGCAGCTGCTGCACCTGATGGAGGTCAGCGAGCACGAGACGGTGACCGTGCAGGTGGTGCCGCGCTCGGCGGGCGCCTACCCGGCGATGGGATCGCCGTTCACGCTGCTCGGGTTCCCGCACCGGCAGCACAACGACGTGGCGTACCTGGAGACGTTCGTCAAGGGCGAGTACGTCGAGGAGCCGGGGCTGACCGAACGGTGCGCGCAGCGGTTCGCGGGCCTGCAGGCGGCGGCGCTGGGAGCGGGGGAGTCGCTGGAGCTCATCGCCGAGGCCGCCGCTGACCTGTAGAGATGTCGGATTCCTGAGAAAACTCCTGTTCGGCCGCCACGTGGAGAAGGATCGGGGACGCACCCGACCGAAACAGTTCCCCTGGTTAGGAGGCGGCATGTACCGCAGATCCGGTGTCCTGCTCGCGGCGGTCCTGGGCGTCACGCTCGTCGCCGCGGCGCCGGCCACCGCAGACGGTTCGAAGAGTTTCCCGACCGAGTTCTCCCTGCCGAACGGCTGGCAGCCGGAGGGCATCGCGATCTCCGGCAAGACGGCCTACTTCGGGTCGCGCGCCGACGGGTCGATCTACGCGGCCGATCTGCGCACCGGTGCCGGCAAGGTGCTGGCCAAGGGGCCGGGCACGCCCTCGCTGGGCCTGAAGGTCGACAGCCGCAAGCGGCTGTGGGTCGCGGGCGGCACGGGCGGCGACGCGCGGGTCTACGACACGCGGTCGGGGGCGCTGCTGGCGAAGTTCCAGTTCGCCACGGCGGACACGTTCGTCAACGACGTCGTGCTGACCGAGAAGTCCGCGTGGTTCACCGACTCGCGCAAGGCGGTGCTCTACGAGGTGCCGCTCAGCCTCAAACCGCACCGCACGCTGCAGCTGACCGGCGATCTCGTCATCACCCCCGGCGCGGTCAACCTCAACGGGATCGTCACCGGGCTCGACGGCGGTCTGATCGCCGTGCAGAGCAACACCGGAAAGTTGTTCGGGATCGATCCGCGGAGCGGAAAAACGGCCGAGATCAATTTGAGCGGTCAAACACTCACCAATGGCGACGGACTGTTGCGTGAGGGGCGGCAGTTGTACGTGGTGCAAAACCGCCTCAACAAAGTCGCGCGCTACACGCTGAGTCGTGACGGCGCGACGCTCGCGGCGGAACGCACGGACGCGCGGTTCGACGTCCCGACGACGGTCGCCGCGTTCGGCAAGCGCCTCTACCTGCCGAATGCCCGGTTCAGCACGCCGCCGACGCCGGAGACGACCTACACCGTCGTGGCGGTGGAACGACCGTAGGAGAACTAGCCCGTACGGGGGTTCTCACCACGCAAGAACCCCCGTACCGGGTGTTGCTCCGGTCACTCGACTGGGTAGCCTGCCAACCGCGTAGAGCGTGTGATCGCTGTCATTGGGTAACGATGATCTCTCGCCGTAACCTAATTACAGCCGAAGGAGTTACTCAGGTAACCCGCAGCGCTAGCCGTGGGACACAGGAGACCGTGAGAGCGCTGTGAACGAGAAGAGCGGGTACACACCGACCAACTACCGGACCATTCGGTCGCGGCTGGCCGGTGTCGTGGTCGTTCCCAGCGTGGTGCTGCTGGTCATGTGGGCCGTTTTCTCCTCGTACACCCTTTTCGACGGTTTCTACATGCGGTCGGTCGCGGCCGGGGTGAAGGGCGCGACGATCCCGTCCGTCGAGGCGCTCGCCGGACTGCAGAAAGAACGACAGATGACCCTCGAGGTCCTCGGCGGTGCCGAGGGCGTCGACAAGGCCGGGCTGAAGCGGCAGCAGGGCGTCACCGACGAGGCCGTGAGCAAGATGCGCGACGCGTTCGCGGAGCTGTCCGAGAACGCGCCCCAGGACACCGTCGACCGGATCAACGCGCTCAACTCCGTGCTGGACGAGCTGCCGAAGCAGCGGTCGGGCGTGGACGCGGGTTCGGCGAACCCCCAGGCGGTCTACGACTACTACAACGGCCTGCTCGACTCGGGCGTCGGCCTGCTCGGCCGGCAGGCGCGCCTCGTGCCCGACTCGGAGGCGAGCCAGGCGAACGTCCAGGCCGTCACGATCTTCCAGACCTCCGACTGGCTCTCCCGGGCCGCCACGATCGGCTCGCGCGGGCTGATGAACGGTGGCTTCACCGCGCCCGAACGGGTCGAGTTCGCCCGTCTGACCGGCGCCTACCACTCGAGCCTCGACGCCACCATCCCGTTCGCGCTGGAGCAGCCGCGCCTGCAGTACGACGAGCTGCGCGGCAGCACCGAGTACCGGTCGCTGCTCGACCTCGAGGGCAAGCTGGTCAACGGCGAGTCGGGCGTCACCGACGCGCAGTGGCGCGGCGTCGCGAGCCCCGTGCACGACAACCTCGTCGGGCTCGCCGTCACACAGGCCCGCAACGCCACCGACCTCGGCCTCGACAAGGCCGACAGCCGGGTGGCCGCGGTCCTGATCGGCAGCCTGATCGCGTTGCTCGCGGTCGTCGTCGGCATCGTCCTCGCCCTGCGGATCTCGAACCGGCTCGTGTCGAAGGCGCTGGTCACGCGTCTCGCGTCGCTGCGGGAGGACACCCTGCGGCTCGCCCAGGAACGGCTGCCGCACATCGTCGCGAGGCTGCGCGGCGGCGAGCAGGTGGACGTGCACCGCGACATGCCGCCACTCGACTACGGCAACGACGAGATCGGGCAGGTCGCCGACGCGTTCAACGCCGCCCAGTACACGGCGGTCGCGGCGGCGGTGAAGGAGACGCAGGCGCGCGAGGGCGTGAACCGGGTCTTCCTCGACATCGCGCACCGCAACCAGGGGCTCGTCCACCGGCAGATCAAGATCCTCGACAAGCTGGAGCGCGAGGAGGAGCACCCCGAGCGGCTCGACTCCCTGTTCCAGCTCGACCACCTGGCCACCCGCGCCCGCCGCAACGCGGAGAACCTGATCATCCTGGCCGGCGAGCAGCCCGGCCGGCAGTGGCGCAAGCCGGTGCGGCTGAGCGACGTGATCCGCTCCGCCGTCGCCGAGACCGAGCAGTACGTCCGGGTGAGGGTCAACCCGGTGCCCGACCGCGCGCTCGTGGGGGTGGCCGTCGCCGACACCATCCACCTGCTCGCGGAGCTCGTCGACAACGCGACGGCGTTCTCCTCGCCGCGTTCGGAGGTGATCGTCCACTCGAGCGCCGCGCCGCACGGCCTCGTGGTGGAGATCGAGGACCACGGCCTCGGCATGACGCAGGAAGAGCGTCTGCAGGCCAACGCGAAGCTCTCCAACCCACCGGACTTCGAGACGATGGCGTTCCGGGGCGAGTCCCGCCTCGGGCTGTTCGTCGTCGCGAGGCTCGCCGCACGGCGGGGCATCAAGGTGGAGCTGCGCGACTCGCCCTACGGCGGCACGGTCGCGCTGTGCGTGCTGCCGCCGGCCATCGTCGCCCCGCACAACGACGCGGGCGACATCACCGAGACCACCCAGATGCCGGTGCGGTCGTTCCACGACACGCACCACGGGCACGTCGAGGACCACCCGAGCTTCCCCGTGAAGGTGAATCCCGAAGTGCTGGACGCCGTGAACGCGGGGCTCAGAGCGCTCGTAGATCCTGATATGAGCGCAACCGCACCCGCAGCAGAGGCATCGGTGGACGAACCGACCCCCGTGGCACCTCCGGCCCAGGACGGGAAGACCCCTCTTCCCCGCAGGAAGCGGCGGCAGAACCTCGCGCCGCAGCTCATGCAGCCCTCGGAGGAGCCGCACCACGCCGAGCCGGTGACCGGCGATCGGTCGGCCGAACGGACCCGTGACGGTTTCGCCGCGTTCCAGCGCGGTACCCGTGACGCCCGGCTGACCGACGACTGGAGATCAGAAGGAGCCCCCTCGTCATGAAGGACAACGCAAGCCAGCACGGCGAACTGAACTGGTTGCTGGAGGACCTGATCCAGCGAGTGGTCGGCGCCCGCCACGCGGTCGTGCTGTCGGCGGACGGGCTCCTGCTCGGCCGCTCCGCCGGGCTGTCCCGCGACGACTCGGAGCACCTGTCCGCCATGGCGTCGGCGTTCCAGTCGCTCGCCCGCGGCACCGGACGGCACTTCGGCGGCGGGGCCGTCCGGCAGACCATCGTGGAGATGGAGCACGCGTACCTCTTCGTCACCGCAGCGGGTCACGGGGCTTGCCTTGCCGTGCTGGGCGAGGAAGATGCTGACATGGGCATGATTGCGTACGAGATGAACATGCTGGTCAAGCGAGTCGGCACGTACCTCTCGTCGGCTCCGCGCGCGGAGACCGCGACTGTGCCCTCGGCGCGTGAGTCACGCTGATGACCTCGCGCGAGGACTGGTGGTACGACGAGGCCGCGGGGCCGCTGGTGCGGCCCTACGCGATGGTGCGCGGCCGCACCCGGCCGAACGCGCCTGACCTACACCTCGTGACGCAGGTGCGGGCCTCCTCGTTTGCGTCCGACCAGACGTCGCTGACGGTCGAACATCGCGAGATCATGGCCCTGTGCGCACGCCCGCTCTCCGTCGCCGAGGTCGCCGCCTACCTCGACGTGCCCCTCGTCGTGGTGAAGGTCCTGCTGTCGGACCTCATCGAGCGGGGTGACGTGCTCGTGCAGACCTCCACCCCCAAGATCCCGGACAGGGATCTCCTGCAGGCCGTACTGGATGGTGTTCGTGGGATCTGAGCTGACCGTGCCGACCGCGGTCAAGATCGTCGTCGCGGGCGGGTTCGGCACCGGCAAGACCACGATGGTCGCGTCGGTGTCCGAGATCCCGCCGCTGCGGACCGAGGAACTGCTCACCGAGGCCGGCGTGCACGTCGACGACCTCGCGGGCATCGAGGGCAAGGACACCACCACCGTCGCCCTCGACTTCGGCCGCATCACCATCAACACCAAGGTGGTGCTGTACCTGTTCGGCACGCCGGGCCAGAACAGGTTCTGGTTCATGTGGGACGAGCTGGCCACCGGCGCGATCGGCGCCGTGGTGCTCGTGGACACGCGCCGGCTCGACTCGTCGTTCCCGTCGATCGACTTCTTCGAGCACCGCCAGATCCCGTTCATCGTCGCGGTGAACTGCTTCGACGGGGCGCAGCTGTACACGGTGGACGAGGTGCGGCACGCCCTCGACATCGACGAGGCGATCCCGGTGATCCTGTGCGACGCGCGGGACCGGGAGTCGTCGAAGGCGGTGCTGGTGGAGCTGATCCAGCACTCGATGAACCGGCTGGCAGCGGTCTAGCCGCATGGAGAGGGCCCGCTCCTCGGAGCGGGCCTTCCGCGTCAGGTCACTTGGCGTAGTTGTGGAACCCGCGCCCCGACTTCTTGCCCAGCAGCCCCGCGTCCACCATGCGCAGCAGCAGCGGCGGCGGCGAGTACAGCGGCTCCTTGAACTCGTCGTACATCGACTCGGCGATCGCCTTCGTGGTGTCGAGGCCGATCAGGTCGGTGAGGCGCAGCGGGCCCATCGGGTGCGCGCAGCCGAGCACCATGCCGTTGTCGATGTCGTCGGCCGACGCGAAGCCGGACTCGAGCATGCGGATCGAGGAGAGCAGGTAGGGGATCAGCAGCGCGTTGACCACGAAGCCGGCGCGGTCCTGCGAGCGGATGACCTCCTTGTGCAGGGTCTCCGTCACGAACGCCTCGGCGCGGTCCTGCGTGGCGGCGCCCGTCAGCAGCGACGGCACGATCTCCACGAGCTTGAGCACGGGGACCGGGTTGAAGAAGTGCACGCCGATGACCTGCTCGGGCCGGGTGGTGGCCATGCCGAGCTTCATGATCGGGATGGACGACGTGTTGGACGCGAAGATGGCGTCCTCGTCGGTCACGACCTTGTCGAGCGAGGCGAAGATCTCGGTCTTGACCTGCTCGTTCTCGGCGACCGCCTCGACCACGAACTGGCGGTCGGCGAACTCGCCGATGTCGGTGGTGAACCGGATGCGGCCCAGCGCGCCGTCGCGGTCCTCCTCGCTCAGCTTGCCCGACTTGACGCCCCTGGCGAGCGAGGTGGCGATCCGCCCCTGCGCTGCCTCGGCCGCGCCCGCGTTGACCTCGACGACGATGACGTCGAGGCCGGCACGGGCGCTCACCTCGGCGATCCCGGAGCCCATGAGGCCGGAACCGACGACTCCCACACGTTGAATGTCACTCACGCGACCGATCCTGCCACGAGCCGCTCGGAACGAGGTCGCGCAGCGTCTCCTGCACGGTGGAGGCGTAGTCGCCTACCGGGCGGTAGCCCAGGGCGAGGGCGGCCGAGGTGTCCAGGACGAAGCCGCGGTGCCACGGGTGCAGGCCCGCCTCGGAGTGGTCCAGCAGGATCTCGTGCCACGACCAGCCGAGCGAGCCCGCGATGATCCGGGAGATCGCAAGGCCGTTCGGGGCGTCCGGGTCGGCGGCGTTCAGGACGCGCGCGCCGGGGTGCTCCGCGGCGGTCTCGATCAGTGCGGCCAGGTTCGCGGTGGCGGTCGGGTGGTCGACGCCTTCGCCGCGTGCCGCGAGCACGACGACCTTGTTGCCCGCGAGGATCCGGTCGACGAAGTACCGCTCCAGCGGGCGTTTGTTGCCCGGACCGTGCACTTTGGACGGTCGCAGGACGGTGATCGGCAGGCCGCTGTCGAGCAACGTCCGTTCCGCCGCGACCTTGTTCGGCCCATACCCCTCGCGGGTGAACGGGTCCGAGTCGAGGGGCGCCAGCGTCGGCTGGTCCTCGGTGACCGGGCCGTCGAACCGGGGCGGCTCGGCCGAGTTGGCGTGGCGGCCGTGCGCGTCCGCGTAGACCGCCTTGGCCGAGATCATCACGGTCGAGACGGCCTTGCGCGCCAACGGGAGCAGCGTGCGGGCGTCGTCGGCCGAGTAGCAGAGGGTGTCGACCAGCAGGTCGGCGCCGTCGCCCATCGCGGTGGCCAGGGCCTCGGGATCACCGCGGTCTACCTCGCGGCCGGGGGCGTCGACGGTCCAGCCCGCCTGCCGCAGACGCCGAGCGGCGGCACGGCCGATGAGGCCCGTGCCGCCGAGGATCAACGCTCGCTTGCTCACACGAGCTATCAGATCAGAGACCGAGGCCGAGGCCCTCGGTCAGACCGCCGACGCCGTCGAGCACGTCGAGGTCGGTGACGCCACCGAGGACGTCGCCGCCGAGCACGTTGCCGACCGTGCCGTCGACGACGCTGTGGACCGTGTCGTGCACGTCGCTGACCGGGGCGACGTCCGGGACGGTCTCGTGCACCACGTCGGTGACCGTCGTGACGGAGACGACCTCGGTCACGCCGGTGACCGTGCCGAGCACGTCGCCGGTGCCGGCGAGACCCGTGACACCGGACAGGTCGGTGACGCCGCCGAGGTCGGTGACGGAACCGAGGTCCGCGATGCCGCCCAGACCGGCCACGTTGCCCAGACCGGCCACGTCGCCGAGGCCGTGGACGGAGCCGGTGACGCCGTCGAGGGTGCCCGACACGTCGCAGTGACCGCCCAGGTCGCCCGCGAGGCCGGCGACGGAGTCGAGGTTCGCGAGGCCGTCGACGTCCGCGATCGAGGCGGCGTCGAGCACCAGCGGCAGGATCTCCTGCACGTCACCGGGGGTGATGTCGCTCAGGCCGCACGAGCTCAGCACGCCCTCGGGGTCGAGGGTGAACGCCGACAGGGCCGCCGGGTCGTTCAGGAGGTTCAGGGCGAACTCCTGCAGCGTGGCCGGCTGGGCCTCCTGCGGCACGGCGGCCGGGGTGACCGGGGCGGTCGCCTCGGGCGCGGCGGGCTGCGCGGTCTGCTGCGGGGTGGCCGGCTGGATGTCCTGCTGCATCATGGGAGTGGCGCTCCTACGGCGGGTCGGGGGAATGTTCCCGGAACCGTAGTGAGATCAACATCCCCCCGGCATCGGGTCCGAACCCTAGGTTTCGGCCGGCCGGGCACCCTAGGGGCCGAGGGTCACCCGTTAGGGGGATGCCCCACGTCGTTAGGGGACGGCGGCGGCACGGTCCGCGAGGACCGTGCCGCCGCCAGAACGTCCGCTCAGTCGAGCTCCGCCTCCGCCTTCGCGATCGCGGCGAACTCCTCCTCCGGAGCGTTCGCCACCAGGTGATGACGGCTGTAGAACCAGTAGTACGCCACGGCGACGACCACGATCCCGGCCGTGACGGCGGCCGCGATCTCGTCCACGAAGAACGTCGCGATGACCGCCGCGACGGCGAGGACGAGCGCCACGCTCGTGGTCACCACACCGCCCGGGGTCCGGTACGGACGCGGCAGGTCCGGCGCCGTCTTCCGCAACACGATGTGCGACACCATCATCAGCACGTACGACAACGCCGCACCGAACACGGCGATGTTGATGAGCCGTGCGCCACCGGTCACCGGGTCGACCGACTTCATGATCGTCGCCAGCGCGAACCCGATGGTGCCGGGCACGATCAACGCGAGGTACGGCGTCTTGCGCTTGCCGGTCTTCGACAGCCAGCGCGGTAGATATCCCGCGCGCGACAACGCGAACAGCTGCCGCGAGTACGCGTAGATGATCGAGAAGAACGACGCCACCAGACCCGCGAGGCCGACGTAGTTCACGAGCTGCGCCAGGAACGTGTCCCCGCCGTAGGCCGCGCGCACCGCCTCGGGCAACGGGTTGCCGGACGCCTCCAGCGCCTTCGACCCCGCGCCGCCGGGCGCCACGAGCAGGATCGCCGCCGCGAACACCAGCAGCACCACCATCGCGCCGATGATGCCGCGAGGCATGTCCCGCTTGGGATCCCGTGCCTCCTCGGCGGCCAGCGGCACGCCCTCCACCGCGAGGAAGAACCAGATCGCGAACACGATCGCGCCCCACGCCCCGGTCACGCCCATCGGCAGGAACGAGCCGTCGCCGATGTCGAACAGCTTGGCGGAGTCGAACTTCGGGATCATGCCCGCCACGAACGCCACCAGTGCCACGACCGCGACACCGGTGATCACGAACATCACCCGCAGCGCCTCGCCGACGCCGTAGAGGTGGATGCCGACGAAGACGATGTAGCACGCCAGGTACACGGGCCACGTCGCGTCGAGCAGGCCGAGAGCTTTGACGTAGTCGCCGATGAACACCGAGATCGCCGCGGGAGCGATGGCGTACTCGATGAGGATCGCGATTCCTGTCGCGTACCCGCCCAACGGGCCGAGCGCGCGCCTCGCGAAGCCGTAGCCGGCGCCCGCCACGGGCAGTGCCGACGCCAGTTCCGCCAGACCGAACACCATGCACGTGTACATCGTCGCCATCAGGATCGTGGCGATCAGCAACCCGCCCCAGCCACCCTGGGCGAGGCCGAAGTTCCACCCGGCGAAGTCGCCGGAGATCACGTACGAGACTCCCAGCCCGGCCAGCAGGACCCACCCCGCCGCGCCACGTTTGAGCTGTCGGTGCTCCAGGTAGTCGCTGCTCACCTTCTCGTACTCGACGTGCTTGGCCATATGGACTCCTAATAGTCCTTTAAGCGGTGGTTGAGGGTGGCGCTCGTCACCCGGTGGTGTCAAGATGGTGCCGCCAATGGCTCGCAGACATACCTTTGGAGGAACGCGGAGATGCTGACCGTCGAGGAGTTGCGCGAGGCCGTGGAGACCGGTGAGATCGACACCGTCCTGGTCGCGATCGTGGACATGCAGGGCCGCCTGCAGGGCAAGCGCTGTGCCGCGCAGTACTTCCTCGACGAGGTCCTCGGCCACTCCGCCGAGGGCTGCAACTACCTGCTCGCCGTCGACGTCGAGATGAACCCCGTCAGCGGCTTCGAGATGTCGAGCTGGGAGCGCGGGTACGGCGACTTCGTGATGAAGCCGGACGTCGAGACCCTGCGCCGGGTGCCGTGGCAGGAGGGCACCGCGCTGATCATGTGCGACGTCGTCTGGGAGAACGGCGACCCCGTCGTCGCCTCGCCGCGGCAGGTCCTGCGCAAGCAGCTCGACCGCCTCGAAGCGCTCGGCCTCGACTGCTACGTCGGCACCGAGCTCGAGTTCATCGTCTTCGACGACACCTTCGAACAGGCCTGGAACGCGGGCTACCGCAACCTCACGCCGTCCAACCAGTACAACGTCGACTACTCGTTGCTCGGCACCGCGCGCGTGGAACCGCTGCTGCGCGCCATCCGCAACGGCATGACGGGCGCCGGCATGGTCGTCGAGTCGGCCAAGGGGGAGTGCAACCCCGGCCAGCACGAGATCGCCTTCCGCTACACGACGGCGTTGCGCACGTGCGACCAGCACGCGATCTACAAGAACGGTTCGAAGGAGATCGCGTCGCAGCAGGGCAAGTCGCTCACGTTCATGGCGAAGTACAACGAACGCGAGGGCAACTCCTGCCACATCCACCTCTCGTTGCGCTCCAAGGACGGCGAGCCGGTCTTCGCCGAGGGCCACGGCATGTCCGACCTGATGAAGCACTTCCTCGCCGGACAGCTCGCCGGGCTGCGCGAGCTCACCTACTTCCTCGCCCCGAACATCAACTCCTACAAGCGCTACGTGCAGGGCTCGTTCGCGCCGACCGCCGTCGCGTGGGGACGGGACAACCGCACGTGCGCGCTGCGGGTCGTCGGCCACGGCCAGTCGCTGCGGTTCGAGAACCGGGTGCCCGGCGGCGACGTCAACCCGTACCTCGCGGTGGCGGCGCTGATCGCGGCCGGCCTGCACGGCGTCGAGCAGAAGCTGGAGCTGGAGGACGAGTTCGTGGGCAACGCCTACGCGTCCGACCGGCCGACCGTGCCGACGACGCTGCGCGAGGCCGCGGACCTGCTGGCGGGCAGCAAGATCGCGCAGGAGGCGTTCGGCAAGGACGTCGTCGACCACTACCTGAACGCGGCCAAGGTCGAGCTGGCGGCGTTCGACGCGGCGGTCACGGACTGGGAGAAGGTGCGCGGGTTTGAGCGCCTCTAAGCCACTCATCGGCATCAGCACGTACCTGGAGCGCACGCGCTTCGGGCACTGGGACGTGGAGGCCGCGGTGCTCTACCGCGGCTACCTCGACTGCGTGGTGCAGGCGGGCGGCAACCCCGTCATGCTGCCGCCGGTCGGCGCCTGGAACGCCGAGACCATCGCGTTCCTGGACGGACTGGTGATCGCGGGCGGCGCGGACATCGACCCCGCCGCCTACGGCGCCGAGCGGCACGAGAAGACCGGGGAGGCGCACCCCGCCCGCGACGAGGCCGAGTTCGCGCTGGTCGAGGCCGCGCTCAAGCTCGACCTGCCGCTGCTCGGGGTGTGCCGGGGCATGCAGGTGCTCAACGTGGCGCTCGGCGGCACGCTGCACCAGCACGTCGAGGGCCACAACCCCGCGCCGGCCGTGTTCGAGCACACCGAGATCGCCGTCGCGGAAGGCTCCGCGCTGCACCGGGTCCTCGGCGGTCGAACGACCGTTCAGTGCCACCACCACCAGTCCCTGGACCGGGTCGCGGACGGGCTCCGCGTCACCGCCCGGGCGCCGGACGGCACGGTCGAGGCCGTCGAACTGGAGGGCGCGCGGTTCGTCGTCGGCGTGCAGTCGCACCCGGAGCAGGACATCGAGGACCTGAGGCTGTTCGAAGCACTCGTGGACGTGGCAAGGAGCAAAGCGCTGTGACCTTTGACGTCATCAACCCGGCCACCGAGAAGGTCGTGCGGTCCGTCCCGCACACCACCCTCGGCGACACGGACGCGGCGATCGGCCGGGCGCAGAAGGCGTTCGAGAGCTGGCGCCACGTCGCCCCCGGCGATCGCGCCCGGTTGCTGCGGAAGTTCGCGGAGGTCGTCGACGCCCACATCGAGGAACTCGCCCTGCTGGAGGTCGAGAACTCCGGCCACACCATCGGCAACGCGCGGTGGGAGGCGGGCAACGTCCGCGACGTCCTGCAGTACTACGCCGCCGCGCCGGAACGCCTGTTCGGCAAGCAGATCCCGGTCGCGGGCGGACTCGACGTCACGTTCCACGAACCGCTCGGCGTCGTCGGCGTGATCGTGCCGTGGAACTTCCCGATGCCCATCGCGGGCTGGGGCTTCGCGCCCGCGCTCGCGGCCGGCAACACGGTCGTGCTCAAGCCCGCCGAGGTGACGCCGCTGACCGCGATCCGCCTCGGCGAGCTCGCGCTGGAGGCGGGCATCCCCGAGGGCGTGTTCCAGGTGCTGCCGGGCAAGGGCAGCGTCGTCGGCAACCGGTTCGTCACGCACCCGTTGGTGCGCAAGGTCGTCTTCACCGGCTCGACCGAGGTCGGCAAGCAGATCATGGCGGGCTGCGCGAACCAGGTGAAGCGGGTGACGCTGGAGCTCGGCGGCAAGTCCGCGAACATCGTCTTCGCCGACTCCGACCTGGAGAAGGCCGCCGCGACCGCGCCGTACGGGGTGTTCGACAACGCCGGGCAGGACTGCTGCGCGCGGTCGCGCATCCTGGTCCAGGCGAGCGTCTACGACCGGTTCATGGAACTGCTGGAGCCCGCCGTCCGGGGCGTCAAGGTCGGCGAGCCCGGCGACGAGGCGACCGAGATGGGGCCGCTCATCACGGCCGCGCACCTCGGCAAGGTGGCGTCTTACGTCCCAGACGACGAGCACGTCGCCTTCCGCGGTTCGGCGCCGGACGGTCCCGGTTTCTGGTTCCCGCCCACGGTCCTGACGCCGCCCGCGGACCACGCGACGGTCACCGAGGAGATCTTCGGCCCGGTCGTCGTCGTGCTGCCGTTCACCGACGAGGCCGACGCGATCCGGATCGCGAACGACTCGGAGTACGGCCTGTCCGGTTCCATCTGGACGAACGACGTGGGCCGCGCGATCCGCGTCTCCCGTGCCGTCGAGGCCGGGAACCTGTCGGTGAACTCGCACTCGTCCGTCCGCTACTGGACGCCGTTCGGCGGCGTGAAGCAGTCCGGGCTCGGGCGCGAGCTCGGCCCCGACGCGCTCGACGCCTTCACCGAAGTCAAGAACGTCTTCATCGCGACCTGAGCAAGTCTGAAACCGAGGAGAACAAAGATGGTGCAGCGACTCGAGGGCCGCGTGGCCGTCGTGACGGGTGGCGGCAGCGGCATCGGACTCGCGACCGTGCGCAGGTTCGCGAGCGAGGGCGCGAAGGTCGTCGTCGCCGACCTCGACCCGGCCACCGGCAAGGCCGCCGCGGACGAGGTGGGCGGGCTGTTCGTCCAGGTCGACGTGACCGACGAGGAACAGGTCAAAGCGCTTTTCCAGACCACTGTGGACACTTACGGCAAGCTGGACGTCGCGTTCAACAACGCGGGCATCTCGCCGCCCGACGACGACTCGATCCTCACCACGGGCATCGAGGCGTGGGACCGCGTGCAGAAGGTGAACCTCACGTCGGTTTATTTGTGTTGCAAGTACGCCATCCCGCACATGCAGGCGAACGGCAAGGGCTCCATCATCAACACGGCGTCGTTCGTGGCGACGATGGGCGCGGCGACGTCGCAGATCTCCTACACGGCGTCGAAGGGCGGCGTGCTCGCGATGTCGCGCGAGCTCGGCGTGCAGTTCGCGCGTGAGGGCATCCGCGTCAACGCCCTGTCTCCCGGCCCGGTCAACACCCCGTTGCTGCAGGAGTTGTTCGCCAAGGACCCGGAGCGCGCGGCACGGCGTCTCGTCCACGTACCGCTCGGTCGGTTCGCCGAACCCGAGGAAATCGCTGCGGCTGTCGCGTTCCTGGCGTCCGACGACTCGTCCTTCATGACCGCGTCGAACTTCCTCGTGGACGGCGGCATCGCCGGCGCGTACGTGACACCGCTCTAGGGATGGTGGAGCACGCGCAGGAGGCGTTGTTCCGCCCGGTGCGGGCGGGCAACGCCTTCGAGGAGACCGTCGAACGGCTCATGCAGTCCATCCGGCTCGGCGTCGTCGCGCCGGGGGAGAAGCTGCCGTCCGAACGGGAGCTCGCCACCCGGCTCGGCGTGAGCCGGGTGACCGTGCGCGAGGCCATCAGGTCGTTGCAGGAGAACCACTTCGTGGAGTCCCGAAGGGGACGGTACGGCGGCACGTTCGTCAACGAGGTGCTGCCCAAGCCCGCGCCGGGCAAGGAGTTCGGCGACCTCCACGACGTGCTGACGCTGCGCAGGGTGCTGGAGACCGGCGCCGCGGAGACGGCGGCGGGTCGGTCGCTCGGCCCCGCCGAACGGCGCGGTCTGCGCGCCCGCCTGGAGGAGGCGTCCACTTCCACGCTCGCGGAATACCGCCGCAAGGACTCGCGGCTGCACCTCGCGATCGCGGAGGCCACCGGGTCCGCCGCGCTGACCGCCGCCGTCGCGGAGTCGCGGATGCGCGCCAACGAGCTGCTGGACCACATCCCCCTGCTCGAACCGAACCTCGCGCACTCCAACGCCCAGCACGAGCGCGTCATCGCCTCCATTTTGGACGGAGACCCCGCCGCGGCCCGGCAGGCGATGGCCGAGCACCTCGACGGCACGGCGTCGTTGTTGCGCGGATTCCTGGTCTGACCGGTCAGACTCCCGCAGGTGGCCCAGTGGGAATGGTCACGGTTGTGAAGCGGTCGAGCTGTAAACGTTTGCAAGGTAGAATGTCGTGTTGTCATGCACATTCCGCATGGAACAACCCTTGGCGTGAGCCTTGCGGACAGTTACCGTCCGAATACCTCGGGGACTTGCAGCGCGAGGAGCTGTTGATGCCAGGGTTGCGCAAGGTGTTTCGCGACGCCATGGGCCGGGTGCACTCACTCCGTGTTCTGTCCGCCGCGGGCATGGTGAGCCTCACGAACTTCAAGATGTCCGTGGAGGCGCTCAGAGAGGTCAAGATCTGGGGGCCGAACGTGACGGCGCTGCGCCGTTCCGTCCGGCTGAACCCCGACGGCGTCGCGATCGTCGACGAACGGGGCTCGGTCACCTACCGGCAGCTCGACCGGCGCTCCAACGCGATCGCGCAGGGCCTGCGCGCGCTCGGCGTGCAGCACATGCACGTCGTCGCGCTGATGTGCCGCAACCACCGCGGCATGGTCGAGTCGCTGCTGGCGTGCGCCAAGCTCGGCGTGCGCGTGCTGCTGGTGAACACCGGCTTCGGCGCCCCGGTCATCCTCGACCTCCTGCAACGCGAACGCGCGTCCCTCGTCATCCACGACGAGGAGTTCACCCCGCTGTTCCACCAGCTGCCGCCGTCGATCCCGCGGTACCTCGGCTGGTCGCGCGACGGCCTCGACCGCCGCACCCCGACGCTCGACCAGCTGGTGGCCAAGGCCCCGCGCGGCGAACTGGAACCGCCGCGCGAACCGGGCGTCGTCATCCAGCTGACGTCCGGCACGACCGGGACGCCCAAGGGCACGGCCCGCGAGATCAAGTCGGTGCTCACCGCGTCGGACTTCCTCGACCGCATCCCGATGCGCTCGGGCGAGTCGACGTTCATCGCCGCGCCGATCTTCCACTCCGTCGGCTACTCGCACCTGACGCTCGCGATGTCGCTGGGCTCGCGCGCGGTGCTGCACCGCCGCTTCGACCCGCGCAAGACGCTGTGGTCGGTGCAGGGCCAGCGCTGCACGACGCTCGTCCTGGTGCCGACGATGCTGCAGCGGATCATGGAGCTCGACAGGCACGTGATCGACTCGTTCGACCTCTCGCACCTCGGCGTCGTGTTCTCCTCCGGCGCCCCGATCTCCCCGGACCTCGTCGAGCGCACCCAGGCCGTCCTCGGCCCCGTGCTCTACAACCTCTACGGCTCGACGGAAGTCGCCGTCGCCACCGTCGCGACGCCGGAGGACCTGGCCGCGGCGCCGTCCAGCGTGGGCCTGCCGCCGCACAACTGCCTCGTGCGCATCTACGACGACAACGGCAACCGCGTCACGCGCTCGTTCGTGACGGGCCGGATCTACGTGCGCGGCTCGCTGACCGTCGACCTGTACACCGACGGCACGCAGAAGGAGTCGATCGACGGGCTCGTCGCGACCGGCGACCTCGGCCACTTCGACCCGAGCGGCCGGCTGTACTTCGACGGCCGCGAGGACGACATGATCGTGTCCGGCGGCGAGAACGTGTACCCCGTCGAGGTCGAGAACCTGCTCATGACGCACTACCGGGTGCGCGACGCGGCGGTGCTCGGCGTGCCGGACGCCGAGTACGGGCAACGGTTGCGCGCGTTCGTGGTGCCGGTGGCGGGCACGCGGATCGACGTGCGGGAGCTGCGCGAGTTCGTGCGCACGAGGCTCGCACGGCACAAGGTCCCGCGCGAGGTCGTGGTCGTGCCGCAGCTGCCGCGCAACGCTACGGGCAAGGTGCTGCGGCGTCAGCTGCTGGCGATCCGGCTCGGACCGCAGCCGCACTAGTGCTTTAGGGCGGAACGCACGGCACGGCAGAACGAGGGGGACTAATCCGGCCGTGCCGCGCGTTCCTGGCTGTGGGGAGCGCACGGCCCGTGTCGGTCGTCGGGGATTCGGATGACACGGGTCGTGCGCTCGGTCGGTCACCGCTCGAAGCGGTCACTCCTGTCGCCGCGTTCACCGAACGGGCCGCGCTGCTCGAAGCGGTCGCCGCCGCGGTCGGGGCCGCGCTCGCCTCGGTCGTACATCCGCACGTGGCCGGGACCGCCGCGGTGGTCGAACCGGTTAGCCGCGATCGCTCCCACGATGCCGCCGCCGAGGACGAGCCCCAGCAGACCCACCGCGACCAGCTGGGTGGCGCGGTGCCGCACGAAACGCCTCCCACGGCCAGGAGGTGTCGGCACAGCAGCCGAAGGGGTCGCCGCCGGTGGGGGCGGAGGTGGTCCCGCGGGTGCCTCGGCCGAGGTGGCCGCGGGTGTGTCGGCCGGTGCGGGGTGCGGGGGTGCGGGTTGCTGGGGTGTGGGGGCCGCCGCCGGCTGGGCCGGGAGCTCGGCGGTGGACTGCTGACCAGGCGTGGCCGGTGCTTCGGCCGGCAGCGGGGTCGTGGCCTGGTCCGGTGCGGGCTGGGCGGCCCGCGGCTCGTTCTGCGACGGCTCCCGCGGTGGAGGCGTCTGTCCCTGCTCGCTCATGTCCTCAACGATGCGCCGTTCGGCTGAGGTGGGGCTGACAGCCACCTGTTCGTTTCCTGAAGCCCGCCGGGATCGCGGCTGGAGTTCATCACAGGCCTGGAACCAGCGAAAACGTGCCTCTGGTCGGCGTAGGTCGCGCCGAAGAGCTCGGCGTCGAGGGTGCCGGTCCACAGGAAGTGCAGGGTCGTGCGCGTGCCGTCGCGCGCGTCGCGGCGGGCGTAGTGGTCGCGCAGGTCGGCGTAGAGGAGGCGGAGTTCGTCCCGGTTGGACTCGGTGAGGCGGACCGGGCATTCGACGACCAGGTCGGGCATGGCGGTGGCTCCGTTCGGCGGGCCGGGAGAGGACCAGGGTGCTCGCCCCGCGGGCGTGACCGCATCCGAAAAACCACTCAGAAGCGTGTACGTAGGTGCCGCGACCGGGAATCCGGTTGCGGCGACCGGCTTCAATCGGGGGTATGGAACTCGTACCGTTGCGCAAGGAGTTCGCCGCCGAGATGGCCGCGTCCCGGCCGAACGACGCCGAGGTCGACCGGCTCACGGGCACCCACGGGACGTTCGAGCTCGCGGACTACGAGGCGTACATCGAGCGGACGCTGAGCGACCCGAACCGCTACACCCGTGCCATCACCGAGGACGGCAGGTTCCTCGGCGAGGTCGTGCTCACGATCAACCCGCACAACAGGTCCGCGGGGGTGCGGATCGCGCTGTGGGACGGGTTCGGCAAGGGCTACGGCACGGCCGCCCTCCGGCACGTCCTCGACCACGCGTTCCACGAGCGCGGCCTGCACCGGGTGGACCTGGAGGTGTACGACTTCAACGAGCGGGCCATCCACGTCTACAAGAAGCTCGGCTTCCAGGAGGAGGGCCGCCTGCGCGACGCCCTGCTCTGGGACGGCGTCTTCCACGACGCGATCGTCATGTCCATCTTGAGCACCGATAACATCTGATCCGCAACCACCATCTTCGAACGTAGGAGTCACCGTGTCCGAGTCGCGCCCAGCAGTCGCCCAGAACCCGCCACGCGTGGTGGTTCCGGCTGGGACGACGGCGGGCACGGCCGTGCGCGAGGCGGGTCTGCCGGGCAAGGGCCCCGACGCGGTCATCGTCGTGCGCGACGCCGAGGGCCACCTGCGCGACCTGTCGTGGACCCCGCAGGTCGACGTCGAGGTCGAGGCCGTCGCCGCGGACACCGAGGACGGCCGCAGCGTGATCCGGCACTCGGCCGCGCACGTGCTGGCGCAGGCCGTGCAGCAGCAGTTCCCCGAGGCCAAGCTCGGCATCGGCCCGCCCGTGAAGGACGGCTTCTACTACGACTTCCAGGTCGAGAAGCCTTTCACGCCCGAGGACCTGCAGGCGCTCGAGAAGCGCATGAAGCAGATCATCAAGTCCTCGCAGCGGTTCTCCCGCCGTGTCGTCGAGTCGATCGACTCCGCGAAGGCCGAGCTCGCGTCCGAGCCGTTCAAGCTGGAGCTCGTCGACATCAAGAGCGACGTCGACACCAGCGAGGTCATGGAGGTCGGCGGCGGCGAGCTGACGATCTACGACAACGTCGACCCGCGCTCCGGCGAGCAGGTCTGGGGCGACCTGTGCCGCGGCCCGCACGTGCCGACCACCAAGCACATCCCGGCGTTCAAGCTCACCCGCGTGGCCGCCGCGTACTGGCGCGGCAACGAGAACAACCCGCAGCTGCAGCGCATCTACGGCACCGCGTGGGAGTCCGCCGAGGCGCAGGACGCGTACCTGGAGCGCCTGGCCGAGGCCGAGCGCCGCGACCACCGCAAGCTGGGCGTCGAGCTCGACCTGTTCTCGTTCCCGGACGAGATCGGCTCCGGCCTCGCGGTGTTCCACCCCAAGGGCGGCATCATCCGCAAGGCGATGGAGGACTACTCCCGCCAGCGGCACACCGAGGCGGGCTACGAGTTCGTCTACTCGCCGCACATCACCAAGGGCAAGCTGTTCGAGGTCTCCGGTCACCTGGACTGGTACAAGGACGGCATGTACCCGGCGATGCACCTCGACGCCGAGGTCGACGAGGACGGCACGGTCCGCAAGCCGGGCCAGGACTACTACCTCAAGCCGATGAACTGCCCGTTCCACGACCTGATCTTCAAGTCGCGCGGCCGGTCCTACCGCGAGCTGCCGCTGCGCATGTTCGAGTTCGGCTCGGTCTACCGCTACGAGAAGTCCGGCGTGGTGCACGGCCTCACCCGCGTGCGCGGCATGACGCAGGACGACGCGCACATCTTCTGCACCCGCGACCAGATCCGCGACGAGCTGAAGTCGTTGCTGAACTTCGTGCTCGACCTGCTGCGCGACTACGGCCTCGACGACTTCTACCTGGAGCTGTCGACCAAGAACCCGGAGAAGTTCGTCGGACCGGACGACATCTGGGAGGAGGCGACCGCGACGCTCGCCTCGGTGGCCGAGGAGTCCGGCCTGGACCTCGTGCCCGACCCCGGTGGCGCCGCGTTCTACGGCCCGAAGATCTCCGTGCAGGCGAAGGACGCGCTGGGCCGCACCTGGCAGATGTCGACCATCCAGCTCGACTTCATGCTGCCGGAGAAGTTCGAACTGGAGTACACCGGTCCGGACGGTTCCCGCCAGCGCCCGGTCATGATCCACCGCGCCCTGTTCGGCACGGTCGAGCGCTTCTTCGGCGTGCTGACCGAGCACTACGCGGGCGCGTTCCCGGCGTGGCTCGCGCCGGTGCAGGTCATGGGCATCCCGGTCACCTCGGAGAACGCCGACCACCTGTTCGCGGTCCGCGAGACGCTGAAGAAGGCCGGCATCCGCGTCGAGGTCGACGCCTCCGACGACCGCATGCAGAAGAAGATCCGCAACCACACCATGCAGAAGGTGCCGTTCATGCTCCTGGCCGGTGCCAAGGACGTGGAGGCGAACGCGGTGTCGTTCCGGTTCCGCGACGGCACGCAGATCAACGGCGTGCCGGTGGAGCGGGCCGTCGAGCAGATCGTGGAGTGGGTCGGCCGTCGCGAGAACGCCTCGCCCACGGCGGAACTGCTCTCGTGACGCCTGAGTTCTCCGAACAGGCCGGTGTCGGGGTCCCGGACGCGTTGCAGCGTCTGTGGACCCCGCACCGCCTGTCGTACGTGCAGGGCGCGGGCAAGGCCGACGGCGACGAGCCCGCCGGCTGCCCGTTCTGCCGCGTGGTCGAACTGTCCGACGAGGACGGTCTGATCGTCGCGCGCGGGGCCGAGGTGTTCGCGCTGCTGAACCTGTACCCGTACAACCCCGGCCACCTGATGGTGCTGCCGTACCGGCACGTGGCGGACTACACCGAGCTGACGGTCCCCGAGACCGCCGAGCTGGCCGCGTTCACGCAGAAGGCCATGCGGGTCGCGCGGCACGTGGCGGCGCCGCACGGGTTCAACATCGGCATGAACCAGGGCGTCGTCGCGGGCGCCGGCATCGCCGCCCACCTGCACCAGCACCTGGTGCCGCGGTGGGGCGGGGACGCGAACTTCATGCCGGTCATCGGGCACACCAAGGTGCTCCCGCAGCTGCTGGGGGAGACCCGGCAGCTGCTGGCGGACGGGTGGAAGGCCGTCGACTGATCGCTGCACGATGCCTATCTGTTGACTTTCGATAGATCGCGAGCGATAGTCGATCTGTGCCTCGACTTCTGCTGCCCCTGCTGGGCTGTGTCCTGCTCGCCGCGCTCGGAGTGGGCGCTCTGATGTACGCCCAGCACGACGACGCGCCCGGACTGGGACTCATCGCGTTCGTGCTGATTTTCGGCGCCATCGGACTAGCTGTTCGGTCGGTTTTGCACGCTAAACGAGGCGTTTAGTCGACCTCACTGTGATTGAAGTCCGTACTAATTCTTGGACAAAAGAGTGACAAAAACCACTCAGCTTGTCCGGGGTGGACAATCGACCTGGTTTCCACGTGGTGCGGAATAGGTTTTGGGTTACTTCTTTTGGGTGCATTTCACCCTTCGATCGAGACGTAACGCCAGCACAAAGCGATTCCAGGTAGGTGAGATCACCCACCTGGAGGTGTCAACTGCGAGTCAAGTCCCCGCCTATGGCCGATCGTCTCACTGTGCGCGAATGGTTACGGTGCGAACATGACCGCACCTGAGCGTTCGCGATTAGCGAGAGAGCGGCTTTCGCGTGAACTACGCCGGTTGCGCACCGAGGCGAAGATGACCGGCACGGCCACCGCCCGTGCCACCGGGATGAGCCAATCAAAGCTGTCGAAGATCGAGAACGGCATGCTGCTCCCGTCCGTGACGGACGTGGAGCGACTCGTGGCGGAACTGGCCGCCGCGAGGGAGACGCGCATCGAACTGGTCGAACTCGCCAAGTCGTTGCACGCCGAGGCGGAGACCCGTCGCGTCGTGCTGCACCGAGGAGCGCACCGCCACCAGCAGACGATCAGCCGCGTGGAGGCCCGCGCCGCGACATCGAGGTTCTTCCAGGTCAACCTGGTGCCCTCGCTGTTGCAGTCCGAGTCCTACCTGCGGATCGTGCTGGGGACGATGCCGCACGCCGAGCAGGAGGCCGCGGTGGCCGCCCTGCGCACCCGCCGTGCCCGGATGGACGACCTGGCGAAGCAGTTCGTGTTCGTGCTCTCCGAGAGCGCGCTGCGCTGGCGGATGGGCTCGGCGGAGCTGATGGCGGAACAGGTCGAGCATCTGGCCGCGATCCAGCGCCGGCCGAACGTGCGGCTCGGCGTGGTGCCGTGGTCGGCGGACGCGAACGTGGTCGCGCTGCACGGCTTCCACATCTACGACGAGCGCGTCGTCACGGTCAGCGTGCTGACCGGCAACGCCACCATCACCGACCCGCTCGACGTGCGCGAGTACCTCGCGCTGTTCGGCCGGCTGGAGCGGCTGGCGGTGCGGGGGGAGGAGTTGCAGGGGTTGCTCAAGCGCATCGCCGAAGACCACCGCCGGCTCGGCTAGAGAGGGTTCACCGAGGGGGGTTCGCGGGTGCCGTGTCACCCGCGAGCCGGGTGTTTCACCAGTCCAGCTAGGCTGCGACTGCCATGCTGAACATCTTCGCTCGCGCGTCCGTCTCGCGCGTCACCGATCCGATCGGGGCGTGGCTGCTGGCGCGTGGCCTCACCCCCAACGCCGTGACCGTCGTCGGCACGATCGGCGCCGTGGCGAGCGCGTTGTGGTTCATCCCCCGCGGGCAGCTGTTCCTGGGCTGCGCGCTGGTGACGGTCTTCGTGCTGCTCGACCTGATCGACGGCGCCATGGCCCGCGCGCAGGGCCCCACGAAGTTCGGCGCCGTCCTCGACGCCACCTGCGACCGCATCGCGGACGGGGCGTTGTTCGCGGCGCTCACCTGGTACGCGTTCGACACCGGCAACCGGTGGACGGCGGCGGCGGGGTTCATCTGCCTGGTGGCCTCGCAGGTGATCTCCTACGTGAAGGCCCGGGCCGACGCGTCGGGCCTGTCCGCCGACGGCGGCCTGGCCGAGCGGGCGGAGCGGTTCATCGTCGCGCTGATCGGCGCGGGCGTGCAGGGTCTCGGCGTGCCGCACCTGATGGACATCTCGCTGTGGCTGCTCGCGGCCATGACCGTGGTGACGGTGCTGCAGCGGATCTTCGCGGTCGCCCGCTCGGCGCGGGAGGCCGCGTGAACCTCGCGACCCTCGGCTACACCGCCGGGTGGCGGCTGATCCGCCTGCTGCCGGAGTCGTGGGCGCGCGGCCTGTTCCGCGCGGGCGCCGACTACGCGGCCCGCCGCGGCGGCGCCGGGGTGGAGCAGTTGCGCCGCAACCTGCGCCGGGTCGTGCCCCAGGCGGGCGACGACGAGCTCGACGACCTGGTCCGCGACTCGCTGCGCTCCTACGCGCGCTACTGGTGCGAGGCTTTCCGGCTGCCGTCGATGGACCTGCGCGCGGCCTACGAGAAGTGCGACTCGCAGGTGTCCGGCGTGGAGAACCTCGACGCCGCCCTGGCCGCCGGCACCGGCGCCGTCGTGGCGCTGCCGCACAGCGGCAACTGGGACATGGCGGGCGTGTGGCTCGTCGGGCACTCCGGCACGTTCACGACGGTCGCCGAACGCCTGAAGCCCGAGTCGCTGTACCGCAAGTTCCTGGACTTCCGCGAGACGCTCGGCTTCGAGGTGCTGCCGCTCAACGGCGGCGACCGTCCACCCGCGACGGTGCTGGCCGAACGCCTGCGCGACAACAAGGTCGTGTGCCTGCTCGCCGACCGCGACCTGACGTCGTCCGGCGTGCCCGTGACGTTCTTCGGCGAGCAGACCCTGATGCCCGCGGGCCCGGCCCACCTGGCCGCGACGACGGGCGCCGCCCTGCTCCCGGTCGGCTGCTGGTTCACCGGGGACGGCTGGCACTTCCGCATCCACCCGCCGATCAAGGTGAGCACCGTCCAGGCCGCCACCCAGGCCGTCGCGGACGTCTTCGCCGCCGACATCGCCGCCCACCCGGCCGACTGGCACATGCTGCAGCAGCTCTGGCTCGCCGACCTGCCGGAGAAGCGCCGCGCCGCCCTCGCCAGGAGGCTCGCGCGGTGAAGGTAGGCATCGTCTGCCCGTACTCCTTCGACGTGCCAGGGGGAGTGCAGGCGCACGTCGTCGACCTGGCGCGCGCCCTGATCTCCCTGGGCCACACCGTGAACGTCCTGGCCCCGGCCGACGACGACCAGGAACTACCGCCGTTCGTCACGTCGGCGGGCCGCGCTGTCGGCATCCCGTACAACGGCTCGGTGGCGCGCCTGTCCTTCGGCCCCGTCTCGTACGCGCGGGTCCGCCGCTGGATCGACGAGCACCAGTTCGACGTCCTGCACCTGCACGAACCGACCGCGCCGTCCCTGTCGATGCTGGCCCTGATGGTCGCCGACGGCCCGATCGTCGCCACGTTCCACACCTCGACCCCGCGCTCGAAGATGCTCGCGGCGTTCCAGGGCGTCCTGCAACCGTTCCTGGAGAAGGTCACCGCCCGCATCGCCGTCTCGGCCCTGGCCCGCCGGGTCCAGGTCGAGCACCTCGGCGGCGACGCCGTGGAGATCCCGAACGGCGTGGACGTCGACTTCTTCGCCTCCGCGTCCACTTTGGACGGCTACCCCCGTCCCGGCGGCACCATCGGCTTCGTCGGCCGCTACGACGAGCCCCGCAAGGGCATGCCCCTGCTGTGGGAGGCGTTCGGCCTGATCGCCGACGAGTTCCCCGACCTCCGCCTGCTGGTCGTGGGCCGTGGCGAGAACCCGTTCGAGGGCAGGTTCTCCGATCGCGTGGACCTGCTCGGCCAGGTCAGCGACGAGGACAAGGCCCGCATGCTCCGCTCCCTGGACGTCTACGTCGCCCCGAACACCGGCGGCGAGTCGTTCGGCATCATCCTGACCGAGGCGATGTCCGCCGGCACCGCCGTGGTCGCCTCCGACCTGGACGCCTTCCGCCGAGTCCTCGACGACGGCAAGGCAGGCGTCCTGTTCCCGGTGGGCGACGCCGCCGCCCTGGCCGACGCCCTGCGTTCCGTGCTCCGCGACTCGGCCCTGCGCGCCGAGTACGTCACCGTTGCCTCGCAACGAGTCCAGACCTTCGACTGGTCCGTGGTCGCCTCGCAGGTGCTGCGCGTCTACGAGACCGCGATCGCCGCCGACCCCCGCCGGGTGAGCGAGGCATGACCACGGTCCTGGTCGTAGTCGTGGTCGCCCTGCTGCTGGCCGCCTGGATCCTCTCCATCGCGAACCGCCTGGACCGCCTCCACGTCCGCACCGACGCGGCCTGGGCAGCCCTCGACGCGGCCCTGGCCCGCCGAGCAGTGGTCGTGCGTGCGTTGCTCGACCCGGCCCTGTCCGCCGCGGCCTCCCGCGCCGAGTCCGCCTCGCGTGCGGACCGCGAACTGGCGGAGAACGAACTGTCGAGTCTGCTGGGAGCCCTGGACCGTTCCACTCTGGCCCCGGCACTGGCTTTCGAGCTCGCCGACGCCGAGGAACGCGTGGTCCTGGCCCGCCGAGTCCACAACGACGCGGTCCGCGACACCCTGCTCCAGCGCCGCCGCCGGGTGGCGCGGTGGTTGCGGCTGGCCGGCACCGCCCCGCAACCGTCGTACTTCGAGATCGCCGAGCCGGCCGCGCCGTCCGACGCCGTGATGCTGCGACCTCGTCCGTCCGCCCGTGTGGTGCTGACCGATGCTTCGGGTCGTGTGCTGCTGTTCCAGGGCTTCGACCCCGCTCGGCCTCAAGAGTCGTTCTGGTTCACCGTCGGTGGCGGTGTCGAGGACGGCGAGGAGTTGGTCGACGCGGCCGTGCGCGAGGCCTTTGAGGAGACCGGACTGAAGCTGCCGCCGGACTCGTTGGTCGGCCCGATCTGGCGTCGCCGTGCGGTGTTCTCCTTCGACGGCGAGACCTTCGACGCGGAGGAGTGGTTCTTCCACGCCACCGTGGACGGTGAGCTGACCATCGACACCTCGGGGTTCAACGACGTCGAAGAGTCCTCCATCACCGCACACCGGTGGTGGAGCGCGGCGGAGCTCGAGGCCGCCGAGGACACCGTCTACCCGGTGCAGCTCGCCGAACTCCTCCCGACGCTGAGCGCTGGGTGGGACGGCGAGACCCGTACGGTCCGCTGACCCTCAGGACCCGGCGTCGGATATCTGTTTGCGCAGGTACTCGAGATTTGAGAGCGCGAGTCCCGTATACGGGTGATCGGGGCCGAGAACTCGCATCAGATCGGGTTGTAGGGCCTCCAAGAGGCTGAGCGCCCCCTCGGAGTCGCCCGCCATGTGGCTGTGGAACGCTAGGTTGTTGCGGTCCATGAGGGTGTTGGGGTGATCAGGCCCGAGCACGCGGATGTCGTCGGCGACGAGCCGCTCGAGATCCGCGACTGCGCGGTTCGGGTCTCCTGCCCGGCTACGCGTGGCAGCGAGGTGCCCACGCGTCACCAGCGTGTCGTAATGGTCTGCACCGAGTACACGTAGTCGATCGGCGAGAAGCGACTCGAACGCGGCCAACGCCCGCCCGGCGTCGTCGACCAGTGATGCGGCGAGGCGGTTGCGAGCGACCAACGTGTCGGAGTCGTCCGCTCCGAGCACCCGCGTGAAGTCCTTGACGAGCCGATCGAGTTCGGAGGGTGCCTCGGGCAGATCACCGGATTCCGCTCGCCACCCGAGCAACCGGCTGCGCGTGACGAGCGTGTCTCGGTGGTCTGGACCGAATACTCGAATCCGGTCGGCCAGCAACTGTTCGTACTCCGCGATCGCGCCGGCCCGGTCACCGGTCGCGTCGAGCCAGATCCCGAGGTTGTACCGGGTGGACAGCGTGTAGTAGTCATCAGGTCCCAACCGCCTGGCGGTGGCCTCGTGCAGATCTTTGAAGTAGTTCCTGGCTTCGGTGGCGAACCCGCTTTCGCCAAGGCTTTGGCCCACGAGGAACAGCACCACGTGACATCCCGGTGTCCAGAAGTGCTCCGCGCCGATCCCCATGATCGCGTCGACGTTGGCGCGCAGGACCTGACCCAGCAACCGGTTTGCACCTCTGGCAGGCCAGATCTCCCCCAGAGCCTCAGCTGCCAGGTGCGTTATGAGTCTCAGCTGCGTGTCTGACCAGACATCACGGGTGGCGCGCTGCACCAGTGCGTGCACACGAACTTCGCGCGACACCGACGTCGTCGTGAGCGTGAGGAGGTTCAGCCTGTGCAGGCAAGCAAGTCCGTCCCGCGCATCGTCGGCGGTGAACTCCCGCTCTGTCACGTGCGAGAGGTACACCAGCACCGCCGGGGAGGTGAAGACTCCGATTGGAATGCCGTTCGCGTCCAGAGTGCTCGCGATGTCGAGCAGCGGCCGCGCGGCGCCGCGCGGCTCCAGCCGGTTGGCCTGCTCCACGGACAGGGACCAGGTCGCGGCGACCGTCGCCCGGTGTTCGTCCGGCAGTTCGGCCGGATCCGGCAGTACGGTCGCGAGGCGGCGGTCCACGAGACGCTTGCGGTACTCGGCGCACGACAGGTGCCGGTCCCTGATGTAGGCGCCCGCCTGGGCAAGCGCCAGCGGTAACCGTCCGAGGTCTCGCACCAGGTCTTCGGCACCGTCCGCCGCGAGCGGGTGATCGGCGAGCACCGTCCGCAGGTAGGTCAGGGCCTCGGCTTCGCTGAAGACCCCCACTTCGACCATGTTCCTGCGATGACCTCGGAGTGCGGCGTCGCGTCGTCGGGTGGTCACGACCGTCCGGCCGTGTGCCGTCGACGGTGGCCACAGTCCGGCCAGGTCAGCCGGGGCCTGGAGGTCGTCGAGCAGCACCAGCCAGGGTTCGGTGGTCTGCGCCAGCCACTCCAGCAGAGTCGTCGCGCCGCGTTCCGGATCCGGATCCTCTCTGCCGGTGAGCTTGGCGGATGCGTTCGCGTAGCCCGCCACGATCGCCTCGCGGGACCCTGCTGTGATCCAGACCAGCAGACGGATCTCACCGGACGCCCAGGTGCGTTCGGCGAACTCGGCTGCGATCTGGGTCTTGCCCACGCCACCCATGCCGGACAGCACGGCGGCGTGAGCACCGTCGGACGTCAGGACCGCGGTACCACCACCATCCAGCGCGCTCGTCACCAGATCGCTGGTCGCCCGTGTCTGGAAGGACGCCGCCAGCTGCGGCACCAGGCCGACCCGAAGAGGAAGCACCGCTCCCGGCTGCGCTGCCGACGACTGGTGGAAGTGCAGTTCGTTGACCGTGCCCGCCTGCACGACCTGCCCGGAGGCTTGGTCGACCTTGTTGGACACGTCGTCGTGCGGCATCAAAGCAGTATCGGTTCGCGACAGGTGGCTGGGCGTGAGTGCAACGCCGACATGCCCCGGACGGAGCAGTGCGTCAGCTCATCAGCACCTCCTCGTCTGCCGGCGTGGCGTAGCGCAGGATCAGCATGTCCGAGACGAAGCAGGCGACCTCGCCCGTCGCCGTGCGGCCGATCCAGGTCGGGTAGGAGCCGTCGCCCCAGCCCGACGAGTACGCGACCAGCGTCGCTCCCGACTCCGGATCGGTCACCACGGCCAGGTCGTCGTCACCGAGGGGATCGATCAGGAGGTCCTCGAAGCCGTCCTCGTCCAGGAGCTGCTCGAACGCGCCCAGGGCCGCGGCGTCGAAGAAGCAGCCGGCGCCGGCGTCCACCCCGAAGCCGTAGTACTCGTCCGCGCCGAGGACGCGGGCGTCCTGGCCCGCTGTCAGGGCCGGTTCCCACGACACGACCTGGGCGTTGGAGACCACCAGCTTCGCCGCCGTGACGCGGACGTGCTCAGGGTTCGCCTCGAAGCGGACGAGGCCCAGGTCCACCCGGTACTCGCCGGGCGCGACGGTGACGGTGAACGGCTTGACGTGGCCGTCCAGCCAGCCGGGGTCGGAGACGGCGACCTGGCCGCTCGGCATCCTGAGCGTGCCCGCCTCCACCACCTCGGTGGTGACCACCCTGTCGTGGAGCTTCCAGCGGGTGCCCGAGGTGAACGCGGACTCGATGCCCTCGGCCGCCAGGGGCGCGCTGGGACGCCACGGCGGTTCGGCGGACTCCTGGGGCGGGTCCTCCAGCACCAGGGTGGCGGAGACCTCGGCGAACTCGGCCCAGTCGGGGAAGCTCGGTAAGGCGCGGTACAGCCCGCTGACGTCCGTCGTCGTGTGCTCGCGGGACGAACCACCTCTGCGGCCCTGCGGCTCGTCGGACAGGACCGTGGTGCCGTCCGGGGAGTACGACCGCTTGGCGAGGCCCGCGTTCTCGTCGAACTCGGGCTGGTCCGCCGAGAAGTACGTCCACTCGCGACTGTTCAGCAGGAACAGCCGGTCGTCGAGCACGCGGTATTCGAGCGACCTCACCCGGCGGCCCTAGTCGTCGAGGAACCACAGGCGGGCGAAGCCCGCCGACCACGCGATCTCACCGACCCGCACCACCCGGCCGGACCCGTCGACCAGGCAGAACGCGTACTGCTCGCCGGCGCGGTCGCGCTCCTGCGCGACCGCCACCGGCAGCCTGCCCGCGATCGCCCGCCGGGCCGGATCCCAGCCCTCGCAGTGGACCACCGTCAGAGAATCCGTCATGTCCGACACGCTACTGACGGGGTCTGACAGTTTTCGGCGGTCGCTCAGACCGCCGGGATCACCGCCGACCCGTACGCGTCCCGCGTCTTGTCCTTCTCGTCGTGCATCAGGTACAGCGCGAAGTTGTCGACCCCGATCTCCTTCAGCTCCTGCAACCGCTCGACGTGCGCCGACTCCGGCCCGACCAGGCAGAACCGGTCCACGATCGCGTCCGGCACGAAGTCGGTCGACCGGTTGCCCGCCTTGCCGTGGTGCGAGTAGTCGTAGCCCTCGCGGTCCTTGATGTAGTCGGTCAGCGCCTTGGGCACCACGCCCGAGTCCCCGTACCGCGCGACGAGGTCCGCCACGTGGTTGCCGACCATGCCGCCGAACCACCGCAGCTGGTCGCGTTGGTGGGCCAGGTCCGTGCCCACGTACGCGGGCGCGGCCACGCACATCGTGATCGCCGACGGGTCGCGGCCGGCGGCCACCGCGGCCTCGCGGACCGAGCCGATCGTCCAGCGCGCGATGTCCGGGTCGGCGGTCTGCAGGATGAAGCCGTCGGCCTGTTCACCGACCATCTTCAACGCGCGCGGGCCGTAGGCGGCCATCCACATCTCGAGCTTTCCGTTGCGCACCCACGGGATCTGCACGGGTGTGCCGTGGTGTTCCACGGAACGGCCCTCGGCCAGCTCCTTGATGACGTGCATCGCGGAGCCCAGGGTCGCCAGTGAGGCGGGTTTCTGGCCGATGACGCGGCGGGCCGAGTCGCCTCGGCCGATGCCGCAGACGGTGCGGTTGCCGAACATGTCGTTCAGCGTCGCGAAGAGCGAGGCCGTGACGGACCAGTCCCGCGTCGACGGGTTGGTGACCATCGGGCCGACCACCAGGTCGCGGGTGGCGGAGAGGACCTGCGAGTAGATGACGAACGGTTCCTGCCAGAGCACGCAGGAGTCGAACGTCCAGCCGTAGCGGAAGCCGCAGTCCTCGGCCGCGCGGAGGCCCTCGACCACGTCCCTCGCGGGCGGGTCGGTCTGGAGCACAACGCCGAAGTCCACAGTGGACCTCCTTTCTCAGACGAGGTACTGGTTGAGGTCGCGGGTCACGAAGCGGCCGTGGCCCGTCGAGCCGTGGTAGGCGCCGTCCGCGATCACCTTGCGGCCGCGGGAGAACACCGTGTCGACCCGACCGGTGACCTCGAAGCCCTCGTAGGCCGAGTAGTCCACGGCCATGTGGTGCGTCTCGGCGGAGATCGTCTGGGTGGCCGTGGGGTCGTAGACGACCACGTCGGCGTCGGCTCCCGGTGCGATCACGCCCTTGCGCGGGTACATGCCGAACATGCGCGCCGGGGTGGTGGAGACGATCTCGACCCAGCGCTCGCGGGTGATCTCGCCCTTCACCACGCCCTGGTGCAGCAGGTCGACGCGGTGCTCGACGCCGGGCATGCCGTTCGGGATCTTCGAGAAGTCGCCCAGGCCGAGCTGCTTCTGGTCCTTGAAGCAGAACGGGCAGTGGTCGGTGCTCACGACGGACAGGTCGTTCGTCCGCAGGCCGCGCCACAGCGACGACTGGTGTTCCTTGGGGCGCAACGGAGGCGAGGCCACGTACTTCGCGCCCTCGAAACCGGGCTTGGCCAGGTCCTCCAGCGACAGGTAGAGGTACTGCGGGCACGTCTCGGCGAACACGTTCTGGCCCGTGTCCCGCGCGGCCGTGACGGCGTCGAGCGCCTGCGCGGCCGACAGGTGCACGATGTAGAGCGGCGAGCCGGTGACCTTCGCCAGCTGGATCGCGCGGGAGGTGGCCTCGCCCTCCAGCTCCGGCGGGCGGGTCAGGCCGTGCTGCACGGGATCGCCCAGACCGGAAGCCAGTGCCTGCGCGACGAGCTGGTCGATCGCGATGCCGTTCTCCGCGTGCATCATGATCGTGGCGCCGGTCTCGCGCGCCTTCTGCATGGCGCGCAGGATCTCGCCGTCCGTCGCGTAGAAGACGCCGGGGTAGGCCATGAACATCTTGAAGCTGTTCACGCCGGCCGCGATGCACGACTCCATCTCCTTGAGCGACTCGTCGGTCACGTCGGAGATGATCATGTGGAAGCCGTAGTCCACGGCGCAGTTGCCGTCCGCCTTGGCGTGCCACTTGTCCAGTGTGGACAGCAGCGAGGAGCCCTTGGGCTGCACGGCGAAGTCGACGATCGTGGTGGTGCCGCCCCACGCCGCGGCGGTCGTGCCGGTCTCGAAGGTGTCCGCGGACTGGGTGCCGCCGAACGGCATCTCCATGTGCGTGTGCGCGTCGATGCCGCCGGGGATGACGTACTTGCCGGCCGCGTCGATCACCTCGTCGGCCTGCACCTCGAAGCCCGGCGTGACGAGGGCGGCGATGTGCTCACCGTCGATCAGCACGTCGGCGGCGTGCGAGCCCGTCGCGTTGATCACCAGGCCGTTCTTGATCAGCGTGCTCACGGCGTCACCAGGCCCTCGTAGGTGTCGGGGCGGCGGTCGCGGTAGAACGCCCACGTGTCGCGGACCTCGGTGAGCAGGTCGAGGTCGAGGTCGCGCACGACGAGCTCCTCCTCGGTGTCGGACGCCGCGTCGCTGACGAGCTGGCCGCGCGGCGACACGAAGTACGTCTGACCGTAGAACTCGTTGTCCCCCAACGGCTCCACACCGACGCGGTTGATCGCGCCGACGAAGTACTCGTTCGCGACGGCCGCGGCCGGCTGCTCCAGCTTCCACAGGTACTCGGACAGCGAACGGGAGGTCGCCGACGGGTTGAACACGATCTTCGCGCCCGCGAGGCCCAGCGCGCGCCAGCCCTCGGGGAAGTGGCGCTCGTAGCAGATGTAGACGCCGATGCGCCCCACCGCCGTGTCGAACGTCGGGTACCCGAGGTTGCCGGGCTTGAAGTAGAACTTCTCCCAGAAGCCCTTGACCTGCGGGATGTGGTTCTTGCGGTACTTGCCGAGGTACGTGCCGTCCGCGTCGATCACAGCCGCGGTGTTGTAGTAGACGCCCGGCTGCTCGACCTCGTACATCGGCACGATCAGCACGATGTTGTTCTGCGCGGCCACCTCCTGCATCAGCCGGGTGGTCGGACCGTCCGGAATGGACTCGGTGTAGGAGTAGAAGTCGGCGTCCTGGACCTGGCAGAAGTACGGGCCGTAGAAGAGCTCCTGCAGGCACAGCACCTGCGCGCCCTGGGAGGCGGCAGTGCGGATGTGCTCGACCGCGTTCGCGATCATCGACTCCTTGTCGCCCGTCCACTTCTGCTGGACGAGCGCCGCCCGGATGATGTTGCTCACCTGGTCGTCTCCTTTGCCGAGTTGTCCTTCAGAGCGAGGAAGACCAGGAAGCCGGCCGCGAAGCCGACGACCCAGTTGTAGTCGTAGAGGGGCTTGAGGAACGGGATCAGCCCGCCCTCGGGGAACGGCCCGCCGTGCGCGCCGCCGACCGCGAGCAGCGAGCCCACGAGCGTCGCCACGACCGCGCGCCAGTTCCAGCCGCCGTTGAACCAGTACGCGCCCCGGCCGTCGAGGTAGAGGTCGGTGAGCTCCAGGTGCGTCTTCTTGATCACCCAGTACCCGGCGACGAACACACCGGCCACCGATGCCAGCAGACCGCCGTAGAAGCCCAGCCACGCGAAGATGTAGATGTTCGGGTCGGAGATCAGCCGCCACGGCTGGATCACGATGCCGATCACGCCGGTGATCAGGCCGCCGACCGCGAACGTGATGCGCTTCGGGAAGGCGTTGGAGAAGTCGTAGGACGGGCTGACGACGTTCGCCGCGAGGTTCGCCGAGATCGTGGCGAGCACCAGCGAGATCAGCGCGACGATCACCAGCAGCGTGCTGTCGAACCGCGACGCGAGGTCCGCCGGGTCCCAGATCGCCTCGCCGTACAGGGCCTGCGCGCCCGACGTCGTCAGGATCGCGACGATCGCGATGAACGACATGGTGGTCGGCAGGCCGAGGATCTGCCCGGTCACCTGCTTCTTCTGGCTGCCGCCGAACCGCGTGAAGTCCGGCATGTTCAACGACAGCGTCGACCAGAACGCGATCATGCCCATCAGCGCGGGGAAGAAGACCTTCCAGAAGTCGGCACCCCAGCCGAGGCTGCTGGGCTGGTGCAGGATCGGCCCGAACCCGCCGGCCTTCACCGCCACGTAGCCCAGCAGGATCAGGAACCCGACGCTGACGAGCGGCGCCGTCCAGTTCTCGAACCGCCGGATGGCCTCCATGCCGCGCCAGATCACCAGCATCTGCACGACCCAGAAACCGAAGAAGCACAACCACAACGTCCACGGCTGACCCGCGACGGACGACGCCTTGGTCCACCCGTCGCCCGCCAGCCGGCCGATGATCACGTGCAGCGCCTTGCCGCCGACCCACGTCTGGATGCCGAACCAGGCGCACGCGATGAACGCCCGCAGCAGCGCGACGAGGTTGGCGCCCCGGATGCCGTAGAACGCGCGGGCGAACACGGGGAACGGGATGCCGTACTTCGTGCCCGCGTGGCTGTTGAGCAGCATGGGGACGAGCACGATCAGGTTGCCGAGGGTGATGGTGAGGAAAGCCTGCACCCAGTCCATGCCGATCGCGATCAACGACGCGGCCAGCGTGTAACTGGGGATGTTGTGCGCCATGCCCATCCACAGCGCGAAGAAGTTGTACGTCGTCCACGTCCGCTGCTCGACGGGCACGGGGGCGAGTTCGGGGTTGAAGAACCTGCTGTCCTTGATGGGACCTGCGTCGCTCAGTTCGACGCGGCCATCAGGTGTGACCTGGGGCGGTGAGGACTCGACTGCCATCGTTCAACCCCCTGTTACGCTGCTGAAACAACGCCAACCCGGTCGGATTCCATCCCGGAATCCTGGGTCCGCCGCCGCAGGTGTGGCAGTGTCAGAGTGTCCACGCTTGTCATGATCGGCGCACATTGTGTTCCACTGGTGGACGTGGGGATGTCACGGCGAGCCGTCGTGCTGGGCGGCCTGGGGCTGGCGGGAGCAGCGGGGACGTACGGCGCGCTGAGTCCGCGCGGGCGTCGGCTGCTGGGGTGGACCGGGCCCGACGGGGTGGTGCCCGCCGTCGAACCTGTACCCGTTCAGCCCATGCCGTGGGGTGCGTGGACGGGTGTGGCCGGGCCGGTCGTGCTCGTGCTGCACGGGCGGGGCGGCAGCGTGCGGTGGTGGGAGGAGCTCGGGCTGCCGCGGTTCCTCAACGGGCACGGGTTCCGGTGCGCGGTGGTCAACGGCGGTGAGGACTACTGGGTGAACCTCGACCCGCCGGTGCCGTTCGAGGCCGCTCTCGGGATCTCGATGGGTGGCTTCGGGGTGCTGGACCTGGCCACGAGGCGGTCGTTGAAGGCCGTGGCCGCGATCAGTCCGGCGTTGTTCCCGAGCTGGGAGGACGCCGAGCGGATCGACGGGTTCGCGTCGCGTGAGGTGTGGGAGGCGCACGAACCGTTGCGGCACAGGGAGAGGATCACGTCACCCGTGGGGGTGTGGTGCGGGCGAGAGGACCCGTTCCACGATCCGGCCGTGGAGCTCGCACGGGCCGTGGGCGCCGTGGGGTCGTTCGAGCACGGGGAACACAGCGACGGCTATTGGCGCAGGGTGCTGCCGGAGGCGTTGAGGTTCATCGGGGACAGGGTCTAGAGGTCGTCCAGGTTTTCTCGCAGTATCACGACCAGGTCGTCCAGGCCGCACGCCTCGGCCGCCGTCAGCCCGTCGCGCCAGGCGTGGTCGCGTTCGTCGAACCGCCCCAGCAGGTGGAGGGTGTTCCCGAGAAGGGCCAGCGAGACCGCCTCACCGTCGAGCCGGTTCCCGGCGCGCATCAACGCGGCCGCTCGGGCGAAGTGGTGCGCACTGTCCGGCAGGGCGTCCGTGTGGAAGTGGGCCTTGCCCAGGTTGTAGTGGACGTCCGCGGCGTCCTCCGACTCGTCCACCACCCGCGTGAGACAGGCGATCGCCTCGCCGAACCGCTCGTCGTCCACCAGAGCCACGCCCAGGCACACCGTCAGCGACAACACGATCGGCCTGTGTCCGCGCTGCTCGGCCCTGTCGATCTCCTCCACCAGCAGCGGTACCGCCTCGCCCGCCCGGCCGAGGTTCATCAGCTCCTCGGCCCGGATGATCGCGTCGTGGGCGCGCACGTCGGACTCCTCGGCCTCGGCGACGGCCGCGAGCGCTTCTTCGATGACCACGCGCGGGCTCTGGTCGCCGCCGACCTCGATGGTGATCGACGCGGCGTCCTGCTGGTCGAGCAGAGCACCCGCCGCCGCGAGTCTCAGGGCGAGAGCGCGGGCCTCCAGCCTCGTCTCGCCGCCTCCCTCGATGGCGTCGACGAGGTCGGAGAAGGACGCGGTGTACGCGTCGGCGTCCGTGCCCGAACGCGTGGCGAAGTGGCGCAGCGCGCGGTCGAACGCCGCGTCCACCCTCGCCTCGGGTTCCTCCGCGAGCAGCTCCTGCGCATAGCACCGCACCAGGTCGTGGATCGCGTTGCCGGACTCCAGCAGGTGCGCGGTGCGCAGGTCGCGCAGCAGCTTCCGCGTCTCGGCGGGGGAGCGGTCCAGCAGAGCCGACACCACCTCCGCCGTCCGCGCCTCGTCCGGCAGGACCACCAGGTACGGGAACGCCTTGCGGTGCGCGGCGGGCAACGCCCGGCACGACAGGTCGAACGCGGCGCGCACGGTCTCGCCGTCGTGGTCCAGCGTGCCGAGCTGGGTGTCGCGGAGATCGGCTGTCCAGTCGTTGTCCGGATCGGACCGCCGCAACGCGGCCATGATCTGCAACGCCAGCGGCAGGTTCCCGCACAGCGACGCCAGTTCCTCCGACCCGACGAGCTCGGCGGCCTCCTCGGCCGGCAGCACCGGCAGCGTCAGGTGGTGCGCGCCGTCGAGCCCGGTGAGCCGGTGCCTGCTCGTGACCACGATCCGGTGGCCCGGCACGAGCAGCGGGCGGACCTGGGCCGCGCTGGAGACGTTGTCGAGAACGACGAGCACGGGGTCGCGGTCGGCGAGGCACGTGCGGAACAACGCCTCCCGGTTGCCCTCGTCCGCCGGAACCTCCCGCACCCCGAGGTCGACCAGCAGCTTCTCCAGCGCCTCACCGGCGGTACGGCTGCGGCTGTCGTAGCCGTGGAAGTCGCAGAACAGGCGATCGCCCGCGAACCCCTCGGCGAACCGCAGCGCGAGCTCGGTCTTGCCCACGCCCGCCATGCCGGAGACGACCACGAACTCCGCGGCTCCCAGCTCACCCAGCTCGGCTTCGCGTCCGGTGAACGACGGTGTCGACGAACGCGTCCCGCGCAGCGCCGACACCGGTGCGGAGGGCATGGACACGTTGACGGTCTGAGCCGTGCCGACCTGGAGGAGGTTCTGGACGTCGCCGGTCGACTCGTTCACCGCTGCAAGTGTGCCACCTTCAGCCTCACCACGGCCGTCCCCGCCTTGCGGTCGTGCCACGTCCGCGTCCCCCGCAGGTCCAACGCCTCCACCACGGACAACACCAGCAGCACGAACCCGCCCACCAGCAGCAGCGACGACAACCACCCGGCCGACCCCGCCCCGATGTGCTCCCCGACGACGACCCACGGCTGCTGCCACCCGAGGCCCGCCATCAGCGACGGCTCCCGCCACCCCAGCCCCGTCATCACCAGCACCACGCCCGCGCCGGGCAGCGCGGTCGTGACGAGCGTGCGCGTCAGCACCCGCCGCGTGGTCAGGCCGGACGCCGGACCCACGACCCGCAGGCCCGTCAGGACCTTGCCGAGGGTGTTCAGGCGCAGCAGCAGGGCGTCGTAGACCACCGCGCACAGCACCACCAGCACGGGTTCGTGGACCAACGGCCACGACACGACCAGCACCAGGAGCCAGTCGAGCAGGCGGGCCATCAGCCGACGAACGAGCATGATTCACGCTAAGCGGCGGAAGACCGTGATAAGTGGTCAGTTCATGGTCAGTTCACCGCACGAACTCCGCGGTCCAGCGGGCCCCGTCGCGGGCCACCTTCAGCGCGGTCAGGCCGTCGGTCTCGAAGGCCCTGATCTCGGACGGCGTCAGCGGCCAGGGCGGTCCGGTCACGTCCGAGCCGTCCTCGCGCGCCACGGCGAGGACCAGCAGCGTCGAGCCCGTCAGCCACGCCACGCGCGCGATGGCGTCGGCGTGCAGGTCCACGGGCAGGGCCTGGACCGTCATGTTCTCCACGACCAGGTCGAACGCGTGGTGCCACTCGGCGGGCGGGTCGAGCAGGTCGGCCACCACGTAGTCGACGGACGAGTCCGGGTGGCGCTGCCGGACGGCCGCCACGGCGGTGGGGGAGATGTCGAACGCCGTCACCTCGAAGCCGAGGGTGGCGAGGAACTCGGAGTCGCGGCCGTAGCCGCAGCCCACGACCAGCGCGCGCCGGCCGGTGCCGTCCACTCCGGCGGCCCAGTCGACGAGATGCGGTTGCGGGGTCGGGATGTCCCACGGGACGGAGGCCGTGCCGGCGTCGGCCTCCGCGTAGAGCTTCTCGAACCAACCGGTGGGGTCTGCCGCCTGCAGGCGGCGGGCGTCGTCATCTGCGGACATGACGACACCTTTTCAGCTCAGCGGGCGGCGCGCGCCCGAGTTACGTAATCCACCAGGCCGTCGTCGGCGGGCCAGCCGATCTGCGTGCTGATCGTCGCCTTGTTCTCGTTCCACGACCGTTGCGCCGCGGCCTGCACCGCCGGGTCGCCGCCGGTGAACTTCGCGCCGACCTCGTCCCACTGGCGCGCCAGGTCGACCACGCGCGGGTCGGAGGGCGGGGTGCCGTCGGCCATGTGCTGCCGCAGTTGCCCGACGAGCTGGAGCCAGGAGGCCTTCAGCGACTCCACGGCCTCCGGGCCCAGCGCGGCGGCCCGCGAGCGCAGGTCGGACAGCTGGTCCGCGGTGAAGTAGCTCTCGTGCACGGACATCATCTCCAAAGTGGACAGAAGGGATTCGGTGGTGTGGCCGTCGAGCAGGGCGGTGAGCCGGGACCGGAGCGCCTCCACCTGCCGGGCCTGCGCGGTCAGCGCGGCGAGCTGGGCCTCGAAGAGCGGGCGCAGCGAGTCCGAACGGGACAGTGCCGATCGGACCTCCTCCAGCGACAGGCCGAGCTGGCGCAGCGATCTCACCTGATAGAGGCGCCGGACATCGTCCGGTGTGTACCGACGGTGACCGGCGGTCGTGCGCTCCGATGCGACGACCAACCCGATCTCGTCGTAGTGGTGCAGCGTGCGGACGGTCAGTCCACTCGCTTTGGCCAGGTCACCGATGCTCCAACGGGTCACTCCACGACCGTAGGACCTCCCGTGGCGTGAGGTTCAAGCCCTGAACACCCGATCGAGCGGGTTAATTCGCGAACCGAACGCGCCGATGAAATCGAAGATCGGTCCCCAAACCAGATTGAGGAAAACTGTGTCTCGTTCCGGACTGTTCCGCGCCGCCGCTCTGCTCGCCGCCAGCGCCGCCCCGCTCCTCGCGGGTTCGGCCAGCGCCGCCGAGCTCCCGCAGGTCGGCGCGGGCGTTCCCGAGGTCGGTGCGGACAAGCTGGTCGCCGACGCCTCGCAGCTCGCGAACCCGCTCGAGTCCGCCGGCGCGGTGCAGCTGCCGCACGTCGGCGCGCCCGTCGCCTCCGACCTGCCGGTTCCCGCGCTGCCCGGTGCCGCGCAGGAGCGCACCATCCCCGCGCCCGTCGCGCCGCAGCTCGGCACCCTGCCGTCGCTGCCGCACACGCAGGACATCACGAGCAACGCGCACGTCGGCGACCTCCAGGCCCCGAGCCTGCAGGACCTGCCGACCAACGGCGTCGTGCCGAACCCGGCTGTGCTCTCGGGTGTTCACCCGACGATCAACGGCTGAGTTCCCACGTCGACAATGGGCCCGTGCGCGCTCACGGGCCCATTTCGTGCACCAGCAGGGCGACATAAAGAGACAGCACGGACTCCGGGTCCTCCAGCGAGACGCCGAGGACCTGTTCGATCCGCCCGAGCTGCTGGTAGTAGGCCGTCCGCGACAGGTGTGCCGCCGCGGCCGCCGCCGACTTGTTGCCGCCGTTCTCGCACAGGCACCGCAGCAGCTCCACGAGCCGGGAGCCCTGCGCGGTGTCCCTCGCCAGCAACGGCCCGAGCTCGCGGTCGGCGAACGCGCGCACCCGTTCGTCCTCGCGCAGCAGGTGCAGCAGTCCGCGCAGCCGCACGTCGTCGAGCCGGTGGTAGAGCTGGGTTCCGGGCGCGCGCAACGCCGCCCCGGCCACGTGCGCGGCCTCGCCCAGGGAGCGGCGAACGTCCGTTGTGGACGACACGGTCGTGCCGACGGCGATGACCACCGACGAGGCCGCCGTCCGGTGGACCTCGCGCGCGACCTTGCGCAGAACCCCTTCCACACCAATGGTCATCGGCACCGATAGCAGCGCACGGACCGAGGTGTCGTCCACGACGCCGACCAGCGCGGCGACCGTCACGCGCCGTGCGGCCAGTGCCGTTGCCTCGGCGAGATCGCGCAGGACCTCTTGGGTGGCAAGCGTTTGCCCCTGCAGCACGGACACCGGCCGCACCGCCACACCGATCAGCTGACGCCGTTCGAGCGGCACGCCCAAGGCCGCCGCCCGCGCACCCAGGTCCGGTGACTGCGGGGCCTGGCCGAGCAACTGCGCCAGCAGAGTCCGGTGCGTCTGCCGTTCCAACGACTCCCGGTCGCGCGCCACGAGCCTGTGCACCGCCAACGCCGACGCGGCGCGTTCCGCGACCACGACGTGCCGGTGCGGTGGTGGCTCAGGGGAGACCATCACGAGCCGCCCCCAGTCCGCACCCCGCGCGCCGACGATCGTGATCAACCAGCCCGACGCCGTGTCGTAGGCGGTCCGCTCGGTGACCGTGACCGCCCGCGAGCGCGCCGCCCAGTCGTCCAGCAACGTCACGGGGTCGTGCCCGGCCGCGTCGTAGGCCAGCACGTCGTGGCCGAGCGTCTCCAGCACGACCGCCAGCCCGGACGTCCGCGCGACCTCGCGCAGCACCTCGGAGGGTTCGGCCCCCGCGACCGTCAGCGCCGTGAACGTCTCGTGCACCTGCTCCGCGGCCCGCAGCTCGGCCAGCTGGGCGTCGACGATCAGCCCCACGACCGCCTCGGTCACGGCCACGTACTTGGTCTCCTCGGTCAGCGTGACCAGTGGCAACCCGTGCCGCTCCGCCTCGGTGACCAGCGCGGCCGGCACGTCGTCGCGCCACCGCCTGCCCAACTCGACAACCAGTCCGGCGCACCCCACGGCGGCAAGCTCCTCCACGTACCGTGCGAGCCCGGACTCCGGAAGCATCACACCGGTCGTGAGCACGAGTTCGCCGCCGCGCAGCAACGGCGCGATGTCCGCGATCTCCGCCACGTGCACCCACCGCACACGGCGCGACAGCCCCGCCGAGCCCGCCACGAGACGAGGTTTCCCCTGCCGGATCACCGGCAGAGCGACGACTTCGGCGACCGTCGGGTACATGGACACAACGTAATGCCAACCAGCCGATCCGGGTACAGGTTGTGCATGGCGGCGGACCTCGCGCGCCAGCAGACTCCCAGGTCAGGAGTAGAACCCCTGGAGGCGAGATGGCCCACAAGGAGCTGCTGGCACGTCACCGCGCGGTGATGCCGAAGTGGCTGGCCCTCTACTACGACGAGCCCATCGAGATCGCGAGCGCGAGCGGGCGCCGGGTGACCGACCGCGAGGGCACGACCTACCTGGACTTCTTCGCGGGCATCCTGACCAACGCCATCGGCTACGACGTCGCGGAGATCAGCGACGCGATCCGCTCGCAGCTCGACACCGGCGTGCTGCACAGCTCGACGCTCTACCTGATCCGGTCGCAGGTCGAGCTCGCGGAGAAGATCGCGGAGCTGTCCGGCATCCCGGACGCCAAGGTGTTCTTCACCAACTCCGGCACCGAGGCCAACGAGACGGCGCTCATGCTCGCCACTCAGGCGCGCCGCAGCGAACAGGTTCTCGCACTGCGCAACAGCTACCACGGCCGTGCGTTCGCCACGATCGCCATCACCGGCAACCGCGGCTGGTCGGCCTCCGCGCTGTCGCCGATCAAGGTCAGCTGGGTGCACGGCGGCTACCGCTATCGCAGCCCATTCCGGGCGATGGACGACAAGGACTACATCAAGGCCTGCGTCGACGACCTGCGCGAGATCATCGAGACCACCACGTCCGGCGACGTCGCGTGCATGATCGCCGAGCCGATCCAGGGCGTCGGCGGCTTCACCTCCCCGCCCGACGGCCTGTTCCGCGCGTTCAAGGACGTACTCGACGAGTACGGCATCCTCTTCATCTCCGACGAGGTGCAGACCGGCTGGGGCCGCACCGGAGAGCACTTCTGGGGCATCCAGGCGCACGACGTGGTGCCGGACGCGATGACGTTCGCCAAGGGCCTCGGCAACGGCCTCGCGATCGGCGGCGTCGTGGCCCGCGGCGACCTGATGGACACCATCACCGCCAACTCGATCTCCACGTTCGGCGGCAACCCGATCTCCACGGCCGGCGCGCTCGCGACCGTCGACTACCTGCTCGACCACGACCTGCAGGCCAACGCGGCCAAGCTCGGCTCGCGACTGCTGAGCGGCCTGCGCGAGCTCGCCGAGAAGCACCCGGTGATCGGCGACGTGCGCGGCAAGGGCCTGATGGTCGGCGTCGAGTTCGTCGGCCCCGAGGGCGAGCCGAACGGCGCCGCGGCCACGACCGTGCTCGCCGAGGCGAAGGCCCGCGGCCTGCTCGTCGGCAAGGGCGGCCTCTACGGCAACGTGATCCGCCTGGCCCCGCCGATGACCCTGACCGAGGACGAGCTCGAAGAGGCGTTGGGAATCCTGGCGCAGGCGGTGGAGAAGGCGTGATCAAACACTGGATCAACGGCAAGCCCTGGGACGAGACCCCGGAACGCGCCGGCGACGTCTACGACCCGACGACCGGCAAGGTGGCCCAGCAGGTCGCGTTCGCGTCGGTGTCCGAAGTGGACGCGGCCGTGTCGTCCGCCGCGGAAGCGTTTGCGTCCTGGCGCAACGCGTCCCTGGCCCAGCGCACGACGGTGATGTTCAAGTTCCGCGAGCTGCTCAACGACCGCAAGGGCGACCTGGCGAAGATCGTCTCGGCGGAGCACGGCAAGGTCGTGTCCGACGCCGGCGGCGAGATCCAGCGCGCGCTGGAGTCGGTCGAGTACGCGTGCGGGATCCCGCAGCTGCTCAAGGGCGGGTTCAGCGAGAACGCCTCGACCCGCGTCGACGTCTACTCGATCCAGCAACCGGTCGGCGTCGTCGGCGTGATCTCGCCGTTCAACTTCCCGGCGATGGTGCCGCTGTGGTTCGTGCCGACGGCGATCGCCTGCGGCAACACGGTGGTGCTCAAACCGTCCGAAAAGGACCCGTCGTCGTCGAACTTCATCGCCGAGCTGTTCGCCGAGGCAGGACTGCCCGACGGCGTGCTGAACGTCGTGCACGGCGACAAGGTGGCCGTCGACCGGCTGCTCGAACACCCGACCGTGAAGGCGATCTCGTTCGTCGGCTCCACCCCGATCGCCCGCTACGTCTACGAGACGGGCACCGCGCACGGCAAGCGCGTGCAGGCCCTCGGCGGCGCCAAGAACCACATGGTCGTGCTGCCCGACGCCGACCTCGACCTGGCCGCGGACGCCGCCGTCTCGGCGGGCTTCGGCTCGGCCGGCGAACGCTGCATGGCGATCTCCGTCGTCGTGGCCGTCGGCGACGTCGGCGACTCGCTCATCGAGCGGATCAAGTCGCGGATCGCGGACGTGAAGGTCGGCTCCAGCTCGTCCTGCGAGATGGGACCACTGGTCACCGGCGTGCACCGGGACAAGGTGACGTCCTACCTCGACGCCGGTGTCGAGCAGGGCGCCGTGCTCGCGGTCGACGGCCGCGACCACCCGATCGACGGCGACGACGGCGGGTTCTGGCTCGGCCCGACCCTCTTCGACCACGTCGGCACGGACATGACGGTCTACACCGACGAGATCTTCGGCCCGGTGCTCTCGGTCGTGCGCGCCTCGACGTACGAGGACGCCGTGGAGATGGTGAACTCCAACCGGTACGGCAACGGCACCGCGATCTTCACCAACGACGGGGGAGCGGCCCGCCGGTTCCAGAACGAGATCGAGGTGGGCATGGTCGGCGTGAACGTGCCGATCCCCGTGCCCGTCGCCTACTACTCGTTCGGCGGCTGGAAGGAATCGCTGTTCGGCGACGCACACGCGTACGGCCCGCACGGCGTGCACTTCTTCACACGGTCCAAGGTCGTCACCTCGCGCTGGCTCGACCCATCGCACGGTGGCGTGAACCTAGGGTTCCCGCAGAACACGTAGAGCAGGGCGGGCCGGAGACGGCCCGCCCCCGCCCTCATTTCGCCCGTGCCGCCAACGCCTCCGGCACCGGGTCGTACCGGGAGAAGCGGCGCGTGAACGTGCCGGTGCCCGACGTCAGCGACCGCAGCTCGATCGCGTACCTCAGCAGTTCCGACGACGGCACCTCGGCGCGGATCACCGTGCGCCCGCCCTCGTCCGCCTCCGTGCCGAGCACGCGCCCGCGGCGGCCGGACAGGTCGCCCAGCACCGTGCCCAGGTGCTCGTCGGGCAGCCGGATCGCGACCTCGTCCATCGGTTCCAGCAGTTGGGTGCGCGCGGCGGACGCGGCTTCCTTCAAGGCGAGCGCGCCCGCTGTCTGGAAAGCCGCGTCGGACGAGTCGACCGAGTGGGCCTTGCCGTCCACGAGCGTCACGCGGACGTCGACCACCGGTGTGCCGTCGCGCAGGCCTCGTTCCAGCTGGGCGCGCACGCCCTTCTCGACGGAGGGGATGAACTGGTGGGGGACCGAGCCGCCGACCACCTTGTCCACGAACTCGAAGCCGGAGCCGCGGGGGAGCGGTTCGACGACGATGTCGCACACGGCGTACTGGCCGTGGCCGCCGGACTGCTTGACGTGCCGTCCGTGGCCCTTCGCCGTGCCCGCGAACGTCTCGCGGAACGGGACGCGCACCGGTTCGGTGTCGATCTCCGCACCGCCCGCGCGCAGCCGGGCCAGCACGACGTCGGCGTGCGCCTCGCCCATGCACCACAGGACCATCTGGTGCGTCTCGGCGTTGCGGTCCAGGCGGAGGGTCGGGTCGCTGGCGACGAGGCGGTTGAGGTTGCGGGCCAGGTTGTCCTCATCGCTGCGTGTGCGGGGCACGACGGCGATGGGCAGCAACGGTTCTGGCATGTCCCACGGCGCCATGAGCAACGGCTGCTCGGGCGCGGACACGGTGTCACCGGTCTCGGCTGTGGTGAGTTTGGTGAGCGCACACAGGTCACCCGCGACGCAGTACGGGACCTCACGGAGTGAGGAGCCCAACGGCGAGTAGATGTGGGCCACGCGCTCATCGGCGTCGTGGTCCTCGTGGCCGCGGTCTGCCATGCCGTGACCGGAGACGTGCACGGGGCGTTCGGGGCGCAGGGTGCCGGAGAAGACGCGGACCAGCGACACGCGGCCGACGTAGGAGTCCACGGCGGTGCGGACCACCTCGGCGACGAGTGGCCCGTCCGGGTCGGCGGCCATGCGGGGCTGCGGAATGCCCTCCACGGACGTCACGTCGGGAACCTGGTGCTCCAGCGGTGACGGGAACGCGCGCGCGATGCCGTCCAACAGTTCATTGAGGCCCATGCCCGTTGCGGCGCACACGGGCATCACGGGGTGGAACGCGCCGCGCGAGACGGCGGTCTCCAGATCGGTGATCAGCGTGTCCTGGTCGATCTCCTCGCCCGCCAGGTAGCGGTCCATGAGGGTCTCGTCCTCGCTCTCGGCGATGATCCCCTCGATCAACGCCGCGCGTTCGTCCGGGTAGTTGTCCCCGGACGTGAGGAGGCCAACGAGAGAGTCGCCTTCCTGCATGTACAACGGCACGACGCCCGCGCCGAACGCGGCCTGGCACTCGATGACCTCGTTGCCGAAGTTCGCGCGGTGGTGATCGGTGCGTGTGATGACCACGGCGCGAGGCATGCCGACGAGAGCGCACTCCTCCCACAACGCGATGGTGGCCGCGTCGACGCCCTCGAAAGCGTTGACAACAAAAAGGGCCGCGTCCGCGGCCCGAAGTCCTGCCCTGAGCTCACCCACGAAGTCGACGTAGCCGGGGGTGTCGATCAGGTTGATCTTGATGTCCCCGTGCTGGACCGGGGCCACGGCGAGGCCTACCGACCGTTGTTGTCGCACGGCGGCCGGGTCGTGGTCGCAGACCGTGGTGCCTTCGGTGACCGATCCCGCCCGGGTCACGACGCCCGTGGCGGCGAGCAGGGCCTCGGTGAGCGTCGTCTTGCCCGCGCCGGACGGCCCGACGAGCACGACGTTGCGGACCTTGGCCGGGTCGTCCACAGCGACCGCGCCTGCCGATGACCCGTTGTCGGAGTGCTTGCTTCCCATGGCGACCTCCGTCAAGTCGTAGTGTTCGATCTCACACCCGTTGACGGCTCGTCACAACCCCGCAGACCCGTCTGGTCGCCGACCGGTGTTCACACCACTTCTGGGTGACCCACATCACCGACCTGCGTTGATCGTGAAAGTGGCCTTCCGAAACGGCGCGCCAGTGGCTTGGGCGAGGGGGCCACAGCGGTCGTACCGTGAGTTCACCAGAACTTCCCCTCGTGAAAGGTTGCCCCGGTGAGCACTGATCAGGTCACGGGCACCGCCCGCGTCAAGCGCGGCATGGCCGAGATGCTCAAGGGCGGCGTGATCATGGACGTGGTCGACGCCACCCAGGCGAAGATCGCGGAGGACGCGGGCGCCGTCGCCGTCATGGCCCTCGAGCGCGTGCCCGCCGACATCCGCGCCCAGGGCGGCGTCGCGCGCATGAGCGACCCCGACCTGATCGACGGGATCATCGACGCCGTCTCCATCCCGGTCATGGCGAAGGCCCGCATCGGCCACTTCGTCGAGGCCCAGGTCCTCGCGTCGCTCGGCGTCGACTACATCGACGAGTCCGAGGTGCTCACCCCGGCCGACTACGCGAACCACATCGACAAGTGGGCCTTCACGGTCCCCTTCGTCTGCGGTGCCACGAACCTGGGCGAGGCCCTGCGCCGCATCACCGAGGGCGCGGCCATGATCCGCTCCAAGGGCGAGGCCGGCACCGGTGACGTCTCGAACGCCACCACGCACATGCGCAAGATCCGCCAGGAGATCCGCCGCCTGCAGAACCTCCCCGAGGACGAGCTCTACGTCGCCGCCAAGGAGCTCCAGGCGCCGTACGAGCTGGTCAAGGAGGTCGCGCAGAACGGCAAGCTCCCCGTCGTGCTGTTCACCGCGGGCGGCATCGCGACCCCGGCCGACGCCGCGATGATGATGCAGCTCGGCGCCGAGGGCGTGTTCGTCGGCTCCGGCATCTTCAAGTCGGGCAACCCGGCCCAGCGCGCCGAGGCCATCGTGAAGGCCACGACGTTCCACGACGACCCCGACGTCATCGCCAAGGTCTCGCGCGGCCTGGGCGAGGCCATGGTCGGCATCAACGTGGACGACATCCCGGAGCCGCACCGCCTCGCCGAGCGCGGCTGGTAGGCCTCCCCATGCGAAAGGCGCGTCCCCACGCCGGGGGACGCGCCTTTCGCGTTGTCAGGAGCCGGGCGTGAAGCAGTACGAGGTGTTCGTCTCCGGGTAACCCAGCGCCACCTCGGCCGTTATGCCGCAGACCGACGCGTCCGAGGTGTCCGGCACGACGCGCACCTTGATCGCCTCGGGCGCGCCGCAGTCGACGGTCCTGTTGTCGATGTGCAGCTCACCGCCGGTGAAGTCGTAGCACTGGCCGTCGACGTAGACCGGGATCAGGCACAGGTTCTCGTCGCTGAACCAGCCGCCGCTGTAGGTCGCGTAGTCACCGTGGTAGGTGCCGCAGAGCTCGGTCTCCGAGCTCAGGACCTTGCTGACCGTGTAGTTGTGCCGTCCGTCCCCGCAGGGCACCTCCTCGTACCTCATGCGGGCCTCGGTGCCGGTCAGCTGCAGGCAATCGCCCACCGCCGTGCCTGAGTCCTTGGTGAGGTAGACGGCCGTGGACACGGCCACGAGCAATAGGACGCCGAAGACGGACGCGACGACGAGGCCTGCCCGCGACTTCTTGAGCGGAGGGCCGGGCGGCAACCCGTGGGTGGACGGTGCCCACGGGTTGGCCGGCTCGTCCCGCGGTTCGAGCGGGGTCGTCACGAGGTGTGCCCGGTGGGGGCCGGTTCGGCGAGGCCGGACAGCGCCGCGGGCAACGGGTCGTGGTGCAGCACGCCGAGCCGTTGCGTGGCACGGGTGAGCGCCACGTAGAGCTCCGCCGCGCCGCGCGGCCCGTCGGCGAGGATGCGTTCCGGCGCCACGACGAGCACCGAGTCGTACTCGAGGCCCTTGGTCTCCGAGGCGGGCACGGTGCCGGGGACGCCGGGCGGTCCGATGACCACGCTCGTGCCCTCGAACTCCTTCTCCCGCAACGTGAACTCCTCGATGGCGGCCGGCAGCTCGTCGGCCGTCACCTGGCGCGCCCAGGGCTGCACCCCGTTGGCGCGCACCGACTCCGGCGCGCGGACGTCCGGGGCGAACTCGGCCAGCACCTGCGCGGCGACGGCCATGATCTCGGCGGGCGTGCGGTAGTTGACCGTCAGGGAGCGGTACTCCCAGCGGTCCGGCACGTACGGGTCGAGCATCTGGCCCCACGACGTGGCACCGGCCGGGGCGCGGCGCTGCGCCAGGTCGCCCACCACGGTGAAGGAACGGCCGGGGCAGCGGCGCATGAGCACGCGCCAGTCCATTTCGGACAGCTCCTGCGCCTCGTCCACGACCACGTGCCGGTAGGTCCAGCCTCGGTCGGCCATCGCGCGTTCGACGAGCGTGCGCTGGTCGTGCTCCTCGAAGCGCTCGGCCAGGTCCTCGGCGAACAGCATGTCCGACGCGAACAGGTGGTCCTCGTCGTCCATGTGGTCGGTGCGGCCGATCATGCCGTCGAGCACCTCGGACGCGTACCGGGCCTCGGCGGCGCGTTCGGCCGCGGCGGCCTGGTCCTGCGCCTGCTCGGTGCCGTCCTTGCCGAGCAGGTCGTGCAGCTCGTCGAGCAGCGGCACGTCCGACACCGTCCACGCCTCGCCATCGGCGCGGAACAGCGCCGGGTCCGCGCCCGCCGCGGCCAGTTCCTCCGCCGACGAGTACAGCCCGCTCAGCAGCTCGTACGGCGTCATGATCGGCCACAGCGCGTCGAGGGCTGCGATGAAGTTGTCGTCGTCGGCGAGGTCCTTCACGAGACCCGCCCGCATGTCCTCCCAGGCCTGCTTGTCCGACCGGGACATCCAGCCCTTGCCGATCCGGCCGATCGCCCGCTCGGTCAGCACGTACGTGACGATCTCGCGGAACACCGCGCGGGCCTCGTTGTGAGGCAGGCCGCTGTCGCGCGCCTCCTGCCGGGCCCACTCGGCGACGTCCGCGCCGATCCCGACGACGACGTCCTTCATGCCGATCGGGATCGGGTCCTCCGGCACGCGCTGGCGCGACGCGACGGCCGCCTTCAACACGTCGACCATCGTGCGCGAGCCCTTGAGCTTCGCGACCTCCGGCGTGTCCTCGGCGGTGGCGCGCAGACCGGGCAGCAGAGTGCCGGCGGTCGCGAACACCACGTCCGACTCGCCGAGCGAGGGCAGTACACGGCTGATGTGGTTGAGGAACGCGGGGTTGGGACCGACGACGAGCACGCCGTGGCGTTCCATGCGCTCTCGTTGCGTGTACATGAGGTATGCGACGCGGTGCAGCGCCACGACCGTCTTACCCGTACCCGGACCGCCCTCGATCACCAGCACGCCGGGGTGGTCGAGCCGGATGATCGCGTCCTGTTCGGACTGGATCGTCGCCACGATGTCGCGCATGCCCTCGCCGCGCGGCGCGTTCAACGCCTCCAGCAGGGCCACGTCGCCCTGCTCCTCACCGAGCTGACCGAACACCTCGTCCGTGAACCCGGCCACGGAGCGACGGCGCGTGAGGAACTGACGGCGCCGACGCTGCCCCTCGGGCGTGGCACCGGTAGCGGTGTAGAACGGACGCGCGGCCGGCGCACGCCAGTCGAGCAGCAACGGCTCGAAGTCGTCGAACTCGTCGAACAGGCCGATGCGGCCGATGTAGGAGATGGCACCGTCGACGCCGTCGAGCCGGCCGAAGCACAGGCCGTAGTCGGCCACGTTCAGGCGCTTCATCTCGCGGTGGCGGGCACGCACCTCGTTGTCGCGGTCCATCGCGGTCTCGCCGGTGCCACCCAGCGCTGACTGGTACGCGGCCTTCACACGCGCACGTTCGCCATCGAGCCGTGCGTAGAGACCGGCCACGTAATCACGCTCGGACTGCAGTTCTTCTTCGTAACCCACGTGCTCCCCAGTGCCCCTGTGTTCTCGCTGAGGCGATGAGTGTGAACGATGGACGGGGTCTTGTGGCAAGGCCCCCCGTCTGCTATATGGTTGTTGTGGCAGGGAGCGGTGTTCCGCTCCCTTTTCCGTGCGACAGGCATTGTGGATCTCCACTCACCTAGACGGTGTGCTCCATGACCATCACGGCCGTCGTCCCCGGCTCCAGCGCCTTGCAGATGTGCGGCACGTCGCCGGGGTACACGATGTAGTCACCGGGCCCGAGCTCGATCGGGTCCTCCGCGAGCCCCGCCAGGCAGCGGCCCGTCGCCACGATCATGTGCTCGACGCTGCCCGGCACGTGCGGCAGCGACTCGCGCGCGCCGCCCGGTTCGAGGGACACCCAGTAGAGGTCGTGCTTGGTGCCCGGACGGCACGCGGCCAGCAGCGTGGCCGAGTAGTGCGCGAGCTCGGAGTGGATGACCGGGCCCTCGCCCGCGCGGATCACCTGCACGCGCGGCACGGCCGGTTCGACGAGCCGGCTGAACGGGACGCCGAGGGCCACGCCCAGTGCCCACAGGGTCTCCACGCTGGGGTTCCCGGCGCCGGACTCCAGCTGCGAGAGCGTCGACTTCGCCACGCCGGCCTTCTTGGCGACCTCGCTCAGCGACATGCCGGTGCGCTCCCGCTCGCGGCGGAGGTTGGCCGCGATCAGGTCGAGTGGTGCGTTCGACACAGAAGTCCATCCGTTCGTCTTGACGAACACCGATCCGAAGTGTTCATCTTAATGGGTGGTGCGTTCGATATGGCGAACTCTTGACGCGGCTCTGCTGCGCGACGTGGCGGCGGTGGCCCTCGGTGCCGCGGTGACCGGTGCCTCCTTCGGTGCGATCTCGGTCGGCTCCGGGCTGCCGTGGTGGATGCCGGTGCTGATGTCGCTGCTGATCTTCGCGGGCGGCTCGCAGTTCATGGCGGTCGGGATCGTCGCGGCCGGGGGCAGCCCCGCCGCCGCGGTGGTGGCCGGGCTGGTGCTCAACGCCCGGCACCTGCCGTTCGGGCTCGCGATCGGGGACGTGCTGGGCAAGAGCCCTCTCGCACGGGTTGTCGGCAGCCACCTGCTGATCGACGAGTCGACCGCGTTCGCCATGTCGCAGAAGGATCCCGCGAGAGCGCGTGCCGCCTACTGGGCGTGCGGCGTCGCGTTGTTCTTCAGCTGGAACACGGGCGTGCTCATCGGTGCGCTCGTGGGACAGGCCATCGGCGATCCGATGACGTTCGGGCTCGACGCGGCGTTCCCCGCGGCGATGCTGGCGCTCACGCTGCCCGCGCTGAAGGACGCGGCGACGCGCAACGCGGCCCTCGCCGGTGCCGTGATCGCCCTCGCGACGACGCCGTTCCTGCCCGCCGGTGTGCCCGTGCTGCTCGCGTTGGCCGGACTGTTCGCGTTCCGCACCACTAAGAAGAAGGAGGAGCCGTGCCCGTCACCGCAGTCCTGATCCTGGCCGCCGGCACCTTCGCGATCCGCATCGCCGGACCGTTGCTGCGCGACCGCGTCACCCTGCCGGACAAGGTCAACGAACTGATGTCCGCCAGTGCGACCGTGCTGCTGGTCGCCCTGGTGGCGGTGTCGGCGCTGACGAACGGCAAGCAGTTCGGCGGCTGGGCGCTGGCGGCCGGGGTGGCCGTCGGCGGGCTCGCGGCGTGGCGGAAGCTGCCGTTCGTGGCGGTCATCGCACTCGCTGCGGCCACTACGGCGGGTTTGAGGTTCCTCGGCGTCGCTTAGTGCTTGCGCACGTGAGAGAAGAGCAGGTTCGTGTGCACTTCGGTCACCTCGCGCCGTGAGGTGAACTTGTCGAGCACGAGCCGTTGGAGATGACCTACGTCGGACACCGCCACGTGCACGAGGAAGTCCTCCGGACCCGTCACGTGTGACAGCGCGAGGGTCTCCGGCAGGCTCAGGACGTACGCCATGAACGGGTCGACGATCTCCTTGGTGTGCGGCCGGATCTTCACCGCGAGCATCGCCTGCACGTGCTGCCCGAGCGCGGCTGGATCGATCTCGGCGTGGTAGCCGGTGATCACGCCGCGTTCCCGCAGCGCACGGTGCCGGACGACCGCCGTGGACTGCGCGACGTTGACGCGGTCGGCCAGGTCCTTGTTCTGCAGCCGCGCGTCCTTCCGCAACTCCCGCACGATGGCCTCGTCGATCGAATCCAGCACGGCTCTTCTCCGTTCCACCGAATCGCCTGCGGTTCGTCGCCCGCTCTCCCGATGAAGTCTCCACCATTCGGGCCATGACGCGCATCGAGACCATCGCAGTGCACGGCGGCCGCGACGACCTCGCGGAACTCGGCGTGCACGCTCCTCCCATCGACCTGTCCACCACCTACCCCGTGCCCGACCAGGCGCTCGGCGGGGAAGCGCTGGGTGAGTGGGCCACGGGGGCCGCGCGGGCCACTTCGCCCGTCTACGCGCGGCTGCACAACCCGACCGTGGCCCGTTTCGAGCAGGGACTCGCGGCTCTCGAGCACACCGAGACGTCCGTGGCGTTCGGCAGCGGCATGGCAGCGGTGACCGCCGTCGTCCAGGCCGCCTGCGTGATGGCGGGGAAACCGCACGTCGTAGCCGTGCGACCGTTGTACGGCGGCACCGACCACCTGCTGTCGTCCGGTCTGCTGGGCGTCACGACCACGTACGTGGAAGCGGGTCTGGTGTCCTCCGCGATCCGGCCGGACACCGGGCTCGTGGTCGTCGAGACCCCGGCCAACCCCAACCTCGACCTCGTCGACATCGAGCACGTCGTGCGCCAGGCCGGGGGAGTGCCGGTCATGGTCGACAACACCTTCGCCACGCCGGTCCTGCAGAACCCGGCGCTGCACGGCGCCGAGTACGTCCTGCACTCCGGCACCAAGTACCTGGGCGGGCACGGTGACGTGCTCGGCGGTGTCGTGGCCTGCTCCGAGGAACGGGCGGCGGCGCTGCGGCAGGTCCGGATCATCACCGGCGCCGTGCTGCACCCGCTCGGCGGCTACCTGCTGCACCGCGGGCTCGCCACGCTGCCGTTGCGCGTCGAGGCGGCCTCGAAGTCGGCGGCGACGCTGGCGGCGCGGCTGGCCGAGCACGACGCCGTGGAGTTCGTGCGCTACCCGAACGCCTCACGGCAGATGCGCGGCACGGGAGCCATGATCGCGTTCGGCGTGCACGGCGACCCTGTCGAGGTCGTGCGGCGTTTGAAGCTCATCACGCCGGCCGTCTCATTGGGTTCGGTCGACACGCTTATCGAGCACCCCTCGGCTTTGACGCACCGACTCGTTCCGGGCGAAGAACTGCGCGCCTCTGGCGTTCCGGACAATTTGCTGCGCATTTCCGTGGGTCTGGAGCACGTCGAGGACATTTGGTCCGACCTGAACGCGGCGCTCTGTGACGTCGCTTACGTTAAGTCTTCCCCAGGTGATTTCTTGGTGATGACCGCCACTCGCTAGGGTTCCCCGACATCGGCGCGTCGGGGCGCGGGAGGTTCCGACGCGAGCATTTTTCCGTTTTCGGAAGGAACCTCCTCGTGAGTTCTGCAGAAACTGATGCGGACGGCTACGCCAAGGGGCTGAGCAAGCGCCAGGTGCAGATGATCGCAATCGGTGGCGCGATCGGCGTCGGCCTCTTCCTGGGTGCGGGCGGACGCCTCGCCACAGCGGGGCCGTCGCTGATCCTGTCCTACGCGGTGTGCGGTCTCGCGGCGTTCTTCGTCATGCGCGCGTTGGGTGAACTCGTGCTCCACCGCCCCGTGTCGGGCAGCTTCGTCGAGTACGCCCGCGAGTTCATCGGCCCGTGGGCCGGCTTCACGTCGGGCTGGCTCTACTGGCTCAACTGGGCCATGACGGGCATCGCCGAGATCACCGCGGTCGCGATCTACATGCACAAGTGGTTCCCGGACCTGCCGCAGTGGATCACCGCGCTCGTCGCCCTGGTCGTGCTCGTCGCGATCAACATGCTGTCGGTCAAGCTCTTCGGCGAGCTGGAGTTCTGGTTCTCCGTCATCAAGGTGACCGCGATCGTGGTCTTCCTGGTGGTCGGCACCGGCCTGGTCATCGGCAACGCCGACATCGGCGGCAGCACGGCGTCCGTGTCGAACACCCTGGGCCATGGCGGCCTGTTCCCGGCGGGCATCGGCATCGCGCTGATGACGTTGCAGGCAGTGGTCTTCGCCTACTCGGCCATCGAGCTCGTCGGCATCGCCGCGGGCGAGACCAAGGACCCCGAGAAGGTCATGCCGCGCGCCATCAACGGCGTGGTCTACCGCATCGCCGTCTTCTACGTCGGCTCCGTGCTGCTGCTGACGATGCTCTTGCCGTGGGACCACTTCACCGGCACCGAGTCGCCGTTCGTCACGGTGTTCTCCGCGCTGGGCATCCCCGTCGTCGGCGACATCATGAACGCCGTGGTGCTGACGGCCGCGCTCTCCTCGTGCAACTCGGGCCTCTACTCCACCGGCCGCATCCTGCGGTCGCTGGCGCAGAAGGGCGAGGCCCCGGCCATCACCGCCAAGATGAACTCCCGCCACGTGCCGTACGGCGGCATTCTGTTCACCGGTGTCGCCTACCTGTTCGGCGTGGTGCTCAACTACACCGTGCCGAAGGAAGCGTTCGACATCGCGATCGCCGTCGCTTCCCTGGGCGTCGTGTCCACGTGGGCCACGCTGATCATCTGCCAGCTCCGATTGCGTAAGAAGGCATTGGCCGGTGAGATCGAGCGGCCCTCTTATCGGATGCCCGGTGCGCCTTACACCTCGTACGGAACGCTGGCGTTCCTCGCGCTGGTGATCGGACAAATGGCATTTGCCGGAACCGCCGAGAAGATTGCGTTCTGGTCGATTCCGGTGGTCGCGCTGGTGCTGTTCCTCGGCTGGAAGTTCGTGAAGTCGCGGCAGCCCGTCGAACCGGCGCGGGAAAAGCTCGTCCCGGTCGACTGACGCCCGGCCCTGGTCAACCGTGCCCACCAGCCTTGAATATGCTGGTGGGCATGGTTGCTGCCCCACCCGTCATCGGCGTGCTCGCCCTTCAGGGCGACGTTCAGGAACACCTCGTGTCGCTCGCCAAGTGCGATGTCACCGCACGGCCCGTGCGCCGGGTCGAAGAGCTGGACGAGCTGGACGGCATCGTCATCCCCGGCGGCGAGTCGACGACCATGAGCAAGCTGCTCGTCAACTTCGAGCTGCTCGAACCGCTCCGCGCCAAGATCAAGGCCGGTTTTCCCGCCTACGGGTCGTGCGCGGGCATGATCCTGCTGGCCGAGACCGTGCTGGACGGCCGGGACGACCAGGAGCAGCTCGGCGGGCTGCAGGTCACCGTGCGCCGCAACGCGTTCGGGCGGCAGATCGACTCGTTCGAGACCGACCTCGACCTCGCCGGCGAGTCGATTCACGCCGTGTTCATCCGGGCACCTTGGGTGGAGGCGGTGAGCGACGAGGTGGAGGTCCTCGCTACGGTGCCTGTTACGGCTGAGGCGGGAGACGCCGCCGGTAGGATCGTCGCGGTCAGGCAGGGCAACGTGCTGGCGACGGCGTTCCACCCGGAGCTCACGGGTGACGAACGTGTTCACCGCCTGTTCGTTGACATGGTTCGCGGTTCGACGGAGGAGAAATGAGCGGCCACTCCAAGTGGGCGACCACCAAGCACAAGAAGGCCGCCATTGACGCCAAGCGCGGCAAGCTCTTCGCGCGGCTGATCAAGAACATCGAGGTGGCGGCCCGCACGGGCGGCGGCGACCCCGACGGCAACCCGACGCTGTTCGACGCGATCCAGAAGGCCCGCAAGAACTCGGTGCCGCTGGACAACATCGAGCGCGCCCGCAAGCGCGGCGGTGGCGAGGAGGCGGGCGGCGCCGACTGGCAGACCATCATGTACGAGGGCTACGGCCCCAACGGTGTCGCGGTGCTCATCGAGTGCCTCACGGACAACCGCAACCGCGCCGCCACCGAGGTCCGCACGGCGATGACCCGCAACGGCGGTTCGATGGCCGACCCCGGCTCGGTGTCGTACATGTTCAGCCGCAAGGGCGTCGTGATCGTGCCGAAGGCGGGCACGAGCGAGGACGACGTCATGCTGGCGGTGCTCGAGGCCGGTGCCGAGGAGGTCAACGACCTGGGCGAGGCCTTCGAGGTCGTCTCCGAGGCCGGTGACCTCATCCCGGTCCGCAAGGCGCTGCAGGACGCGGGCATCGACTACGAGTCGGCCGAGTCGAGCTTCCTGCCGTCCGTCTCGGTGCAGCTCGAGGCCGAGGGCGCCAAGAAGATCTTCAAGCTGATCGACGCGCTGGAGGACTGCGACGACGTGCAGAACGTCTTCGCGAACTTCGACGTGTCGGACGAGGTCATGGCCGAGGTCGGCTGACCCTCGCAACGCCCGAAGACGCCGGTCACGAGTTCGTGACCGGCGTCTTCGCGTTACTTGAGGTCGAGGCGCCCGACAGGGGCGAGGTCCTCGTCCCGCACCTGCTTCCACGGCACGTCGTCGACGCCGAGCGCGTCCAGCAGGAACGCCCAGGCCGTGCGGCGGATCAACGCCACGCGCTCGGGGTTCTCGTCGGTCGTGTCCGCGGCGTTGTAGCCGTGGATGCCACCGAGGGAGTGCTCCCCGCCGAACAACGTGAGCAGAGCGCGCGCACCAGGTCCGTGGTGGTACACGTCCGTGAACCAGTCCGGGCCGCGCTTGCCGAGCAGCGACTGGTCCGCGTCGCCCGCGACCGCGAGGAACGGCGTGGTCAGCCCCGCGAAGTCCGGGGACATGAACGAGCCGAAGTTCTCCTGCGCGAACGGAGTCAGGTCGTCGCCGCCGAACCCCGTTGCCGCGAACAGCACCCCGGCCTTCACCCGCGGGTCGGGCGCCGCCCCCTCGACCCCGGCGAGCCCCGCGCCGAGCAGCATGCCGACGGTCTGCGCGCCCCACGAGTGGCCCGCGACGGCGAGGCGGTCGCGGTCGACGCGCTCGGAAAGCCCTGGTACGGCGGCCAGCAGCACGTCGAGGTCGTCGAGCACCCGCGTGACGTCCCGGACGCGGAACCGCCAGATGTCCGGGTAGCGGGGGTCCGCCGGCGTGACGTCGAGGGTGCGCGAGTCGAGGAACGTCGGCTGCACGACCACCAACCCGTTGGCGGCCCAGTGGTCGACGAGCGGGTCGTAGTACCTCATCGACCCGCCGAACCCGTGGGCCAGCACGACGATCGGCAGGTTCGTGCCGGTCAGAGGCGCGGAGACGCGCACCTGGAGGTCGTCGCCGCGGTCGGGCGCGGGCAGCACGACCGGCTTGACGCTGATGATTCCGGGCATGACAAAGTCCTCCTGGGAGGCGAGGAGAGGCTGATAAGCTCCTAACCGGAGCGCAGTTCCGAATATACGGAGCAGCGTTCCGCTTGGCAAGCGTGCAGGTGGAGAGGAGTGCCCGCGTGGGTGCAGGGGAGTCGGCGACCGCGAAGCGCGCGGACGCGCGGCGCAACGAGAAAGCGCTGCTCGACGCCGCCGCGGCGGTGTTCGTGACCGACGGCGTGGACGCGCCGGTGCGCCGCATCGCCGCCGAGGCGGGCGTGGGCATGGGGACGATCTACCGGCACTTCCCGACCCGCGCGGACCTGGTCGTGGCCGTCTACCGGCACCAGGTCGACGCGTGCGCCGAGGCAGGACCCGCGCTGCTCGCGTCGGCGGAGTCGCCGTTCGCCGCGCTGCGGGACTGGGTGGACCTCTTCGTGAACTTCCTCGTGACCAAGCACGGCCTGGCCGCCGCCTCGCGCAACGACCCCGAGGGCTTCGGCGCGTTGCACGGGCTCTTCCTGGACCGGCTGCTGCCGGTGCTCGACGAGATCCTCGCGGCGGCGCGCGGAGCAGGCGAGATCACGGTCGACGTCACGCCCCTGCAACTGCTCCGCGCGATCGGGGACATCGCGGCCGGGGCGGAGCGGACCGACCCCGGCTACGACCCGAAGATCACCATCGGACTACTGCTCGACGGGTGCCGTTACCCCGGCTGAGGCGAGGTGCAGGAACGCGGACCAGGCGGCGGCGGAGACCGGCAGGTGGGTCGACGGCGCCTTGCTGTCGCGGATGCCCACGCCACGGCCGATTTCGACGCAGTTGTTGCTGTCTCCGCTGTAGCTGCTCTTGCGCCAGTTGGTCATTGGAGACCCTCCAAGATGCTGTTGATCACCGCCCTCGATTCTTCCTCATCCAAGGCGACAGCAGCGAGGCCCTTAAGGATGTTCTCGTAGGTCTCGACGGTTTCCTTGTCGTCGAAGAACAAGCTGCACCTGACGCTGTCGATGTAGACGACCGGCGGGTACTTCGGGAACCTCATCAGCCGGAAGTCGCCGGTAACGCCTGCGTGTACGCCAATCGATCGCGGGACAACGCGGATGCTGATGTACTTCCGCACCGACAACCGCAGCAGGTGGGCGAGCTGCTCGCGCCACACCTCCTCGCCGCCGACCGGCAGCCACAGCGCCTGCTCGTGGATGTAGAAGGTGAACGACCGGCTGTATTCGAGGATCTCGGCCCTGGCGGCTCGTGCGGCGACGGTTTTCGGGACGTTCTCGGCGGAGACGGTCTGGGCTTGGGCGGTGACGGCCTCGATGTACTCGTGGATCTGGAGCAGCCCTGGCACGAGGATCATCGACCAGTCGATGATCTCGGTGGCTTCCTTCTCCTGGTTGATCAGCGTGCGCACCTGGTCCGGCACGCCGTCGTCGGTGAACTGCGCGTAGAAGCTGCCCGACTCGTGGAACAGGTCCAGGAGGCGGTCGCGTTCGGCGAGCGGCACGCGGCAGTAGGCGAGCAGGGTGGCGACTTCCAGTTCGTTCACGCCGCCCTTGCCGGCGAGCATGTCCGACAGCTTGGCCTCTTGCCAGCCGAGTGCCTCGGCGAGTTGGCGCTGGGTCATGCCGGTGCTCTCGACGGCGGCGCGGACGCCTCCGCCGAACTCGCGGCCCACCACGCTGGACGATCTCTTGGGCATGGACGGACGGTAGGGCCGACGTCCGCGAAACCCCTATCGTTTCCGGTCAAATCTGCCTGAAGGTGGGAGCCTTGGACCAGCTCCAAGCTGGGATAAGGCGCTTCGGGAGTGCCGTAGGGTGGGTGTCGTGCTTTCCGACGAAGACATCGAACTGCGGGCGCGGCTGCTGTCCGCGGCCGACCGGTTCGGCCACACCAACATCGTTGTGAACCCGGACGCCGAGGGGCCCGGGTACGTGTTCTCGGTGGGGGCCTGGCGGCGGTTCGGCGTGGCCGAGGCGGTGGTGATCGGGCTGCCGCAGGGCATGGGCGAGAACCTGATCAACATGTACGTGGCGCGGGCCAGCGGCGGCGAGCGGTTCCAGCCGGGCAAGCTCTACGACGACTTCTTCGACGGGGTGCCGGTCACGTTCGAGCGGGTCTACAAGGGGTTCTACCCGGAGTTCTTCGGGAGCGCGTACCTGCTCTACGACGGGTCGGAGTTCGCGGCCGTGCAGATCATCGTGGCGACGCCGCAGGGGCACTGGCCGTGGCAGCCGGACGCGCCGGAGGGGTTCCACGACCACCAGATGATCCTCACCGAGAGCGGTCTGCCGGAGAGTTGGACGCCGGGGGTCACGGGGCCGTGAACGTCCACATCGGACCGTTGACGCCCGCGCACGCCGGCGAGGTCATGACGGTCCAGCGCGCCGCGTACCTGGCGGAGGCCCGGCGCTACGGCGCGTGGGACCTGCCGCCGCTCGTCGAGACCTTGGAGGCGATCCAAGCGCACCTGTCCGACGGCACGCCCGCGCTCGGGGCGTTCGACGGGACGCGGCTCGTCGGGTCGGTGCGCAGCCGCGTCGAGGGGGAACGGATGGAGGTCGCCCGGCTGGCCGTGGCGCCGGACGTGCAGGGCGGGGGAGTCGGGCGCCGGCTGCTGGAGGCGATCGGCGAACGGGCGCCCGAGAGCGTGAGCGTCGTCTGGCTGTTCACCGGGGCCGAGAGCGACGGCAACATCGGGTTCTACGAGAGCGCCGGTTTCGTCCGGGTCCACGAGCACCTCGACGCGGTCGGCATCCGGTGCGTGACCCTGGAGCGGAAACGTTGTCCGCTGGACGTTGTCCGCTGATCAGCCACCGACACCGGACAACGATCTCCGTGTAGAACTGCCGTGCGGCCGACCGGTCCGGGGGGACCCGGGAGGCCGGAGGGGGGAGGAGCGCCCCGCAACGCAGGGAGGCACAGGGGGTGGCGCTTCGGGGCGCTTCGGAACCGGTCAGGGCTTGCGCCCCAGGAGCCCGATCAGCCGCGTCTGGTCGTCCGCGTCGCCCGCGACCGGCACGGGCGAGTCGAACATCGGCGACCCGCTCCAGTCGTCGATGCTGCGCTCGACGTACGCCAGCACCGCCGACGCGAGTCCGGGATCGATCCGCTCGTCCGCACCGATCGAGCGGGCGAGGTCCCAGGCGTGGACCGCGAGATCCGTGGTCATCTGCCAGCAGTACTCCTCGGCGTCGAGCTTGCCCGACGACGCGCTCACGGGTTTCGCCAGCGCGTGCGGCCCGAGCCAGGCCTCGCGCGCCGCCGCGGCCGCCACGACCCAGGACACGAGCGGGTCGTCACCCAGGTTGTCGTGGTCGAACCGGTCGCCGACCTGTTTGACCGTGCAGCCGGCGAGCAATTCTGGGGCCCAGAGCTGTTCGTACACGAGGTGACCGACGAGGTCTCTGACCGACCACTCCCGGCAGGGGGTGCCGAGCGACCACTGGTCGGGCGCGATCTGCCGCACTCGCCGGTCGAACTCCGTCATCGCCACGCCGTGCGCCTGGATCAACTCCATCCCAGCAGTGCATCAAATTCCGCCCAGGTGCGCACCCCGACGTGAGAGCTGGGCCACTTGGGCGCAACCCGATTTGCCAGCCGTACACGCGTTCGGCGTAATCTCGACCGATCTCCGCCGTGACATCGTTGACACGAGAGGACGATGACTGTGAGCGCACCCAGCGCCAGCATCTCCGAGCAGGACAAGGGATTCTTCGGGCACCCCCGAGGCCTGTCCACGCTGTTCTTCACCGAACTCTGGGAACGGTTCTCGTTCTACGGGATGAAGGCCATCCTCGGCCTCTACCTGTGGACAGCCGTGTCCGAGGGCGGCCTCGGCGTCGACAAGGCGCTCGCCCTGTCGATCGTCGCCATCTACGGCACAGCGGTCTACATGTCCGGCGTGGCGGGCGGCTGGCTCGCCGACCGCGTCTGGGGCGGCCAGCGCGCGACGTTCATCGGCGGCGTGCTGATCATGTGCGGTCACATCGCACTGGCCCTGCCGATCGGCATCGCGGGCGTGTACCTCGGCCTGATCCTGATCGTGCTCGGCACGGGCCTGCTCAAGCCGAACATCTCGACCGTCGTAGGCGGCCTCTACAGCCGCGACGACCAGCGCCGTGACGCCGGCTTCACGGTCTTCTACATGGCGATCAACATCGGTGGCTTCATCTCCCCGCTGATCACCGGCGCCCTCGCCGACGGCGCGGGCTTCCACGCGGGCTTCGCGGTCGCCGCGGTGGGCATGGCCCTCGGCCTGGTCCAGTACCGCCTCGGCCGCAAGTACCTGAAGGGCTCGGCCGCAGTGGCGCCGAACCCGTTGCCGCACCAGGAGAAGGGCCGCGTCTACGGCCTCATCGCCGTGGTGGCCCTCGCGATCGCCGCGCTCGGCGTGCTGGCGTACGTCCTCGACGACGTCGACGGCGTCATCCTGATGATCAGCATCATGTCGATCGTCCTGCCGATCATCTACTTCACCGTCATGTACCGCAGCAAGAAGACGCTGCCGGAGGAGAAGCCGCGCGTCCTCGCGTACATCCCGCTGTTCATCGCGGCGGCGATGTTCTGGCTGATCTTCGAGCAGAGCGCGTCGGTCATCGCGGAGTTCGCGGACTCGCACGTCGACAACCACGTGTTCGGCTGGGAGTTCCCGGTCGCCTGGTTCCAGTCGATCAACCCCATCATGATCATCGCCCTGGCCCCGGTCTTCGCCTGGCTGTGGCTGAAGCTGGGCTCCCGCGCCCCCTCGACCCCGCGCAAGTTCGCGGGCTCGCTGGTGCTGGTCGGCCTGTCGTTCGTGCTCATGTACTTCGCGAGCAACTCGGCGGCCGACGGCAAGGTGACGCCGCTGTGGCTCGTGGTGATGTTCCTGATCATGACCTGCGGTGAGCTCATGCTGTCGCCGGTCGGTCTGTCGGTGACGACGAAGCTCGCGCCCAAGGCGTTCGCCTCGCAGACGATGAGCCTGTGGTTCCTGGCGGTGTCGGCCGGTACGGGTGTGGCGGCGCAGCTCGTGAAGTTCTACACGACCAGTCCTTCGGCCTACTTCTTCACGCTGGGTGGGGCGGCTGTGGTGCTCGGGTTGGGGCTGGCGGTGGCTGCGCCGGCTATTCGGAAGCTGATGGCCGGGGTGGAGTAAGCGCTCGGGTTCGGTTGGCGGCCTCGGCCTCCGCGGCTCCGCATCGGTGATGCGGGGCTGGGGGTCGGGGCCGTTTTCGTTGAGGTGCGGCCGGGGTGAGGGCCGGGTGCTCGGGTGGGCGCGGGGCGCTGGGGATGTCCGGGGTGCGCGCGATGGTGGTGGCCAGGGTGCGCGGGATGGTGGTGCATACGCGCGGGGCATGCGTGGGGCCTGTGGGGCGAAGCATTCGCCGTGTGTGAGGCGGGCGCCGTGTGAGGCGGGGGCCGTGCGCGAGAGATTGTCCGTGTGTGTGAGGCGGGCCGTGCGCGCGAGGCCTGCCGTGCGCGCGTTGGCTGCGGGCTCGGAGGGCGGGCGTGCGCGCGTTGGGCGACTATGCGCTTAGCCGCACGGTGATTGAGTTGGTGGGGTGCCCACGTGGCTCACCGTGCTTGCGTGGCCCGCCGTGCGCGCGTGGTCCGCCGTGCGCGCGAGGCCCGCCATGCGCGCGAGGCCCGCCATGCGTGCGTGGCTTGCCGTGTGCGCGTGGCCTGCTGTGCGCGAGAGGCCCGCTATGCACGCGTGGCCCGTTGTGCGTGCGAGGCCCGCCGTGCGCGAGAGGCTTGCCGTGCGCGAGAAGCCCGCTATCTGCGCGTGGCCCGCTGTGCGCGAAGCCCGCTGTGCGTGCGTGGCCTACCTTCCGCGCTTGGCCCAACGTGCGCGCGTGGCCTGCTATGCGTGCGTGGCTTGCTGTGCGCGAGAAGCCCGCTGTGCGCGTGGCTCACCGAGCGCGCGTGGCCTGCCGTGTGCGCGAGAAGCACCGTGCGCGCGTCGCCTCCCGCCCCGAACCCCCACCCAGGCTCCAGAGACAAGGTGAGAGGGAGGCCCGTCGCGGCGGCGGTGCGGCGGGTCTCCCTCTCGTCCCTAAGGATGCACTACGGAGAAACGTCATTGGGGTACGAACATTGCTCCACGCGGGTGAAGTCGAGCACTCGACGCAACAAATCTAGCCCCAGGTCAGCGTTACTTCACTGCCAGTGACCGTTTGGTTTCGTTGGTCCGCACCGGAAGTCGCAACGCGCCGCGGATCAGCTTCGAACGACGACGGGTCACCGGGCCATCCGCCGCCAGCCCCGGGAAGCGCTTGAAGAGGCCGTGCAACGCCAGCGCGCCCTCGATCCGGCTCAGGCCCGCGCCGATGCAGTAGTGGATTCCGGCGCTGAACGCGAGGTGCTCGCGGGCGTTGGACCGGGTCGGGTCGAAGCGGGTTGGGTCGGCGAACACGCGCGGGTCGCGGTTCGCGGCGGCCAGCATCAGCATCACTGGCATGCCCTTCGGCAGCGAGACGCCGGCCAGCTCAACCCGCTCCCGCGGCCAGCGGATCGTGTACTGCACGGGTGGGTCGAGGCGCAGCACCTCCTCCACGAAACCCTCGGCGTACTCCGGGCTCTGGGACAGCGGTGCGACGGTGTGCGGGTTCTCGAACGCCTTCAGGACGCCGTTGCTGATCAGGTTCACGGTCGTCTCGAAGCCCGCGAAGAGCAGCAGGCCCGTGGTGGCGACGAGGTCCTCGCGGCTGAGGTCCTCGTGCTGCGTCACGAGGTGGCTGACGATGTCGTCCTGCGGGTGGCGTCGGCGCTCGGCGATCAGGCCGTCGATGAAGTCGTTGTACTCGACGATCGTGGCGTGCAGGTTCTTCAGCTGCTTGTACGACCACACGCCGTCCAAGGTCTCGGCGAGGGCGGAGCCCCAGCGGGCGAAGACGTCCTTGTGGTCGTCGGGCACGCCGAGCAGGTCGGCGATCACCTGGATCGGCACCTGCGAGGCGAAGTCCGTGACGACGTCGAAGTGGTCGTCGAGGCCGTCGAGGTACCGCGTGACGATCTTCTGGATGGACTCCGCGCGGTCCTTCAGGGCGCGGGGCGTGAAGAACGGCTGGACGAGCTTGCGCAGGCGGGTGTGGTCGGGCGGGTTCTTCATCAGGAACGAGTCCTGCACGGGGTTGACGATCTTCTCTCCGTCGCGCACCAGCGTGATCGGCACCATCGACGCCTCGTCGAACGTCGCGGTGATGAACCTGTTGTCGCGCAGCACCGAGTCGCAGATCTCGCGCGAACCCGTGACGTACGCGCCCATGCGGCTGCGCACCATGTCGCCCTTGGCGCGCACCTTCTCGTACATCGGGTACGGGTCGCGGTTCGGCGGCGAGGCCATCACGCCCGCGTACGGGTCGCCGAGCAGGGCATAGCCGCGGACGAGCGTGCGCAGCGCGAAGAACTGGGCGGCGGTCTTCAGCTGGGACATGCGTCCACAGTGAGGTGAAAGCGGGGAAGACTCAAGAGCTCCGGCGGTGCCGGCGCACGGTTTCCTCCACTAGATCGAGTACTGGTTCCATGTCGTCGGCCGGGAGGCCCATCGCGAGGTGTGAGACGAGACCTTCGAGGACCAGTTCCAGGAAGTTGGTCAGCACCGTCACGTCGACGTCGTCGCGCAGGTTGCCGGCCTCGCGCTGGCGGATGAGGCGCTGCCGGGTCGCGGCCGTCAGCTGCTCGGACCGCTCCGCCCACCGCGCGCGGAAGTCCGGGTCGGTGCGCAGGCGGCGGGAGACCTCGAGGCGGGTGCCGAGCCAGTCGGCGGCGTGCTCCTCGGTGCGCTTCTCCGGCTCGTCGAGGAGGTCGCGCATCACCTGCACGAGACCCTGTTCGGCGACGACGTCCGCCATCCGCAGCGCGTCGTCCTCGGCCAGCGCGAGGAAGAGCGACTCCTTGTCGCGGAAGTGGTGGAAGATGGCGCCGCGGGAGAGTCCCGTCGCCTCTTCCAGACGGCGTACCGTGGCACCCTCGTAGCCGTGTCGCGCGAAACAGGCACGCGCGCCGTCGAGGATCTGACGGCGGCGGGCGTCGAGGTGGTCCTGACTCACCCTGGGCACCTGTAGATGGTCGCAGGGTGGGGGTGGGAAATCCAATCCGTACGTACGGATTGGACACGTCCATCGGTGTGATCTTCGACCTCGCCCCCATTCGTGTGGATCATCGGCCGAGCCTGCGCGAACGGGCGGGGCGCCGGCCATATCCTCTGCCGCCATGGACACCCAGGAGATCGTCAAGCTGTCGGTGCTCGCCGAGCGCCTTGGGTGGCAGCGGCGCGAGTCCACCGGCGTCCACGTCGTCGACCTGCTACTCAGCCGGAGCGTCACGGACCTCATCGCCGCACTGGCCGAGAACCGGGATAGGTAACGGGTTTCTGGTAAGCGCTTTCCGGCACGTCCTGGACGGGGTTGACTCATCTGCCGCGCAGTGGTGTGATCTGCGCGACAGTCAGGAAAGTTTCTAGTCTGAATACCCCGCCGCCGCTCCGTCGTGGTCCCCCGTGGGAGGCACAACAGTGGCACCGAGCAGAAGCCGGGCGTTGCGCGCGTTCGGCACGATGGGTGTTGCCTGCACAACAGCCGTCGCAGTGATGTCAGTCCCGGAGTCGGCCCTCGCGGCGCCGGTGCGGTACGAAGCGGAGAGCGCGACGATCTCGCAGGGCGTGGTGGAGTCGAACCACGCCGGGTTCTCCGGGGCCGGGTTCGTGAACGTCGACAATGTGGTGGGCTCGTCCGTCGAGTTCGCGGTGAACGCCACCAGGGCGGGCCAGGCGAAGCTGGTCTTCCGCTACGCCAACGGGACCGCCGACAACCGGCCGGTCGACGTGAGCGTTAACAACGCCCTGGCCGTCGACGAACGCGCGTTCGCCGGCACGGGCGCCTGGACGACGTGGGTGTCAGCCGAGAACACGGTGACTCTGAACGCGGGCTCGAACAAGATCAAGCTCACGTCCACCGGCGCCACCGGCGGCCCCAACCTCGACTACCTGGAGGTCGAGGAGATCGCGTCCGTCCCGGCCCTGGAGCAGGAGGCCGAGGACGCGACGATCAGCCAGGGCGTCGTCGAGTCGAACTGGACGGGCTTCTCCGGCCGCGGCTTCGTCAACTACGACAACGTCATCGGCTCGTCGGTCGAGTACACGATCAACGCCGAGTCCGGCGGCGAGCACGAGCTGACGTTCCGCTACGCCAACGGCACGACCGCCGACCGCCCGGTCTCGGTGACCGTCGACGGCGCGAACGCCCAAACCGTCTCGTTCCCCGGCACGGGCGCGTGGACGACGTGGCAGACGCGCACGCTGCGGGTCGTGCTGCACGCGGGCGCGAACCGGATCAAGGCGACCGCGACGACCGCGAACGGCGGCCCGAACGCCGACAAGCTCTCCGCCGTGCTGGTCGGCCCGCCGGACAACGAGGCGCCGACGCCCCCGCGCAACCTGCAGTTCGTGAGCTCCACGCACAACTCGGTGACGCTGAGGTGGGAGGAGGCCACGGACAACGTGGGCGTCACCGGGTACGACGTCTACCAGCACGGCCAGCTCGTCACGAGCGTCGGCAACGTCCTGGAGGCCACGGCAACCGGTCTGCGCGCCGACACCGAGTACGACTGGACCGTGTTCGCCAAGGACCGCGCGGGCAACGTCTCGCAGGCCTCGAACAACGTCCCCGGCCGCACCAAGCCCGCCCCCGTCGACGGCCAGGCGCCCACCACCCCGGGCACGCTGCGCTCCACTGGTGCCACCTCGACCAGCGTGTCGATCGCGTGGGGCGCCTCGACGGACAACGTGGCCGTGACCGGCTACGAGATCCACTTCGACGGCGCGCTGAAGCAGACCGCGGACGGCTCGGCCACGAGCGCGACCGTTGCGGGCCTCGTCACCGGCCAGACGTACGCGGTGAAGGTGCGGGCCAAGGACGCGGCGGGCAACCTGTCGTCGTTCTCGAACGAGATCTCCGTGAAGCCCACCGCGGGCGGCGGCACCGGCGTGCCCAACCCCGGCACGGTGAAGCAGATCGCGTCCGGAGTCGACGTGGCGTGGGGCCTCGCGTTCCTGCCGGACGGCTCGGGGCTCGTGACCGAGCGCGAGACGTTCAACGTCCTGCGGGTGACCGAGGCCGGCGCGAAGACCGTGATCGGCAAGGTGCCCGGCGCGATGGGCACGAACGGCGAGGGCGGCGCGCTCGGCATCGAGGTGTCGAAGAACTTCGCCACCGACCGGTTCGTCTACGTCTACCACACCTACAGCGGCGGAAACCGGCTGGTCAGGGCCGTGTTCGACGGCTCGCAGCTTTCCGGCTGGACCACGTTGCTCGACGGCGTGCCGAAGAACCGCTACCACAACGGCGGGCGCCTGCGGTTCAGCCCGGACGGCCGGTACCTGTTCGTCTCGACCGGGGACGCGCAGAACGGCAACAACGCGCAGAACCTCAACACCAACGCCGGCAAGATCCTGCGCCTCAACGCGGACGGCTCCATCCCGTCCGACAACCCGTTCCCCGGCAAGGCGATCTGGAGCTACGGCCACCGCAACGTGCAGGGCCTCGACTTCGACTCGCAGGGCCGCCTGTGGGCCTCGGAGTTCGGCAACTCGCAGCAGGACGAGGTCAATCTGATCACCAAGGGCGGCAACTACGGCTGGGAGCCCTGCGAGGGCACGATCGGCAACTGCGCCGGCACCGTGCCGCCGAAGAAGACCTGGTCGACGTCGCAGGCCTCACCGTCGGGCCTGACGATCATCAACGACCACGTCTTCGTGGCCACGACCGTCGGCCAGCGGATCTACCGGATGCGCATCGACGCGAACGGCAACCTCGTCGACCAGCAGATCTACTTCCAGGGCACCTACAACCGGCTGCGCACGGTCGAGGTGGACGCCGAGGGCGACATCTGGCTGACGACCACCACCGACAAGGACGGGTCGGCGGGCAACGACCGGATCCTGCACATCGACGTCGTCTACGAGGGCGGGAGCGCCTTCACGCTCTCGTCCACCGCCTTCGCGGACGACGCGATGATCCCGGCCCGGCACACGTGCGCCGGGGACGGCGTGCCCGGCCAGGACCCGTCGCCGCCGTTCGCGTGGGGTGAGTCGGCCGGTGCCCAGGCGTACGCGATCGTTTTCGCGGACCGTGTGAACAATGGCAATAAGTTGCATTGGGCGATCTGGGACATTCCGGGCAACGCGCGTGCGTTGCCGGAGAACCTCGGTTCGGGCTTCGCGGTTCCCGGCCAGGGGGCGGCGAAGCAGAAGGCGATGGAATCGGGCGCGAACTCGCTCAAGTACTTCGGGCCGTGCCCTGGCGGATCGACCAACCCGTACACGTTCACGTTGTACGCGTTGAACACCGCGACGGTGCCGGGAATCACCTCCGGGTCGTCGATGGCGCAGATCGAGACGGCCATCAAGAACGCGTCAACCGCCAACACGGTGTTGCGCGGCCGTTCCAACGCTCGCCGTTCGTGACGGCCTGACGGAAAAGGTGCCCGTGCGCACGCGTGCGCACGGGCGCTTCACTTGTTTCGTAAGGATTTGAGTACTGCAACTGTCAGACCCCGCGTGTAGCGTCGAACGGGCCAGACGATCACGGGGAGTGTGGCAGCGTGACTGCGTTGCGTAATCAACCGGCGCCGGCGAGGTTCGCCGACCGCGCCGAGGCCGAGGCATATGTGGCCTCGGTCTGCTTCAAACACGGACCTCCGAGGCTCTTCGGCGTGGAGCTGGAGTGGACCGTCCACCACGCCGACGATCCGTCGAGGGTCCTCGATCGCCACCGCCTCGCCGCGGCACTCGGTGACCACGCACCACCCACACTCGTTCCGGACAGCCCCCAGCGGCCGCTTCCCAGCGGCACCCCTCTGACCGTCGAACCGGGCGGGCAGGTCGAGATCTCCACTCCTCCCTGCACCAGCCTCCCGGACCTCTTCCGCACGGTCACCCAGGACATCTCCCAGCTCACCGCCATGCTGGCGGACCACGGCCTCGTGCTCGGCGATCGGGGTGCCGACCAGCACCGCCGTCCCGCGCGCCTGCTGCGGGTCCCGCGCTACGCCGCGATGGAGCACGCGTTCGGCGAGCTCGGCGAAGACGGCATCTCGATGATGTGCAACACCGCGGGCCTGCAGGTCTGCCTCGACTTCGGCGAGGCCAAGCACCTGCAGGACAGGTGGGCGGCCGTGCACTGGCTCGGGCCGGTGATGATCGCGTTGTTCGCGAACTCGCCGAGCATCGGCGGCCTGCACGAGGGCTGGGCCTCGGCGCGGATGAGAGCGCTGTACGGCTGTGATCCCGTGCGCACCAGACCCAGTGCCGTGTGCGCCGATCCGGCCGCCGCCTACGCGCGAAGAGTCCTCGACACCCCAGTCATCGTCGTGCGCGGTCCAGGTCCCAACTGGATTCCCGAGCGCCGCTTCACGTTCGCGGACTGGATCGAAGGGGCGCACGACCGCGTCCCGACGAGCGATGACCTGGACTACCACATGTCGTTGATGTTCCCGCCGGTCCGGCCACGCGGGTACATCGAGATCCGCTACCTCGACACACCCGCGCCGGGCGGGTGGATCGCGCCGAGCGCACTGCTCGTCGCGCTGTTCAGCGACCCGTCCGTTGTGGACGGTGTGCTGGCGGCGACCGAACGGGCCGCCGGGCGGTGGCTCGTCGCCGCGCGGCACGGATTGGCGGACGAACGCATCGCGCGTGCCGCGAAGGACGTAGTGGCGCTGGGCATCGAGGCGTTGCCCCGCACCGGACTCTCCCACGACCAGATCGGCGCCATCAGCCGGGAGCTTGAGGGGAAGCTGTGACCGAAGAACTCCGCGAGCAGGTGGCGGGGGAACTGTTGCGCTCGCGCGCGCGTTCCACCGCCCTGACCGACGCCGTCGACGAGCACGACCTCGTCCGGCAGCACTCGAAACTGATGTCGCCCCTGGTCTGGGACCTGGCGCACATCGGCAACCAGGAAGAGCTGTGGCTCGTTCGCGACGTCGGCGGACGCGAACCGGTGCGCAGCGACATCGACGAGTACTACGACGCGTTCAAGTTCAGCCGGTCCGTCCGGCCCGAGCTGCCGCTGCTGAACCCGCGCGAGGCCCGGCAGTACGTCGGGGACGTGCGCGGCAAGGTGTTCGACGTGCTGGAGAAGGTGCCGCTGGAAGGCCGCCGGCTCGTCGAGAACGGGTTCGCGTTCGGCATGATCGTGCAGCACGAGCAGCAGCACGACGAGACGATGCTGGCCACGCACCAGCTGCGCAAGGGCGAACCGGTGCTGCACGCGCCGCCACCGCCGTCCGGGAACCTGGTGCCCACGACGGAGGTGTTCGTCCCCGGCGGCCCGTTCGAGATGGGCACGTCGGACGAACCGTGGGCGCTCGACAACGAACGGCCCGCGCACGCCGTGCACGTCGACTCGTTCTTCATCGACACCACGCCCGTGACGAACGGCGAGTACGCGCAGTTCATCCTGGCGGGCGGGTACGATGACCGTCGCCTGTGGACGGACGAGGGCTGGGAGCACCGGACGACCGCGAAGCTCGTGGCGCCGAGGTTTTGGCAGCGCGAGGAGAACTCGTTCGTGCGCACGGCGTTCGGCGTCACCGAGCCGGTGGTCGCCGACGAACCCGTGGTGCACGTGTCGTTCCACGAGGCCCAGGCGTACGCGACGTGGGCGGGCAAGCGCCTGCCGACCGAGGCGGAGTGGGAGAAGGCGGCCCGCTTCGACACCGCGACCGGCAAGACCCGGCGTTACCCCTGGGGTGACGAGGAACCGACTGAGGAGCACGCGAACCTCGACCAGCGGCACCTGCGCCCGGCCCCGGTCGGCGCGTACCCGGCGGGGGCGACGCCGAGCGGCGTGCACCAGCTGATCGGTGACGTGTGGGAGTGGACGTCGAGCGACTTCGGGCCGTACCCGGGCTTCGAGGTGTTCCCGTACAAGGAGTACTCCGAGGTCTTCTTCGGACCGGACTACAAGGTGCTGCGCGGCGGCTCGTTCGGCACCGACCGCTCGGCGGTCCGGTCGACGTTCCGCAACTGGGACTACCCGATCCGGAGGCAGATCTTCTCCGGCTTCCGCTGCGCCAGGGACGCCTGAGCGGTGTGCCGCCACCTGGCTTACCTGGGCACCGCCGTGCCCGTCGCCGGACCGCTCTACGACGCGCCGCACTCGCTGGAGCACCAGTCGTACGCGCCCGGCGACATGCGGGCCGGGGGAACCGTGAACGTCGACGGCTACGGCGTCGGCTGGTTCCCCGGCCCGGTGCGGTACCGGCGTGCCGGCACGTTGTGGAGCGACCCGAACCTGCGCCAGCTGGCCGCGGTCGAGTCCACGGCGTTCCTCGCGGCGGTGCGGTCGGCCACCACAGGCATGCCGGTGAGCGACGCCGCGTGCGCGCCGTTCACCGACGGCACGTGGTTGTTCAGCCACAACGGCCGCGTGGACGGCTGGCCGCACACCGTCGCGGGCCTCGCGAAGACCCTCGACGTGACCGACCTGCTCACGATGGACGCGCCGACCGACTCCGCACTCTTGTGGACGGTGCTCCGGCGCCGCCTGGAGACCGGGAAGGATCCGGCGCAGGTCCTCGTTGAACTGGTGCACGAGGTGGCGGACGCGGCGCCGAGGTCGCGCCTGAACTTCTTGCTGACCAACGGAGAAGTGCTCGTGGGGACCACGTGGACACACGCCCTGTGGGTGCTGCAGAAAGGCGAGGGCGTGACACTCGCGTCCGAGCCGCTCGACGACGACCCTGCCTGGCGGGAGATCCCCGACCGGCACGTGGTCACCGCTGTTCCATCCACTGTGGAGGTTCGACCGCTATGACCGAGCCGGTGCTGGACGTTCATCTCGAGCCCGAGGACGCCGCACACGCGCTGCGCGCCGACGTGCGGGCCGGGCTGACCGCGGACCCGAAGTGGGTGTCGCCCAAGTACTTCTACGACGCCGTCGGCAGCGCGCTGTTCGAGGACATCACCCGGTTGCCCGAGTACTACCCGACCCGCGCCGAACGGGAGGTGCTCGCCGAACGGGCGAGCGAGATCGCGGCCACGACGGGCGCGCGGTCGCTGGTGGAGCTCGGGTCCGGGTCGTCGGAGAAGACGAGGCTGCTGCTCAGCGCGTTCCGCGAGCACGGGACGCTGGAGCAGTTCGTGCCGCAGGACGTGTCGGTGACAGCGCTGACCGAGGCCGCGCACGCGATCCTGGCGGACTACCCGGGCCTGCGGGTGCACGGCGTGGTCGGCGACTTCACCCAGCACCTGAGCCTGCTGCCCGGTGACTCGCCGCGCGTGGTCGCGTTCCTCGGCGGCACGATCGGCAACCTGATCCCCGAGGAGCGCGAGAAGTTCTTCCGGACCGTGCGCGACGTGCTGGAGCCGGGGGAGTGGCTGCTGCTCGGCACCGACCTGGTCAAGGACGAGCAGACGCTGGTGCGGGCGTACGACGACGCGCAGGGCGTGACGGCGCAGTTCAACCGCAACGTGCTGAACGTGCTCAACCGCGAGGTCGGCGGCGACTTCGACGTCGAGGCGTTCGAGCACGTGGCGCTGTGGAACGCCGAGCAGGAGTGGATCGAGATGCGCCTGCGGGCCACGCGGGCGATGACCGTGACGATCGCGGACCTCGGGCTGACGGTGGAGTTCGCCGAGGGCGAGGAGCTGCGGACCGAGGTGTCGGCGAAGTTCCGCGAGGACGGCGTGCGGCGCGAGCTGGACGATGCCGGATTTTCGCTGCACCGGTGGTGGACCGACGAGGCCGGGCGGTTCGCCCTCTCGCTGGCCCGAGCGGTGTAACCCAGGTCACGACCCGACGAAAGGCGGGTACTGGCGGCTCACCGCGAGTGGTGGGCTGGGTCGATGACTCCTGCATCAACGCGTGCCGTGCGCGTGGCGCTCGTCAGCGCTCTCGCGCTCGGCACCGTCATCACCGGCCTCGGCAGCGCGTCCGCCCAGCCCGAAGCCGCCTCCGCCGTCAGACCCGCCGCCTGGGGCCCGTGCGCGGCGGACGTGCTCGCCGAGATCCCCGCCGCCGAACGCACGAAGGTCAGCTGTGCCGTCCAGGCGGTGCCCGTCGACCACTCGCGGCCGCGCGGGGACTCGACCGGCGTGATCATGATGAAGCGCCCCGCCGGCGACCCGGCGAAGAAGATCGGCTCGCTGTTCATCAACCCCGGCGGCCCCGGTGGCGCCGGCCTGATCTACAGCGCCTACGGCGGAAGCTTCTTCACCCCGGAGATCCTCGAGAAGTTCGACCTCATCGGCTTCGACCCGCGCGGTGTCGGCCGCAGCGCGCCGCTGCGCTGCTTCCGCACCCAGGAGGAGGCCGAGGCGGTCAACGTCGGCTGGTACGCGCTGCCGATCACCAAGGACGAGATCTCCAGCTCGATCCGGCAGTCCAAGGCCTACACGGACTACTGCAAGATCAACGCCGGCCCGCTGCTCAACCACATGTCGACCGAGGCCGTCGCCCGCGACCTCGACATCATGCGCGAAGCGGTGGGGGACAGGCAGCTCACGTACGTCGGCTTCTCGTACGGCACGCTGCTCGGCGCCACCTACGCGAACATCTTCCCGCACCGGTCCCGCGCGCTGGTGCTCGACGGCAACGTCGACCCGCAGCTGCGCCTGACCAACGGCGCGCAGTACGACCGCGAACGCGCCCGCGGGTTCGAGATCGCCCTCGACGCCATGCTGAAGCGCTGCGACTCCGTCGGTGTGGAGAAGTGCGCGTTCGCCGGTGGTGCGCGCGGCAAGTTCGACAAGATCCGCGACAACCTGCGCAAGAACGGCCCCACGACGCTGCCCGGTGGCGCGCAGGTGACGCTGACCGACGTCGTCGGCCGCACGGCGAGCAACCTCTACAGCCCGTCCACGTTCAAGGCCCTGACGGCGTGGCTGCAGTCGATCCACGCCGCGCAGAACCCCTCGGCCGCCGCGCTGGGCGTGCAGTCCGTTGTGGACGTTCCGGCGCTGAACAACCTGGGTGGTCGCGCGGACGTCCGCGCGCTGCCGGAGACGCCGTACACGAGCGACGACTCGTACTACGCCGTCAACTGCACCGACAAGCCGTTCTCCCGCAGCAACAAGAACTGGGCCGCGACGGCGCAGAAGTGGGAGAACGAGTCGCCGACGTTCGGCCGCTACCAGGCCGCGTCCGACCTGCTGACGTGCCCGACGTGGCCGACCCGCAACCCGGACCGCTGGATCGGGCCGTGGAACCGCCACACCAAGAACCCGGTCGTCGTGGTGGGCAACTACTACGACCCGGCGACGCAGTACCTGTTCTCGGAACGAATGGCGAAGCAGCTCGGCAACGCGCGGCTGATCAGCGTGGACGCGTTCGGGCACTGCATCCTCGGCGACTCGGCCGGTGCCGACGCGGCGGTGACGAGGTACCTCGTCGACCTCACCGCTCCGGCCGACGGCCAGGTCTTCCAGCCGAACACGCAGCCGTTCTGACGCGTGCCGTGCCCGCCTGTCGTCAGCGCACAACCCGACGATAGGCGGGTACAAACGGTGCACGGTCGGTGATGGGGTGCTTCCGTGACGTCATCCTCTTCCGTGCGTGCCTTGCTCGCGAGCGCGCTCGTGCTCGGCACCATCGCCTCCGGCCTGGGCGCGTCCACCGCCCAGGCCGACCCGTCTGTCAGACCCGCCGCCTGGGGCCCGTGCGCGGCGGACGTGCTCGCCGGTCTGCCCGCCACCGTGACGCCCGAGGAGCGCGCCAGGCTCACCTGCGCCGTTCAGGAGGTGCCCGTCGACCACTCGCGCCCGCGCGGGGAGAAGACGGGCATCGCCATGATGAAGCGGCCCGCGAACGACCCGTCGCGCAAGATCGGGTCGATCTTCCTCAACCCCGGTGGCCCCGGCGGCTCCGGCCTGCTGCGCGGCGCCGTGTCGAAGAACTACTTCCAGCCGTCGGTGCTCGACCGCTTCGACGTCATCGGCTTCGACCCGCGCGGCGTGGCCCGCAGCGCGCCGATGCGCTGCTTCCGCACCCAGGAGGAAGCGGACGCGGTCAACGAGGGCTGGTACTCGCTGCCGATCACCGCGGACGAGATCTCCAGCTCGATCCGGCAGTCCAAGGCCTACACGGACTACTGCAAGATCAACGCCGGCCCGTTGCTCGACCACATGTCGACCGAGGCCGTCGCCCGCGACCTCGACGTCATGCGCGAAGCCGTGGGGGACAAGCAGCTCAACTTCGTCGGCTTCTCGTACGGCACGCTGCTCGGCTCGACGTACGCGAACATCTTCCCGCAGAAGACGCGCGCGATGGTGATCGACGGCAACGTCGACCCGCGCCTGCGCCTGACCGACGGCGCGCAGTACGACCGCGAGCGCGCCCGCGGGTTCGAGATCGCGCTCGACGCGATGCTGAAGCGCTGCGACTCCGTCGGTGCGGAGAAGTGCGCGTTCGCCGGGGACGCCCGCGGCAAGTTCGAGGCTCTCAAGGCCGCGCTGGCCAAGGGACCGGCGACGTTGCCGAACGGCACGAAGGTGACGCTGTCGGACGTGGTCGGCCGTGTGGCCGGTGACCTGTACTCGATCGCCCGCATCGCGCCGCTGGCCGCGTGGCTGCAGTCGATCCACGTGGCGCTGAACCCGTCGGTGGCGACCACCATGAGCATCCAGTCCACTGTGGAGCTCGAAGCGCCGCTGAACAACGCGGGCGGTCGCTGGGACGTCGACCCGCTGGGCGACACCCCGTACACCGCGGACGACTCGTACTACGGCGTCAACTGCATCGACAAGCCGTTCGCCCGCACCACCCGCACGTGGGCGGCCACGGCGGCGAAGTGGGAGAAGGAGTCGCCGACGTTCGGCCGCTACCAGGCGGCGTCGGACCTGCTGACCTGCGCGACGTGGCCGACGCGCCACCCGGACCGCTGGATCGGCCCGTGGAACCGCAAGACGAAGAACCCGATCGTCGTCGTGGGCAACTACTACGACCCGGCCACGCAGTACCTGTTCGCGCAGCGCATGGCCAAGCAGCTCGGCAACGCGCGGCTGATCAGCGTGGACGCGTTCGGCCACTGCATCCTGGGCCGCTCGGCGGGCACGGACGCGGCGGTCGCGAAGTACCTGGTGGACCTCGTCGCACCGGAGAACGGCCAGGTGTTCCAGCCGAACGTTCAGCCGTTCGCCTGACCTCGCCGGAAGCGGTGGCGGTGCTCGTGCAGCACCGCCCCCCCCGGGGGGCCCGACAACACCGCCCGGGTGCACACCCCCCACAAACAAAA